>DPRS01000034.1 GCA_003537575.1 Oxalobacteraceae bacterium
TCAGCAGCAGAGAGGCGAGATTATGAAGCGTTTCATCCGTTTCGTCAACTGCGTTTTCAAAGAATTTTTAACTCTTTTCAACGCCGTCGCATCCTGGCTTAACCGGTTTCCCGGAATGAGCTGCCTGGCATTCCCACCGCAAGCATCGCTGCCTGCCATAACATGCCGACCGGACCAGAAGGCCCGCTACATGCATGTCGTGAGGGGATTTGCTGCCTGGAGGACGTAACGTGTGACGAACTTCCGCAATCAAACTTCTCATTCTTCGTTACCACCACCTTGTCGTTGACTCGGTGTCAGCAGCGAAGAGACAGCATTATGCGGCTTTTGCAGCATTCCGTCTACCCTGTTTTGACGAATCTGTTTCGATGGCCCGGAAATTTCAATTATTGCAAATACGCAGTATTGCAAGCTTGCTCAATTGATATTCATGGGAATCTGTTTGATCCGGTAGAACTGTTTTAGGCGCTATTTTTACTATGATTCTTTGTGTTAAACATCTGGTCTTCAGGAGATGCTATCTGCTATCTGTTTAGGCAGTATGTCCTTAATGCTTTAGCGGCTTACACCCGAACATGCCTTTTGTTCGGGATATCTTTGACCTCCAGCACCATTAATGGTGTTACGGCCACGGGTAAGTTCGATAAGCATCATCTACGATATGCAGCGGATAGATGCGCATGGTTTTTTCTCCAGCCCGCAGGCGGCATGCCGAATTCTCGCTTGAATGCCCGGTTGAAAGCCGCTTCCGAATCGTAACCAACCTGCTCCGCCACGGCAGCGATAGATTTTCCTCCATTCAAGATTTCCTGCGCCGCGATCTGCAAGCGCCAGCGCGCAAGATATTGCATCGGCGGCTGGCCGAGCAGATCGGAAAATCTTTGCGCCAGCGCCGAGCGTGATATTCCCACTTGATGGGCAAGCTCATCGACCGTCCAGGCATGACTCGGCTGTGCATGAAGCATCGACAGCGCACGCCCGACAAAACGGTCACGCACGCCGGCCAGCCAGCCTTTACGGTCCGCCGGCAATGCGTCGATACAACGGCGCACCGCTTCCACAAAAAGCAATTCGGACAACCTGGCCAGAACGATGGCACTGCCGACCCGCCACTGCGTCGTTTCGGCCGCAGCGAATTGCAATGATGATTCGAGCCATGCGGAGCGGGGATCGTTGCGCATATCAACCTTGAAGATAGGCGGCATTGCAGAAAGCAAAGGATTGCTTAATGTGTCGTCGCAGGCCAGAAAACCGCAGAGGATGCGTGTTAACGCGCCACCGCCGCCGTAGGAAAGCTTCATCACCTGCCTTGGCGCCGTTTCCAGCTGACTCGCCAGCAATGGCGCCGAAGGTACAGGCTGGAGATCCGTGCTACTCCCCAGAACGTGACTTTCGCCCTGCGGCACTACCAGCAATTCACCCGCGTTGAGCTGAATGGCGGAAGCGGAATCACTTGCCAGGTACGCCCAGCAACTTCCCTTGGTAATCAAATGGTAGGACACCACGCGCTCGGAACGAGGCAGAAATGCCGAGCAAAGCGCCGCATTCGCCTGTCCGATCAAACACCAGGGCGCGGTGAATTCCGCGTTGAGGTAAACAGCACCGCCCAGATGCACGACGCGCAGAACCTCGGAAATGGCATCCATGAACTAGCTTGTAATTGTGGCGTCCGGCGCAAGAAGTCTGGACGCCTGAGCATTCCTCACTATAGCCGATCTACAGATAATGGCAGCTCCTGCATGTGGGAGCCGGCGCCGGACTCAGTGGCAACGGATGATCTTCGGCATGTCGTGTGCAAACCTTCAAGGAGAATCATCATGAATAGCAGAAATATTTACACGGACGCCTGTTTTTGCAGAGCGTCTCAACACTCACTCATCGGCGTACCGCAGGCATTAGGCCGCGTGCATCATGCCGGCTAAATAAGGAGCAACATCATGTCTACAGTCATTTCCTCGGCACCTCCTGCGATAGATCTTGCCGCAGTCAAAAGTCGCCAAAAATCTGCATGGTCGACTGGAGACTATGCAGTCGTGGGCACCACCCTGCAGATTGTCGGTGAAAATCTGTGCGAAGCGCTCGACTTGCGCGCCGGATCGCGAGTGCTCGATGTCGCCGCGGGCAACGGCAATGCCACTCTGGCTGCCGCGCGCCGTTGGTGCGATGTTACGTCCACCGATTATGTGCCTTCCCTGCTTGAGTCCGGACGCGCGCGTGCACAGGCGGAAGGACTTGCGGTCCGGTTCCAGGAAGCCGATGTCGAAAACCTGCCGTTCCCGGATGCGTCGTTTGATGCGCTTGTATCTACCTTTGGCGTCATGTTTACTCCTGACCAGGAACGGGCAGCCGGCGAACTGGCGCGAGTCTGCAAGCCGGGCGGCAAGATCGGCATGGCGAACTGGACACCGGAAGGTTTCGTTGGCCAGGTATTCAAGACGATCGGCAAGTATATTCCACCTGCCCCAGGCGTCAAATCGCCAGCGCTGTGGGGGACGAAGGCCAGACTGGAAGATCTGTTCGGCAATACCGCGGAGGAAATCCGTGTCGCCCGCCGCGAGTTCGTATTCCGCTATCGTTCTGCGGCACACTGGATCGATATTTTCCGCACCTATTACGGCCCCCTCAACAAGACATATGGCGCTCTTGATGCGCAACAGCAGGCCGCCTTCACGCAGGATTTGCTGGCGCTGATGGAAAGCCGCAATTGCTCTGGTGACGGCACGCTGGTGCTGCCGAGCGAATATCTTGAAGTGGTAATCCTGCGGAAGTAAGGTCATGCCACTTGTTATTGTCGGCAAGAGTCATTACTGACAGGGTTGAGGATATGGAGGCTTGAAAAACCGATATATCCGCCCTGCCGAATTCTGGCGCGCGTTCAGATATTGATCAGCGTGGCGCCGGCCGGCGGCGCAAAATCGGCGATTTCATCGATCAGCCCGTACTGGAGCGCTTCATCTGCCGTGATGAAGAGGTCGACAAACCGGTGTACCTCCCATTTTTCATCCGGCATCCGGATGCATTCCTTGAGAATGCGCTCGATCCTGTCGTCGTCGACCTTGAGCGATTGTGTTGCGGCACCGAGCTGGAAAGATGTGGTCGGCGAACCTGCATAGAACGTTGCCTTGTGAATCATGAAGGTGGCGCTTCTGGATGCCTTCCTTTTTTTGGCGGCCAGAAAAATACTTACCGCGATCGATTGCACCGTCCCGCTGTTGTAGGTGGTGATATCCATCGGCAGGCGCCTCAGATAGTTGTACAGGGCGATGCCGTCATTGATAATGCCTCCTGTCGACTGGATCATCAGGTGCAGGCTTTTTACGCCATCGGAGACAGCGTCGGCCATTTGATTGAATACTCTCTGCACGACGACCTCATCGATTCTCCCGGCCAGGGTCGCATAGATTTCCGGCGTCTTTTTGGCATTTTTGCTCATTGGCCGCTTCCCTTCACTTCGACATCGCTCCGGCGCGTCCTGCGATCCGGCTACCAGTAATGCGCCTTTCAGACGAAGCGCTGGCTTGCCACTCGCGAAACAGTGAATGCCATCGCTTTTTGTTCCCATACGCATCCGGGATGCGTGACACGCCAACCGCATGTAAGCGATTATTTCCCATCTAAAACAGAGAACTTGACCAGTTTCGGTCATAGCACAAGGAAACCGGGCAGCTTGTTTCTGCCGCCCGATGTGGAGAGGCTGAAAGCCGGCCTGTTTCCAGGCCGGCGAAATATGCAAATAATCTTGAGGCTTTACTGATTCTTGTCCTGCTGATTCTGACTTTGCTGGGTGCTGCCCTGGCCTTGGTTCAGATTTTGGTTCTGCTTGCTGGGGCTTTGCTGCTGGCTGGTGCCGCTTTGGCCCTGGTTCAGATTCTGGTTTTGCTTGCTCGGGCTTTGCTGCTGGCTGGTGCCACTTTGCCCTTGATTAACATTCTGATTTTGCTGCTTGTTCGAACCCTGTTGACCGGCGCTGCTCTGCTGGCCCATGTTTTTGTTTTGCTGACTTTGACTTTGCTGATCCTGGTTCTGCTGATTCTGATTTGGCTGATTTTCCTGAATGGCCATGATCGTCTCCTGGAATGACATAAGGCCGGCAAACTGCCGGAAACGATAAATCACGCATCACTCATGCCAGCAAATGGAAACCGGCTTTTTCTCGGAATTAGAGGGGTTTTGTACCAGGATGAGCGCGCAAGGAGGGGGAAGTCTGGAAAGCAATAAGAGATCCTCTTGTAAATCCTACTAGCATTAAGTAAGCCTTACATAAAAGAAGAAATTGTTTACGCCTTTAAAGAAAGAAACATACAACTGCGTAACATGTCTGATCGCCTGGTTTTGCATTGCATGAAAGGCGCGGGGCATACCGTTGGAGATTAAAGGGGAAACCTTGCTGTTATCTATGAGGAAAATCATTTATTCATAAGAAATTGTCAGCCAAGAAAATATATTTTCCATATGATAGAGTTTTAACAGCTTGAGAACACCTCTTGCTGCGGTACCCTCGTATTGCTCTTGTCATAAAGTGCTCTCGTCACAAAGGAAAATTAATGAAACTTTACTACTCGCCTGGTGCCTGCTCTCTTGCTCCGCATATTGTCGCTTGCGAAGTCGGCATTCCACTTGAGCTGGTCCGGGTGGACATTCCCTCCAAGAAAACCGCTGCCGGCGACGATTACTGGAAAATCAATCCGAAAGGCTACGTGCCGGCACTGGAACTGGATGATGGACAAGTCCTGACTGAAGTGGGAGTGATTTGCCAGTATCTTGCGGACTTGAAGCCTGAAACCAACTTGATGGCCCAATTCGGCACGATCGAACGTTATCAGCAGATGGCTGCGCTGAATTTCGTCGCCAGCGAAATCCACAAGCAGGTCGGAGCGCTGTTCAATCCGCACATGACGCCGGAAGCGAAGCCCGTGCAAATGGGCGTGATCGAACGCCGTTTAAATACGCTGGAAAGCTTGCTGGAAAGCCAGCCGTATGTTGCAGCGAAACATTACACCATCGCGGATGCGTATCTGTTTACGATACTCGGCTGGGCTAAGTACCTGAAGATGAATCTGGACAAGTGGCCCCGGACCCAGGAATTTGCTGCGCGTGTCGCTGACCGTCCGGCAGTACGCGAAGCAATGAAGGCAGAAGGTTTGCTCAAGTAACCGCCCCCTCGTCCCGGCTTATGGCCGGGAAATGCGGGTGGCGGGGTTATTGCCTCGTCTGAGCAGGCCGGTGCCGACGGCACCGCGCCTATCCGCTCACTTCGCGGAACGGATCGAGCGCCAGGTCGATCAGGCGGCGTTCCCGTACCACCATTTCGGCAATCGCGGTCATGCCATAGCGCAGTGGGTATTTCCTGTCACCAACCTCGTAATAGTCGCGCGCCAGGGTGATGCGCCCCTCATACACCGGCTGCTTGGTTTCCGGCGAAGGCTTGGTGGCCGGTGAAATATACTCCAGGGAGCCGTTGATCAGGCCGTAGCGCTGATAGGGAAAGGCGTTGAACTTGAGCTTGACCGGCAGCCCCTCCTTCAGGAATGCGCGGTCGCGCTCGGCAATCTCGACTTTCAGGATCGGCTTGGCTCCCTTGGGGGCTATGCCGCCCAGCGGCGCATTGGCCGCGATCTTGTCACCCGGCTGAGTGGAAGTGACGTCGGTAACGACGCCATCTACGGGGGCGATGATCAGCAGGAAATTATCCTTGTCGATGTTTTCGAAGCGGATGCGCCTGGCCGCATCCGCTACAAGTCGCGCGGTCTGCAACTGCAGGCGCAGCTTTTCCTCGACGTTGGCGACTTCCCTTTCGGCCGCTTCCTGCTGCAGGCGCAGGCTGGTCAGCTGCTGGCCGCTGGTTTCCAGCTGCGACCTGGCTTGCGTGGATTCCAGGCTCTGGCGCGCGCCCAGTTCGCTGACCCGGGATTGCGCCACGCGCAGGGCGTTTTCGGCCGCCTGCAAGGCATTCTTCTTGGCTTCCACCTGCAGCTGCGACACCCCGCCGCCGCCAGGCAGCGCAAACAGGCGCTGGAATTTTTCCGCCTCCAGCCTTGCCGCGTCGCGTGCGCGGCGCGCTTCATCGACATTGGCGCGCGCCTCCTGCGCTTGCGCCTGCTGGCCCTGGGACAGTCTGCTGGTGCCTTCGGCGAGGCGCTGCTGGTGCTGGCGCTCTTCGACGGCGACTGCTTCCTTCAGGGCATCGGCACGGCGTTGCAGCAAGGCTTTCTTTTCGGGGAATTCGCGCCACTCGCGCTCGGCCGATTCCAGCTTGAGCTGGGCATCCAGCGCATTGGTGGCGGCTTCGATGGCGCCGCGGGCATTCAGGCGCGCCATGACGTCACCCTTCAGCACTGGCTGGCCTTCGGCAATGTAGATGTTGGCGAGTTCGCCATCGATCGGCGCATAGAAGCGCCGCACTTCCGATTTCGGCCATAGCGTGCCCTGCGCGGTGACGATCACGTCGGCGTGGCCGAAAAAGGACCACAGCAGCGCCACCAGCACCAGCCCGGCCATGGCCAGCACGGCGGCGTGGATATAGCGCGAAGGTTCCGCGGTAAGGATCGCGATGCCTTCGGCGCTATGGTCTTCGAGCGCTTCAGTGATCGATTTCAGGCGGCGGCTGCTGCTGTTCGCCATTGGCGGACCCTCCTTTTGTTTGCTGGCCGCTGACCAGCGCCAGCTTGCGTACGTGGCTCAGCGATTGCGCGTACTGGTCGCGGAATTCGGGAACATAGGATGAAATGGTATTGAAAGCCTGCTGGTGACCAAGGGTATCGTCGTCCCATTGCTGCAGCAGGCCGCGGATGCGTTCGCCATCGGCATCGTCGCGCACCGGCTGGTCGGCTCCGCCGCGCGCCGCCACGAATTGCTCGAGCTGGCCGACCCATTGCAGTTCAGCGAGAAGCGGTTGCGCATCGGCATTGTGGCGCGCCAGTTGCCGCATCTCGGCCAGGGCGGCATCGGCACGCTGGAACTGGCGCGCCCGCAATTGCGCCTGCCACTGCGGCACTCTGGCCTTGAGCAGGGCTTCGGTGCCGAGCGCCTTCAATTGCGTCTGCTCGGGCTCGCGCGCCAGGTAACGGGCGGCTGCATCGGCTGCCTCGGTGTACTGGCCATCGGCCAGCATGCCGCGCAATTCGCGTTCCGGACTGCTGGAAAGGTAAGCCAGCACGGCTGCCAGCAGCAGTGCTCCGGCCACCGCCGGAATGCGCCACCATTTACCGCCCAGGCCGAGGCGGCGCTCGCCGCCGCTGAAGGCGTCCGCCAGTTCGGCGGCAAACACCGCCACCTTGGCGCGGGCGCCGGCCTGTGCCGCCGGCGGGTGATCGGTACCATTGCCCGGAGTTGCGCCCGCCTGCTGCGCATCACTGTTGACCTCGTCCTCCTGCCGCTGAGCATGCTCGACGCAAAAAATGTCGAGGAAGGAGCCGGCCGCCGCCACGAAGGTAGTCTTGTCGGTATCGCCAGGCGCCGCAGGATTGTCCGCGCCAGCCGCAGCGCCGGCGCCGCCCGGACCGCCCGAGACGGCCACCGCGCCAGTGTCGCCTGTGGCAGCCGCAGTAGTGGACGATACGCCGGCGACGGCAGCACTGCGCAGTGCCATATCCAGCCGGGTCACGGTCGGTTCCAGCGTCGTCGCATCCTTCTGCAGGCTGGCCTTGTAGACGAAATGATGGCCGCCGATGGCCAGCACGTCGTCCTCTCGCAAGGGAACGGCATGCTCATCGAGACGCTTGCCGTTGACGAAGGTCCCGTTGGTGCTGCCGAGGTCTTCGATGAACGGGTCGCCGCCCCTGACGAAAATATGGGCATGGCGCCGCGACAGGTAATTGACTTGCTGCGGGTGGTCCTGCTTGTAACGCGCGAACACTTCGTCGGTTTTGCTGATCAGGAAGGGGAATCGGGAAATGACGATGGGTTGCAGGCCGAGTTCGCCATGTTCCGGGGTCAGCGTGAGGCTGACCAGGCGGGCGCTGCGGGTGGTCGCTCCTTCTGTCTGGCGCAGCCGCACCAGATAAGACAGCCGGCCGGCGAAGCAGATTTCATCGCCGTCGTGCAGCCGGGTAATTTTCTGCTGCACGCTGGCGCCGTTGACCGTGGTGCCGTTCTTGCTGTCGAGGTCGGCGATATACACTGCGCCGGATTCGACAAATATCCTGGCATGGCGCCGCGACAGGTCGGATACCGCCTGCGGCGGGTAGGAAACGAAGGGTGATTCCGTGCGGCCGATGGCAAACAGGTTGTCGTCGATGCGGATCTCGCCCAGGTCGGGATGCGAAACCGGCTGCAGCACGATGGCGCAGGCTTGTCCGAGCGGCATGCCGACGCGCGGCGCATCGTCGGTGACCATGGTCGGCTGCGCCATGCGCTTGCCGCTCACTTGTCCGCGGCGCGGCCGCCGCCTGCGTCACCGGCGACTTCGACAGTCGGCCAGCCTCCGCCGAGGGCCTTGTACAGCGTCACCGTATCGGACAGCAGCTGCTGGTGATTGGCCAGCAAGGCCAGCTGCGCGCCCAGCAGCGAACGCTCGGTTTCGAACAGTTCCAGTTGCGACACCAGCCCTTCTTTCAGCTGCGCCTGGATCTGCGTGGCAACCGTGTTCAGGTTGTTGACCTGCTGTTGCAGCTCGGCGCGCTGCTTCTTGTGGGAATCCAGGTTCACCAGGGCGTTTTCGACTTCCTCGAAGCTGCCCATGACGGTGCGCCGGTATTCCTGTTCGACCACCTGTGTTTGCGCCTGGCTGGTTTTGATGCGTGCTTTCACGCCGGGGTCGAAAATGGGGAAATTGATACTGGGCAGAAAGCCGAGAGTAAAGGATTTGAGCAGGTTACCGAGGGCGAAACTGGCAGTGCCGCCGCGCCCGGTCAGACTCACGGAAGGCAGTTGCGCCAGCTTGGCCTGCCCGATCAGATCGTAGGCCGAGAGGACGCGATATTCGGCGGCGACAATGTCGGGGCGGCGCTTCAGAAGATCCGACGGCAGTCCGGCTGGCACCGGCGGTAACTGCACCTTTTGCTGCAGCTGGCCGGTGGGCAAAGTGAATTCGCCGGCCGGCACGCCCAGCAGGGTCGACAGGGCATTGCCCGCAATCTTGCGCAGGCGGTCCAGTTCCAGCAGGTCGTTGCTGAGGCGGTTGATTTCGGCGCGCTGCTGCAATACCCGCGTCTGCGGAATCAGGCCGTTCTGCAGCATGGCTTCGAAGGTGCTCTGTATCTGCCGGTTCTTTTCGAGGGTTTTCTTCTGCTGGGCTATCTGTTCGTCGAACTGCAGGATCTGGAAATAGGTTGTGGCGACATCCGACACCAGCGTCAGGTAGCCGGCGCGCCAGTCGGCTTCGGTGGCGCGGTATTCGGCGGCCTGCGCTTGCACGCCCTTGGCCACCTTGCCCCAGATGTCGATATCCCAGTTGACCTGGGTGCCGAGATTGAATTGCTTGGTGAATTTCTGCCCGGTGCTTTTTTCGAAACTGGCGCCGGCACCGGCTTCCAGGGTTGGCAGCGCACCGGCCCGCGCCTCGCCGATCTGGGCGCCGGCCACCCGGATGCGTGCGGCCAGCACCTTGACGTCGAAGTTGCCGGCAATCGCCCGCGCCACCAGCTCATCCAGGACCGGGTCGCGGAATTCCTTCCACCACTCCGGCGAGATGGCGGTGGGCGCCGTGACAGCGGCGCCGGGCTGCTGCGACTGCGACCAGCCGGCCTTGGCAGGCGTTTCCGGCTGCCGGTATGCCGGCATGCTGACATCGGCGCAGGCGGTGAGCAGCGCGACACAAAGGCCCAGGGAAAGATGCGTCTTCATGCCGCCGCCCATGCCTTCGATTCGACAAAAACGTTGAACAGGCGGGAATCGAGATGCCCTGCCCGGCATTCGAGCCACATCAGGTCGATCGCCTGCTCCACCGGCAGCTGCTTCTTGTATGGCCGGTCCGCGGCGGTGAGCGCATCGTAGATGTCGCAAATGGTCAGCATGCGCGTCTGCACGCAGATCTGCTCGCCCTTCAGGCCCATCGGATAGCCGGAACCGTCGAGCTTCTCGTGGTGGCCGTGGGCGATGGACGGCACACCGGCGAGGTCACGGGTCCAGGGAATCAGGATCAGGAAGGAGTAGGAATCGACCACATGCTCTTCGATCTGCTTGCGTTCGTCCGCCGTCAGGCAACCCTTGCTGATGCTCAGCGCAAGAAATTCATCCTCGCCCAGCAAATGCGCGGCACGTCCTTCATCCCCGGGATAGGCATAGCCCAGCACATCGCGCAGTTCGTCCGACTTTTCAGTGGCGGAGATGGCCGGTTCGTTGGCGCGGTGTATCGCTTCCAGAAATCCGTCGAGGCGAGCCGATTCCTGCATGATCTCGTGCTCGATACGTTCCTTCTCGGCACGGAAAGCCGCCATGCTGAGACCGCGCTCCAGGTGCAGTTCGGTCAGGCGGCGCCATGCTTGCCGCTCCAGGCAGGCACGCGCGTGGCGAAAGCGCTGCTCCAGCATGCGCATATCGGCATGGTGCAGCTTCTTTTCCTTGCGTAGCACGTGCTCGCGCACGCCGACCTTGCCAAAGTCGTGCAACAGTGCGGCGTAGCGGATCTCGCGCAACTGGTCCTTGGTAAAGGCAATGTGACGCATTTCGGGCGTGTCGGCGCGGTCCACCGCCGCGGCGAACTGCTCGGCATAGGCGGCCACGCGGAAGGAATGGCCGGCGGTGACCGGATCGCGTTCCTCGATGGCCTGCACCGAGGCGCGCACGAAGCCGTCCAGCAGGCGCTCGATGTCGGAATACAGCTGGAAGTTTTTCAAGGCGACCGCAGCCTCGGCGCATACCCCGGTGAGCATTTCCAGGTCCTGTTCCTTGAAGGCATAGGGGTCGGAGGAAGTGTCGACCTGGATCAACCCGAGGCACTCCCCTTCCAGCAGCAGCGGCACGCACATGACACTGCGGATGGCCTGGGAGATGATGGACTCCTGTGTGCCGAAGTGGCGGTCGGACAAGGTATCAACCGACAGGATGGCCTGTTTCTTGTTGACGACTTCGTTGACGATGGTATGCGAGATGCGCACCCGGTCGGGATCCTCCACGGTGCCGTCGCGCCGCCGCGCCGCCACTGGCAACAGGGATTCTCCTTCGCTCTTTTTCAGCAGGATGAAGGCGCGCTCGGCCAGCGGGAAAAGATCGAAGATGAAATTCATGATCTTTTCGGTGAGAGTGGCGCGGTCGGTCACGGCACCTAGCGCAATGCCGACTTGCGCCATTGCATGCAGCTTGCGCACCAGCCGCTGCATGTCGCTCTGCGTGGCGCCGCGACTGGGCTGCAGGGTTTGCGCATATTGCGTGGCGTCGACCATCTTGGTGATGACGGTCGGCATGTTGTCCTGTGCCGGCACGATCAGCGAGTGGAACACCATCTGGGCCGATGGGACGGAAAGCTCGTCACCGTCGCGCAAGGGTTGCCAGGCTCCTGGAGCGAGGCGGTTACCCAGCACATAAGTGCCATTGAAAGAATGCAGGTCTTCGACGAAGTAGGTGTCGCCGCGCCGCATGATGCGTGCATGGCGCCGGCTGACGGTATGCTCGGGAATGCACAGAAACTTGTCGGAATCGAGGGAATCCTGAGGATCGCGACCGATGACGACTTCATCATGCAAGGGAAATACCGAGGACTTCACCGAGCCCGAACCGCTAACTTCCAGATAGGCCATCACCGCGTCCTGCGGGCTTTGTCTGTGTGTCCGTGTCGTGGTATCCATCTCCGCACCATACCCTCTGTATTCCCGTATCGAACCGATCCTGCTTGTGCGGCGGGACCATCATGGATTCGACCTTGCCTTAAAACGCCAGTTCCAGCCGAGGGCTTCCGCAAGACAATGAGACGAGGCTGGCGGTGGGCATTCGGATGAGGCATTACCTTACTTGACGGTAATCGTGATTTTTCTGGAATAGACAGGTGGTTTGTGCGGTACGTGCTTGTCGTCGCCCATCAATAATTGCAGCGTGTGCTTTCCGGGCGTGAGTTCGATCATGGTCTCGGTTTCACCGGCACCGAAATGCAAATGATTGCGGTCCGACGGAATAGGCTGATCCATTGGTGGCAAGTCAGTATCGATCAGCAGATGGTGATGGCCGGTGTTATCGAATTTCACATCTTTCGGCGCCACCCCCATGTTGCGCAAGCCGAACCAGACGCGAAAAGGCTTGCCGGAGGCAATCACTTCGCCATTGTTGGGCCAGCCGATATACAGTTCGACATTGGGCGGCGAAGGCGTGTCGCCAGCCAAGGCAGTCGAACCCAGCAGGGTTGCAAGGATTGCCGCGAGAATGAACTTAGAGATAGAGAACATGAGTAGCTTTCGCCCGGTCAGGATGTTCAGCGCACGATCACCGTGATTTTTTTCGAGTGCACGGGAGGATCATGCGGCTTGTGGTCGCGATCTCCCAGCAGGAGTTGCAAGGTATGTTTTCCAGGCGGCAGTTCGATACGCGCTTCAGTCTCGCCCGCGCCGAAATGCAAATGATTGCGATCCGACGGAATAGGCTGGTCCAGTGCGGGCAAGTCAGTATCAACCAGCAGGTGATGATGACCGGTATTCGGCAAGTCAACCCCTTTGGGACTGACGCCCATGTTGCGCAAGCCCATGCGCACCCAGAATTTGCCGCCATGGATAACCGTGCCGTCGTGGGGCCAGATGAAATAGACCTGGGCATTCTCGGGTGAAGGAGCACCGGCAGCGTACGCAGACTGAGTTGTCTGCACCACGATGGCCAGAGCAAGGGAAACGATGATTTTCAACATTCCCGGCATGCTGCGCCTCTTTTGAGAAAATGAACTTAAAAACAAGCAAAACATGAACCAGCGATCATGCGCCAGTGATGCGCGAATTACGTTTCGTGATCATCATCCCGCCAAGTCCGCTGGAAAAATCAGGCTTGCCCTATTCTGATCCGACAGACAGCCAAACCGAAAGGAAACATTATCCATTCGCAAACATCCCTGTTTGCGAGCATATATCGGTGTCAACGAACCAAAGAACGCGCGATAACAAAACAAAGAACAAGTAACATAAATAAGAGCAAATTATTAAGCCCCCGTTGCAGCCAGCGACACTTACGCTAAACTAAATTTATCAAATCATCCAACCGACACTTTGATATAAACAGTGTTGAACGTGATAGTTCAACGATAAATTGGCAGGAAGATATTTTTCCAACAAAAGGGCCGAGCATGGGGCAAATACTCAGGGCGGCATGCATTGTCGCAAGCTTGTTTGCGCAGGTATCCGCCACAGCCGCCGAAGCTCCTCCTGGGCGAAACTCACAGGCCAGCGACCCGACTGCCCATCCACCCGCGTCGGCAGCGCCCGACATCCAGTTGGCAGGCGTGCTGCCGAAAGATAGCGCCGCGCAATACGAGCTAACTTTTTGGGAATCCATCAAGGACAGCAAAGACCCCGGCGATTACGAAGCCTACCTGCAAGCCTATCCCAAGGGCCGTTTTGCCGCCTTGGCGCGCGCCCGCATCGCACGCCTGCAGGCAGCCAAGCCAAAAGCCGAAACGCCGGCGCCCAAAGCGGCCGCGCCCGAGGCCAAAACTCCGCCTTCGACCGCGCCGGCGGCACCGGCAGCGCCGGCAAAACCACCGCCACCCAAAGCAGCCGAATCTGCGGCGCCCGCCGCCAAGTCTCCCGCCGCTGCGGCGCCACAGATTACGCCTGACGAAAAACCGTCCGGACCTGCTGCGGGCCTTGCTGAAATCAAGGATTGCAAGGAATGCCCCACCCTGATTTCGCTGCCGGCAGGCAGCTTTGTCATGGGCAGCAATACGGAAGACATTTCGGAACGCCCGGCGCACCGGGTGACGATTCCCAATCCGTACGCCATAGGCAAGTTCGAGGTCACGGTCGAACAATGGAATGCCTGCGCCGATGCCGCCGGCTGCGCGCGCATCCCCGGCAGCAACGGCACCGCCAAGGAAGCACCGATGCGGGATGTCAGCTGGGACGATGCGCAGCAATACGTAAAATGGCTCAGCAAGGTCAGCGGCAAACCTTACCGCCTGCCGACCGAGGCGGAATGGGAATATGCCGCCCGCGGCGGCACTGCCACACGTTACTGGTGGGGCCAGCAAATGCGTGCCGGCACCGCCAACTGCAAGGAGTGCGGTCAGCCATGGAGCCAGGATGCGCCGGCCAAGACGGGCTCCTTCACTGCCAATCCCTACAAACTGCATGACATGAACGGCAGCGTGTGGGAATGGGTGGCCGACTGCTGGCACAACTCTTACAAGGGCGCTCCGGCCGACGGCAGTGCATGGGATGATGCCAATTGCCGGGTACGGGTCATACGCGGCGGTTCCTGGCGTGACGGCGCTGCCTACATGATGTCGGCCACCCGCTTCAAATACGATGCCAGCGTTCGCCAGAACCAGAATGGCTTCCGCGTGGCGCGCGACCTCAAATAATTAACTTCAGCGTTTGCGCGGCCTGGTAGTGATCTGGACGAAATCGGCGACAATGCGCTCGGCGCCGGGCTTGTCCGCCATCTGCGCCAATTGCTTGCGCAGCAGTTGCAGATATTGCGCGCGCGATTCGACTTCTGGACGAACAGGGTCGAACAGCGGCGCCGGCGTCAGCAGGAGCACGATCAGCTCGCTGCCGAAAGGTGCGGCAATCACCCAGTTGCCAAGACTGCCGATGGCAGCCTCATGGTTGGCGGGCGCCTGATGGGCACGCGAGCGCAGATTCGGCACCAGGTGGGCGACGCTGCCGTCGAGCACGAAATAATCGACATAGGCGTAAGTAGGATATGCCGGCGTCTTGATATCGACGATCAGGGACTCTCCTTCTGTCAAGGTGCCGTTGCGGCCGCGGGTGCGAATCACTGCCGTGCGGCCGGCTTCCTGGTTGCGTTTCCAGTAAGGTGCGAAGGTTTCGACCACGGGACAGTCGGCATCCGCCACCGGCTCCGCATCGATATCGATCGATTTTGCGCCAGGAATGGCACTCAACATTTTCTTCAGTTGCGGCGTGCCGACACGCCGGCCAAGAAAGCCGCGGACCTCCAGTTCGCCGTCATCCAGGGTCGCCATCAGGGCCGAACAAGGCACCTGCGCCAGCACCGGCGTCACTGCGGCAAGGCTCAGCACCGGCACCGGCGCCTGTGTGGTGGTGGGCTGGGTTGCCGCGGCTTGCGGCGGCGCGGTGGCGGTCGTCTCTTCCGGCGCAGACGACTGCTCAGCCGACTCTGTGGAGGCACCGCTGGATGCAGCGGTGTCGGGGCGCGAGGCCAGATAATAGCCGAGGCCGGCAACGGTCAGCACCAGCAGCGTCAAGCCCGAGGCCGCCAGCGCTGCGTACACGGGCTTGCTGTTTTCGCCGCTGAATTCGCGCAGAAACTCCATCACGGCCGGCGTGCGGCCGGCGCGCTCGAAGGCAAGCGCCGCCTTGAGCGCGCGCCATTGCCGGATGCCCAGCTTGGGAGGGCGCGCTGGCCGCATGCCGGCGCTGCGCGCCTGGCTGGCAGACATGCGGTCGAAGGGGTGCTTGCCGGTCAATAACTCATAGGTGATACAAGCCAGACCATAGATATCGTCGCGCGGATCGGGGTCGAGGTGCTCGATCATTTCCGGGCTGGCGTAGGCGGGTGTCAGTCCGCCGAGGCTGCCGGCATCGAATACGGTGGCTTCGGAATCTTCCTCGGTCTTGTGGAAAACCCGCGCAATGCCGAAATCGATCACCTTGACTTCGCCATTGTCCAGCAGGAAGACATTGGCCGGCTTGAGGTCGCAATGGACGAAACCGCGTTCATGGGCATACGCCAGCGCGCGGCAGATGCCGATGACGATGCGCAGCGCTTGCGGGAAGGGCAATCCGCTGAATCCAGGGGCGCGCAGGATCTGGCTGAGTGGTTTGCCCACCAGGTATTCCATGGTCAGGTAGACCATCGGGCCATCACGGTCGAAATCGTATACGGTGACGATGTTCGGATGGGCCAGCATCTGCGCCTTGCGGGCTTCGCGCTGCAAGGCGATGAGCGACTTGGGGTGACCGCGGAACTGGACGTTCAGGACCTTGATGGCGATATAGGGCTTGCGGTCCGAGGCTTCGAGCTTGCGCAGGTCGAGCGCCTTGTACACGGTTCCCATGCCGCCGAAGCCGATGCATTCTTCCAGCACGAAGCGGCCATTGAGGGTGTCGCCGACGCCTTTCATGCGGTCGGGATCCGGGCCGGCTCCAGCGCCAGTGTCGTCGTTGTCCGCCAGCACACCCGGAGGCTGCGTCCAGCGCTGCTCGCCGGGGCGGGTCTGCACCCTGGTTTCCTCACCACCAAATGCCTGCGTGGCTTCGGCCCGTCGTTCGATGCGCTCCTTCAGCTCGGCATAGACATCGGGCGGCAGCGGCACCCGGGCGTTTTCTTCGCCGAGGATATCCAGCAGGCGCGCCGGACTGGCATGTTCGTTTTCCAATGCGCGTTCAACCCGGGCAAAAAACTCTTGGTGCGACAGGCCGCTGCCATAGAAGCTACGAATCGCATCCGCAAGATTAGCCATTGGTTTTCCGTGTCATCGTCGAGACCGGCGTCGGGCCTCCCGCGGATCGGAATCGCCGGCAAGACGTATTCGCGCCAGGCGCCCGGGCACACCGCAGATCATCGTACGCTGGTGCTTGCGTTCCATCATTGAGCTAGCTTGAAAATCCTGCCGATGCACATTGCACATATCTGCGCTGGGCGCGTGGCGTTTTGCGGTTGCAGCGAATCGCGTCGTCAGGCAACAAGTTCACATCCGCATTCCCAATCGAATTTTCGCCAGGCTTTGCACCGACTGGATTTCCTGACTCTGACACGGCCAAGCCGGGTAAATTCATGCGGTTTTGCGGCTTGAAATATTGCATTTCGCCAGAAGCATCGTGTCTTTAAGGAACATGGTGGGTTTTGCCAAACACATGTCGATTCATGTTTGATGCAGACAGACACTCGCTTTATCCAAAATCTTGCCTAAATGCAGGAATATCACGTTTCAAAAAATTATTCTCTCTATTTTTCAAATACTTACATAACAGAGCTCAAAAGAAAACACGCCTGGCACGGTCGATGCTCTATACCCTGTGAGCGCAACAGATTGCCTCAAGCAGTAAATCCCAACTCAATGACCTTTAGGAGAATGACCATGAAATCCCTCACCATCAAAGACCTCGCCCGCACCACCGAACTCGACCGTCACGCCATGGCTGGCGTATCCGGCGGCGGCACCAAGGACTACAAAGGCATGATGCCCTACTCGGCATTTTCACTCGATGCTTCCAAAGAGAGCTTTTCTTTCGATGCGACCCAGTTGATCAGCCAGGACCAAAAGACTGTCGTCAACAACGGCAACAATGTCGCCTTTGCGTCGGACATCACGGCCAACGTCAAGCCGACCCAAAAAGCCCACAACACCATCAACTTCGGCTGATCGAAAACGTTTCATACAGGAGAACAAGCATGTCTACCATTACGATCCAAAATCTGGCGCAAAGCCGGGAGCTTGATCACAAAAGCATGGCAGCCGTACGCGGCGGTAATTCATGGCTGAAAGGACTGGGTCCTGTCGCCAATGTGAACATCGGCATCAGCCAGAACATCAACCAGTTGCAGAATGTCGAGGTGAATGCTTTGAACAATGTGGGTGTGATCGGCGCCGGTTTCGGCCCGCTCAAACTGGAAGCGAATCCCAAGCAATTCGCCAGCGCGGTAGCAGTGCTGTAACGGACGACATTGCTTGCTTCCCCGCAGCAGCCAGGATGGCATCCTGGCTGCTTTTTCGCATTGCCGATTGGTTCAGCACGCATCGGCGCGAACTCGAAAAGCATCAACGCATCTAATTTTGCTTACTGAATACGCAATTTTTATCCATTGCCATTCAACCTGGAACACTCATCATGTCGACAATCAATATCAAAGATCTTACCGAAAACACTGATCTCGACCGCAAGGCCATGCTGGCCATTGCTGGCGGTGCTCGCCGCGGCGGCTATTCAATCCCGATCGAGGTCAAAGCGGTTTCAGAATTCAGGCTCGTCAATTATCCCGCCGGCTTCGGGCGAATTTCCTTCACCTCGAGCAAGCCACGCAAATAGAGAGAGCGCCAGCACCAGCAGCGGCTTTTTCAACACTTTTTTGCTACCCGGGCCATAGGCGGCTCGGGTATTTGCGTTATTGCAGCCTGTTGTCATGGAAGAGACTTACCTGACACGCCCTGCCCATCCCTGCTTTTCCTTTCTGAGCGCTTTTTCTGGCTACCCTTTCCCTGAACGTGCTCTTGCCTTAGTGCGCTCTTGCCTTGGCGCTCTCTTGTTCCCATCGATTCACCTGCATGTCGGGATTTATCCAACATGATCCATGCGTGTGTTGGGTGCAGCACGTCACATGCTGTTGCCGCAGCAGACTTGATAATCTGAAATTCCCAGGAAAATCATAATGTTTCCCTTTGATTTCAATGAGTTGAAAAATAATTTGGATATCCGGAGGGTGCTGGCACGGTCGATGCTCTATACCCTGTGAGCGCAACAGATTGCCTCAAGCAGTAAATCCCAACTCAATGACCTTTAGGAGAATGAACATGAAATCCCTCACCATCAAAGACCTCGCCCGCACCACCGAACTCGACCGTCAAGCCATGGCTGGCGTATCCGGCGGCATGAGCAAAGGCTACCAGGGCTGGATGCCTTATTCGGTGACCTCGGTGGACAAGTCCTCGCATGACTTTTCGTTCGACGCGACCCAGCTGATCAGCCAGGATCAAAAGACTGTCGTCAACAACGGCAACAACGCTGCCTTCGTGCACGGCATTACCGCCAACGTCAAGCCGACTCAAAAGGCCGACAACACCATCAACTTCGGCTGATCGGTCCTTGCATGCGGTGGCGGCAGCGCCGCCATCGCCTATGCTTCATATCCAGGAGAATCCTCATGTCTACCCTATCCATCCGCAATCTGGCACACAACCGTGAACTCGATCGCCAGGCTCTGCGTGCTGTACGCGGCGGCAATTCCTGGCTACGTGGGCTCGGCCCGGTCGCCAACGTGAACATCGGTATCAGCCAGAACATTAATCAGTTTCAGAATGTCGAAGTCAATGCATTGAATAATGTGGGTGTCATCGGCGCCGGTTTCGGCCCGCTCAGTTTTGATGTTCAGCCCGCCCAGTTCGCCCAGGCCGTCGCAAAAGTCTGAGGCCACGGGACCGGGCATCGATTTACGACGTTCAAAGAACCATTGGCACGAATTTTTGGAGAACCATGATGGCTTCCCTCACGATCAAGGACTTGCGTGCCAGCCGTGAACTGGACCGAAAAGCGATGAATGGCATCAAGGGCGGTGGCGCCCCCTGGGTGTATGGCTGGATCAGGCCGCACACCACCAGTTCGGGCAGCTTCGGCACGGTCGTCAATGTTTACCAGGTCAACAATTACGCCGACCAGATGGTCAACCAGTTCCAGACGGTCGAGGTCAACAACTCCGGTGCCAACAGCAATATCAGCGTGGGACTTGACCAGGCTGGCGGCAACCAGAAGCAGGCATAGCGATCGCAGCAAGGAAATCTTCAAAGCTCATCCATTCACCGCGCAGAGTACGGCATGATTTGTGAAACCCGGTTCCGCTGGACTTCGGCTGCCATGTCGCATGTCGGCCTGGTGCGTCAGGTGAATGAGGATTCCTGCCTGGAACAGGCCGAGCGAAACCTGTGGGCAGTGGCCGACGGCATGGGCGGACATGCTCGTGGCGATGTCGCCAGCCGCATGGTAGTGGATGCTCTGGCCACAATGCCCGCCATCGACGGTCTGGACAGCTTCACCGCCGAGGCGCGCCGCCGGCTGCAGGCGGTCAACACGCAACTGCGAACCGAAGCCGCCATGCGCGATGCGTATATCATCGGCAGCACCGTGGTGGTCCTGCTTGCCTGCGGCGAGCGCTGTAGCTTCCTGTGGGCGGGCGACAGCCGGCTTTATCTGTACCGCGATGGCTTGTTGCGCCAGCTGAGCCGCGACCACAGTCAGGTCGAGGAACTCAGGTCCAGCGGACAACTCAGCGCGGAAGATGCCTTGCATCACCCGGCGCGCAACCTCATCACGCGCGCGGTCGGCGCCGCCGATACGCTGGAACTGGATGAAGACAGTATCGAAGCCCGCGATGGCGACATGTTCCTGCTCTGCAGCGATGGCGTCAGCAATGAAGTCAGCGAACAGGAAATGTGCGACGCCCTCGTCTGCGGCAACTGCCGGCAGGCGGCGGAAGCCTTGATTGCGCTGGCCTTGCATGGTGGCGGACGCGACAACATTTCCGCCGTGGTGGTGCGTGCCGAAGACCTGTTCAGCCCCGAGAAAACCCTGCTCAATCCGGCACTGTGACAGCATGGCGTTCAGCTCTCCAACAGGCTTGTTGTATTCGCACCGACGGACGGGGAAAATTTCCTGCAATTGCGATGCAAATCAACCTGTCTTCGCGCGGCCCAGCGATGATGAAATGAGGTTTGCAGGTTGCAGCTGGCCGCGCCTGGCATTGAAGATGCTTGGGTTTGCTCTGCTGTGCTTGCGACAGTGCCGGATGGGTTTTCCACACCGGCATATACACGATGAGCAAACCCCATGATGAACCGGAATCAGAAAAGCGCGCAAACCGCCGTGCGCACCCGCAGATTGATGCTCAAGCCGTCCTCGCAAGGCGAAGGGGATTTCGGCCTGAATGTCTTGCCGATCGGGACGCATCTGGGCGAATTCGAAATCAAGGGACTGATCGGCGAAGGCGGCTTCGGCATCGTCTACCTGGCTTACGACCATTCGCTGGAGCGGCAAGTCGCGCTGAAGGAATACATGCCTTCGGGGCTAGCCACGCGCACCACCAAGATGGCCGTCAGCGTGCGCTCGCAAAGCAAGATGGACACGTTCACGGCCGGCCTGAAAAGCTTCATCAACGAAGCGCGCATGCTGGCGCAGTTCGATTCGCCGGCGCTGGTCAAGGTGCACAGCTTCTGGGAAGGCAACGGCACCGCCTACATGGTGATGCCCTATTACGAGGGAATGACGCTCAAGCAAGCCCTGCAGACCCGCCACATCAAGCCGACCGAAGGCTGGATCCGCATGCTGCTGACCGACTTGTGCGATGCCATCGATATCCTGCATCGTGCCCATTGCCTGCATCGCGACATTGCTCCCGACAATATCCTGCTGCTCAAGGATGGCCGGCCGCTGCTGCTCGATTTCGGCGCGGCGCGCCGCGTCATCGGCGACCTGACGCAATGCTTTACCGCCATCCTCAAGCCGGGTTTCGCGCCGATCGAGCAATATGCCGACATCGCCGGCTTGCGTCAGGGCGCCTGGACCGACATTTACGCGCTGGCGGCCGTGGTGTACTACCTCATCACCGGCAAGGCGCCGCCGCCTTCGGTGGCGCGCATGGTGCACGACGAACTGGTGCCGGCGCGCGAAGCCGGCAAGGGCCGCTATAGCGAAGCGTTCCTGGCGACGATCGACAAGGCGCTGGGCGTCAGGCCGGAACAGCGTTTCCATTCAATCGAGGAACTGCGCCAGGCGCTCGGCATCGTGGAGCCGGAGCCGCGCACCGTGCCCTATCCGGGAACCGACTGGTCGACCACGGTGGCGCGCACGGCGCCGCTGGCGGCGCCGGCGGAAGGGAAAGGCAATGCGTCGCCAGCTTCTCCGCCTGCTCCGTTCGCAACCGATGCCGACATTACGCGGCATGCCGGCCCGCCTGTCAGACCGGCGGATGACATCACGGCGATTGCAGCGCCGGTGCGGCAACCCGACTCCGTGCCTGCAGCCGGGACCCGGGTTGCGCCGCAGCCAAGCGATGCAGCCCGGCCAGCCAATGCTGCGCAATCAGACAGTGGCGCACTCAAGGCTGCGCAAAAAGATGGTCCGGCCAATGCCCGGCAAGGCAGACAAGCCGAAAAGCCGGCGCCGCCGCCCGTCAAGCCATTGTCAGAAAAAGCATCCCGGCCAGCATCCGCGCCACAGGCAAAAGCGCCCGGAAGAGTGGAGCCGGAGCTTTTGTCGGTGACGCAAATGGCCGGCGACTGGCACCATCCGCAGAATTCGCAGAATCCGCAGAATCCGAAAGTCCCGCCGCACCTTCACGAGCAGGACACGACCTTCCCGCGCCGACGTGACGGAAAGGGATGGCTGGTGCTGGCGTTGCTGTTTGCCGCCGGCATTGGCTCGGGCATCTACCTGGGGACCAATCACAGCTGGGATGGCCTGAGCGAACAGGCGATCGACTCGGATTCTGGCGGCAGCGAACCGTTGGCCGGTGGCACGCCACAGTCGCCATCCGCGCAATCATCCGCGCAATCATCTGCGCAACCATCGGAGCAATCATCTGCGCAGTCGATCCCGCCCGCTTCACCGCCGACAGCCGACGCATCCGCCGGCACGGCATCATCGGGCGCGTCGGATTCTTCATCGGCCGCGGCCGGCACGCCAGGCGTTCTCGGAACGCCGGAGCAGCCAGCGGCTGCGTCCAGCCAGCAGCGTTCCGAAATCGACATGTGGAAGATGGCCAGCAAGCGTAACCAGGCCAGTGAGTATGAGGATTATCTGAGAGAATATCCGCAAGGCCGCTATGCCGCTATTGCCAAGCTGAGACTCGAACGGCTGCAGGCCGCAGCGACTCCCAGGCCAGCTTCGCCGCCGGATACCGCCATTAGCGAAACGCGCAAGCCGGAATCGGCCGCAGCATCGCCCCGCATCAAGCCGGAAGAAGCCGCGTGGTCGAAGGCCACCACCATCAACAGCGCCGCCGCTTACCAGGAATACTTGCGCAAATACCCGAGAGGCGGGTATGCGGCGCTGGCCCGGGACCGGCTGGCCAGCCTGAAACCCGCCGCATCGGCGCCCGAACCTCCCGTAGCATTGGCGCCATCACCGGCGACACCATCGGCAACACCACTGTCCGCCAGCACGCCGGCGCAGGGAGAAGAAGCCGCTACTCCGCAACGGCAGGCGCGGCAGGATGCTCAACCAGGCGCAAGGAAGGATGAGGACTCCGTCGCAGCGGCAACGCCGCCGGCACCGACGACGGTGCCGGCCGCCGTCCCAACTTCGGCAGCAACGACTTTGGCAGCATCGGCGCCATCTGCATCGTCGTCAACCGCCTTGACTCCATCGACATCGNNCCAAAGAAGCAAGCTCCCCAACGGCGAGTATCTCTGCGGCTGAACCACCCGCGCAATCCGCCACCCAGTCCGCCGGCAGCGATGGCGGCAAGTCCGCCGCAGCATCGATACCGCCGCAAGCCTCGCTCAAGCCACAGGATGCCACGCCCTCCGCCGGATCTGCCGCTGATACCGCCGGCCGCATCATCAAGTT
The DNA here is from genome assembly GCA_003537575.1 of Oxalobacteraceae bacterium. Taxonomy (GTDB): domain Bacteria; phylum Pseudomonadota; class Gammaproteobacteria; order Burkholderiales; family Burkholderiaceae_D; genus Paucimonas. The sequence goes on from DPRS01000034.1 coordinate 23,334, forward strand.
TGCCGACCAGACCATGACGGGAAATTTTTCAGTCGACAAAAAATCGGGGCTGGTTTCCGGCAAAGGAAAAGTTTCATGGAGTAATGGTAATCAGTTCGAAGGCACGCTGGTACAGGGCAGCAAGGAAGGCAAGGGAAAATTCACCTGGAACAGCGGACAGCGCTATAACGGCGACTGGACGCATGACGTGCCCAACGGCAGAGGTGTCTTCAATTTCCCCGATGGCAGCCGCTACGAAGGCGATGTCAAGAATGGATTGCCGCACGGCCAGGGCACTACCCGCTTCAAGAATGGCATTGTCTATACCGGCGACTGGGTACGGGGCAAAAGCCACGGGCATGGCCGCTATATTTGGACCGATGGCAGCTACTGGGAAGGCGAATTCAGGGATGACAGAAAAACGGAAAACGGCAGGATGCATTTTCCGAACAAGGATAAAGGCAACGCCGTCGGCACGGCGCCTGCGCCGGCAGAAAATACTTTCCAGCGCGCCACTACCGCAGCCACCGACAGGCAGACGGAAGAAAAATGATCAATCAAGCGGGCGAAAGCACGCTTGATGCCGCGGCAGCGACCTCCCTCCTGGCAGCACAGGTTTGCCCGGATGGTTTTGCTTTCTGCAATGCAAATCGGCTTGCGTTCGAATTCGCCATGGCAGGCTAAAAAATCTCTCGAAGCTGCCGCCACACATCGCCTCGTTGCAATCTTCTTTTGACCGGGATGCGTATAAACCGCAAGCCTTGTTTACATTCATGCGGAACGGTCCGGATTAGCGTCCAGCGAGTGCTTCACCGTCAGCGCAGACAAAGCGGCACACATCCCCACTTCGTCAAGACTACGCTTTTATAAATCGATTCATTCAGCCAGTTTGGCGCTGCGGGTAACCAATTTGGCGCTGCGAATAGCCAATTTGGCGCTGCCAATTAGCGCCTTGCAAAGCAATCACATCATTGCTTTCATGAACTGTCGCGAACCAGCGCACACCGCCATGAAAGGTGTTGGAGCGCGCCCGACAGATGAACGAAACGGAAATCCATACGCTTTCTCTTCCTGGCCGCAAAAGAATAAATTTATCGTTTATTTTCAAAGGCTTACAAAAATAATCCAAGGATTCTCAAGGACTGGCACGGTCGATGCTCTATACCCTGTGAGCGCAACAGATTGCCTCAAGCAGCAAAATCCAACTCAATGACCTTTAGGAGAATGACCATGAAATCCCTCACCATCAAAGACCTCGCCCGCACCACCGAACTCGACCGTCAAGCCATGGCTGGCGTATCCGGCGGCATGAGCAAAGGCTATCAAGGCTGGATGCCTTCGTTCACGTCGATCGACGCCTCCAAGCATGAATTCTCGTTCGATGCGACCCAAGCCATCGCTCAAGATCAAAAGACCATCGTCAACAACGGCAACAACGTCGCCTTTGCGTCCGGCATCACCGCCAACGTCAAGCCGACCCAGAAGGCCGATAACACCATCAACTTCGGCTAACTGGGCAACATATCGGCACCAGGTGGCGGGAATGCATGCTGTTCTCGCCCCGCATCATGCCGAAGAAGGAGAATTGCAATGAAAATCCTGATCATCAAGGACTTGTCATCCTTCAGCAAGGAACTGGAGAAAGAAGCCATGGCAGCCGTGCATGGCGGCCGCATGAAACTGCCATTCCAGCGCGCCAATGCCGATAATTTGCTGACCACGCCCGACGGCGATCCGGTGTCCGTCTATGTCGATGGCGTACTGGTCAATTCGGTCAGCACGGGGTATGCGCCACGCTAAGCCAAGTGTGGTTGAATCCATCCATGCAAAAAGCCCGCATAGCGGGCTTTTGTTCATTGTCAGCGATAATGTCGGGAAATCTCCGCACAATTGAGCATTTTTGGGGATTAGCAATGGCTTGAACAACACAATCCCGTGCAAGTGGCAGTTTTCCCTCCCATAAACCGCTAGAATACCTTTCGCCGCAATCTCCAATAAAATTCCATGAAGCAACTTATCAACGCCCGTATCCTGTCACAGGAAAATCTGCCCTCTCCCGCCGCTATCCAGACTGACATTCCGCACACGAAAAAGTCCCTGGCCACCGTTCTGAATGGCCGTGCAGCGCTGGAAGACATCCTGGACAGGAAAGACGCGCGTCGTTTCATCGTGGTCGGCCCCTGCTCCATCCACGATCCGGACGCAGCGCTTGATTACGCCCGCCGGCTCAAGGTACTGGCAGAGGAAGTAGCCGATGTGCTGGTGCTGGTCATGCGGGTATATTTCGAGAAACCGCGCACCACGGTCGGCTGGAAGGGCTTGATCAATGATCCGGACCGCGACGATTCCTTCAACATGGTCAAGGGCATCCGTATCGCGCGCAATCTCTTGCGTGACATTAGTGAAATGGGCCTGCCCATCGGCACCGAAGCGCTGGACCCGATGATGCCGCAATATCTGGGCGACCTGGTCAGCTGGAACGCCATCGGCGCCCGCACCACCGAATCGCAGACCCACCGCGAAATGGCTAGCGGCCTTTCCACTCCGGTAGGATTGAAAAACGGCACCGACGGCAGCCTGACCGTGGCCATCAACGCCATGCAATCTGCCCGCACCCCGCATGCCTTCCTGGGCATCGATGCGGATGGCCGCAGCTCCGTCATCCGCACCGCCGGCAACCCGCATGCGCACCTGATCCTGCGCGGCGGCCATGCTCCCAACTATGGCGCCGAATCCGTGGCGCAGGCGGAAGCCATGCTGCACAAGGTCGACCTGCCGGCCGCCATCGTGGTCGATTGCAGCCACGGCAATTCGAACAAGGACCACAAGCGCCAGGTCAGCGTGCTGCAGGATGTCGTGCGGCAAATCCGCGATGGCAACCGTGGCCTGGTCGGCATGATGCTGGAGTCCAACCTCGTCGAAGGCGCGCAAAAGATTCAGGCAGACCTGGCGGCGCTGGTCTACGGGCAATCCGTGACCGACGCTTGCATCGGCTGGGAAGACACCGTTGGCGCCATTCGCGAAGCGGCAGGAGTGCTGCGCGAGATCGGGAAGCGGTAATACCGGGAGCAGCAGTGCCAGACGGCGGAGCAGGAAATGAAATGGGCCTGAAGCATTTCCGGTTCCGCCTGGCGAAAACAAGGCAAGGGCTTATGCATCGGCCGGCATAAATTCCCAGCCTAGTTTTTTGTGGCATTAAATCGGATTTCCGCTTCCTGGAATATCGCTTTCACTCTCTCGACATTCCACGGCTCTTCAAGCAATGTCTCGTGGTCCCATTGGCTTCTCTGTTTTTCTGGAGCAAAAAAGTCACCGCCATAGACATGGATTGCGCATGTCATTTTGCCGATCGGATTCAGTACGGAATGAATCACGTTGCGATCGAGCGCAATGACTTCACCGGGCCCGAGCGATTTGGCGCCTACGGCATCAATGGATACCACAGTTCTCTGCCAAAAAACATTGTCTTCTCTCCCGGAATATATCCCAATCGTCGCAGGCATCTGGTGATTGTGCGGCATGAGAATCATGTAGGGTGCCCAGACGAAGTTGATGATGGTTAGCTCAGGTGACCTGTATATCGGTGCAATACCGGCATGTTCCGGTTCGCCAAGCTCATGCAATATCCGGGCACCGTCGGCAACCGCTTCCGCCACTACTTCCTGAATTGCACCCTGCCCTTCGCCGAGTGCATCGACACAGTCCTGGATAAAACGATCTTTCACGAACATGGCTTTATCCTCCGACACGCTTGCTTTATGGAGCTATCCTGTTACAAGGCGAAATTCATAAACGACTGCCAGGTTGAAAAACCTGCGTGTTGTTCGTGAACGGACGCGGTTCCCGCAGTCCCACTCCTCATCCCCGGGCTTTCAGACATTACGTCCTCAGCATTTTGCTAGCGCTCCGCCGTCCCCCTTATGAAATTTTCCCGCTTATGCAGTGTATGACGTTATGGAGACAAAACAAGCGGCGCTAGCGCTGCACGTCCAGAAGCATCCGCAAGACGTTCGCACATGACGCGCCTCAACACTTTGCTAATCGGATGTAACTACGATGATTGCTCTATGAATCCCGGCACAGAACGCACTTGTCGAGAGCGACACGCTAGCCTCCAGCTTTACTTCCGTAAAGCATTTGTGGGAATCGCCCTGACCTTGTCCATTCAATGCCTGCCAGTTCAAGGGCAGGAAACTCCGGCAAATGCCGCGGCAGCACTGCAGGCCAAACGCATCGAATTGCAGCCGCAGCTGCGCAGCAATCCCTTCCATGAGCCTTTACACCTGAGCTCGCGCCAGGAGAACAAGCGGGTTGAAGGCGACATCCATGCCGAAGTCGCCAATCCGTTCGCTGAAGTGACAGCGGCATTCAAGTCCGCCGCCACGGTGTGCGAATTGCTGCTCCTGCATCTGAACGTGCGCGCATGCCATCCTGCCGGCGGCGCGGGAAATGAAACGGTTACCCTGGCGCTTGGCCCCAAGCGCGCGCTGACATCGGGCGAGCTGTATCACGTCACCTATGCCCTGCGTATCGAAGCTGCCGGTCCGGCATACTTCCGCGCGACCATGCGCGCCCCGAAAGGTCCGCTGGGAACGCGTGATTACCGTATCTTGGTTGAAGCGATGCCGATCGGCGACAAACGCTCCTTCGTACACATGGGCTATTCCTATGGCTATGGCGCCATGGCAAAAATGGCGATGGACCTGTACCTGGCGACGGCGGGTCGCGCGAAGATCGGCTTCACCATAACCGGTCGCAGCCCGGAGGGCAAACCTGTTTACGTTGGCGGCGAGCGCGGTTCTCTGGAACGCAATGTCATGCGCTACTACCTTGCGCTGCTTGCCTACAGCAGCATCACCACCGGATCGCCGCAGGAAAAAATGACGGCACGCTTACGCAAGTGGTTTGCCCTGACCGAGCGCTATCCGGCGCAATTGCATGAATTGAATCTCGATGAATATCTAGAAGAGAAGTATGGAGAACTGGCAAAGTCCGGCTTCCCCATGAAATAGGTGGCATACCAACATTGCACGCTGCCATCAAACTCGGCGCTCTTCCTGCGGCGGCGCTTCCCTGTGCCGGAAATCCTTGGAATGAATGCCATGCTTCTTCAGCAGCATTTGCAAGTGCGAGCGATTCATGTCGCAGCGCCTGGCCAGCTCGGAAACCGTGCCGCCAACTTCGCGCAAGCCCCGTTCCAGAAAGGCGCGTTCGGCCTCGTCGCTGGCCGCGCGCTTGGCATCGCTGAGCGACACGGCCGAATTCGAATTCGCCAGGATTGCGGCAGCGGCCGCACCCCCATCTGCCGCCGGCGCTTCGCTGAGAGTTTGCGGGCGCGGGCGTATGTCCTCCGGTAAATGTTCGATGCCGGCCGACTCCCCCGCAAGGCAGGAAATCCGGTAAATCAGGTTGCGCAATTCGCGGATATTACCGGGGTAGGGATAATTCAGCATGAAGTCGCGCAAGCGCGGCGTCATTTTCACCGGCCGGCGCTTGAGGGCTTCGGCGGCTTCATCGCAAAAATAGGAAAACAGCAGCGGGATTTCATCCTTGCGCTCGCGTAGCGGCGGCAGGCTGACGTGGATCACGCTCAGTCGGTAGAACAGGTCTTCGCGAAAACTGCCCTCTTCGCACAGCTTGCGCAAATTCTTGTTGGTGGCGGCAACGATCCGCGCATCCACCGAAATCGCTTCGTCGGCGCCGACGCGCTGGATTTCCTGCGACTGCAGCACGCGCAGGAGCTTGACCTGTCCGGGCAAGGGCAATTCGCCGATTTCATCCAGGAAGATGGTGCCACGGTGCGCGCTTTCGAACTTGCCCTTGCGGTCGTTGGATGCGCCGGTAAAGGCGCCTTTCTTGTGGCCGAACAGTTCCGATTCCAGCAGGTTTTCCGGAATCGCCCCGCAATTGACCGAGATGTAAGGCTTGTCGGCGCGCGAGCCGTTGGCATGGATGACTTTGGCCATCAATTCCTTGCCGGTACCGGATTCGCCATCGATCAATACCGGCAAGTCGGTGGGCGCCGCCTTTTCCGCCACTTCCAGCGCATCCAGCAGGCGCGGATTGTCGCCGAAGGTGCCTTCGAAGACGAAACTGCGCGCCAGCAGCGCGCGGCGCCGCTCGCCCGGCGACTGCACGATGCGCGCGCCCTCGCTGCTGGCCGCCTGCACGAAGCGTTCCTTGTGCGAGAGCTGCATGACTTCGTCGCGCAGGCCGTTCGCCTGCCGCAGCAGTTTTTCGATTTCGGGCCGGTCCAGCTTCGACGCCCAGCGCAAGCGGGAACGCAGTATTTCGATTTTTTCCAGCAAGCCGGCGTAGGACAGCGCTGAACCGCCCTGCACTTCCTGGTCGAGTATTTTCATGGCTTGAATGACCTGTCCCGGGCACACCCCTGCGCCCCGCTGTTTGATCGGCGATCCGAAAAAATTATCCCGCGCTCAATTGTTTTTGCACCAGCTGGTAATACATGCCCTTCCTTTCCACCAGTTCCTCGTGCCGCCCCTGCTCGACCACGCCGCCCTCGTACAGGACCAAGATCTTGTCGGCGCGCATGATGGTGGAGAGGCGGTGCGCAATGATGACGGCGGTGCGCCCTTTCAGGATCTCGCTCATGTTGCCGATGATGTTGCTCTCGGATTGCGTGTCCAGCGCCGAAGTCGCCTCATCGAAGATCAACAGGCGCGGATCGTGATAGAGCGCGCGGGCGATGCACAGGCGCTGGATCTGCCCGCCCGACAGGCCGACCCCGCGCTCGCCGACCACCTGTTCGTAGCGCAGCGGCAGCTTGCTGATGAAGGCATGGGCATCCGCCATCTTCGCCACTTCCTCGATGCGGCGGCGGTCCGGGCTGTCGTCGCCGCTGGCGATGTTTTCCGCCACCGTGCCGGAAAACAGCAGGTTGCTCTGCATGACATAACCGACCTGGGCGCGGTAATACTCCTTGTCGATCAGGCTCATGTCATAGCCATCCACCGTCATCTTGCCCTCGGTGGGGGGATAAAAACCCACCAGCAGCTTGGCCAGGGTGGTCTTGCCGGAACCGCTGCGGCCGACGATGGCGACCAGTTCACCGGGCTTGATGTCCAGGTTGATGTTTTCCAGCACATAAGCCGTTTCATCGCCGCCGTAGCGGAAGTAGATGCCCTCCAAATGGATTTCTCCCTGCAGGTCAGGCAGCAACACCCTGGAAGGCAAGTCTTCCGGCTTCTGTTCCGGCTCCATGTCGAGCACGTCGCCCAGGCGTTCCATGGCCACGCCGGCATCATTCAACTGGCTCCACAGGCTGACCAGGCCCATCAGCGGCGCCAGCACGCTGCCCATCAGGGCATTGAAGGCAATCAGCTGGCCAATGGTCAATTCGCGCGCCAGCACCAGGCTCGCTCCCATCCACAGGATAGCGATGGTGGTGGCGGCATTGAGGATCTGACCGATCAGCGAGACGAAAATATGGAAAGTTTGCGCGCGGTATTGCACGTCCAGCGCCTTGGCATACTTGCGCTCCCACTTCAGCCGCACCGGCCGTTCGATGCCCATGCCCTTGACGGTTTCCACACCGCCCAGTGCTTCCATCAGAAAGGATTGGGCATCGGTCGAGACATTGAACACTTCCCGCGCGTAATTCTTCAGGCGCGGCGTCACCAGCACCGTCAGCACAATGATCGGGATGACGAAGGCAATCAACAGCAGCGTCATTTTGACGTTATAGAAAAACATGATGGTGAAATAGATAAACACCATCAGCAGGTTCAACACCGTGGTCACCGTCGATTCGGTGAGAAAGGCGCGGATGGTCTGGTTTTCCTGAAAGCGCGCCAGAATGTCGCCGGTCTTGCGCTTGGCGAAAAAGGAAAACGGCAGCGACATCGCATGCTTGAAGAAGTGCGACATCATGGCGAAATCCATGTTGCGCACCATGAAATTGGCGAGGAAAGCGCGAATCGTGGTCATCACCTGGGTAAACAGGTTGGAGATGATCAGGCCGATAATCAGCAGATGCAGCAGGCTGACATTCTGGTGCACGATCACGCCATCCAGGATGTTCTGGATGATGATGGGCGGCACCAGCCCGAGCACCTGGATCACGAAGGTCGCCAGGAACAGGTGCGCGAGAATCTTGCGGTAAGGCTGCAGGTAGCCAACGAAACGCACCCAGGGCGAGCGCGACGCCGCCAGCTGCACCATGTTTTGCCCGGGCGTAAACAGCAGGCAAGTGCCGCTCCAGCCGCGCTCGAACTCGGCCACGGAGAGCTTCCTGAATCCCACCGCCGGGTCGGCCAGCCAGACCTGCTCTTTCGAGATGCCATACACCACCACGTAGTGGTAGCCTTCCCAGTGGATGATGAAAGGCAGCTCGAAGCCCTGCAGCGCATCGAAGGTACATTGCACGCCGCGCGTGGTAAAGCCGAGCGATTCGCCGGCGCGCGCCAGGCTGTCCAGGGTGGCGCCCTGCGTGGTGACATTGGCCAGCTCGCGCAGCTTGCCCAAGGTCATGGAGATGCCGTAATGCTTGCAGATCATCGCCAGGCAGGCGGCACCGCAATCCATTTCCTCGGCCTGCTCGACCCAGGCAAAGCGGCGGATGAGCTTTTCGCCGAACTCCGGCTTCGACTTCAGATCCAGCACGACCGGGCGCTTCCTGCGCTCGGCGAGTTTCTTTTGCCGCTCCAGTTCGCGCTCGATCTGGCGCATGCGCTCTTCCAGCACTTCGCGCAGCTTGGGATTGCGCTCGAGGATCAGGTGCACGGTTTTTTCCGGGATGACCAGCAGCGTAGCGTCGCTAAGCGCGCTGACGGTGGCCATCTGTTCCTGCCGCATCAGGCAAGCCTTTTCGCCGAAGATATCGCCCGGCCCCAGGGTCGCCAGGTTATAGTCGTCACCGCCCTCGCTGCGCACCATCCTGACCTGGCCGTGGCGTATCACGTACAGGCGGCGGTCTTCGCGGGAATCCTGCTTGAGGATTTCGCGGCCGGCGGCGATGCGCTTGACGCCGACGCTGCGAACGAATTCCTCCAGCTCCTTGCGGTCGACCTTGCCTTTCAAATCGAACAGGCGCGCCACCACGCCGCCGGCCGAGCTGATCGCCACATAACTGGCGATGAACTCCTGCGCTTTCGGGTTCTCCGCCAGCAAGGGCGCAATCGCCGCGCGCGGAATGAACAGGAGTTCGGTCTTGCCGGAGGCGCGCACCGAAAATTCGTGCCGGTGCTCGCGCAGCATGGCCAGCTCGGCAAACACTTCGCCGGTCTTGCGCACGCCCAGGCTGCTTTCCTTGCCGCGTTCCTCGGTAAACACCCGCACCGACCCGGCCTTCACCACGTACAGGCCGTCGGCCGGTTCGCCCGTCTTGCAGACGTTGTCGCCGAAAGCGTAAAAGCGCGCCTGCGCCTGCGCCGCCAGCTGTTCCAGCGCGGCGCGCGAAAACGGCGCCAGCAGCTCGACGGTGCCGAGAAAATCGGCCAGAGATGAGGCGTTGGCGGCGGAAGGCGGAGGAGCATCCATGGCTGATGCACATTCCTCTAATGCGTCTCGACGATGTGCTCCTGCGCGCGTGCCTGCAGCCATTCTTCCCGCAACAGGCGGCGCACCTCGGCGGCGGTATCCTCGTCCAGGGTCGCGGGATGCTTGGCGTTGACCGCGAAAATCTCGTGAAATTCGCCGTCTGCCGAGGGAAACGGCCCGAGCAGGTCGCCGACGGCGGCATTGAAGACCTTGGCTTCGACATCGGTCTTGAGCGAGCCACGCAGCACCTTGCCGATGACGCCGCCATGCTCGCGCGTATCGGCAATCGAATGCTCACGGGCCATCTCGGCAAAGCTGTCCGGTTCTTCTTGCAGGTAAGAAATCATTTCCTTGGCCTTGTCCTCGGTATCCAGCACGATGTGGCTGACCTCGATACTGTCGAATTTCGGCGAATGCAGCTGGAAGTATTCCTCCACCGCGCGGTCGCTGCAGACCTGTTCCATCATTTTTTCCTGGTACAGGCTGTCGGTGATGAATTCCTCGAAATCATCCAGGCTGATGCCCATGGCGTCGAAATACTGGTTGGTGTCGGCCGCGCGGTGCAGGCCTTGGATGCGGCGGAACTGGTCGGCGCGTTCCTGGATATCATCCGGCGTCACGCTGATTCCCTGGCGCTTGGCTGCCCGTACCGTCAGCTTGTCGCGCACCAGTTGTTCGATCAATCCCTGGAACTGGCCAGTCAGTTTCAATATCTTGACGAAATCATCGACATTCACGACTTCATCGTCAATCCGCACTATCGCCGTCATGTTCTTTGCTCCTTGCCCTGAATCATTTGCTCCGGCTGTTCATTTCCAGTCAAATCCTTGGCTTGATCGAAAGGAATACTTACTGGCATGAGGAAATATTTTGAAATCCTGCAATCAGATTTAGACGGCATGCCTTGTCTGCCAGTTCATGCCGCCTGCGGGAAATTGGAGAATGCGCAACCAAGCCCACGGAAATGACAGTGCTTGCAGGGCTGAACAATACGGTTCAAGGAAAATTACATCTCGATGCACAAAAAATGCAGCAAATATGCCCAGCCTAGTGCGTTGCTTCCCGTAAAATGAAAAGATATTCAACGCAATAAATTAAGCAGGAATGGATTCCATCGAAGTCGTGTTGGCAATGCTGCTGGCGGTAGTCGCCAGCGGTTACCTGGTGCGTGCGCTGCCGGTCTCGCTGCCGCTGCCGCTGGTGCAGATTGCGCTGGGCGCCGTGGTGTCCGGGGTATTCAAGCAAGGCGTGACACTCGACCCGCACATTTTCTTCCTGCTGTTTTTGCCGCCCTTGCTATTCCTTGATGGCTGGCGCATTCCCAAGGATGGCCTGTTTCGCGACAAGGGCATGATCCTCGACCTGGCGCTGGGCCTGGTGGTGTTTACCGTGATCGGCATCGGCTTGCTGGTGCACTGGATGATCCCTTCGATGCCGCTGCCGGTGGCTTTCGCGCTGGCGGCGATCGTCTCTCCGACCGACCCGGTGGCGGTGTCATCGATCACCAAGCGCGTACCGATTCCCCGCCGCCTGATGCATATTCTCGAAGGCGAATCGCTGCTCAACGACGCCTCCGGCCTGGTATGTTTCCGTTTCGCGGTGGCGGCGGCGATGACCGGCAGCTTTTCGCTGGCCGGCGCCTCGCTGACCTTCCTGTGGGTGGCGCTGGCCGGCCTCGGCATCGGCGCCGGCATCACCGCGGCCATCAGCTTTGCCCAGCGCTGGCTGTCGCGCCATTTCGGCGAAGATGCCGGCTCCCCCATCCTGATCAGCCTGCTGACACCCTTCGCGGCTTATCTGGCAGCCGAGATGCTGCACGCTTCCGGCATTCTCGCCGCGGTGGCCGCCGGCATCACCATGAGCTATGTCGAATTGAGCGGCCGCGCCCTGGCGACCACCCGCCTGCAGCGCGCGGCGGTGTGGGACACCGTGCAGTTTTCGCTGAACGGCATCATGTTCGTGCTGCTGGGCGAGCAGCTACCCGGCATTTTGCGCGGCGCCATGCTGACGATCGAGGAAGGCGAACACCTGGGGCCGGCATGGCTGGCCGGCTACGCGCTGGCGATCAGCCTCGGGTTGGTCATCCTGCGCTTCGTCTGGGTGTGGGCCTCGCTGCGCCTGACCCTGTTCCGCCGGCAGGAGCACGGCGAGCCGGCGCTTAAGCCGCACTGGCGGCTGATGCTGGCGACCTCGCTGGCCGGCGTGCGCGGCGCCATTACGCTGGCCGGTGTGATGTCGCTTCCCCTCATGCTGCCCGACGGCACGGCCTTTCCGGCGCGCGATCTGGCGATCTTCCTCGCCACCGCGGTGATCCTGGTGACGCTGGTGACAGCCAGCATCGCCCTGCCGCGCCTGCTGCAAGGGCTGGAACTGCCGCAGGAAACCACGGCGCTGCAGGAAGAAGACCTGGCGCGCCGGCATGCCGCCAAGGTTGCCATCGCCGCCATCGAAAAGGGGCGTCGCAAGCTCTCGCGCGATGCCGCCGATGCCGATATCCACACAAAGGCTGCCGCCCGCGTGATCGCGCTTTACCAGCACCGGTTGGCCGACGGTGGCGACGGCGAGCGCGAAGCCGCACAGCTGCGCAAGGCAGACCAGGTCGAGCGCGCGCTGCGCCTGGCTGCCCTGGAAGCCGAACGGGAGGATATCTTCAACCTGGCGCGGCAATCGCGAATTTCCGACGCCACCTCGCGCAAGCTGGTGCGCGAAATCGACCTGATCGAATCGCGCTACCGCTGATTGCCGTTACGCGTTGATCGTCGCTATTCGTCGATTACCGCTACCTTTGCATGTAGTCGGAAAACCGCCGGGCAACGACGATGGTGAAATTCTCGACGTGGCGAAAGAGATGGGCGACGGCGAAACATGCCAGCAGGCTGGCCAGCACGTTGAAATGCACGCTGGCCGCGCCATAGCCATATTCGGATATCGTCAGGTACAGCAGCATGCCGCTGGAAAACGAGCAAATCACGATGAAGTGCGTCAGGTAGATCGGAAATGAAATGCTGCCGAGGTAACGCGACAGCGGCGTTTCCAGAAAGCGGCGGAAAGGCGCGCAAAAGGCGGCAACGAACACGATGCCGGCGGCGGCCAGGATGGAAAGGAAATCGCCGCGGGCGATTTGCGGCACGGGCAGTCCGCGTCCGCGCAGGCTGACAGTGGAATAGTAAATCGCCGCCAGCAGCAGCAAAGGCAAGACGAAGCGGGCTTTCCGGAAAATCGCCTTTTCACGATAGCGATAGCACAGCGCAATGCATACGCCGGCGATGAAGGACAGGTAATAGATATTTTTGGTCAGGATGAAGTACAGCAGGATGGCGGCAATGAAAAACAGGCGTTTTTTCAGATGCATGAGCAGCGCGCACACCGAAAATACGATGAAGGAGCCATACAGCTCGATCGGCATGGTCCACAGGATCGGATTGTAGGAACGCGCCGCGTCGCTGTGGACGAACACGTCATACAGGCCGAACTTGATGCTGCCCAACAGATTCGGGGCAAAATCATAGAAGTTGGCAAGCCACTTGTTTCCGGCCGATTTGCCGGCATCGACGTTGTAAAGCAAGCCGGCCGCGTGCAGCGCATAAGCCAGCAGCGAGACGCACAGGATCGGGATGGCCAGCCGCAGGTAACGTCGCACGCACAGGGAGGTAATCAGGCTCAGGCGGCCGGTCTGGATATAGCCGATCGACAAGGCAAAGCCAGACAGCACGAAGAAAATGAACACCGCCAGGTTGCCGTCGGTAGGAAAGGCCCAGTACCAGGCTTTGTAAGTCTGCACGGTGCCCGAGACGAAAAATACCAGCAGGTGGCTTAACACCACCATCAGCGCCGCCCATCCACGCAATCCATCCAGAAAAACCAGCCGATCCTGCGCCGCAGGTGACTCGACGACGACATTTACGTTTATTGCTTGCGTCATGATGAAGGCGCGCCGGCGCCGGATTGGAAAAAATGGGGCGCTTCGGACTTGCGATGCGCATGGATGAGGCGAAATCTTGCCGATTTGAAGTCCGGCAGCATACAAGAGAGAAGATCCAGGCGTCAATGAATGCAGACAAGGTGGATTCGCCAGTTTGCCACTGTTGCTTTTATGATATTGGCGCACATACCGCCAACTTCCTTCATCTTCTATCAGGCAACGCCACAAGAATCAGCCCTTTCTTTCTATCCCATTGAATTTACGAAAGAATTTTACTAACTCCAGTGGCTGCTAGTGAGGAATAAAAAGCTTGTCATATGGACAATGAATATCTGATATCACCATAAGAAAGCATCGATAAGTTGCCATAACGTCTATATTCCCGAAGCAATTACTGCAACGCAGCATGAGCGGTGCTGATCCTCTATTGCTTGCTGCACAAAAAAAAATTCTAATTTTCAGGGAGTAAGGGAATGAAATTTTCACGCCTGTGGAATGCCACCAATGCGGCGGCATTATTGCTTGGAATCAACTTATTTTGCCACACCGGCCTGGCCGCGGCCCAAAGCATGCCGCAAGCGCATACACTTTCCCTGCCCTACCTGGGATGGTCTTATCCAAGTACACCTACCACGCTGGAAACGGACCTGAAATTCCTTGCCGATCCCGGCTCGACTACCGGCTGGTTCCTGTCCCATCAATTCGTGCTGGAAGACGCCAACGGCGCCTATAGCAGCGGCGGCTACATCGGCATGCAGACCAATACGCTGAACGTCAACGGCAAGGGTGTCATGTTCTCCATCTGGAACGCCACCATCGCCACCCCGGCCAGCGGCGCCACTTGCCAGCCTTTCGGCGGCGAAGGCGTCGGCATGCAATGCTTCATGGCTTATCCCTGGGCGGCCGGCAAAACCTACCGGCTGCGCGTGGTCAATGAGCGCGGTACCGCCTACAGCGGCTATGTGATTGACACCAGCACGAACGCCGTCACCTACATCGGCCAGATCCAGGCGCCGCCTGGCGGTGTCGCCTTCGGCCGCAACAGTGTCCAGTGGGCCGAGTACTACGCCTTGACGCCAGCCAATTGCGCCGACTTCCCCTATATCAAGGCGCAATGGACGCGTCCGAAAGGTGATAACGGCACCATCCTCGCCGCAAACCCGATCGTACAATACGCCGAAGCCGCCTATTGCCGCAATGCCGCGGTCATCGCCAGCGGCGCGGATTACGTCATGGAAGGCGGCAACCCGGCTGCCGGCAGCAAGCAGCACATGACCAACTCGACCGGCAAGTATCTCAATCATGTGCCGACCAACGGCGCCTGCGGCGGCGCCGGCGTCAAGGCCGACGGCGGCACGATCGCTGCCTGCACCGGGCTGACCCGTATCCCGCTTGGCAATGGCAAGGTTGCCCTGCAGGCGGAAAACGGCAATTACCTGAGCTGCGCCAATGGCGGCGGCAGCACCGTCGGGGCGACTGCACGCACCATCTCTAACTATGAAAGCTTCACCGAGACCCTATCTTCGGGCAAGGTATCCTACAAGAGCAACAGCGGGCGTTATCTGACCGTCGCCAGCTGGGGCACCCTGGATCTGAAGTGCAGCGCCTGGTTCGCCGGCACCACGGAAAAATTCACGCCCTTTGCCAACAAGGCGCGCAGCACGACCGTGACGGTGTCCAGCGAAAACCCGGCCACCGAGCAGCTTGGCGTCAAGGCGATCGACGGCGCCGCCACTGGCTACCCGGGCGACTACACGCGTGAATGGACCACCAATGGCGAAAACGTCGGCGCCTGGATCCAGCTCAAATGGCCCAGCGCGACAAGCGTCAAGCAAGTGATTTTGTATGATCGCCCCAATCAGAACGACCAGATCCTGGGCGGCACCCTGTTCTTCAGCGACGGCTCCAGCATCAAGGTCGGCGCCTTGCCCAACGACGGCGCGCCGCTCAGCGTGAATTTCACGTCCAAAAACATCAGCTGGGTGAAGTTCCGTATCGATCAGGCGAGCGGCTGGATCGGCCTGTCGGAATTCGAAGTTTTTTAAATTAGAAAATCGCCAGGCGCATGCTGGCGCTGGTGCTCTGCACTGCCAGGAAAATCTCGCGCAGGAAGGCGCCCAGGCCGCTGATGAAGGCCAGCATCGCCAGCACGAACAGCCCTGCGATCCAGGACGAGAGATTGATGGACAGGAAAGCATCGATGAAGGCGATGGCGATGATCACCCCGACAATCAGGCCGCAAGAGACTTCGCAGCTGAGCGCGATATAAATGGTGCGCAGCCGGCGGGCGAGCAAGGCAAGTTCAAGGTGCTTGAACTCTTCCTCTTCCGGCGGCAGCAATTCCTGCTTTTTTTCCAGGATGCGAATGCGGTCGACGATGCGCGAAAGGCGATTGACCAGCACGCCGATGAACGTTCCAACGGCGGTAAGCAGGAATACGGGAGCGACGGCGAGCTGGATGACGTGAGTAACGTCATTGACATTGACAAACGGGAACAGAGCAAACTCCTTGCTGTGAAAACGAACGAACCAATTATTGTCTAGTGTAACAATTTTGGCTTGTTCGCAACACTGGCAGCCCAGGACATCACCGCCGCAGGAGGAGAAAAGCCGGCGTCAGTGCCGGCGACGTTGCGGCCTCGGGGCTCCCGGATTCCGGGTTTCCAGGTGGCGGAAGGTGATGCGGCCCTTGCTAAGGTCATAGGGCGAGAGTTCCAGGGTAACCCTGTCGCCGGCGAGAATACGGATGTGATGCTGGCGCATCTTGCCCGAGGTATAAGCAATCAGTTGATGGCCGTTTTCCAGATCGACACGATAGCGCGAATCCGGCAGCACTTCGGCAACCATTCCATTCATTTCAAGAAGTTCTTCTTTCGCCATATTCATTCCTATATAAAAAGCGGCAGCCGGCGGGCGGCATGCGCAACATGCGGTCAGGTCTGTCTGGCCGACGAAGGAAAGGCTGCGTTTGCGCAGCTCGCTACGGCCATGTTCGGGTTGCCCGCCTGGATGCAGGGGAAAATGCAAACGCATTTGAACAATGCGGTAAAGCTGTTGCCCATGTACGGGCAATAAAGTGTGTGGTGGCCGCTATCGATCATGCCTGCGAATCACCGGAGGCTTCAGGGAATTGAAGGCATCGCACCAGGCAATCTTCTGAAGGAACGCCACATTATACCGCAGAATGCAGGATGGCATGACGGCCTGTGCACGCAGAACGAGCGCTGCAACCGACTGCAACAAATGTCGGTAAAAATTATTTGTAAGGGAAAGTAATAAGGCCAAACGCCAAGGCGCTTTTCTTATCCAATATGCAGGAATCGATTCCTGCAGGTGCTGCCATGAAACACCTTCTTGTCCTACTCAGTCTGGCCCTTCTTTTACAAGGCTGCGTTGCATTGCCTTATGATGCCGACAGCGTGTATTACCCGACAGCGGTCAGTGCCCAGGTATCCAGCGGTTATTATTACCCGGACAGAACTTATCCTTACACTCCGACGCCTTACAGCCGGCCCTATCCCTATAATCCGTATTACCAGCCGCCTGTCTATATTCCGCCAGCGCCGGTGATCGTGCCGCAGCCGCGCTTCGACCATCACAGGAATGCGCGTCCGGGGTGGCAAAGCCATTCGCATCAGCATTCTGATTCCTTTCGGAATGGGCCGCAACCGGAGTGGGGAAGCCGCAGCGGGCCGCGACCGCATTGGCAACACCGCAATGACAGCCACCGGGATTGGCAAGGGCACGATGGCGGCAGGAAGGATTGGCGGCGAGATGGACGACACGATTGGCAGCACGATGGCCGGCGCGGCCATTACCGTCAGCATTAAATGCGTCCTTGCCAAGTCCTTGCGAAGGCCTTGCCCCCGCTGACGGTTTAGCGGAAGCTTATCGATCCAGGGAAGGCGGCTTCAATTCGACGATCCTGGCTTCCCGCTGGGCCATCATCATGTCAACCACACGACAATCGCCGCACATTTTCAAGCGCTCGGGATTACCGGCAAACGCGCCATGCTCCGCCAACCTGGCCAGCATGCTTTCGATCATCTGCAAGGTGCCGAACGGTTTTCCGCATCGAATGCAGGAAAACGGCTGCGATTCGTTCAGCACCACCGCTTTTCTGGATTCTTCGGTAAATGCGAGGCGCGGCGTCAGGGATATCGCCTGCTCCGGGCAAGTCTTTTCGCATAGGCCGCACTGCACGCAATTTTTTTCCACGAAACGCAATTGCGGCGCGTTCTGGCTATCCATCAGGGCCGATTCGGGACAGGCGCCGACGCAGGACATGCACAAGGTGCAGGCCGACGTATCGACGACCACCGCGCCGAACGGCGCACCGGCTGGCAAGGCCACATGATCCTGCCGGGAAGGCGCATGCCGGTAAAGATGGTCGAACACGAAGTCGAGCGTATTGCGCTTGTCGGCGGCGACATGGAAACTCGCCGGCTGCCGAGGCGTTTCTCCCTGCGGCGCCTGCCGCAATGCCTCCTCCAGTTCGAGGGGCGTGCCAGCCCGCAGGAGGCTGCAATGCATCCCGGCATATCCCAGGCCGGCCAGGATCGCTTGTGTAATCGCCATCTGCCTCTCCAGCGCATCGAGATACTGCGGCGCTTCCTCATCGGTCGCCAACACGGCGATGCCGCTTGCGCCATAGGCGATGGCGGCCAGCCACAGATCGATGCCGACCGAGGCGGTATGGTGCACCTCGAAGGGAATCATCCGCGCCGGCAAGCCTTGTCGCCCTGCTGCCCTGGCCATGTGCCCTGCTTCATTGAGTAGCATCCCGCCGCGCTGGGCGCTGTGAAACAGGATCAGGGGATGCCGGGCTCCGATTGCGGCGTAGGCGTCCAGCATGGTTTTCAGGCGCCGCCCGGCATACGGTGCATTCGGATACGCATAGCCAAGCGCGCCCGACGGGCAAACCGTGGTGCAGGCGCCGCACCCCATGCACAAGTGAGGCTCGACGCGAATACGGTCGCCGGCCGGGCTGATTGCGCCGGTCGAGCAAACGTCGATGCAGGCATTGCAGCCGCTGATGCGATTGCGGCCGTGCGCGCACAGGCGTTCCTTGTAATGGAAGTATCGCGGCTTTTCAAATTCGCCGACCATGCGCGCCAGCTGCAAGGAGGCATCCATCTGCGCCGACGGCTCAATGCCGGGAGCAAAATAGCCCTGTGGCGGCTGGTGCAATGCAATCAGCGGCGCCGGCGACAGGTCCAGCACCAGGTCGAAACTGCCGCGCCCCGGGCTGTCATCCGTGCCGGTGCTCCCTGCCTGGTGCCAGCTCGCCTCGAAGGCGCCGAGCCAGCCGGCGACGCGCACCGCCGTGCCGCGCCAGACCACCAAGCCGTATTGCGCCGACAAGGCGGCGACATCGGCGCCGTCCGCTTCATCGTTCAGCAGAGCGCTGACGCTGAGGCTGCCGCTCAGCAGCCTGGCAATCGGCAAGGCCTGGCTGGCGCTGCCGATGACGAGCGCGCGGCCGCGCGACTCATATGCCACGGTCGCCACCGGTTCAGGCGCCGGCAAGGCGGCGTCTGCAAGCAATGCGGCCATCTTGGCCAGGGTCTGCAGGCGATCCTCGGCTTCACCGGCGGTTTTCATGTTTTCTCTCCCGTGGCGTCCGCAGCCGGCATCCGGCAGCCGTGCTCCTCAGTCCATTCCTCCGCTGCTTGGCGGCTGCGGCCCTCGCTTGCCGCCATGACGTCGTCCGCGGCGTCCGGTTCCGCACTCGTGCGATCCTCCTGCAGGAAGCCTTGCGCCTGCCGCAATGCGGCCAGCATCGACGCCGGCAACGGCTCGGCGCGGTTGTAATCGCCCATATAGATATCCAGGCCATCGATCTGGTTGAAATGCGGATCTGCAAACAACTTTTGCAGTGCCAGCCGCCGCACACCCTTGTCCACGCCCTGCGCCACGTAAGCGGAATAATCCGATTCCGGCGTCAGGCGCATGGCATCTTCCAGCGTCGGCGATAACGCAGCAGGACTTGCGGGTGTGGATGCCGCTGCGGGCACAGCGGCGCCCACAGCGGGCGTGCTTGCCGCCTCACAGTCGCCTGACCGGATGCCGGCACCGGCAATCGCGCGGCAAGCATCTTCTCCATGCCCGGCAACAGCGCCTGCTTGCGGCTGCGACTGCTCCTGGCCAGTGCTACCTTTCAGTCGCGACCAGCGCCGCAAGAATCCCTCACCTGCCATCATTCATCCCCTCGATCTGATTTCTCCCGCTGCCAATATCCATGCTATCCGTGCTGCCTGCCGCGGCGGCCATGTGGCGACGGCTGGTAATGCGCCTGCAGATAACAGACCAGCCAGGAATGGATCGCGGCCGGCATCACAACGCCATCGGCCGAGTCGCCGGAATCCAGCATGCGCGTGCCTTCGGTATAGCTGACCGAGGCCTGCACCGGCATGGCGATGCCATCCTGCATGCGCCACATGACGAAGACTTTTGGTTCTGGCGCCACGCAATTCTCAAAATAGCCATCGTTTTCATCCGGATACAGCTCCAGCTGCAGGCCCGACACCAGGTAATGCCGGCGTTCGTTCTTGCCGCCTTGCGCGCCACTGTCGAGTTTCTGTTCGAGTTCCTGCACCTGCGGCAGGCCGCCGCAATCGGGCACCACGCCAACCGCCGACCAGGCTTCGTCGGCCCAGGGATGCCGGACCGGGCGCCGCTGCATGATGAAGGCGACAGGCATGCTGGCCAGGCGCATCAGCTTCTCCTTGCCGGGTGTGCTGCGTGTGCTACGTATTCAAGTACCACGGCGTATGCCCCGCTAGCGTTTGGCGGCATTGGCCGGGGCCTTTCCGGCACTTTCAGCGGACGGGGCCGGAGCGGATTTCTCACTCTCGGCCGTGGCCGACTCCGGCGTGGACGAATTCGTCTTTCTGCCGCGGGCGTCAGGATTGGCGCGCCAGCGCGCGGCAAGCTTATCCATCGTTTCCGACAGTAATTGCTTGTCTTTCTCCGCCTGGGCGGCTGCCTGCGCCTTTTTCGCCGCAGCGGCCTCCGCCTCGGCCGGCGTCGGCGGCGCCAGCCTGGCTGACGCCGTGCAGGCGGCCGTGACCATCATGGCGGCAAGTCCGCATCGTAAAAGCATTTTCCCCGGCATCATTACGACTCTCCTATGGGCGGGTAGTGCTGGTAGCGCCGGATGCACTGCCGGTGCTGGTGGAAGCCTGGCTGGAGGTGGAAGGCGATCCAGCACCTTGCGGCGGCGCCTCGCCCGCCCCCGGAATGCTGCCACTGGTGGCCGCGCCGCCAGTATTTCCCCCCTTGCCTGCGGGGATCCCGGGAGTGCCGCCCGTCTGCGCACCTGGCACTACCCCCTCCGATGGCCCCTGCCCC
Source organism: Oxalobacteraceae bacterium (assembly GCA_003537575.1). GTDB lineage: Bacteria > Pseudomonadota > Gammaproteobacteria > Burkholderiales > Burkholderiaceae_D > Paucimonas. Next base: position 44,086 of record DPRS01000034.1, read on the forward strand.
GATTCCTGCACACTGCCGCCGGTGGCCGCGCCGCCGGTATTCCCGCCACTGCCGCCGGCAATCCCGGGGGTGCCGCCGGCATAGGAACCGTCTTTCGCCTGCGCCGTCTGCGCCGTCCGCGCCATCACTTCACCGCTGGTGCCGCCGCCAGCCGTGACCTGGCCGGGAAAACCGGTTTGCGCAGCGCCGGCAGCGGAACGGCTGCGCTCGTCGCAGGCGGCGCCCCCGACCAGCAGGCCGGCCGCCATCAAATACAAGACTACATGCCGTTTATCCATTTCCTTATCCTCTGTCACGCTGACATCTGCCAGCCTCAACGATGCTGCGGATGGGGCGGAACATCGTGTGGTGGCGTTTGCGGTGGCACTCCGGAGCGCAGATCGTCATACCAGGATTCGTGATGCTCGCGCGCCCACTCGACGTCCACCGTGCCATGACGCATCGCCCGGTAGGCATCCGGATCACCGATGGTGCCCATGTAAATGTGCATCATCGCGCCAGCGATATACAGCGTCGCGCCACCGATGTGCAGGTAATTTGCCCATTGCAGCACATACCGGGTCTGGCCGAAAGTGACGAAATCCAGAATCAGGCCGCTGACCGACATGATCAGGCCCAGCACAACCACGGCGCCCCAGAACCACAGTTTTTCACCGGCGTTGAAGAAGCCAGCCGGCACATGCCTGTGCGTGACCAGGCCGCCTCCCGTTTTTATCCATTGCCAGTCGCGTCGCTGAAAAAAATTCCTGCTGAGGTAAGTGAAAAACATCAGCAGCGAGCACACGATGAACAGCGGGCCGACGAAGTTGTGCAAATATTTGGAAATGATCGCCACCCAGGAAAAAAATTCATGCCCCATCCATGGCAACAGCAGCTTCTTGCCGAACATGATGATCAGGCCGGTGAAGGCAAGCACGAGGAAGCTGATGGCGGTCGCCCAGTGCACGGTGCGATCCCAGGAAGAAAACCGGGTGATGCGCTGCCCGGTTTCTGGATGCTGAAGACGATCAGGGCCGACCAGGAGGTAAAAGCCAAAGATCAGCAGCGGCAGCACCAGCAGCACGGTGCCGGCAATCGTCGCGATCGGACCGTTGCGTAGCGTGCGCCAGGTATTGCCGCCGCGCTGCAGGATCACATTGCCTTCGGAAGCGCCGTACTGGCCCAGAAAATGACGGTCGATGTGCACCCTGCCGGAAGCAGCCGAGCTCCATCCGGGCTCGGGCACGTCCTTTTCCGTCTGCAGGATGGTCTGTTCTTCGGCGTAGGCCGGCACCGCATCCTCGTGCGGCACCGCAGCCATCGCCTGGAAGCATAACAGCAGCGTGATCAGCAAGGCCCATGCAAGGGCCAACCACGGATGTTTAATCGTGTGCATGTCGCATCTCCATGTCACGGCTTGGCCCGGCCATATTCATTCTGCTTGCGGTTGCGATTGCCGATCGCTGCAGCCCAGGCCAGCTTGTCATTGTGGAAATAGACCTGCTGGTGGAGATTGTCGCGCTTGCCGTCGTACGCGCCATTGATCCACCCCGGGTGCTGCTCCACTTCCAGGCAGCCGCACAGCGCCAGCACCGGCGCCATGCCAAGTAAAAGTCGAAATGTCTTCATGCCGGAAACTTTCGCGGATTGTTCTGGAAATCGTCCGTAATCTGGTTTTCACGCGGACCGTCTCCCTTGACGCCCATTTCACCGCCGCGCCGCGGCGTTCCGTAGGCGATCTGCCAGCCCCACAACTGCGGCCCATAGCCGCGGATCTCGACACGCTCGCGGTAAATGTCGGCAATGATGCTGGAATCGCCGCCCAGCAGCGCCTTGGTGGCGCACTGCTCGGCGCAGGCCGGCAGCTTGCCTTCGGCGATGCGGTTGCGCCCGTATTTCTTGAACTCGATTTCCGAGGTGTCGGGCTCCGGACCGCCAGCGCAGAAGGTGCATTTATCCATCTTGCCGCGGTGGTTGAAGGCACCGGTTTCCGGAAACTGCGGCGCGCCGAACGGACAGGCATAGGAACAGTAGCCGCAGCCGATGCACTGATCCTTGTCGTGCAGGACGATGCCATCCTCGGTATGGTAGAAGCAATCGACCGGGCAAACCGCCATGCACGGCGCATCGGTGCAATGCATGCAGGCGACCGAGATCGAATGCTCGCCCGGCACGCCGTCGCTGATCGTCACCACGCGCCGGCGGTTGACGCCCCACGGCGTCTCGTGCTCGTTCTTGCAGGCGGTCACGCAGCCGTTGCAGTCGATGCAGCGCTCGGTATCACAGATAAATTTCATTCTTGCTGCCATCGCTGCCTCCTGAATCATCCGGTGCGGCGCGCCTTCATGCGCGCGCCAGCCGGCATATCGATGCCTTGGTTTCCTGCATCATGGTCACGACATCGTAGCCATAGGTCCAGCCGGTATTGACGGCTTCGCCGCGCACGATCGGCTCCGCCCCTTTCGGATAATGCTCCAGCAAGTCTTCGCCCATCCACCAGCCGCCGAAATGGAAAGGCATCCAGACGATGCCCGGTGGCACGCGTTCCGTCACCATGGCCATCATCTTCAACCGGGCTCCGGTCGGCGTCTCGACCCAGATATACTTGCCGGTGGCGGCGCCGACCTGCGCCGCGTCGTGCGGATTGATCTCGACGAACATGTTTTGCTGCAGTTCAGCCAGCCAGGGATTGGAACGGGTTTCATCGCCGCCTCCTTCATATTCGACCAGCCGGCCGGAAGTCATGATGAGCGGGTATTCTTTAGAAAAATCTTTCGCCTGCACCGATTTGTACAGTGTCGGCAAGCGCCAGAAAGCCGCCTTGTCGTCATAGGTAGGATATTTCGCCACCAGGTCGCGGCGCGGCGTCATCAGGGGTTCGCGGTGCACCGGCACCGGATCCGGGAAATTCCAGACGTTGCAGCGCGCCCGCGCATTGCCGAACGGTGCGCAGCCATGGCCGATCACTACACGGATGATGCCGCCCGAGTTGTCGGTTTTCCAGTTTTTGCCCTCGGCCTGCGCCTGCTCTTCCGGCGTCAGCTCGCTCCACCAGCCAAGCTTTTTCAGGAATACGTGGTCGAACTCGGGATAGCCGGTATCGAGCTCGCTATCCAGGGGGGCCGAGCCCTCCGCCGCCAGCAGGGTCTCGCCGTTGCGCTCGACGCCCCAGTTGGCGCGGAACGGCAAGCCGCCTTCCATCACCGATTTGGAAAGGTCATACAACAGCGGCGTGCCGGGGTGCTTGAGTTCAGGTGTGCCCCAGCACGGCCACGGCAAGCCATAATAGTCGCCCTTGCATGGCCCGGATTCCGCCCGCAGCGTGGTCGGGTTGAAGGTATGCTTGTTCTGCATGTGCAGCTTCAGCCGCTCCGGCGAGCAGCCGGTATAACCGATGGTCCAGCAGGAGCGATTGATCTCCCGGAGGATATCCTCGATCACCGGCTCGTTATTGACGACCTTGATGTTCTTGCACAGCTCGTTCGCAAAGCCGAACTTCTTCGCGAACAGATACATGATCTCCTGGTCGGTCTTGCATTCGAAGATAGGCTGGATCACCCGCTCGCGCCATTGCAGGCTGCGGTTGCTGGCGGTGACCGAGCCGGAAGTCTCGAACTGGGTGGTGGCCGGCAGCAGGTACACGCCATCCTTGCGGCCGTGCATGGCCGCCGTCATGGTCGGGTACGGGTCGATCACCACCAGCAGGTCAAGCTTCTGCATCGCCGCCTTCATGTCCGGCAGGCGGGTCTGACTGTTGGGCGCATGGCCCCAGTACAGCACCGCGCGCAGGTTGCTCGGCTGGTCGACGTACTCGTTCTTTTCCAGCACGCCGTCGAACCAGCGCGATACCGTCAGCCCCGGCTTTTCCATCAACTCCCTGGAAGCGAAGCGCGACACCAGCCAGTTGTAATCCACGCCCCAGACCGCAGCGAAATGCTTCCAGGCTCCTTCGGCGATGCCGTAGTAGCCGGGCAGCGAATCGGGATTCGGCCCGACATCGGTGGCGCCCTGCACATTGTCGTGGCCGCGGTAGATGTTGGCGCCGCCGCCGGAGACGCCGATATTGCCCAGCGCCAACTGCAGGATCGACAGCGCGCGCACGTTGGCGGTGCCGACATGGTGCTGGGTGATGCCCATGCACCAGACCACCGAGGATGGCCGGTTCTTCGCCAACATCTCGGCCGCCAGCCGCGCGTGCGCTTCCGATACGCCGGTCACATCGGTGACCTTGTCGGGCGTCCACTTGGCGACTTCCTTGCGCACCTCGTCCATGCCGTAGGTGCGCTCGGCGATATATTTCTTGTCTTCCCAGCCGTTCCGGAAAATATGCCAGAGGATGCCCCATACCAGCGGGATATCGGTACCCGGGCGAATGCGCACGTAATGATGGGCGAAACGCGCGGTGCGGGTAAAGCGCGGATCGATCACGATCATCTTCGCCCCGAGTTCCTTTGCATGCAGGAAGTGCAGCATCGAAATCGGATGAGCTTCGGCGGGATTCGAGCCGATAAACATGACCGCCTTGCTATGGTGCAGGTCATTGAAGGAATTGGTCATCGCGCCGTAACCGAAGGTCTGGGCGACGCCGGCGACCGTGGTGGAGTGGCAGATGCGCGCCTGGTGATCGCAATTATTCGATCCCCACAGCGAAATCCATTTGCGCATCAGGTAGGATTGTTCGTTGCTGTGCTTGCTGCCGCCGATCATCATGATCGAATCCTGGCCAGCCTGCTCACGCAATTGCAGCAGGCGGTCGCCGATCTCGTTGATCGCCTGATCCCAGGAGATGCGCTGGTATTTTCCATCCACCAGTTTCATCGGATAGCGCAAGCGGTGTTCGCCATGGCCATGTTCGCGCACCGACGCCCCCTTGGCGCAATGCGCTCCCATGTTGAGCGGCGAGTCGAAAGCCGCGTCCTGGCGGATCCAGACGCCGTTCTGTACCACCGCCTCGACCGAACAGCCGACCGAGCAATGGGTACAGACGGTATGTCTGACTTCGACCACGCCGGCTGCCGCCTGCGCCTGCTTGTCCGCCGCCTGCGCCGGCGCGATCACGTTGAGCGGCAGATGCCGTGCCAGCATGCCGGCGCCGGCCGCAATCCCCGCCTGCATCAAAAAGCCGCGCCGGTTCATGGTGGCGGCGGCAGCCCGCGCGATACCTTCCTGCAAGGGCGAACGCGTGCTTGCGCCGCCGTCCCGAGAAATCTTCACAAGTGACATGGACCGGCTCCTTCAGGCAGGATTACCAGTAACGCGCGCTGCGGTAATATTGGCGGATGTGCTCGGTTTCGTGATATCCGCCGCGAGATGGTGCGGCATGCGGCGCAGCCGGCGTCGCCGCCCGTGCAGCGCTGCCTTTGCCGAACAGGACCACCATTGCTCCCAGCGCGCCCAATCCCCTGGTCGCGCCAAGGAAATAGCGCCGCCCGAGATTGACCTGCCCGGATTCATGCTTTTCCATCGCCGCTCCTTCATGTCCAGATTCAGCTTGGCATTTCCAATGCATCCATTTCAAATGCCTCGGCTTCCACGATAAAAAATGCCTGCGTAAAATCGGCAAGCCGCCGGTAAAAATTTGCACACTGCTGGGAACAAATATCATCGAAGCACTTGCTGCTCCAGGATGCGATATGCTTTTCAAAAAACAGTTTCTGCCGACTGATCTGCTGGCGTGCCACGCCGCTTGCGCCGGTGATCATGAGGCGCATGGCTTCGCACAGGGCCGCGAGGTGGTCTTCCGTTTCGCCGACGCCGCCAATCCGCGTCAGGCCAAGTTGCGTTAGCTCGGCACGCAATGCCGCCAGCGGTTTTTCATTGAGAAAACCGGAAAGATAAAGCGAAGCATAGGGATTGATTTTCGGGGTGCCAGCGCTGATGAACAGCGCATTGAATTCGTCGGCGACGGCATCCGCGTCCACGATGCCGGCGGCAAGCACCAGTTGCTCCCAGGCCGCGTCGAGTGCATGACTGGTCTGCCCGCAGCCGATGGAATCCGCTGCGGCGAGGCCGGCAAGCAGCTCTCCATTCGGCGCTGCAATCCAGAGGCGCGCGAAAAGCGCATAGAAATCTGCCCTCGCCTGTTCCTCCGATGGCAAAGGCAAGGATGCGAAGCCGTAACCATGCATCGGCTCGGCACCGGATTTTGTATGGCTCGATTGCACCGTCTCCACCCAATGTTTTAGCCGTTTCGGCGGGGTATCTTGTAAAAGCTGCCTGTCAGGATAGGCAGAAACCTCTGGCCAAGTTGACTACAACGCAATGTTTTTCGACATACATCAACGCCTGACTAAATAATTATTTTTTGGAGAACTTCTGCAGAAAAGGCTGGCCGCCCTTCAGATGAGGAAACGAATGATATCCGGCTCTGGAACTGCCCCAGAACACGCAATCTATTGGAAAACCGGGCGCTGCGTTCAGCCGGCGAACCCGCCCATTTGGAAAGGTGTGCCTGATGCTGAACATGGCGCCGAAGCCGAAGGGGCGGCGGCAGACGGACAGTCCGCTATATCAGCCCTTCGAACGGCAATACATCGACCATGTCGCCCGCTGCCACGTTACCGCTCTCATGCTGCAGGACCACCATGCAATTGGCTTCCGACATCGAACGCAGGATGCCGGAGCCTTGCGATCCGGTGATGCGCACTTGCGGCCGGCCTTGGGCGTCATGCGAAAGGATGCCGCGCTGGTATTCGGTGCGCCCCGGCTTCTTGCGGATGGCCGCTTGCACTGCCGCCCGCTGCAGGAACAGCAGCGCATCGCCGGCGCCCATCATGCGCAGCAAGGCGACGCGCGCAAAAAAGTAAAAGCTGACCATCACCGCCACCGGATTGCCGGGCAAGCCGAACAGCCATGCGCTCCTGCCATTGGAAGTTATCCGGCCGAATGCCAGCGGCCGGCCCGGACGCATGGCGATTTTCCAGAACATCACCTCGCCCAGCTGCGCCATGATCTTTTTCGTGTAATCGGCTTCGCCGACCGAAACGCCGCCGGAAGTGATGACCACGTCGGCATTCTCGCAAGCCGAGCGCAGGGCCGCCTCAAGCGCCGCCGGATCGTCCCTGACCACGCCCATGTCGAGCATCTCGCAGCCCAAGCGCGCCAGCATGCCGTACAACGTATAGCGGTTGCTGTCATACACGCAGCCGGCTTCCAGCGGCTGGCCAAGCGAACGCAATTCGTCGCCGGTGGAAAAAAACGCCACCCGCAGCTTGCGTCGCACCGGCACTTCGGCAATTCCCAGCGACGCGATCAGGCCCAGGTCGGCCGGCCTCAGGGTCCGGCCCTTGAGCAAGGCCGGCGATCCGGCGCGCAAATCCTCGCCCAGCAGGCGGCGATTGTCGCCGCGCCTGACGGCGCCGGCCGGGATGGTGACGGCCGCATCGGTGGCGGACTGCACCAGTTCCTGCGGCACGACGGTGTCGCAACCCTCAGGCATCGGCGCCCCGGTCATGATGCGTATGCACTCGCCGGCATTCACCTGCCCGGCAAATCCCCCGCCGGCGAAAGCGCTGCCAGCGATGCGCAATATCGCCGGCTGATTCACAGGCAGGTCGGCGCCACGCAGCGCGTAGCCATCCATGGCGGAATTGTCGTGCGCCGGCACATTGATCGGAGAAATGATGTCTTCCGCCAGCACCCGGCCCAAAGCGCTGCGCAAGGCCAGCTTTTCCACGCCGCCAATCGGGGATATGCATTGCTGGATGAATTGCTGGGCCTGTGCTACCGGCAAGGATTCCGGATCATGACCCGACAGGCAACTGGCTGCTTCGGCAAGGGAGGATGGCGGCATAACGGATCTCTTGTTGTGGCGCCGGAGGCGGCGCAATCTTTGGGAACCGCTATTGTGCCTGATAGTGCTGCAACTCTTCCAGCGTATTGATATTCCTAAAAGCCGCTTCATCGGCAAACGTGACTTCGGCGACGCGCAGCGACCGGTACCAGGCCTCCACCTTGCGGCCGCCTCCTGCCAGATAGGCCTCCAGGTGAGGCAGTAAAGCCGATTTCAGCAGGCAAAACACCGGATGCGGCTGGCGACCAGCGCCGCTGCCGGTCACCGCCACGGCAACATCGGCGTCGGCCTCGCTCAGCGCAGCGCCGAGGCGCCGCACCAGGTCTGCCGACAGGAAGGGAGAATCGCACGGCGCCGTCACCAAGTAAGGCGTGGCGCAATGCGCCAGCCCGGCCTGCAGGCCGGCCAGCGGGCCGGCAAATCCCTGCACGCTGTCCGGCCACACCGGCAGGCCGAATCCCTGATAAACCTCCAGGTTTTGGTTGGCATTGAGCAGCAGGCCTTGCACCTGCGGCGCCAGGCGTTCGATCACATGGGCCACCATGGGCTTGCCGCGAAACATTTGCAATCCCTTGTCGACGCACCCCATGCGCGAGCCGCGGCCACCGGCCAGGATCAATCCGGTAATCGATGAAGTGTCCATTTCCATCCAGAGAGTATAAATTGAACGGCAGTATGCCGCCATTGGCGCAGGCGGCAATCCTAGCGAAACAAGGCGATTGATACCGCTCAACGAATAATGGTCCGCAACAGGAAAGCTGCCAGGGAGTGAGTAGACTTGTTGAACGACAAGCGGCCTCGCGCGTCGAAACAGTGGCTCCCTCAACCCGGCAATATCACCTCACTCCAGCCATGCTCCAGCGTCCGCAACTGTCCAGCGCCAGCATCGTCCTGACCAGGGAAGTCGAGGCCATCGACGAACGCGGCAGGGTTTCCACCATCGCGATTCCGGCCGAGCGCCCCTTGACAGTTTATGTCGACCGTCACGAACTGGTGACGCTGATGACTTTGGGCGCGGCGCCGGAGGCACTGACGCTCGGCTACCTGCGCAACCAACGGCTGGTGCGCGCGCTGGAGGAAGTGGCGTCGATCCAGGTCGACTGGGAAATCGATGCGGTCGCGGTCAGGACGCGCCGCGGCATTGCCGGTCTCGCCGAGCGCACCGCGAAAAAAGTCGTAACGACCGGCTGTGGCCAGGGCTCGGTGTTCGGCGGATTAATGGACGAGATCGGGCAGATCGCCCTGCCGCCGGCAGCCAGGCTGACGCAATCGGTGCTGTACCGGATCATCGACACCATCCGCACCCAGCCTTCGGTGTACAAGCAGGCGGGGTCGGTGCACGGCTGCGCGCTCTTCTCCGCCGCTGGCGAGCTGCTGTATTTCATCGAGGACGTGGGCCGGCATAACGCCGTCGACGCGATCGCCGGCAAGATGTGGCTGGACGATGTGCCCGGAGAAGACAAGGTGTTCTACACCACCGGGCGGCTGACCTCCGAAATGGTGATCAAGGGTGCCCAGATGGGCATCCCTTTCCTGCTGTCGCGCTCCGGCACCACGCAAATGGGCCACATGGTGGCACAAGACCTCGGCATGTCGCTGCTGGCGCGCTGCACCGGCAAGCATTTCCTGCTGCTGACGGGCAAGGAACGCCTGATCCTGGAGCCGGCCCTGCTCGATGCCTTGCGCATTGCCTGAAGCGGGCCGCCGATGTCCATTCTCGCCGCCATCCGCGATGCCTTCGACCTGCTGCTCGCGGGCGATGCCGAGCTGCTAGAAATCATCGCGGTATCGCTGAAAACCTCCCTCATAGCGCTGGCGCTGGCCGCCCCCTGCGCCATTGCCGCCGGCTACCTGATCGCCCAGCATGCCTTTCCCGGCAGGCGCATCGCCATCTGGCTGGCGCAGGCGGCGATGGCGATGCCGACCGTGCTGATCGGCCTGCTGCTCTATCTGACGCTGTCGCGCCAGGGGCCGCTGGGCGAGCTGGAATGGCTGTTTTCCCAGTCCGGCATCATTGTCGGCCAGATGCTGATCGCCTTGCCGGTGCTGGTCGCGTTTTCGCTGACGGCCATCCAGGCGATCGATCCCCGGCTTGCCGAAACCGCTATCACGCTGGGCGCCTCGCGCCTTGCCGTCATGCGCACGGTGCTGCACGAGGTGCGCTTCGGCGTCATGGCAGCCCTCATCAGCGGCTTCGGCCGGGTGATCGCCGAAGTCGGCTGCGCTCTGATGGTCGGGGGAAATATCAAGGGCGAAACGCGCACCATCACCACCGCCATCGCGCTGGAAACCAGCAAGGGCGAATTCGCCCAGGGCATTGCGCTCGGCATGGTACTGGTTGCCATTGCCTTGCTGATCAATGCCGTGCTGGTATGGCTGCAGGGGGATACGCGCATGGCAAGAGGATGGTCATGAACACCCTGCTGTCGGTCCTTCACCTGCGCAAATGCTTCGGCCAGCGGTGCCTGTTCGACCTCGACGCGCTGACGATTCTGGAAGCTTGCGCGTATGTGCTGACCGGCATCAACGGCAGCGGCAAGTCCACCCTGCTGCGCATCCTCGCCGGACTGGAAACCGCCGAAGCCGGCGCAGCCAGTTTTCTCGGCAAGGCTGTCCGGCTATCGCCGTATCCGCAAGAAATGCGGAAAACCGTCATTTATGTGCATCAGCATCCGGTCATGTTTTCCACCAGCGTCGCCGCCAATATCGGCTTCGGACTGGCGGCCCGCGGACAATCCAGGAGGGAGATTATCTGCGCGGTCGAGGAAGCGATGGATTGGGCCGGCATCGGCCACTTGCGCAGCAGCGATCCGCTCGCCCTGTCCGGCGGCGAAAAGCAGCGGGTCGCGCTGGCGCGCGCCAAGGTGCTGAAGCCGAAGCTGCTGTTACTTGACGAACCTACCGCCAGCCTGGACGGCACCGCGCGCGAACAGGTCATTGCCCTGATCCCCTCGCTGACCGCCGCCGGCAGCAGCGTCATCATGGCCACCCACGACCGCGACCTGATCGCGGCGCGCGCCGTACAGCGCCTGAAACTGCAGGATGGGCGACTGCAGGCTCGGCAAAATCGCATGCGGCTGGCCTGAGGCTTGAGGCTTCAGGCAGAGGTTTCAGGCTTGCGCCATCCCGCTGCCGCGCCGGGCATGTCATTCATCGGCTGCCTTCGTTGGCGGGAAAGAATACCTGCTGGTCATCGATGGTGAAAAGCGCGATTTTCTGCTGTCCTTGCGGCGACGTCATCCAGTCGATCAGGCGCATCGCCGCCTTGTAGCGGGCATGCTTGTGCCGCTCCGGATTGACTGCAATGATGCCGTAGGGATTAAGCATCCTGGCATCGCCTTCCAGCAAAATCGCCAGCCCGGTCTTGGCGCGGTAGGCCAGGTAGGTAGCGCGATCCGTCAAGGTATAAGCTTGCATCTGTGCCGCCATGTTCAACACTTCCCCCATGCCCAGGCCTGCGGCAACATAGGCGCTGCCGGAGGGCTTGGCTCCCAGCTGTTTCCACAATTCCTGCTCTTTCTGGTCGGTGCCGGAATTATCGCCGCGTGAGATGAACCTGCTGTTGCTGTCGACGATCTTCTGCAAGCCCTTGAGCACATCCTTGCCGGCCTTGCGCACGCCGGCAGGGTCGTTTTTCGGGCCGACAATGATGAAATCGTTATGCATCACATCGCGCCGGTCGACGCCATAACCTTCCGCCACGAATTTGTCTTCCGCCGCGCGGGCATGCACCAGGGTCAGGTCGACGTCGCCGTTTTTGGCCAGTTCCAGCGCCTTGCCGGTCCCCACTGCGATGACCTGCACCTTGAGCCCGGTTTCTGCCTCAAACAAAGGCAACAGATATCCCAGCAAGCCGGAATTCTCGGTGCTGGTTGTCGTCGACATCTTCACGACTTGCTCAAACTGCTGGGCCCATCCTGCTGGCACCAGCAATATGGCAGCCAATACAGCCAGAAAAATGCGGCAGCTTCGTGCATGCATTTGCGTCTCCTTTCATACGACAAGATTTTTTATCCTTAACCGCAGGCTGGAATTACCGACCTGCCTATGGCAACTCAATGAAAGTGTGAGGAGAATTCCGATCCCGACTTTGCCCCTTATCAATCTATCTCCAAGCAGGGAAGGAAAGCCGTTTGCATTGTTCAATGCATTCCGCCGTCATCCGCAGTAAGCTGTGAAAACCGGCGCAAAATGAAGGGAGCCGAAATGGATCGCAGTCGCTTCCTGCCTTGTCTGACCGCACTGTACATCGTCACAATGGTGATGCCGGCAACGGCGGCGGCAGAAGACGTGATTTCCAGCTATGCATTCGTGCGTGAAGACGGTGCGCTGGAAATTGACGGACGCCTGGTGCACCTGTACGGCATCTATATTCCACCGACGGACCGGACCTGCCATACCTTTATCCGTCCGCTGCGCTGCAGCAGCCGTGCCGCCCTGGCGCTGGATTTCAGGATCAGTGGAGATTTTGTGCGCTGCCTGCCCAGATTTGCCAATCCGGATGGCAGTCTTGTTGCAAGCTGCACTTCCGGCGATGAAGATTTAAGCGAATGGATGCTGCAAAAAGGCTGGGCGCTGGCACGTCCGGATGCGCCATTTTCTTATGTTGCACTGGAAAGAATTGCTCAGGCGCGCGGATTCGGTGTCTGGGGAATCCCGATAGAAATCCGTAAAAGAAAAAATTAGCTAAATTTTCATCAGTGACTAAAAATGCAGAGAGGTTACGGATCCTGTCCGTAACCTCATACCCGCTTTCTCTACCAGACTGCTAGCTATCTGAAATAGCTCTTATCGAAAGGGAAAGAAGTTTGTCGACGTCGTTATTCCGCCCAGCGTCGTAGTTGTGCCGCCAGCGATCGTGGAGGTGGTTACCATTCCCGGAAGCGTCGTCGTAGTGGTTCCGCCAAGATCGGAGGTAGTGGTCACACCGCCGGCATCGGTGGTGGTCGTGACACCCCCGGCATCAGTGGTGGTCGTAACTCCGCCCGCATCGGTGGTGGTCGTGACTCCGCCTGCGTCGGTGGTGGTCGTGACTCCAGCATCAGTAGTAGTGGTTGTGCCGCCGCCCAGGGTAGTAGTAGTTGTGGCTGCGGTGCTGGTCGTCGTTGCTGCAGTACTGGTCGTCGTCGCTTCGCTGCTGCTCGTCGTTGCTGCAGTGCTGGTCGTCGTCGCTTCGCTGCTGCTCGTCGTTGCTGCAGTACTGGTCGTCGTCGCTTCGCTGCTGCTCGTCGTTGCTGCAGTGCTGGTCGTCGCAGCGCCACTGCTGGTGGTCGTGTCACCTGCGCTTGTCGTAGTCGTGCCTTCAACGCTGCTGGTGGTCGTGTCACCGGCGCTCGTCGTGGTCGTGCCTTCGACGCTGCTGGTGGTCGTGCCGCCTGCGCTCGTCGTGGTTGTGCCGCCGGCGCTCGTCGTGGTCGTGCTTGCGGCGCTGGTCGTGCTGCTGCCACCGAACTGGTCGACCTGGATTTGACCGCGGATCTCACCCTCCGGGAAAGCATCCGAATGGACATTGAAGTAGTAATTGCCGGCTCGGAGAACTGCAAGCTGCTCTTGAGTAATAGTTACTGCAGCTACCCAAACTCCGCTACCCGGCGCGGTTTGCGTCAGTGGAAACACGATAGGTCCGTTCTGCCCGATAGCACCTTCATGAATATGGGCAACCGTACCAGTAATTCCACTTGTATTTACTGTGGCGGTCAATAGGAGTGTCTCAGGATTAACTGTCGCAACGCCAGTACCGGTCGCAGTACTGCCGCTCGGTGGAACTTCCTGGTCACCTGTCAAGGTGGCGGAGAATCTGGAAGCCTGCGTATCGAAGGAACCGCCGCATGCCGCCAGCAGAACCAGGGATAAGCACGAAATCCACCACGCTGCTAGCCATCTTTTAAAATTTTTCATGGGAACATCTCCTAAAAAAGGTCATGGAAAGCGAGATCTCCCGAGCCGGCGGCATGCGCCTTCCTACTATCGCAAATCCTGAACATTCAATTGCATTTGCACAGGACAGCAAACTGCATTTAAATCCCCATTCGAACGTCTGTGCGTTCTATCTGGAAGCAATAACGATGACGGTACATGCCGTATCGAGCCCTGGAAGCTGTCTCGGAGCCTGACGATGCATGGGTCATGCCGACTTGCCTAAATATTAACTATATGAAGCTTTTGAATTTGAGATATCTTTTTAAATACTGCGCGTAATTTAATTAAGTTTTTAGATGAATAATTTGCAGTATCGGGTTTTCAAATTTTCACGATTGTATTTATTTGAAAACCAGCATTTCCCTTCTGCCACTCCAATAGCTTGTTGTTAATTTGTTTATTTTTGGTCATGGTAAAAAATTTCAGGTCTTGTAAAAAATGCCTTCACCGTCTCAATTCGCCCCAAGAGCAATAAAAATAGGGCGCAGAGCGCCCTATTTTTATTGCTCAGCCTCGCCAGGCTGATTGTTTCAACTCTTCACGAATACACCTGTTCACCGTTGGATTGCCGCCATGCCTGGCCCAGGTACTCGGCATCTTCTCTGGAACGCGGCTTGACCCCCATCAGAATGCCGCCTTCCTTGATGCCGGACTCATAGTGTTTTACCCGTTCTTCAGGGATGCCTGCCCCCACCAGCGCGCCGAGCAGTCCGCCAGTCAAGCCCCCGGCGCCCGCGCCAGCCAGAGCCGCGGCAAGCGGGCCGGCCACGACAATACCCAGTCCGGGAATCGCGATCGAGGTTCCAACCGCTGCGATGGCTGCCGCGATGGCGCCAAGCGTGCCGCCAATGCCGGCACCCACGCCGGCCCCTTCCGCAGCCTTGGTGCCAAGCTCGGTCCTGGTTGCATCGCCACTTGAAAAGTGGCGCTTGCGGGTATCGTCGGACATGATCAGATTCACGTCATCGCGTCCATAGCCGCGTTCCGTCACCGCCTGGTACGCGCGTTCCGCGCTATCGCGGTCTCGGAACAGGCCTGTCACCATGCCAGGATGAGAAGACGTGCTCGAGGTCGTGGTCGTATTTCGAATGTCAACCATTTACTTTCCTTTCAATAAGAGTGTTTTCAAGCACATGTCGCCTTGCTCAGAGATAAACTGCACACTGCGCCGACAGCCTTTCGGACCTCAGCCGGATACAAGTAAAAAGCAAGGGAAATACGGCGAAAATCAATGCCTCTTCGGAGTGCTTGCCTTGCGAATGGCTTCCTTGGCATTGCCAAAGCTTTGCTGGGTTTTACCGGCAGCCTGTTGACCTAGGCCTTTTGCCTGCTGTGTTTCGTCATCCATTACCCTGCCAGCCTGTTCCTGCGCCTTACCGGCCAGGTCCTTTGCCTTACCCTTGATCTGATCCTTGTTCATGATGATCTTTGCCTTTCATGAAAAATTGATAAACCTACGCACGTTCAATGTAGAGCAATGAGTCCCTGCTATCTGTGCGGCATACCGCATAAAGAACACAAGCTCGGCATCGGCGATGAAAGATGGCAATCAAGCTGAATTCGCCGCGATCGCGGAGAGAAATTTTCCACAAGACATCATCACCATGAAGCTGCGAGATATATCAATCCATGCGCTGACATGAATCAATCGAAAAAAACGAAATAACTCTCGCGCCTCATTAAAATATTCATCCCATTTGGCGTATGTGCAAAACGCATGCGGGAACAATGCTTACAGTTGAAGTGTGAAGCGCCCAGCTCTCAAACTGGTTTTCATTGCCAGCAAGAAGAATGTTGAGGTCAGCCAGCCATGGATTTTGCGCAGTCAATTTTGCGCCATTAAGAATATGACTCCAGCTTTCCCGAACCCTGCATTCCCGAGCATCTACTGGATCCCCGTCCTTGCCGCTGCCGTACTGACGATTTTCAGCGCCAGTCTGCTGCTGGGCTGGCATACCGAAAGCGCACCGACGTTTACGTTCAATGAAAACGTGTTCCTGGCCCTATCCAGGTCCCATACGATCATTGCCATGATGTTGGCTGGATTGTCGCTAGGCATGCAGATCAATCCAGCGCCGTTTGCCGTCAGGATTGCCAACCGGCTGCTGCGCTTCACCGCACAAGGCCTTGCCTTGTTTGTCCTCCTGCTCGGCATTTGTTCATTGGTAGGTATTGTCTTTGGAATAGAAGCAGCAATACATTCATTCTTCTCATCAAGCCGTTTTGAACAATTCTTGCCTGACAAGCATACGATGTCATTTCTCACTGCAATATGCAGCATTCTGGCCGGATGCGGCTTACTTCTGCTTGACTACAAAACCGGCAACAATCGTTATCCAGCCGAATATTGCGCGCTGGCCATCGCTGCACTCATGTGCATTCCGATGATCAATTTTCTGTTCAATGTGCAATTACTGTCCAGGCTTGTACCGGCTGCCGCGATTTCCCGGGAAGTGCCACCAGCCTTCGTGGTCCTGGCCATCGGCATGCTGTTTTCCCGCCCCAGCCATAGGATGATGGCAATCCTGTTCAGCCCCGCGCCGGGCGGACGACTGCTGCGCAGCGTACTGCCGGCGACGCTGGTCTTGCTGGTGACGCTGGATCTGTTGGCAAAATGGGGAGCGCACCAGGGGTTTTATAACGCCGAATTGAATTCTCCTCTGGCCTTGCTGGTCGGCGGCGCCTTGTTGATGGTGCTTTTCTGGCGCGCCGCATTAATGCTCAATCATGAATATGGCACCCGTCTGAAGGGCGAAGCCAAACTTGCCCGGACCAATGGCCTGATTCGCATCGTCAGCGATTTCACCACCGATGCCATTTCCGTCAAGGACCGCAAGGGCCGCTATATATTTGCCAATCCCATGGCATTGAAAATCCTCGGCCGGGGATTGGACACGGTGATCGGCCATACCAGCGGCGAACTGCTCACAGACCCGGAGGCAGCGGCCAACATCGAAGAAAGCAACCGCACCGTGCTAAAGGAAGGCAAGGCGCAGGCAATCGAATTCTCCGTCAATACGCCCACCGGCCAGCGCACCTATTATCTGACCACGGCGCCATGGTTTGGCAAACAAGGAGAAGTCCTGGGCACGGTCGGAATCGCCACCGACATCACCGACAGGAAGCGCAGCGAAGATGCCTTGAAGGCCCAGGAAGCGCGACTGGAAAAACTGGTGGAGACCCGTACCCTGGAAGTGCGTGAACTGATCGGTCACCTGGAAACCATGCGGGAAGAAGAAAAACGCGCTATTGCCCGCGAATTGCACGATGATATGGGCGCCTCCCTGACTGCCCTGAACATGCATCTGGCAATTCTTTTCCAGCAAATTCCGAACGATCCCGGCATCGCCGAACGTGTCGTGCAAATCAATGCTTTGCTCGGCTCAGTCACGGCAACCAAGCGCCGCATCCAGAATGGATTACGTCCCGACAAGCTCGATATCTTCGGCATCAAGACGGCGATTACCGATCAGGCCCAGGACTTTGAAAACTACACCGGCGTGACTTGCGCCGTCAGCCTGCCGGACGAAGACATCAAGTATTCCAGCGAACTGGAAATCTCCCTGTTCCGGATGGTGCAGGAAGCGCTGAACAATATCGCCAAGCATGCCAAGGCGACGCATGTAGACATCATCCTGGACGACGATGAGGAATATCTCTACCTGACCATCCGCGACAATGGCATCGGCATGGCCGTAGAAGCCAAGCCTTACAACCCTACGCACGGCTTGCGCGGCATGCGCGAACGCGCCACCTATTTCGGCGGCAGCATCAGCATCGACAGCAAGCCGGGATGCGGCACGCGTATCAGCATCGTCCTGCCCAGGCTTGTTGAAATGGTGGCCAGTTCGGCAGCCACTGCGTAAATTTTCCGGATAATTCCCAAACTTGCCGTCCGCGATCCGACAGCAGCGCAGGCAAGCTCATTTCTGCGGCGGCACGCAGGCATCCACCTTTGCCGGCAGCAGGCGTTCGTATTCGCCCCGAAGATCGGCATAGCATTCACATACCCGGCTTTCCAGCCCTTGCCGATCCAGTATGGTGATATGGCCGCGACTGTAATGGATCAGGTTTTCTTCCTGTAGCTTGCCGGCTGCCTCCGCTACGCTTTCCCGCCGCACGCCGAGCATATTGCCGATCAATTCCTGCGTCATGACCAGTTCATTGGAGGGCAGGCGGTCGAGCCGCAGCAAAAGCCAGCGGCACAGTTGCTGCGCCACGCTATGATGGCGGTTGCATACTGCCGCCTGCGACATTTGCGTCAACAGCGCCTGGGTAAAGCGCAGCAAGTGCTTTTGCAGCGCCGCGCCGCGGTCGAACTCCTCTTTCAAAAGCGCTGCGCTGAGCCGAAAACCATAACCTGCGCTTGTGACGACCGCCCTGCTGGACATGGCGCCGCCGCCCATCCACTGAGCCACCCCGACCAGGCCTTCATTGCCGATGACGGCGGTTTCCGCGGAAGCGCCATCGCGGGTGTCATGCAGAATCGATATGATGCTGCTGGTGAGAAAATATACATAGGGAATGCTTGCTCCCGCTTCTGCCACGACCATCCCCAAGGGCATCGAAGTCAACTCCAGCGCAGGCGAAAGTCTTTCATAATCGGCGTCGGGCAATGCAGCCAATACATGATTTTGCTGCGGATTGTGACCATATAAACCGGCAATCCGTATCGGCATCTCGGTTTGCCGATCCCGGAATTGACGATGCCGAGCGCCATCATATTTATGAAAAGCATTGGTGACGTGCAAATTCGCCGGCCGCTTCGTCGAAGAGTTTGTATAAGAGCTGGTTTTATGCCCCATGAATGTCTCCTGGATAGGTAAATGCTTTCATCGCACACCGGCTTATGAGCAAACTTTATTGTGAAAAGTGTATTCCCTCCTGAGGGATGGGATTGCAGCGGCATCGGGAAGTTGCGCACGCCGCCAGGATAAGCCCCTGCATGACCTCAAACCATAGGAGCAGCAACAGCCAGTTCTTGCATCAGCGAACGTAGCTGAAGGAAATCAGTGGATTTATCGAAGAAAAAACCCACGCCATATTGTGCGCTTGCACGGCGATAAGTATCGCTGGCATTATTAGTGAAAATAATTTTCACGCTAATTTCAGTATCCGGCAGCTTTGCCAATGTGCGCAGCAAGCTCATGCCGTTGCCCTGCTTGAGCCTGATATCCAGAATTAATACGTCGCAAGCATGCCGTAATAATTTTTCCAGTGCGTCATTTTCATCTTCTGCGACACCGGCCAGTTCAACACCAGGAATATTTGTCAGGTTTTGAATCAGCAAATCTCTCACTGCCGGCGAATCTTCCACCAGAAAGATGCGCAGAGTGCGTGGTGCCGACGACGAAGGTGCGGGAGCGAGCGATTGATTCATAGCACTGGTAAATTAAGATTCGCTTCTCCCTGAAAGCATAGGATTCCATTTACGCGCACGATTGTCTTCCTTGCAGCGAATTATCAATCGATTAACTTTTCTTTGATAGCATAATAAATGAGGTCTGCATTGTTGCTCATATTCATTTTCTGCAAGATCCGTGTACGATAGGTACTGACCGTTTTCACGCTAAGGCAAAGCGTATCGGCAATGCGGGTAACACCTTCGCCCTGGCTCAGCTTGCAAAAGATTTCATACTCCCGGCGCGACAGGGTTTCATGCAAGGCTTTCTTGCCATCGCTTTCGCTTTGCGTCGTCAGCAACTCGGCCACACCGTAACTAATGTACTTGTGACCGCCCTGGACCGTATGGATGGCACTCACCAGCTCATTGGCAAGCGCTTCTTTCTGCACGTAGCCGGCGGCGCCGCTTCTGAGCATGTGCACGGCATAGCGGTTTTCCGGATGCATGCTCAGAATCAGCACCGGCAACGCAGGCTTTTCCCGCTTAATCTGGCGTAACACTTCAAGACCGCTCTTGTCGGGCATGGCAATATCCAGCAAGACGATATCCCAGCTATGCGAGCGCACCATCCGGATCGCTTCCTCAGCGCTTGCTGCTTCGCCGCCGATACGCATGTCGGGCAGACTGTCAATGATGTAGTGGACGCCGGCGCGCACCACGGCATGGTCATCGACAACCAGGATATTCATCATGTTCAGGCGACCTTGCTGGAAAAAGATGTGCCGGGAGGCCCGGCGCCATCGGGTTTGGCTTCATATTCCTTCAGGCGGTTATACAAGGTCTTCAGGCTCACTCCCAGTACGGCGGCGGCCAGGGTCTTGTTGCCACGATAGTGCCCCAGCGTGGCGCAAATCAGCCGCCGCTGTGCTTCTTCCAGCGTACTGCCCACCTGTAGCGTGACGCAACCGCTCGCCTCCTCCCCTGCAGGCGGCGTCGGCTCGGCCGGGACCGGCGCCGTCATGGCGGCAGTCAGATCGAGCTCGCGGTCTGCCAGGATGAAGGCGCGATGGACGGCATTCTTCAGTTCACGCACATTGCCCGGCCATTGGTAGGTCTGCATGAATTGCCGCGAAGCCTGCGAAAAAACCTTGGCGCTGCGCTCTTCCCGGTTCAGCCGCTCCAGGAAAACATTGGCGATCAATTGGATATCCTCGCCGCGCTCGCGCAAGGGCGGCACTTGCAAGGGAAAGACCGACAGGCGGTAATACAGATCGCTGCGCAGGATGCCGTCACGCACCGCCTGTTTCGGGCAGCGGTTGGTGGCGGCGATCACGCGCACCTTCACCTCCGTTTCGGTATCGGCGCCGACCCGGCAAAAGCGCCCGGTCTCCAGTATGCGCAACAGTTTTATCTGCATATCCATCGGCATTTCCGTCACTTCGTCCAGAAACAGGATGCCACCATCGGCCCGCTCGAAACATCCCTTGCGGCTTCTCACCGCGCCGGTGAAACTGCCGCGCTCATGCCCGAACAGTTCCGCCTCCATCAAATGCGGCGAGATCGCCCCGCAATTGACGGCCACCAATGGTTCGCCGGCGTGCCCGCTCATCAGGTAAATGGTATTGGCGACCAGTTCCTTGCCTGTGCCGCTTTCCCCCTCGATCAGGACATTGGCCTGGGTGGGTGCCACCCGGGCGATCATGCGGAATAATTGGCGCATCGGCCGCGATGCGCCATACAGGTCGCCAAATCTTGCCAGCACTTGTGGCGGATGTTTTTGTGGCTCATCAGAAATCGGCGCAATCGCCGGTATGCAGGGTTCACAAGCCAGGTAACGCACGGCAGCTTGGGATGTTTCGCCAATCCGGTAGTTGTTTAACACAGGACACTCCTTGTTCCACGGCATATTCGTCTTGATAATACTTACATAACCGGAAAATCCGCCGCATCCGTATTTCTCCGATTTTGATGTAGGACTACACCGACTTGCACGATGAAATTTTTCGCCAAGAGATGAACAATTGATTTCACTCAAATGTCTTAGAGTGTAGAAATCGGCAAACGTGCTTCACAGTGTTTACCCATATAGAACCTGATTTACCGATATAAAACCTGAGCAAAAAACGCTGGAGAAAATGATGTGTGACATTTCTCCAAAAAATCTTGGATCAAGGAGAAAGAATTGGGACAGCTAGCGAAATATGGGCGTATGATTAAATCGTTGCCGCACACAAATTCCGCTGTGGGAACACACGGTATCGTCATGCTTGCAAAAGATGTTTTCTGCGTAAAGGATCACTCATGAGTATCTTTGAAAATTACGCTTCGCGCTATGAACGGACCCGGGAAGAAGAATACTCCATGAAGGAGTACCTGGAGATTTGCAAGAAGGAGCACCTTGCTTACGCAAGCGCTGCCGAGCGGATGCTGCATGCCATCGGCGAACCGGAGCTGGTGGATACCCGCAATGATCCGCGCCTGTCGCGCATCTTCTCCAACAAGGTCATCAAGATCTACCCCGCCTTCCGCGAGTTTTACGGCACCGAGGAAGTCATCGAACAGGTGGTGTCCTACTTCCGCCATGCCGCGCAAGGATTGGAAGAGCGCAAGCAGATTCTTTACCTGCTGGGGCCGGTCGGCGGCGGCAAGTCGTCGATCGCCGAAAAGCTGAAACAATTGATGGAACATGTCCCCTTCTATGCCATCAAGGGGTCGCCGGTGAATGAATCGCCGCTGGGCCTGTTTGATGAAATCGAGGATGGCGCCATCCTGGAAGAGGATTTCGGCATTCCGCGCCGCTACCTGCGCACCATTCCCAGCCCGTGGGCAGTCAAGCGCCTGGCCGAATTCAACGGCGACATCAACCAGTTTCGCGTCGTCAAGCGCTATCCCTCGGTGCTGAAGCAAATCGCCATTTCCAAGACCGAACCGGGCGATGAAAACAACCAGGATATTTCCTCGCTGGTCGGCAAGGTCGACATCCGCAAGCTGGANNTCAAGGTGCTGCACCCGCTGCTGACGGCCACCCAGGAAGGCAATTTCAAGGGCACCGAAGGCTTCGGCGCCATCCCTTTCGATGGCGTGATCCTGGCGCACTCCAATGAATCGGAGTGGAAAGCCTTCCGCAACAACAAGAATAACGAAGCCTTCCTCGACCGCATCTATATCGTCAAGGTGCCATACTGCCTGCGCGTGTCGGAAGAAGTGAAGATTTACGAAAAGCTGCTGCGCAATTCCTCGCTGGCCGAAGCGCCCTGCGCGCCCGGCACGCTGAAGATGATGGCGCAGTTCGCCGTGCTGTCGCGCCTGAAGGAGCCGGAGAATTCCAGCGTCTACTCCAAGATGCAGGTCTACGATGGGGACAACCTGAAGGATACCGACCCCAAGGCCAAGTCGATCCACGAATACATCGACTATGCCGGCGTCGACGAAGGCATGGATGGCCTGTCCACCCGCTTCGCCTTCAAGATCCTGTCCAAGGTCTTCAACTTCGACACCACCGAGGTGGCGGCCAATCCGGTGCACTTGCTGTACGTGCTGGAGCAGCAGGTCGAGCGTGAACAATTCCCGCCCGAGAACGAGCACAAATATCTTACCTATATCAAGGAGCACCTGGCGCAGCGCTATGTTGATTTCATCGGCAAGGAAATCCAGACTGCCTATCTGGAAAGCTACTCCGAATACGGCCAGAACATTTTCGACCGCTATGTGCTGTTTGCCGACTTCTGGATCCAGGACCAGGAATTCCGCGATCCGGATACTGGCGAGAGTTTCGACCGCAATGCCTTGAACAATGAACTGGAAAAGATCGAGAAACCAGCTGGCATTTCCAACCCGAAGGATTTCAGAAATGAAATCGTTAACTTCGTCTTGCGAGCCCGCGCGCAAAATGCCGGCAAGAACCCACTCTGGACCAGTTATGAAAAGCTGCGCACCGTGATCGAAAAGAAAATGTTTTCGAATACGGAAGACTTGCTGCCGGTTATTTCATTCAATGCCAAGGCCAGCGCCGATGACGCGCACAAACACGAGGAATTCGTGAGGCGGATGGTGGACAAAGGCTATACTGCCAAGCAGGTACGCCTCTTGTGCGAATGGTATCTGCGCGTCAGGAAGTCGTCGTAATGAAGTTGTCATGAGCGCCTTCCCTTCCCTTCTCGGGAAGGGGGCGTCAAGCAGCAGGAGAAGGTTTTGGTTCATCTCATCGACCGTCGTCTGCAGGGCAAGAACAAGTCCGCGATCAACCGCGAGCGCTTCATCCGGCGCTACAAGGGACAGATCAAGGAAGCGGTGGCGCGCGCCGTCAAGGGCCGCTCGATCACTGATATCGAAAGCGGAGAAAAGATTTCCATCCCCGTCAAGGATATCAGCGAACCGGTATTCGGCCACGCGCATGGCGGCATCTGGGAGAATGTCCACCCCGGCAACAAGGAATACGCCAAGGGCGACCAGATCGAGCGCCCCAGGGGCGGTGGCGGCAGCGGCCGCGGCAAGGCCGGCAACAGCGAAGAAACCAGCGAAGACGATTTTTCCTTCGAGCTGACGCGCGAAGAGTTCCTCAACGTGTTTTTCGATGACCTAGAATTACCCAACCTGGTCAAGACGCAACTCACCGCCGTCCCCGAATTCAAGACCCAGCGCGCCGGCTTCAACGTCTCCGGCACACCTTCGAATATCCACGTGCTGCGTTCGCTGCGCGGCGCATTGGGAAGGCGCATTGCCGTCGGCGGCGGACCGCGCAAGCGCCTGAAGGAAGCCGAGGAAGAGCTGCAGGCACTGCTGCAGGAAACCGGCGAAGACCACCCGCTCGTGCTCGAACTGCGCAAGGAAATCAGCCACCTGCGCGCGCGCATCCTGGCAATTCCCTTCATCGACCCGTTCGACCTGCGTTACAGCAATCGCATCAAAGTGCCCAAGCCCTCCAGCCAGGCGGTGATGTTCTGCATCATGGACGTTTCGGGCTCGATGGACGAGGCCAGGAAAGACATGGCCAAGCGCTTCTTCATCCTGCTCTACCTGTTCCTGACGCGCGCTTACGAAAAGATTGAAGTGGTGTTCATTCGCCACCACACGTCGGCCACCGAAGTCGATGAAGAAAACTTTTTCCATTCGCGCGAATCAGGCGGCACCGTGGTGTCGTCGGCACTGCACCTGCTGTCCAAGATCATCCAGGAACGCTACGCCAGCAGCGACTGGAACGCCTATGTCGCGCAAGCTTCCGACGGCGACAACTGGGACAGCGACTCGACCACCTGCCGCGAGCTGCTGGTCAATACCATCATGCCGATGGTGCAATATTATGCCTATGTCGAAATCACCGACGGCCCGCCGCAAAACCTGTGGGAAGAATATGAGCAGATCCCGTCGGCCCATCCGCACTTCGCCATGCAGAAGATCGAGTCGCCGGCGGACATCTACCCCGTCTTCCGCGAATTGTTCAAGAAGCAGCCAAAATGAGGGAGCTCATGGACGCCTTGCCTGCCTTGCCGGAACCCGCCAATCCGCGCCGTCTGCCGGACCAGTCGGAGTGGACGTTCGAACTGATTGAGCAGGCCCATGAGGAAGTGCGGCGGGTGGCGGAAAAATTCGGCCTGGATACCTACCCGAACCAGCTGGAAATCATCAGCGCCGAGCAGATGATGGATGCGTATGCTTCCGTCGGCTTGCCGGTGTCTTACCATCACTGGTCCTTCGGCAAGCATTTTCTTTCCACGGAAAAGAGTTACCGGCGCGGCCAGATGGGCCTGGCCTACGAGATTGTGATCAACTCCAATCCCTGCATCGCCTATCTGATGGAAGAAAACAGCCTGATGATGCAGACGCTGGTGATCGCGCATGCGGCGTATGGCCATAATTCGTTTTTTAAGGGCAATTACCTGTTCCGTACCTGGACCGACGCCGAGGCAATCGTCGATTACATGGTATTCGCCAAGAAATACATCAGCCAGTGCGAGGAGCGCTACGGCATCGAGGAAGTCGAACTGCTGCTTGATTCCTGCCATGCCTTGCAGAATTACGGCGTGGATCGTTACAAGCGTCCAGCCAAGCTGTCGCTGGAAAAGGAATATGCACGCCAGCAGGAGCGCAAGGAATACCTGCAATCGCAAGTCAATGAATTGTGGCGCACCCTGCCGCGGCAGGAATTGGAGGAACCGGAGGAAAACAATCACCGCTTTCCCGAAGAGCCGCAGGAAAACCTGCTGTATTTCATCGAGAAATATGCCCCCCTGCTGGAACCGTGGCAGCGCGAAATCGTCCGCATCGTGCGCAAAATTTCCCAGTATTTCTATCCCCAGCGCCAGACCCAGGTGATGAATGAAGGATGGGCCACCTTCTGGCATTACACCATCATCAATCAGTTGTATGAAGAAGGCATCGTCGGCAACGGCTTCATGATGGAGTTCCTGCAAAGCCATACCAACGTGGTGTACCAGCCGCCTGTCACCAGTCCTTATTACGGCGGCATCAACCCTTATGCCCTGGGCTTCAACATGATGCGCGACATCCGCCGCATCTGCGAAGAGCCGACCGACGAAGACCGCGCCTGGTTTCCGGAAATCGCCGGCAGCGACTGGATCAAGACGCTGGATTTTGCCATGCGCAATTTCAAGGATGAGAGTTTCATCGCGCAATATCTCTCACCCAAACTGATCCGCGATTTCCATTTCTTTGCCGTGCTGGATGACGACCGCAACGACAATCTGCAAGTTTCGGCGATCCATGACGATAGTGGCTACCGGTATGTGCGCGAACAGCTGGCGGCGCAATACAATCTCGGCAACCGCGAACCGAATATCCAGATATGGTCGGTCAATACGCATGGCGACCGCAGTCTCACCCTGCGTCATACCCAGTTCCAGCGCCGGCCGCTGGGTCCGAGCACCGAAGAAGTCCTGAAGCATGTCGTACGCCTGTGGGGTTTCGATGTGCGACTGGAAACGGTCAATGGCGAAGGTTCGCTTCTCTACACCATGGAATGCAATGCCGAGAAAAGGCAGCGACGCAAAAGGTAAGCAAAACCTGCGGTGCATGCGTGGAGCCACGCGGGAACCTGAGTATGGTAGCTTGATCTTATGGAAATCTGTTGTATCGAGGTGGTAAATATGCTTCTCAGCACGATCACACCCTTACCGTCCACTGCCGGCATGCATTCGCACCATCCCGGATTGCAGTTGCATCGTGCGCCCGTACCGGAAGAGGAACCGCTCGAACCGCTGCCGGGCGAAGAACCTGCCCCGGACGAGGAAGAGCCGCCGCCTCATCCGAACCCTTCCATGCGCCTTCAGTAGAGAGGATGACATGCCAACCCCGCAGAATGCCTCCGATGACATTTCCAAGTATGCGAGCGAGCTGACTCGCCGCTTTGAGGAATTCACCGATTGGGCCATCCACAATTGGCCACAGAAGAATTACCCCTTGCTGCCATCGGACTTTGCCGAATCGCGTCGTGAACTGAGCATTATCCTGGGCAAGCGATTAAATGAAAGTGAAAGCGTCCCGCCTCCTGAAGCCGGAGGCCCGCAATATGTCGACGTCAATCCGTCACCCTGGCCCTGATCAGCCTGGCGAAATCCCATTTTGATAAAAGGGTTTATTGCGCTGCGCAATGACATGCCTTCCAAATTCGTGCAGAATTGCAAGGTAGTTAATAAAATCCGGTTCAAGCGGAGGGTAGGAGACTAGAGCCCGTAGTGTTTTGCACTGCGGGCTTTTCATTTGGAAATTAGAAAAAAAGTCCCAACGCATGCTCCATAAGTGGCGCAATGGTACTCAGATATGCCGCATACGTGAGGCAATGTGACGCGCATGCGACAAGGACAAATAGACATCTTCTTCAGGAAATTGTTCATCCGCGATTTCCTCGATCGGCATGCCGAAACGGGCGCGCATATCGTTTTTTGCTCCCAGCAATTCCTTGCCCAGCACGACCAGATCGATGTCCGACACTAGCACCTTGGGAAACATGACAGATTCCTCTTCCTGGATATGGTGTTCGATCTGTTCCGCCAGAGCACGAACTTTGGCGTCGAACATTGGTTCGTCAGGCGGTATATTGCCTAACATAATAATGATGCTCTTGGCTGATTCGTGTTCATCCAGAGCTTCATCCATTACCCCATTGTTGTCGATGGCGTCACGCGTTGCCGGGTAAAAAATTCCCTCCTCGACGGCGAAGTGAATCAGCAACTCAGCGCATGCCTTGCGCACCAGTTCGAATTTTTCATGTGCGCGTATATGCCCCCTTTTTGCCTGAATCTCGGCAAAAATGGCTTGCACTTTGCGATGGTCAATCGTCAGCAAGCCAATGACATCCGGGTAAACCACCATCGGCAAAACAAGCTGGGGGTGTTTGATCATGCCGCACCTTTAAAAGTGATGAAACAGCAAATGGACTCGACAGCGTCCAAATTACTCACTTGGGTTGATTGGCGTTTGCGTTAGCACAAAAGACTTTTTCGGCCAATTAAGTTTCAATTTGAAAACATCAAGCGAGCATCTGACGAAATCGTCATGACGAAACTGGCAACGAACTAAGGCTCATGGCTAGCATCTCATACAGAGTCAGGTCTGAGTCATACATGCTTTTTGGAAAATCGAGAGTACAGGAGAACGTCATGGCGCCCAAATATGCACACTTTATGGAGGAATCGGATATCGGTTCCGGCGAAAAGACGCCTGCGGAAATGGAGGATCTCGAACAGACCCGAAATTTGCGCGAGCAACAGGAACAGGCGCGGCAACAGGCACGACCGATGGATGGCGGACTGCTGCAGCAGGTGACCGAGGAGCAGCAATTCATTAACCAGCATGAAAGCCATACGCCACATGGCGTGGCTGAGGATACCCTTACTGACGAGACAGGACCGGCCGAGAGGGATATGCAAGCAGAAGGTGCAATGGCACCGAAGCCCATGCAGAAGGGTAAAAAAGCCGATGCTCCCCAAGGACAGCAAGCGCGTTAATGCGCCGACACAGAAATCGCCGATTTCAGGTTTTAAACAGAGTTTGGTGTTGAATTGAAAACAAGCGGTATTTTTACTGTGCTGTGGTGAAGCGGGAATTTATGCCTGAAAGATTTGAGCCGCCAATTAGGCGGCTTTTTCATGCAGACATTAGCAAGGCGCAGCAAGAAATTTTCTAAGCAATTGATTAATAAGATGTTTTTTATTTTTAGAAAATGCCAGTTGAATTGTGCTTATTTTATTTTTGATTTTACAAAAGGAATCTTACTTATAAAAAACGCATGGTATTTATGATGTGAATGCCAATCATATAAATTCTAAATTTGATTTATAACTTGGCGAAGCCATAATGAAAATACCAAATTAACAGGAGAACATCATGTTCGAAGCTAATCTTGCAAGTTATCCGTATGTTAGTCCGGTTAATTCTTATACGGAAAATCTGGGACGTGCAGCACGCAGCTTTATTGCCGCGCTCTTGGCATTCGATCCGGCGGAAACCAATGCCCCCAGCTCTGCCGAAGTCCAATTCCGCGAAGAAGATGACGCAAAAACTTTTGCAGAACTGGAGCGACTGGCTCACGAGTTCGACACCCTCATGCCGAATCAGGCCGCTGAGTTACGCCACCTTATCAGCCGCGGCTAAGTAAGATCGTTCGCGGCTAAACAAGGCCGCTTATCTGTAAAGGATTTGCCATCCTGCTGGCGGGAAACCCGTAAGGTTTTCCGCTTTTTTCTGGAATATTTTTTCCTCAATACCCCAGGTTTATTCCTCTAGGGCATGAGGCAATTCCTTTCTTGCGTCTCTTTTTTATTTCCTTATTGCAACCATTCCCTGTAAACCCTATTTGCGTTTCAGAGTTCAAAACTTCCGCAAAGAAAAATTGATTTTACTCAAAGTTGTAATAATTCAACGAGGAATAATACTCACAGAAAACATTTCATAAGGAGACGAGCATGCCAATTATGACTAGTCAAGAAATGGTGGGATCCCTGGTCAACGCATATTGTGGCCCGAATGCCACTTTGCGGCAGAAGCATGTTTTCGAGCAAACTTTATTTGCTCTTGTACGGCTGGCCAAATCTGAGCAAATGAATGAGATTAAGGCTAATGTCAGGAAACTGACCGGACCGATTGCTCCGTTCGTGCCTCGTCCGACGGTAAAGCAAAGCGCCGAGGCTCAGGTCCGCCTGGCTCAGCTGGCCCTACCCGGACTGGAAGAAAAAGTAGGCGCATCGTGCGCGCCGGTGCGGCGGCGCAAATAAGATCAGCAATAGAATTGCAACACTCTGCCCTTCTCCTTCAGCAATGCCATAAAAAAGGGTAGCCCATGCTACCCTTTTTCCACTGCGGTCCGCATCGTTGACCTAAGCAGCGGTTCGGCGCCTACCCTCAATACAGGTAAACTGCGCCGCTGCCGGCTTCCATATTGGCGCCAACCGCCAGAGTACTGCCATCCCCTGCCAGCGCCATACTGTACCCGAACAAGTTCCTTGCATTGGTATTGGATGCCTTGACATAGGCACGCTGGCTCCAGGTGGCGCCGCTACGAGTAAAGACATACACGGCGCCACTGTCGGTGGCGGCATTGCTGGCCTGGCCGCCATTGATGCCGATGGCGCTGCTATCCTCGCCCGCCGCGCCCACGACAAGCGTGTTGCCGTCAGCAGCCAGCGCGACGCTGATCCCAAACGCATCGCCTTCATTGGTGTTGGATGCCTTGACATAGGCTTGCTGGCTCCACGTGCCGCCGCTGCGCGTGAAGACATACGCCGCGCCGCTGTCGAAAGCCGAATTGTTGTTCTGATCGCCGTTGAGGCCGACGGCATTGCTGCCTTCATTATAGGCGCCCACTGCCAGGGTATTGCCATCGCCAGCCAGTCCGACGCTGACACCGAACCAGTCGCCTGAGCCGGTATTGGATGCCTTGACATAGGCTTGCTGGCTCCAGGCGCCGCCGCTGCGAGTGAAGACATATACCGCGCCACTGTCCGGGGCGGCGTTGTCGGCCGGATTGTTATTGATGCCGCTGGCGCTGCCGTCCTCGCTAGGGGCACCGACCGCCAGCGTGCTGCCATCGGTGCCCAGCGCGACGCTGTAACCGAACAGGTCACCCCCTTCAGCATTGGACGCCTTGATGTAGGCTTGCTGGTTCCATGTGTTGCCGCTACGGCTGAACACATACACCGCGCCACTGTCGGTTGCCGAATTATTCCCCTGGTTGCCATTGACTCCCGTGGCATTGCTGTCTTCTCGATGGGCGCCCACGGCCAGCGTGCTGCCGTCGGCAGCCAGCGCGACGCTATAGCCGAACTCGTCGTTCGCATTGGCGTTGGGGGCTTTCATATAGCCGGCTGCCGCCGCCAGGTTGCCGCTGACAGCGATCGGCGCGGAATCCGTGCAGCCGGCGCGATTACAAGCCTGCAGGATATAGCTGGCATTGATGCGCCGGGGCAGAAAGACGGCATGGTCATGACTGGTCGCATCGGCGGCAATCATCGCCACCTGAACGTAGCCGGCGCCGGTATCAGTTTGTTCGAGCAAACGATACTGGGTTTCGCTGGTGACATCGGCCCACGTGAAGCGAAATACCTTGATAGTCTGCGGTGTCAGCGACAGGGTCGGCGCAGCCGGTGCTACCGGAGCAACGGTCGTTGTCGTCGAGGTAGTAGTCGTGGTGCTGGTCGCCGCGGTGCTCGTCGTGGCTGGCGCCTGAGTGGTCGTGCCGCCAGACTGCGTTGTCGTCGTGTTGGCCGATGTCGTTGCCGTCGTCGAACCATGCGTAGGACCTGCCGAAGCATCGCTTCCGCCACCGCCACCGCCGCCGCAGGCGCTGGAAGCCAGTGCCAAAGCGATAAGCGCGCCTCTGAACAGATTCCTCATTGACATTCGCATCGGTTCCTCCCATTGATCGATAGAACCTGCCATTCGGGTAACGTGAAGCCCGCATGGACGGCCTCAAGTTTTCCATCCTGGATGACGATGCCTCCCTGGCATGTGTTCTAATCCAAATCAAAAAACCGATTTGTCTATTTTTTCTCTTGGGTTTCAGCAGCCATTCGAAAAAGCGTGCCGACGAACGCAATTCATCGGGCTCTTCGCCATGATTTAAGAATCGGAAGCTGGGTGTCTTGATTGGGCTCAGCTTTGTACCATGTCATCAAGCGTGTAAGACATGGCATTTGAGCCTGCCAAAACCTTGGGAGCCGAACCACTGCTGGCTCAGCCATATTCGACGAGAAGAAGGTTCAACGGCGACAGTTTTTATCACTGCCTGCGTTGACAGTGTCAATCCGGCCTGGCATTTACAGGCCGAGCAATATCAACAATCAAACCGGCGGCAGTCCGCTACGAAAGCGGTTCTACGTCTGCAGTGGGGCGTGATGGTGTGCGGGCAACATTCATCACCCATGAGACCATCACGAAATATCCAATCAGCGTACTGAGTTCAACTACCAGGTCTTCACCCAATGCCGACATGATGCGTTGATATGTCGCGTCCGTCACTCCATGCTGGCTCAGTAATTCGGTGCAAAAATCGCTGGCGGCCTGTTGAATCTCGTTCAGCCCTGTCGGTGCGCGCTTGTTGCGAATAGCCTCCAGCGCCGTTTCCGGCACGCCCGCAGCACGCGCCAAGGGCACATGCATGACCCACTCGAACTGGTTTCCGACGTGGCTCGCAACGAGGCAAGTCACCAGCTCGCGGACATCCCCAGGCAGACGCCCGCCAAACCGCAAGGCTTCGCCGAGTTGCGCGACACGCTCCAGCAGCAGCGGCTGCCTTAACAAGGGGATGAATGGACCATAGATGCCTTTGCGAGGCCCGTCGATCAAGCCTTGGGCGGCGACTCTCTGCGCATCATTCATCTCTTCCGGCGGCAGCAGGGGCAGGCGCTCTCCTCCTCGGCCTTGTTCAATAGGTGCGGCTGGTCTGGTTTGGATCATTTCATTTCTCCAGGTAATGCAGGGATCGATACAGCCAGTGGGCGCTGCCCAGCAGCGCCACCACGGCAAAAGACTGGGCGAGCGTGATGCTCGTCAAACCGAAGGGCGCGGGCGGCAAATGGCGCAGCACAAGAACAAGCAGCGGGCCGGCGATCTGCCCAAGGGCGAATGCCGCCGTCATCCGTCCCAGCAAGGGCTTCGGATTCGCTGGAGCGCAGTTGCGCGCTTGCTGCAATCCCGTCATGGTCGCAACCATGAAAGTTCCGCCGACCAGTAGCGCCGCCATGGTCACTGCCCAGCCAGAATGGCTAAACAATGGCAAGGCGCAACCGGCTGCCATGGCTGCGTGACTCGCGGCCCAGATGCGGCGCCCGTGCCAGCGCCGCAGCGCGTATCCTGCCAGCAGAGTGGAACACGCCGCCGCCGTGCCGAATACCGGCCATACCAGGCCGAAACGGTCCGGGTCATGCATCAGTTCCTGCGCCAGCGCCGGCAGATAGGTGGCGGGCAGGATATAGCCGAAACCCAGCGTCCCATAGCACAGCACCAGTGCGGTGCTGTGCCCCGGCAAAGCTGCGGCTGCGTGAGCGGGCGCAGCAGCGTGAGCGGGCCGCGCCGGCACTGCCGAATCCGCCTTGCGCCATAACAGCCCCGCGACGGCGGCCAATCCCAACGCCAGCCAGCCCAGCTCCCGCCACAGGGCCGACGCCCCCGCCTCGGCGTGCCACCATGTCAGGCCGCCGGCAACTGCGATGCCCAGACCTACACCGGCAAATACCCAGCCTGAAGCATCGCTGCGCTGGCGTTGCGCCAGGGTCGAGACAGCCCAGCTGCTGATGGCCACCAGCGTCCAGGCGCTCGCCATCCCTGCCGCCAGCCGCAATACCATCCACCCGGCCAGGCTCGGAACCACGGCAATACTGGTGGTCAGCACTGCCGTGAGCAGCAGGCTGCCGAGCACCTGGATGCGCGGGCTCCCCGGCAGCCAAGCGGCCGACAATGCCCCCAGCAGATAACCCAGGTAATTGGCGGCGGCCAGCCAGGCGCCGCCGCCGGCATCGATCAAGCCCTCATGCCGCATCAGGGGCAGCAAGGGCGTGAAGGCGAAACGACCGATGCCCATGGCGACCGCCAGCCCCAGTGCTCCGATGAGGCAGACCGCCCAGGTGGGCGGTATGTGATGTTGCGAATTCAATTTTTCCATGGCGCTATTAAAGCGCCGATCAATATTCTGTACAAATGAATTATTCAGATTTACCATTCTCCGTATGAGAACTATTGATCTGGACTCCCTGGAGATTTTTCGCGCCGTTGTGCGCGAAGGCGGCGTGGTGCGCGCTGCCGAACGCTTGCATCGCGTGCAGAGCAACGTCACTACACGCATCAAGCAGCTGGAACAGCGGCTTGGCGTGACGCTGTTCCAGCGCCAGGGCCGGTCGCTGGTGTTGACCGCCGAGGGGGAAGCGCTGCTGGTGCAGGCCGAGCGCCTGCTAAGGATGGCCGACGAAGTCGAGAACTCCGTGCAGTCCGAGCAGGCGCGCGGGCTTTTGCGGCTCGGCTCGATGGAAAGCACCGCCGGCAGCCGCTTGCCCAAAGTCTTGTCGGCCTACCATTGCCAGTATCCGGACGTGCAGATCGAACTGCAGACCGGCACTACCGCCGCGCTGTTGCGCAAGGTGCGCGACTATCGGGTCGACGCGGCATTCGTGGGCGAATCCTTCCATGCTCCCGATTTGCAGGCGCAACCGGTTTTCGAAGAAGAATTGGTTCTGGTGACTTCGAAACAGCATCCACTCGTCAAGCGCGCATCCGACCTACAAAACGGCACCATCATCGCGTTCGCCCATGGATGCTCTTACCGCAAGCGCCTGGAAGACTGGTTCGGCCTCGAACATCTGATGCCCGAGCGGGTAATGGAATTCGCCAGCTACCCGGCCATCATTGCCTGTGTCGCCGCAGGCACCGGTTGCGCCATCGTGCCGGCGTCGGTGCTGCAAGCCTTGCGCGCTTCGGAGGGCATCGCCTGCCATGTGCTGCCGGCACAGATACGCGCAAGCCGCACCTACCTGGCCTGGCATGGCACCCCATCCGCGGCGCTGCAGCGCTTGCTCGATCTGCTGGACCAACAGCAGGAGCAGCAGCATCCCGATCATCAGGATGCCTGCTGAAATTTTCGCATGCTTGGCGGCACAGGGGCCGCGCAGCACAGCTACTTACAGCGCAGGGGTGAGGAGATATGCCCGAGTTCGGCCTTTGAAGTTGCCATAGCCAGCAATCTGGCCACGGTTATTGATGGCGGTTGCATGCGATAGAGTCCAGCCGCTTGCATGAACGACCGGTAGCGAATTCAGGTCAATCATCATGCCGCCGCTATACAGAAAAGCATGTTCATCCGCATCAGCTGTCAAACTGGTTCCTACCGCTTGTCCGTCGTCGTTGATGCCATAAGCGATGCTGGCACGTCCACCCAGGGTGCCGAGGTCAGTCATGTCGCGCCCCTGGGCGTCAGTGACGAATGCGTGCATGATTTCATCAGCTGTGTAAGACGCTCCCGCAACCTCCCCATTGACGTTGATCCCAAAGGCGTAACTGCGCGCACCGCCCAGTGTGCCAAGGTCAGTCATGTCGCTCCCATTGGGGCCAGTGATGAAGGCATGGTGCTTATCGCTGATGGTGCTGGACTCTCCTACCACCTGCCCGCTGGCATTGATATCGTGTGCGGAACTAAAAGCGCCGCCGAGCGTGCCGATGTCGGTCATGCCTTTTCCCCCGGGGCTGGCGACGAAAGCGCGGCGAACGCCATCGCTGGCTAAGTAATCGCCCACGATGCGCCCTGCCGCATTGATAGCGTGCGCGGAGCTATTTGCCCCGTTCAAGCAGTCGAGCGCTGCCATGCCCAAGCCTATCGAATTGGCATGGCAGATGAATGCAAGCTCATGCCCGGTCGCGGAATGGACTGTCCCCACGACCGTCCCGTCATCATTGATACTGTTAGCGCCGCTGGAATCTTTACCCAATGCGCCGCAAAAAGTAAAGGTAATGCCATTCACATCGGCGACAAATCCAAGACAATTGCTTTCCGCAGTCAGAAACCAGCCTGTCACCTGTCCGTGAGCATTGAGGTCCTCGGCAAAACTCGCGGTTGCGCCTGGCGGAAGTAAATCGATAATGGAATAGACAGCCAAGGCGGGAGATAACGATAGCTTGCTTAATTCGGTGAGCATGATGGCGAAAAAGGGCTATAAGGTCACCCCTTGAATTTGCAATGACTTACTTTTAAATCCCATGCACTGGGAGGCGATTTTTAAAATGCTTAACCTAATAGGTTAACGAATATTTCCATTCATCATTAATAATATTTGAAGCTCTTTGATTTTCATCAATTGAAGAAGTTTATGAAAATTGAAATATCTACAAGCGGAATACCGATCGGCGCTCTAAGAAAATGCCCGATGATGCGGCTCACATCGTTGATGCTTGAACGCGTCTTTACGGCCAATATGACGGGAGCAGGTCAGAACGACGATAATTCGCCGGTAATTAATTGATAAAAAAACTGGAGAGCCACCTTTTCTAATAAGCGAACTGATCGTAGAGCACTCTACTAAAATCAAAAGTGGTTTCATAAATATCGCCGCAGCAAATTCCTTACCGTCTGCCATTCTCCGGTTTTAAGACACCAAAAGAAAACGGTGCCTCCCGGCGCTCGGCATTCACTGTAACCAAGACCGCGGCAACGTTCCCGGCCCCCGGCACGACCAGACGCATCACCTTCGGCAGGCGATGCATGCCTGCCTCACCGAAAGGCTGGTCGAGCCGGAATTCATGGGTGTCTCCCTGGATCAGCAAGACCGGTTTCCCCCAGGCCGCCGCTTCCTGTTCGAACGCCGCCATCCAAGACGTGAAGCCGGATTCCTCGCTGGTGTTCTTTGCAAACATCGTATCGGCTTGCATGGCCAGCACCACTGCAATATCGTTGCGTTCCTTGGCAAGCGCAAACGCCCGCGCCAGCCAGTGACGATTTGCGGCGTCGCGGGCATAGAATTCATCATCGGCTTTCATGTCGCGCCGCCAATTGTTATTGGAACCGACCACGTGCAAGGTGGCGAAAGTGACGTGCTCATGGGCCCAGATGCGATTCTCCACATAGTGCCGAAACGCTTCCTCGTTTGATTGGACTTCCAGTTTGATTGCAGCCTTGCCCAGGCTCATCGCCGAAGGAAAGAACAGGCTGCGTATTGTCGCAAGTCGTTCAAGCGGATCCATTGCGCCATTGCTCTTGCGATGGCAATCGGTCCATTCATTGTCTCCAGGCGTATAGATAAGTGGCTGGTCGAAGCGGCCAAACATCTCCCGCACCGTCAGGAAAGTCTCATCCGAACAAGGCGTATTGCCGGATTTGATGTCGCCGACATGCACCGTGAATGCCAGCGCTTCGCCATTCAGCCGGTCGATCAGTCGCATGAACTGGACATCCGTGCCATACGGCATGTCGCCGATAGCGGCGAACGTAAAGCCACCGGCACAAGCGGCCGTCGTTACCAGGAAAATAAAGATTGCGAGTGTGGCATTGGCCAGAAACCTGCCAAAGTGAAGAAGGAAAACCGGCATGGTATTTGAGCGCACAGAGACAATAACAACCCAATGGTGACCATCAAATATGTCAATACGATGACGGCCATGGGTTCAAAGTCGCGCGCC
Organism: Oxalobacteraceae bacterium; assembly: GCA_003537575.1. GTDB lineage: Bacteria > Pseudomonadota > Gammaproteobacteria > Burkholderiales > Burkholderiaceae_D > Paucimonas. Next base: position 80,730 of record DPRS01000034.1, read on the forward strand.
AACCGGAAAAACCGGGCAGCCCGGCCAAAGCTGCGTTCGACCACCCAGCGCCGTGGCAACAAGACAAATCCTTTTTGCGCATCGATATGTTTAACCAGCATCATCACGATGCCCTGCTTTTCCGCTTGCTCCTACGCTTTGTCGCCGGTATAGCCCTGGTCGACAAACACCATTTCTATCGCCTCACCGGTGACCTCCTGAACTTGTTACGCCAGTTCGCCGACCTGCTCCCGATCCTGCTCATTGGTCGGCGTGACATGCAACGCCAGCAAATGCCCCAGCGTATCGACTGCCAAATGCACTTTCGATCTCTTGCGCTGCTTGGCGCCATCATAGCCGGCCCGTGCACCGGATTCCGGCGTCGATTGACTGAGATCGAGTCACTATTTGCAACTGACGATGCCTTGCAAGTCATCTTTAGCGGATGGAGGAAGGGATTCCAGCCATTTCGCCATAAATTCCTGCAAATGAGCCGGCGGACGAGGTTTGCTGAAATAGTAACCCTGCAGGTAATCACACTGCTGCTCGCGCAAAAATTCCAGCTGCGCAGAAGTTTCGACACCTTCCGCGATGATTTTCAGTTTCATGCTCTGCGCGAGCGCGATGATTGCCTTGACGATGGCGGCATCGTCAGGATCGGTCGTAATGTCGCGTACAAATGACCGGTCAATCTTGAGCAAATGAATAGGAAAGCGCTTGAGATAGCTGAGACTGGAGTAGCCGGTACCAAAGTCGTCGATGGAAAGCTGTACGCCCATATCGCTTAATTTCCTCAGCGTTTCCGCAGCGCTTTCCGGATCGTCCATGATCACGCTTTCGGTAATCTCCAGTTCGAGGCAAGTGGCTTTGCATCCGGTTTCCTGCAGCACGCGGGCGATCATGTGCTCCAGCCCTTTTTGGCGGAATTGGCGTGCCGACAGGTTGACCGCCATTCTCACTTCGGGAAATCCGGTCTCTTTCCAGGCCACATGCTGGGCACAGGCGGTGCGCAGCACCCATTCACCAATGGGAACAATCAAGCCAGATTCTTCTGCGATCGGAATGAAATCGGCTGGCGCAATGCCTGCTGTCCCAGGTGGCTGCCAACGCAATAGCGCCTCAACGCCGACCATCCGGCCGGAAGCGATATCCATCTGCGGCTGGTAATGCAGCACGAACTCATTCCTTTGCAGCGCATGTCGCAAGCCACCTTCGACTTTCAACCGTTCGAATGCCTTGGCATTCATTTCCTGGGCATAGAACTGGTAATTATTGCGCCCTAACGCCTTGGCCCGATACATAGCTGCATCAGCATTCTTTAGCAGCGCAACGCCATCCTTTCCGTCTTTCGGGTAAAGACTGATGCCGACACTGCCACCTAGCGACAGTTCCTCGTCATTTATAACGATCGGCACAAAAAGAGAATCCAGTATTTTTTGTGCGAACAGGGCTACATCGTTTTCCCTGGCAACATCGGAAAGCACGATGACGAATTCATCGCCGCCAAGGCGGGCCACGGTGTCTCCATCCCGGATACTGCACGCCAGCCGCCTTGCCACTTCGATGATCACTTCATCGCCAACACTGTGTCCCAGACTGTCATTGATATTCTTGAAGCGATCGAGGTCGATGAACATAACTGCCACATGCCGGCCAACGCGGCTGACATGGGCGATCGCTTGGTCTAGACGGTCCTTCATCAGGTTCCGGTTAGGTAAGCCCGTCAATGGATCGTGGTGCGCCAGGCGTTGCAACTCAGACTCGTACTGCTTGCGCTGCACAATGTCTTCGATCACCTTAATGAATCCGGTTTGACCATTTCCTCTTTGCATTGGTGCCACGGTCACCTTGACCCAGACAGGAGTGCCATTCTTGTGAATGTAACGCTTTTCCCTGGAATAGTTTTGGATTCCCCCTCCCAGCAGGCGGGCAAACTCCACTTGATCGAGATGCCGATCTTCCGGCAATGTCAGCTCACGAATTGACAGCTGCAGCAACTCCTGCTCTGAATACCCGATAATTTCCTTTAATTTTTGGTTGACTCTCAGCCATCGCCCGTCTGGACAAACCTCTCCCAAGCCAACTGCCGCTTGACCAAACGCGACCCGGAATCGCTCCTCGCTTTCGTACAATTTGGCACGCGCCTGCATGCGCTCGGTGATATCTTCGACCAGCAGTAATAACAAATTCTGTTCTTCAAGCAGCGCATGTGAGATTTTGCATCGCAAGTAACGAAGACTGTTTGTATCGGCATGTAGCGTGATGACCAAGTTGTTTTGGTAATCCTGCTGGGCCAGTCCGTGCTCAATACATTCATTCAGCAGCTGATTGGAAAGTAGCTGAGAAAACCGTTTACCTTCCGACATACCATGCTTATCAAGGCTGAACATATCGCGGATGGCATGATTCACCGTGCGGATGCGGCCTTCCCTGTCGATCACCATCAAGCCCGCCGGCATACTGCCGACAATCTGTTCGGCGTAATTCTTCAGCTGCAGGATTTCGTACCGATCCGATTGGATGTACATATCCAGAGCCAGCGACATGTCGAAGCAGACGATCTTCAGCAAGGCGTCGTAAGTGGGGAAAAACTTGTCCGGCTCATCCTGCAACAACTCGCGCAAGACCGACATCAGGCCGGAAAGATATTTTCTGTAGGCGCCGATATACCATTGCGGCGCCAGACCGATGCGCTGGTGCGCCACCCCTACCCTGAGCCGGTTTCTGACGTAGTCGTCGCCGTATTCTCCGTTAGTGAGCCTCTCAAAATAGGCGGCTTGGGTCTGCTTCAGGCGGGCCAACACCTCCGGGCTATGCAATAACTTCTGCAAGGGAGGAAATTGACTCAAGTGATTATAGAATGTTGCAATAAAATCATGCTGCCGTTCCGCCAGTTTTGCATGGACTTCACGCAGCAGCTGACAGTCCGTTTCTCCAATTTCCAGAAAAGCCTGACGTTGCGCGATTTCGTGCCTGTCCGGATTCATCTTCTGGATAATTTCATTGATGTCGTGATTCATATTTCTCATGCTCGCAACTTCTGATGCATGCAACACCAGAAGGAGTGTCGTATCCATGCGCTAACCGCATGGCTATGCCATATCGTCCTGTCATGGGCTTGTTCCAGCTTGAAGATGTCCACTGATTGCAACAATGCCGCCACACTCAACTGCAACGAATCGGCTGCTGCAGCAATGGCAAGGACAGGGTCAACTTAAAAGCTTCCGCGAGCACAAGTTACGCGGACTAACAACGAAATCAAAGTGCTATTGAAAGGAAGCGTGTGCAGGGCCTCAGAAACGCCTACCACTTATTCCAATGTTAACAATGATATTTAACAAGGATATGACAAGATTTCCGCTTGAACTGAGTAAGAGCTCGTTTGAATATTAATTTTTCAGTTAAAAATGCGCTTCATCAGCAAGCTACCCATGGCGGCATAAATCATGTTTTCTGATACATCGAGGCGCTGCTCATAGGTGCGTTCCACGACCCACTGTTTTCATAGGGCGACAAAGCCATGTTGATCGCCCAGCTTGTGCACGACTTCCGCAATAAAGTCGAGCAGCGCCGCCTTGTCGAGCAGCGCAGTGCGGTCATAAGCGCGCTCGGCTTGGTAACGTCACATTGCTGTGATAAAACCTGAATAAAATTATCCAGAATGCTGAATTCAGACATCAAGCATCTCCTGAAGGAGCGTGTTTTATGGATGAGCAGGAATTGGAAGCACTGGAAAAATCGGTAGTTCACGCTGCAACGGCACATGCCAGAATTGCGCAGCCTGTTCAAGCCTTTGTCGTTAAACTCATGGTGGTCCAGTCGCAAGGCCGCTCAATGATATAAAGATGCACAAGGATCATCATGATTTGCAAAAAGAGCGCAGCAAAAATCGTTGAATTTTCCAAGGCTGTTCAAAAGTATTCGAAAGCCAGCGACAAGAAAATTTACACGGCAGTCGAGGAGGAAAACCGGCGCCGCGCCTGGGTTCTTCTCAAAAATCTCATCAAATACTGCGAGCACATTGAACGGTGCGATATGTTCGACACGATGTCGATTGTTCAGGCCAAGGACGAAGCAGAAAGCGAGCACCACTACATCGCCGCTCGCGATGAGTGGATAGCCGGACTGATAGTGGCGTCCGAGTTTGAAAAGAACTTGAAAGCCTTCGAAAAGACATCGGCGAAGGAATATGTGAAGAAGATGAAGAAAGCGAAGGTGGAGAAGAAACCCGCCAAGGTCAAATCGGATGCCCAGAGCGCGGCAGTCAATGAGAGCGCAGCTATGGTCGTCGAAAGGATCGTGGCCAAGAAGGCTGCCCCGGCCAAGAAAGCCGCTCCTGCCCAGAAAGCGGTGGCAAAAACACCCGCTGCGAAGAAATCATCCGTTGCCAGGAAAACGACAGCAAAGAATTCCTAAAAGCTCCGAGCTTCTCCCGGCATTTCCAGAGAGGGATGGGCCGTTGCATTTCCATGCATCATATTGCCTACGATATGAAAGGCACATCAGGATTCGACCATATCATCCGGCGTCAAGGGCAGCCCCTTTCTGCTACCACTTCAATGACAGCAGTTTCTGAGCCATGGGAAGCAAGCAAAGCGACATGATGTCGTGACGAAAAGCCCAGCAAAAGCTATCCATCTCCGGCAGCAGCTTGCCCGTGTCTCGCTGCAAAAAATGACTCTTGCAGCTCAGATGATCAAGGCGACCCAGGCTTTCCGGCGCACGTACCTTGTACAAATGCAGGTTCTTATGCTTTAGATACTTGAATCCGCCAATTTCCTCAAATAAGGCATCGGTAAACTGGAGGCCTGTTTCTTCCCTCAACTCCCGTTTCGCCGCTTCGAAAGTTGATTCTCCCGGCTCTCGCATTCCCTTTGGAATATCCCAATGGAGAGCGCCCGTGACGTGGCAAAGCAGCAATTGCCCCTTCGTGTTAAGAATGAGGGTCCCGCATGAAGTGGCAACTTCGGCCCTGGGTGTTGCGCCTACCCCGGGTGTTGCGCCTACCCCGGGCATTGCGTCTAATAACGCTGACATTCGTGTTTCTCTGATCTGCAGATTTTCGGCGCCAAACATCCCGTTATCGTCCTACCACCATGGAAGCTCCTGACTTGCCTGCTTTCGCTCCATCGCTTCCTCCAGCTCGCGGCGCTGCTTGACTCGCTGCCTCGTCTTTTCCGAACACTGGCGCGCCGACAGCGGCTTGACCGTTGTCAGCTCCTTAAGCGGCGCCTCATTTTCATTGTCCTGGCTATAGGGGGTAACGTGATACATGGTTTTTGTCCTCGCTATGACACAAAGATTGCGGTCCTCACTTGCGGCTTGCGGCTCCAACCGGATCTGCAACATCCGGATTGCAATGAACATGGGAATGCTCATGCCATACAAGCGAGTGACTCTCCAATTGTTAATTTTATGCCGCGAGAATGACGTAACGATTACAAGTGCAAATGCAGCGGGAAATTGGCCAGACTACGCTCTATCCCTGTGCATATCGATGGCCATATCTGGCAGTGATTGCAGCTGCATGTCAGCGGCACCTGGCAATCTGCTCCCAGTCCGTCGTATAGCATGGACTCTTGTTATCCGCCCTCATCTCCCAGCGGCGTAGCGAACCATCGCTGGAAAGCTTCAGGGTCCCGCGCCCGTAACGGGAATTGATTTTGTCGAGCGTATCCATGAGCGCTGTGCTCGGTTGCGCTTGCGCCACCGAAAACAGGTCTTCCTGAACAATATGCTCAGGCCGGATATCGGCAAGAATGACGCCCGCTTTCTTGTATTCATAGCCAGAGCGGTATAGCCGCTCCAGCGCCTGAAACGCCCAGTGGTTCAACACCAGCGAGTCGGCTGCAGGCACCGGTAACGGGATCGACATGCAAGGGTTGTACTGAGGTTTCTCCGGCCGGAAGCGGTCAGTCCTGAGGAACACCTGCAGCAAGCCCGCCACGGATTTCTGCCTTCTGAGCTTTCCGGCCGCGTTCGAGATGAAATGGGCCACCGCATCCTGCAGGTCGGTGAGCCCGGTGACCGCCTGGCCGAACGAGCGACTGGAAACAATCTGTTTTTTGGAAGGTTCGACTTCTTCAATCTCGATGCACGGCTCGCCACGCAGCTCGCGAATAATTTTTTCCATCACCACCCCATAGCGCGCCCGCATGGAAGGAATGTCGGCTTCGCGCAACTGCAAAGCGGTATGGATGCCAAGGCCGGCCAGGCTTCCGGATAGTTTCCTACCGATGCCCCAGACCGCCCCTGCTTCCAGGTTCGCCAGGACACTGTTCTGCTGCGCAAGTGTCAGGCGGTTGTAGTCGAAGATCCCTCGAGATTTCGGGTGCTGCTTGGCGACGTGATTGGCCAGCTTGGCCAGGGTTTTTGACGGCCCGATGCCGACACAGACAGTCAGTCCGGTCCACTCGATCACCCTCCTCCGAATCGCGCAAGCCCGCTCGCGAATATCGCCGAAGCCGGTCAGGTCGAGGAAGCACTCGTCGATCGAATACACTTCCTGGACAGGAGAAAACCGGGAGAGTATCGCCATGACCCTGTTGCTCATATCAGCATAGAAAGGGTAGTTGGAGGAAAACGCGACGATTCCATGCCGCCTGGCCAGGTCTCTCAGCTTGAACCAGGGTTCCCCCATCTTGATACCCAGCGCCTTGGACTCGTTCGAGCGGGCCACGACACATCCATCGTTATTCGACAGGACGACCAGGGGCTTGCCATCGAGGTCAGGGCGGAACACGCGCTCGCAGCTGCAGTAGAAATTATTGCAGTCGATCAGCGCGATGCTGCGCGGAAGCTGGCTCATTACCATGCTCGCGCCTGCGGAACACGATCATGGCGGCATGCAGCCAAATGCGGGGAGGTCCAAGGCAAGGCCATCAACCGTTCAGCAACTTGTGCAAATTGAACGTCACCACGCCCCAGATCCGCAACTCCTGGCCTTCGCTCAGTTCAATTGGCGGATAGGCCGGATTTTCCGCAAGAAGGCGCACCACTTTTCCGCGGCGATAGAAGCGCTTGACCGTGAATTCCTCATCCACGATGGCGAGCACAATATGCCGATGGCGCGGCTCGATTGCGCGGTCGACGATAATCGTGTCGCCCTCGAAAATACCGATGTTGATCATCGAGTCGCCCATGACCCTGAACAGAAACGACGACTCCCGGTTGATGAACAGGTGCTCATTCAGGTCGATTCTTTTTTGCGCATGGTCGGCCGCTGGACTGGGAAAACCGGCCCGCACTGAAGCATTGAACAGCCCGATAACGAGAGGGTTGGCCAGCAGCGGCACAGGGGATTGGGACGGCATTTTTTCTTTGCATTACTGTGTTTTTATACAGTATCATTCAGAATACAAAGAATTGCAAGAATCCAACGGCGACACTTGCAGTTTCCTTGATGCGTATAAGTTGAAGCACTCTCTGTTCAAGATACTTTATGCCCAGTGAACTAAATAACGCCATCATGCAACCCTGAATTTTCGGTATTCGCCATTTATGCAAATCACTTCCAGTAGCGCCATCCATCTATTGCACCAGGCATCTGCCGGGGTCCTGGCCACCCAGTCCCTGCAGCTTGCCGGCTATCCATTTGCCACGGCGCTGCCATTCGCGCTCGATGAACGCCACTGCCTGCTGTTTTTGATAAGCGCCTTGGCAGAGCACACCAAAAATCTCCTGGCGGACGCCCGGGCAAGTTTTCTGGTAGCGGAACCTGGCACGCCAAACGTCTTGAAAGGCGCGCGATTATCCATTCTGGGCGAGGCACGACCATTTGAGGCGCAGGATGAGCTGGTCGCCCGATACCTGCGCTACCAGCCCGATGCAAAGCTGTACCTGGAACTGGGCGATTTTTCCTTTTTCAGGCTGGAGCCCCTGCGTGCAAGATATATCGCAGGATTCGGCGAGATGGGGTGGGTTGAACAAGCCGACTGGCAGAACGCCGCGATACTTCCCTTAGCCGACGAGGTAGAGGTTTACCGGGCCGTGACTCCAGCCCTTCCCAATGGCATGCGAATACTTGGCATCGATGCATACGGGTTTGATGTCGAGCACGCAGGGAGACGCGAGCGGCATCAGTTTTCGAACGGCCCGCTGCCATTGGAGAATCTCGCGGAAGTGATCAGCCGCTTTCTGAATTCGCTATGAATAGCACGATAGGGAATCGACCAAGGCAAGCAACTGACCAGAAACTTTGATTTGCGTCATTTTGCGGTCACAAAGGCAAGCTATTCTCTCGGCTTGGACTTGCGGTGTCGACACCCTGAGCAGTTCTTCATAGGGTGCTTGGCCGTCACTCTCCCGATGAGAGTGGTCCTATCATATTCCTGGCCTGAGGCTGGCCGCCTCAAGCGTCCACTTCGGATTTTCAGTCAGCCCAAACGATCCCGCGGCATCAATGATGATGGCCGACCTGCTTCTGGTATAAAACCAGTCTGCTCTCGACAATACTATTCCCAACCAGCGATAAAATTCGGTGATTTTGATGGCTGCCCCCGGCTCCTTGCAATGGCCTGTGCAATCATTTGCGGGTCCTTTGCCAAGTCTGTGCCGAGATAATAAGGGTCTGGGGTAATACCAACCCGAGCCAGATCAAGCCTATCAGCATCCCAACATGTCTGTACTGTCGGGCATGACACCAAATGTTCATGAGTATGCCCCATACACGCCTGCACTAGTTTTTCCAGCTGCGAGTCACTCAGTTGGAACAGCTTTCCGCAGTTCTGCAGCGCATAGTCGGCTGCACGTGGGCCATGGCCCCTGTCAAATCCATCGTCATAACGCTGGCTATCATGAATAAAAGCGAACAGTTCCACTACCTGCCAGTCTGCCCCGCTCGCTTGAGTAAGCAGTAAACCGTTAAAGCGGACGCGTGCCCAATGCCCAGGTCCATGAACGCTATGCCGAGGCAGGCGGAATTGCCCCAGGATATCGGCCCGCAATTCCGGAGTAACAGCTGAAGCAGGTAAAGGATGCTGACTGGTCTTAATCATGAAAATCGTATGAAAATGAGGGATATTTATGGACGCCAGGTATTGGCTCTGCCGGTCTGAACCTTTCTCCAGTAAACTACGAACGGCAATACTTTTCTGAGGCAACAAACTGTCTGTAAAAGACTGGTCGATTCACTAGGAACTTCTTTGGCCCCAACGTCAATTCCAACAGATCCATGAAATAACGCGGTATCTGAGAACGAGCAATCTTCAGGTATTCGTTCATGGGGCGTATGAACTCCAGCCAAGCCTGCTACCGACCAGTGCTTTGCCGGTCTAACTCCTTACGCCGCGCAATCATGCTTCCTGGCGTTTCGGCGAATTTTAGCTTTGTTCGACGTGATGCCACCTTTCTGGATGACATCTTCGATTTTGATGATTGAGCCGCATTAGCTCCATCAGCAACAGTAATGTGAGCAAATGTCGCCAAGACGGTGTGAAGATCCTTATCAAAATCACCATGATGCCAACTATTTGAGGCTTTAGGAGATCCTTTAGGTTCATTGTTTGGTGAGACAACCCACTCAACACGCTTTAATTTCAATAACTCATTCCAGCTTTGGTGTTGTGTAATGTGGCGTTCCATACCGAGAATTGCTTCGCCTTCACGGAACAGTGGAATCCGCTGCTGTTTTTCGAAGGCATGCGACACAAGATAGAGTAGGCTCTTGTTATAAAGCTTCGCACAATTGTCGTCACGTTCTGCTTTATCGGAGAGTGTGAATAATGTGAACTGCTTGATTGCATTCTCTTTAATCAGGTCCAGATACGTGGCATCAAACAAATCCAGCGTACAGGCTGGCGCCCAAAGCGTACAGGTTTCAATCTTCGCACCTATCCCAGTACGCCCCTTGGCTGGCCCTGATTGGATTTTCCCTTTAGTTGCGAGCAATTGTACGAGTGGGGCGTGCAAAATCGAGCCGGCGCTGTGGCCAACAAGATGGAGTCCCAACTTATCTCCATAGCGTTTTTTCAACTTCTGTATATACTCTGCTACGCTTGCAGCTCCACCGCCTATTTCGCTGGCCGCAAGTGCATTTTCTTTCATCTCGTCCCAGAGCAGCTTTCCGGTCATGGTGCGTGCCAGCGGTTCTAGCATGTCGTCCACACGGTCAAGCATGAAATCTTTAGCGCCATCAAGAAGCCCTTCTGGCCGCGTTTTCCGGAACGCCTCCCCCAGCACGTTTTTAAGCGTCGTCCAATAGTCAGAGCGCCAAATAAAGGCAAGCGGAAATACTCCTGCGTCAAGAAGAGCGGTACGGTATTCCGAGATGCGCTGGACTGCATCCTCTTCGGCAACAAGACCGCCATGTGCGAACAAGACAAGGTGCCTTATCTTTCCTTCATCAATTAAATTAGGGAGATCTTTATCAAAGGTACGACGTAAGTCTTCCGGCGTAGTGCCATAGTCGCCGCCTGCCTGCAGTTTGCCGTCGTTGCCGAGACTAATAATATGGGGGCGTAATTGACCGTAGGCATAAGAATCCGAACGACCAGAAGAAGCCGCATGAGCGATGGCAAATGATGCCGGGTCACGCAATTGAATTGGTACACCAAGTCTGGCGACCCAAACGTCTGTGCCGTTTGCTAACCAGTCATCGTAGCTAATGAGGCACATTCCGTGATGTCCCCAGTCATCGCCCCAGGAATTTTGCACCCAAAACCCCATCTCGGTGTATCCAACGATGGCAAACGCATGGCCTCCTGTAATGATGTCTGATTGGTTGATAATTCCATCGCTGCCGACACTGTTCCACCCCTCGTGAACCATGGAGGTAGCATAGAGAATACCTACTTCCGCAATGGCAGCGTGCATCGCAATAATGTCTTTATGATTGACCCTGAAATAGGCGCCTAAAGGATGACGTCGTGCTGCCTTTATACGCGCGTCATTAAGGCCCCCATCAGATCCGCCGGCAAGGCGGTAAGGCCACTCTGCCTCTGTGCAGACGCCATGTTTGTTCCACCCTTTCATGGCTCCCCGGGCACTTGATCCTGAATAATCCTCACCAGGCCATTCGTCGTAGCGTCGTGCCATGCTATAGAACATACGTGGGCTAACAGACGTAAGTTCATCAGTTTGGCCAATTCTGCTTCCAAGAAGATAATTAGCTACAGTGGCAAGGCCAAACCCGGTACAAGCACCCTCAGTGCCTTGATTCAATATAGACACGTTATGGGCCAAGTATTCTTCCAGCGGCTTCTTCTCAGGAACATATACTAATGTCGGGATAAACATTAAATCCCGAAAATCCATAGTATCCGGGCGAGCATCTAAGACACGCTTTGTACTTTTTGAGGACTTTTTGTGGAAGTCTCCATTAGCCCGTTCGTTAGTCCTCATGGCAATTTCCTTCTATCAGCCTAACTGGCCCCAAAGCTTGTAACTAATTGTTATCCATATGTTTGTAACGTGTTCGAAGATTCACTTACGCTTGCGATTGTTCAAGCGCACGCAAAATTTAAGGCGTTGGTTAACAATAAGTTAAGCAACAGCTTGACATCTCGATATTTCAAGAATGGAATTGACAGCTTATACTGTATGCGCACACAGTTATCAGAACTACACTTTCACCGTTATCCGTTTTTTCCGAGCCACTGAACCTGACACTTTTTAAAGAGCCGGAACCTGCCGCCTCCTTGCCTCTGCCATGGCAAATCCGATTTTTCCAGCAGCGTATTCCAGCAGGGGTATCCGTCGCCAGCAGCAGGCTATGCTAAAGACGAACTTTGACGTCTAAGGATACGGGACATTGCCTGAACCTCAGTTTCCACGCTAACCACACAGCTTGCCAATTAATAAGCGGTTGTCGGACTCATGCGAATGGGCAATTCATTGAATTAACCGCATACTCTAATGAAACTCATTTTGATTCATTAAATTTTCGTCTAATCATTCGTTCACGCACTTTGTTAGCCAAATTTGGCTTTGTATTTTGAGAAGTTTTGAAATGCTTATAGAGAATCCAAATTCCTGCAATCAAGGGAATCAGTATGGAAGTTATTATCCATTTCCAGTGTTCTTGGAGAAGTGGCCATGGGCTAACCGCGACTTTCACCTTTAGGGGGTAGAAATAGCATCCATGTGGTTCTTCGTTGTTTCTTAAGGGTATGTAACATGAAAGCGAAAAGTTCAGCGTTCGTGTTCCAAACATGCTTGAAGTAACTTCCCATTGCCAAGTTGTTGCTCCAGTAGAACTAACCACCTGTTTTTCATTGACTAAAGGCTTAACTGAAAAACCATTTCCTTCAAGATGCGCCTCCATATATTTGGAAAGCGTGACTCCGGGCTTGGTGGCCCCCACTATATTCTCTGGAAGATCATCTTTTAGATCTTCTTCTAAGCTTCTCTTCAATGAAGCAACGTCACCTGGAGATACTCGCAGATAGACAATAAAGGAATCTCCTAATCGTACATTTTCTGGGGCACTAACTGCAGCACTACCAGTCGGCAACAAGTCTAGCTTTGCAAAGCCCTGTGTGACATAACGAACATCTGTCTGATTTATACTGGGGCTAACTGGAGATGCTGAATTAGGACTAGTAGTCGGCCTATTTTCTACTGAATTATCCGTTGCTGGACGAGTAGTAGTCGTTGTAGCGAGCGGGGTCGATTCTGCTATACGCGGCACCTGCGAAGCAGACGCTATTGACATGCTTGCTATACGTTCTAGTGCCAATGCCGCATAACTACCTTTAGGATACTCATGCAGGTATTCTTGATAGGCAGCGGGGCTATTGATTGTGCGGGCCTTCGACCAAGCGGCTTCTTCTAACTCAATTCGGGGCAATGGGGTGGCGGACTGCGGCTTGCTGGCCGAGGCATTGGCCGATTCTGGAGATGCTTGCGCGGTTTTCGCTACGGCCTGTAACCGCTCGACTCGGAGCTTGGCAATGGCGGCATAGCGTCCATTCGGATATTTCTGTAGATAATTTTCGTAGTCGACAGTCTGGTTGCTACTGGAAACCAGCTTCCAGAGCTCAATTTCCTTTGAGACAGAGTCGGCATCTCCCATTTCTTCATTTTCTGGCACATCTTTTGATTGAGTGTTGTCAGACGCCTCAGGTTGTGAGGTCGGCTCTTCCTGTGATGGCACGGACGGTGGCCCAGGTTCCTTTATAACTGAACCTGATAAACCATCCCATGTACGGGACCCTCCTACGTAAATACCTGAAGTAATCCCTATAGCTAAAACCAACAACAAAAACAGCCACAATATTTTGCGGCGAATTCTTGCATCTTCTCTATCTTTGTTGTCGATTTTATCTAAGTAGCTCATAGCACTACTCTAAATAAAAGGTAGAACATGATTCTTTGCATGATCAGGCAATGGAGAAAACAGACAGCCGATCAGTTTGCAATTTGCAAACATGTCTATTTATATTGCAAACCTAGATTAGAGCCAGATCGATACAGAATAAATACAGAATAGTCACTAATTTTTTGCGAAAAAATAAATCATTTGAGATTTTTTAAAACGGTTGTTAAGAATATGTAATAACTGATTTATTAAGCTATTTAATCGCTAAGGCAGATGCGCAGATACTAGGCTGCTCCCGAGCCTAAGCTACTATGTATTTATACAGTGTTGCGAGATCAAGGAGGTGGTGCAACGAATAATGACAAACAAGCAACATCAACACCGAACAATAACGAAACCAAATTTGCCCAAGTGCCTGCCGACTTCCCGCAGCCAGTGTCATAGGTGCAATCGGGGGCCCCAACCCAAAGCCTTGATGGTCGAATACGGAGGCCGATTCTATCCACCAGGCTTTACACTCCGCGCAAATTGGACTGGGAAGCCATCGAAATGCAGCTCCAGGCATTTTTGGCGTTACCCACCCCCATCAGCGTGCTGGAAGCTGCCCGCCGTCTTGATGTGGAAGCGCGCCAATTATATTTGCGGGCAAACCGCACGACGCGCCAACTCGGTGAGCGCTGGAAAGCGTATTTGCGGCGACGCCAGGAAGCTTCAGTCGTCAAGACATGGCCTTATTTGGAGGCGGCCTGTCTTGAAATCTGGGCAGAAGGAAAAGCGGTAACACGCCGGGAAATTGCAGCATGGATACCTGCCGAAATTCTGGCACCGATGGCACATTTATTAAACGTGCTCAAGGACGTGCAGACACATCTTCACAATCCGGGACTGGTGGAAGAAGCAATGGCTACCGACGAACCCGCCCAAGGTCACGCTCAGACAAGCAATTGACCAAAAACACCTGAACACTGAACTGGATAGCGCATAAAAAAAACCGGCCCTTGCGGCCGGTTTTTTTACGTCTGAAAACTTTTGATGAATAACACTTGCATTGCTTACCACATTTTCCCAATAAAGCAAAATGTGGCCCATCGGGAAATAAAGCATAAGCTGTCCAGATGGTCACTTTATGCTTAAGGGCACAAGTGCCGTAACTTTTGATTTACCCAAGAATTGGCGGAAGCGGTGAGATTCGAACTCACGGAGGGCGCAAACCCTCGCCGGTTTTCAAGACCGGTGCCTTAAACCGCTCGGCCACGCTTCCTTCGGGGGCACCATTATACCCAAGCAGCTTCCGGGTGCGGCAAGATTTTACTGATCTACGAGAAACATTTCCTGAAGATCATTCAGGAAACGCTGCCCCAGAACGGTTGGCTTGATGATCCGGTAATCACGGTACAACAAGCCCTTGGCCTCGGCCGCATTCAATTCGGCCTCGATGGCATTGATGGTCAGCCCGGTGCGCTCGGCAAACAGGTTGACTTCAAAACCGTCGCGCAGGCGCAGCGCATTCAGCATGAATTCGAAGCCCAGTTCACCGCGGCCGATTTCCCTTTCCTCCTGCACTGGATTGCCGGCCGCGACCTGCTGCATGTAGGCCTTGGGCTGCTTGTAACGCGCCTGGCGCATGATGCGGTGCGGGAAGGACAGCTTGGAATGGGCGCCGGCGCCGATGCCGAGATAATCGCCGAATTCCCAGTAATTCAGGTTGTGGCGCGACTGCCGGCCGGCCTGGGCATAGGCCGACACTTCGTAATGAGTATAGCCGGCGGCGGCGGTCGCTTCCTCGATCATGTCTTGCATCTCGGCGCTGGCATCGTCGTCGGGCAGCGCCGGCGGGAATTTGGCGAAATAGGTGTTTGGCTCCAGCGTCAGATGGTACAGCGACAGGTGCGGCGGCGCGCAATCGATGGCGGCGGCCAGGTCGGCGCGCGCTTCCTCGATGCTTTGCCCGGGAAGCGCATACATCAGGTCGAGGTTGAAATTATCGAAGCTGGCCTGGGCGATCTCCACCGCCCTTCTTGCCTGGTCGCCGTCGTGAATACGGCCCAGCGCTTCGAGATGGCGCGAGTTGAAGCTCTGGATGCCGATCGACAGGCGGTTGATGCCGCTGTCGCGGTAAGCCTTGAACTTCTCCGCTTCGAAAGTGCCGGGATTGGCTTCCATGGTGATTTCCGCGCGGCCGTCGAGCGGCAGCAGCGTGCGGATATCCGACAGCAGGCGGTCGATGCCTGCCGCCGACAGCAGGCTGGGCGTGCCGCCGCCGATGAAGACGGTGTGAATGCGCCGTCCCCACACCAGCGGCAAGGCGCCTTCAAGGTCGGCGCGCAAGGCATCCAGGTATTCCTGTTCGGGAAAACCGCCCTGCGCTTCGTGCGAATTGAAATCGCAATACGGGCACTTGCGCACGCACCAGGGAAAATGCACGTACAGCGACAGCGGCGGCAGGCTTTGCAGGTTCAGGATGCCGGGCTTCAGATAGGCATTGGCGGCTTGCGCGGCCGAAGCTACGTGCGCATCCGGCGAGGCCGCAACCGTTGTTGCAGCCGGTGCCATCGGGGCGCCCGGCGCAGTACCCGGGCCAACTGGCTTGATCGGAATCATCGCAGTTTTTCCACCAGCAGGCACAAGGCCTGGCCGCGGTGCGACAGGCGGTTCTTTTCTTCGGCGGAGAGTTCCGCCACAGTCTTACCCAGTGCGGGCAACAGGAAATACGGATCGTAGCCGAAGCCGCCTTCGCCGCGCGGCGCGGCAACCACTTCGCCATCCCAGCGGCCTTCGGCGATGACCGGCTGCGGATCGTCGGCATGGCGCACGAACACCAGCACGCAATAGTAATAGGCGCGCTTGTCGCCGTGCTTGGCCAGTTCGGCCACCAGTTTCTCGTTGTTGCGCTGGTCCGACTTCGGCTCGCCGGCATAGCGTGCCGACCAGACGCCAGGAGCGCCCTGCAAGGCTTGCGCGCAGATGCCGGAATCGTCGGCCAGCGCCGGCAAGCCGGTCAGGCGGGAAGCATGGCGCGCCTTGGCCAGGGCGTTTTCGACAAAGGTCTGGTGCGGTTCCTCGGCTTCGGGAACCTTGAATTCGCCCTGCGGCTTGAGGTCGAAACCGAGCGGCCTCAGCAGCTGGGCGAATTCCTTCAGCTTGCCGGCATTGTTGGAAGCGAGAACGATGGTTTTACTCATGGATGACTCTATGCGGATTGATCATGACGGCTGAAAAAAGCAGAGTCGGCCGGCGCACCGATGCGTCGGCATCCATCCGGGGGCAATTTACCAGTTGCCGGCAAACCGCTCGATGGTAGCCGCCGTGATGACGCCGGAATAGGCGACCCGCTTGCCGCGCGCATCATACCAGTAGCTGCGCGGTTTTTCTCCATGCCATTGGGGATCTATCATATAACGCAATTGCTCGGCAGGTGCTTCGCCGAAGGCCCAGGCATTGGCCGACAAGCCGAGCGGCGCCAGACGCTTGCGCATCATGGTCGCCAGTTCGGGATCGGAAGCGGGATCGGTGGACAGCGTCACGATACGCAAGTTCTTGTGTTTCTTTTTTTCCTCCATGAGCGTCTTCATGCTGGCGTGGCAATAAACGCAATCCAGCGACCACAGCACGAGGACGAAGGGTTTGCCTTGCTGCCGAGCGACAAGACGTTCCAGGCTGTCCGGCTCAAAAGCCTGCAGGGCAGGCGCAGTCTGGACAGGCGGAGCAGCGTGGGCAGACGGAGACGCGGCCAGCGCGGCCATCAGGCAAACGGCCATGCCCAAGACGCCGGCAATTTTTTTACCAATTGTACGGATTGCAAGCATGTTCATTTCTCCGCTTTTTCCAGCCTGGCCGGCATGACCGGCACGATGCGCATGCCATCCTGCTGGGTGCGCCAGGCCAACGTGATGCCGCCCGGGGTTTTCAGCAGACGGGGCTGGTCGGACCCCTGCGCCGTGCGCGCAAGCTCCTGTTCGCGCCAGGTCAGCCCGCCATCGCTGGAAATCCGGCTGAGAACGGCGGTACCCTTGCCATCGAACTGCTTCCAGGCGACTGCAATATTCTTGCCATCGACGGCGACATCGCCATGCGCGGCCTGCGCCGAGCCGAGGCGCACCGCTTCGCCCATGCTGCCGGCCGGGCTCACGGCTGCATAATACACGCCGCCCTCCTCGCCGCGCATGTTGAACCATACCTGGTGGCGGGTGCCATCATCGGCATAGTCCAGCGACGGGCCATGATGCGGACAGGCATCGATGCGCCAGTCGTCGAAAGTCGCGCGCACCGGTGCGCTGGCCTTGCCGTCCGGCGCCAGCACGGCGATTGCATGGTCGCGCACGTTCGGCTCGAACACATGCCGCCACAGCGCCGCCGGCCGGCCATCCGGTTGCAGCGCCAGGGCGATGCGGCAGCATTCGCAGCTATGGTCGGCGAGCTTGTAATCGCCCTTGAAACTGTTGCCGCCATCTTCCGACACGGCGTAATACACCGCTGCACCGGCATACTTTTCCTTGCGGGCGGTCGCCGCCTCGAGGTCGCGCTTGTCGATCCAGGCGATGTAGATGCGCCCGCTGCCGTCGACGATCATCGATTCGAAGCGATGCGTGATCAGGTCGCGGTTGGCATGCACCGTGCGTGGCGGCGTGAAGGTCTTGCCGCCATCGAGCGAACGGATGAAGCGGATTTCGCCGGTATAGGGCTTGGCCAGCGGCTTGGTATAGGTGATATACATCTCGCCTTGCGGCCCGAACGCCAGCTTCGGCCGGTTCTCGCCCTCGGCCGACACCGCTTCCGGCTCGCGCTGGATGCGACGCGGCGCCGTCCAGGTGCGACCACCGTCGGACGAGCCTTGCAACACTACATACTGGTCGGCTCCCTCCACCTCCTTGGTCACGATCCAAAAGTTCCCGCGCGCGTCGACTGCTGCGCCGGTACCCAGTTCGACCTTCTTCGCGCTCTGATGGCGCGCGGCGCTCTGGGCATGCGCGGGCATCATTGCCAGCGACAGCAGGCCGCAGGATAAGGTAGCGGCACAGGCAAGGATGCGCGCAAGCTTCCAGCTGCGCGGAATCGTCTTAGAAACTTGCATGAAGCTCTCCCACGAAGGTACGTCCCGGATACGGATGGAATACGTAATAGCGCTTGCCGGCCAGGTTATCGATGCCGAGGGAGGCATCGACATGCTTGCTGATCCGGTAACGCGCCTTGGCATCCCAGACCGTATAGGATGACACGGCGCCGAAAGTATTGCCGATCACGTCGCTGTTATCCAGGNNAGCAGGTTGGCGCGCACACGCGGCACCCGCACCCAATCCTTGCCGACCAGTGCCGGGTTGTTGGTGTTTTCCAGGATGCGCGAACGCGACAGCGTCAGGCTGCCGGAAAGGTCGAAGCCCCTGACCAGCAAATCATTGGCGCTGGCCTGCAGTTCGATGCCGCGGGTGCGCACGCGGTCGACATTCTGGATGTTGGTAACGTTCGGGAACACCAGGATGTTGGTCTGGCTGATGATGGTGTCGCGCACATCGTCCTCGAACGCCGACACGCGCAGGTTGCCGCTGGTGTCCCCCAGGGTAAATTCGCGCTCGGCGCTCAGCTCCTTGGCGAGGGAGCGTTCGGGCTTCAGGTTGGGGTTGCTGTTGACGATACCAGTATTGGATGAACTCTGAAACAATTCAGATACCGTGGGGAAGCGCACGCCCTTGCCGACCGAAGCCTTGAGCAGCCAGGCGTCATCCGGCAACCATGACACTGACAGCTTCGGCGACCAGGCCGATTCGCGGCGGTCGGAATAGTACGCCGTCGTCGCCGCTCCCTGCCGGCGTCCATCGGAAGCTTCCCATTCTTCGTAGCGCAAGCCGGTGGTCATGCTCCATTGCGGCGACATCTTCCAGGTATCTTGTACAAACAGCGCCTGTACGTTGGTCTTGCCGAAGAAGCCGGATGCCAGCGCGCCGGGCGCACCGTTGAGCCAGTCGGCGGTATTGAAGGTGCGGTTTTCCAGATTGTAGCGATTGTTGTGATATCCCAGCGCCAGCGCATGCGCCTCGCCCTTGTCCGGGGTATAAGTGGCCTGCAGGTCGAGCGTCTTCCAGCCGGTGCCGCTGTTATCGGCAACCTCACCGGCGCCGCCGCTCAGCGCGGCCGGCGGCGCGGTAATAGCAGTACGCGTCAGATCGGTGGTAATGTCGTAAATGGTCGCCACCGCCGAGGCGTTCCAGCCTTTCCTGTTCTTGCTGGCCAGCTTCAGGCCCCACATGCCGTGCGATTCCTCGCCGTTTTGCGGCGCGAAGGCAGTGGCCGGCACGTTGTAGCGCACGCCGCCGATCGACACCAGGCCCGAGTACACCGGATTGCCGGCGGCATCGCGCAGCAGGCTGGCGCCCCGGCGCTCGGCTTCGTTGTGCCAGTAGGTGTACAGCACCTCGCCATACAGCGTCGTCGAAAAATCGTAGCCGAGCTTCAGCTTGAATTGTTCCTGCGTGCTATCTTCCACGCCACTGTTGCCCCTCGCCCCGGCGAAATATAAAGGCCTGCCGGTCGGATCGACGCCGGCCACCGCGCCGGTCACCGGGGTGGCCGCTGCCAGCGAAGTCGACGGCGTCGCCAGCGTCACATATTGCATCGGCTGGCTCTTGTTTTGCAGCCGGTTCACACCGATGCTGTAGTTCCAGGCGCCGACCTTGTTGCCCAGCCAGGCGCTTTGCTGATGCCCCTGGTACGTGTCGGAAATGCCGGCATCGTCGAGTTTTTGCGAAAAATACTGCACCCGAGCCGAGCCTTCGAACTTCTCTGGCGTCCTGGTCGTCATGACCACCGTGGTGCCGATCGAATTACCCGGATACAGCGCGGAAAACGGCCCATACAGGACATCGACGCGTTCCAGCTCCTCGGGCGCCACCATGTTCCAGCGTGGCGCATTGAACTGGCCGAGGAATTGCGACAGCAGATAGCCATCGGCATACACCAGTCCGCGCTGCGGCTGCAATTCACTGAAGGAGCGCCCGCCGATCAGCGAATTGCGGTCGCCGGCGTAGCGCTTGCGGATGGTCATGGCCGGCACGTACTTCAGCGCATCCTCGACATTGACGAAGTTCTGTTCGCGCGCCTGTTCGACAGTCTTGCTGGCCGTGGTAGTCGGCAGATTCGGATCCAGCGGCGCGCGGCTGCCGGACACCATGACCGGCGCCAGGGTGCTCTCGTTAGCGACGTCCTGTGCGTAGACATTGCTGATAAAAAGCTGCGCAATGATGACAACCAGTAATCTGGGAGAAGTCAGCGGTAAGCTTCTGTTTTTTTGCGCCAGCATCATTATTTTTCCTTTCTATTAGGACAAGCCTAAACCTTGCGTTGAAGACATTCTTTCTCAGGACAGCCTTGCAAAGCCTTGATTTGCATCAGGTTGCAACAGGTCGGCGAGGAATGCCCCTGCAAACACAGCAAAAAGTCTGAAAAACCCTAGCATGCCACCCCGGCGTCATCCTTGAAGCCGCTGTATTTCGGCGATGATTGCGAGCTGTTCCTGACATCGCGCAGCATGTTCAGGCAAACCCATTTGCTGCGCGGCATAGAAAAGCTCTTTCCAGAAATGCGCCTCATTGTCATGGCTGGTATGAAGCCCGCCGATCTGCTCCAGAATTTCCAGTGCGGCCTGGCATTCCCCCTGACGCAAACAGGCGTGGTACTGCTGCTCTTGTTCTGCCGGGCAATCGAGATATTCGGGAAGAAAGTAGCGCGCCGCAGCCAGCAGCCGCAGCGCCTGTTTCGTTTCTTGCGGCCAGTTGCGCATGGTGTGCTCCAACATCGTTTTAATTGGATCAGATCGTTTCGTGAAAAGCTTCGGCCGCGGCAAGGAAGGCACAGCAGGCTGGTATCAGCGCTTGCTCCCGGCCCGGCCGAAGCTCCGGACTCAGTTACCGTGGCGGCCAGAAGCGCTGCTGGTCAAGGAGCGCGCCGGCACCTTGAGTTCGAGCGTTTCATGCCGACGATTCCTGCCTTCGAAAACCAGCGTCAGCGGCACCAGCTCGCCAGCAGTAACAGGGCGCCTCAACCCCGTCAGCATGATGTGCAGGCCGCCGGGCTGGAGCGTCACGGTCTTTTGCGCCGGCAGCACGAATTCGGGCAAGGCGCGCATTTTCATGACGTTGTGCTCCATTTTCATTTCATGCACTTCGACAGCTTCGGCCAGCGGCGATTCTGCCTTCACGAGACGCGCCTCCTGGTCGGCGGTCAGCTGCATGAAGGCCCCGGTGGCCTGCTGGTGCGGGACGGTGGCGCGCACCCAGGGATCTTTCACGGCGACTTCGGCAATAGAGGCAAGAGAAAAACAGGCGATCAGCACGCCCAGCATCAATTTTTTCATGGTGATTCTTCTTTCATCAAAACGGATCCATTCAAGGCAGCGCCTTGATACTTCGGGAAACCGGAAGCGATGCGGCGCGCGGGCCAAGGCACGGACGATGGCATGCATCGCCGGCCGTGCTCACAGCAAAGGCAAGACTCCGGTCAAGCCGTGAACAGGCACGCGCATCCTTTCAGGAAGCGCGCCGGCGGTTCACGACAAGGATCAGGATTGGAAAGGAGGCGCGCGCGATTGCGGGGTGGCCCATACGAACAGCGGGCGCGGCGCGCGGTAGAACAGCTCGGGAAGCGGGAAGCTACCCTGGTAAGCAGGCAACATCAGCGATGCGGATGGCGGCAAGGCCGGCATGTCGCCGTGCGCCAGACAGAACGGGCAATGATCGAAGGCGCTGGCCGGCTCGCCATGGGCCGGACTGGCAGGGCTTGGCGCCCCCAACTCCAGCTTGACCAGTTTCAGGCCGGCCGAAGAGCAGATCTCGGCCCACAGCGAACGCGGCTCGGCGGGATCTGACAAGGCATGCGAAATCGACGGCGCAAGCGCCGCCAGCAGGATCGCCATGCAGGCGAGCGCCGCAGTGATTCGTCTGGAAAGCCGCGTGTTGAACATGAAATAATTCTATCACGCCGCCCGGGCGTCACACCGCCAGGCCCAGCACATCTTTCTGCAGGCGGTTCAGCCGGGCGATGCCAGCCTGCGCCAGGTCAAGCAATTGGTCCATGGTGGCGCGGTCGAAGGCCTCGCCCTCGGCGGTGCCCTGCACTTCGATGAAATGACCGGCATCGGTCATCACCACGTTCATGTCGGTGTCGCAAGCCGAATCCTCCAGGTAATCCAGGTCGAGCACCGGCACGCCGCGATACACGCCGACCGACACCGCGGCGACGAAGTGCTTCACCGGGATGGCGGTAATCAACTTGCGCTCGGCCAGATGGGCGAAGGCGTCGTAGGCGGCGACCATGGCGCCGGTGATCGAGGCAGTGCGGGTGCCGCCATCGGCCTGGATGACGTCGCAATCCAGGTGCAGGGTGCGCTCGCCGAAGGCATTCAGGTCGAAGGCAGCGCGCAGCGAACGGCCGATCAAGCGCTGGATTTCCTGGGTGCGGCCGGACTGCTTGCCCTTGGCGGCTTCGCGGTCCATGCGGCTGTGGGTGGAACGCGGCAGCATGCCGTATTCGGCGGTCAGCCAGCCCTGGCCCTTCCCTTTCAGGAAGCCCGGCACCTTGTCCTCGATGCTGGCGGTGCAGATCACCTTGGTATCGCCGAATTCGACCAGCACCGAGCCTTCGGCATGCTTGGTGTATTCGCGGGTCAGGCGCACGGGGCGCAGGGCATCGGCGGCGCGGCCGCTGGGGCGGGTTTCAGCTGTCATAAAGAGGATCAGAGTAGATTAATCAGATTCTTGCGGGCGGAGCCAGGTCAAATTTGCAAGCCCGAATTGTACAGCGCCGGCCTTTACCCCTTGCCGGTGACCTTCGAGGACTTTTCGATCGCCTTGCGAATTTCCTCGATGGCTTTTTCGATATCGTTGTCGTTGTAGAGATCGCTGCTTTCCAGGTCGGCGTGGCGCGGCGCTTCGATGGTGGTGGTGACCGCGCCGAGCGGCAGCACGTTGGTCGTGATCGAGTTCGGATCATCGATGCCATCCTCGCCGCCTTCCCACATCATGGCCAGCGCGGTGACATTGTCGCTGGTCTTGCCGGCAATCGCCGCGGCGGAATTGACCAGTTGCGGTACGGCGCGCACGATCGTGTTATTTTGCAGGACATGCGCGAGCTGATGGTCCGGCAGGATCGACCACAGGCCGTCAGAGCACAGCAGCAGCACGTCACCCGGTTGCAGGCTGGCGCTGCGCGAGACTTCGACGATCGGCATGTTCGGCGCGCCGAGGCAATTGAACAGCTTGTTGCGTTCCGGATGGGTGTCGCGCTCGGAAGCGTCGACCTTGCCTTGCGCGATCAGCGTCTCGATGCGCGAATGGTCGCGCGTGCGCATGAGTATCTGGCCATTGCGCATCCAGTACAGGCGCGAATCGCCGCAATGCGCCCAGGTCGCGGTATTGTGCTGCACCAGGCAGGCGACGATGGTGGTGCGCGGCGTTTCCGGCAGATTGTTGATGGCGCGGTAGCGATGAATCTCGCGATGCGCCGCAAAGAAGCTCTCTTCCAGGAAGCGCTCCGGCTTTTTCACGTAAGAATTGGCGTTGCGCTGAAATAGCGTGGCAATGGTTTGCAGGGCGATCGTCGCTGCCACGTCGCCCTGGATATGCCCGCCCATGCCATCGGCCAGCACCAGCAGCAAGGCATCCCGGGTAAAGCTGTAGCCCATCCGGTCCTGGTTGACCTTGCGGCCGCCGATGTTGCTCTCTTGGTAGACGGAAAATCGCATCGTTTATTGGTACTGCGTGGTGTCCTGGATGGTATTGAGCGGATCCCGATCCTTGCCAAAGCGGCTAAACAGCCCGCGCACCTTGCGCGACAGGTTTTGCAGGGTTTCGCCGCCCTTCTTTTCCTGCACCGGCTCGCGCAAGGCTTTCTGCAGCGCGAACACGCTTTGCGGGCGTTCCAGCGGATCGAGCTTGAGAGTCCAGCGGATCACATCCAGCAATTCGCTCGAGTAAATCCCTTCCAGCTTGCGCAGGTGCCCTTCCATCTTGTCGGATACCTTGCGCTGGTCGGCCGGCTGCGGCGGCGCGCCGACCATGCAGGCGAACATCGAGGCGCCGATGCTGTAGATATCGGTCCAGGGCCCGAGATTGCCGTTTTTCTCATACAGCTCCGGCGGAGCGAAGCCCGGCGTGTACATCGGATACAGCTTGGGCTGATCGGTCTTCAGGGTCTGACGCGCCGCGCCGAAATCCAGCAGGATCGGCGTGCCATCCACGCGCAGATAGATGTTGGCCGGCTTCAGGTCGAGATGCAGCAGTTTGTTGGTATGTACTTCGCGCAAGCCCATCATCACGTGCGAAAACATCTTGCGGATGAAGCGTTCCGAGACGATCGGGCGTTCGCCCTTGTCGCGCCGGCGCAAAATGTGTTCCTGCAGCGAGCGGCCCGATTCGTAGGCCATCACCATGTAGACGGTGTCGTTGGCGCGAAAAAAATTCAGCACGCTGACGACGTTCGGATGGGCGATGCGCGCCAGCGCGCGCCCTTCCTCGAAAAAGCATTTCAGGCCGATGCGGAAGATCGGCAGGTTTTCCGCGGCAATGGTCGGCACCAGTTCGCCGGGTTCGCGCAATGCCAGCGAACTGGGCAGATATTCCTTGATGGCCACCGCATTGCCGTCTTCATCATATGCAAGATAGACAATACTGAAGCCACCCGACGCAATCTTCTTTACAATGCGATATCCGGCAATTTCCAGTCCGTCGGGCAAAGGAGCATTATTCTGGGCTGCCAAGTAGTGCCTCCGAGGTAAAGCGATAAAATAAGCAGGAATACGCCAGCAGCAGGTGGCGGCATTCCGATGCGGCCAGTTTCCTGGTCTCCATACAATTGCTTCGATTGTGTGGATAAATCACTGTTTTGTAAAGACGAACCGAGGTTTTCATTTTGACCACACACAGCATGACCGGTTACGCGGTCACCACCCGCGAAACCGCCGCCGGCACCGTCACCATCGAGCTCAAGAGCGTCAATTCCCGTTTTCTCGACTTGCAATTCAAGCTCAACGATGACTTGCGCGCGGTCGAACCGGCGTTGCGCGAAGCCATCATGGCCCGCGTCGCCCGCGGCAAGCTGGAGTGCCGCCTGAGCTTCGGCCGCCGCCAGACGGAAGGCGGCGCGCAGTCCCTCAACCAGACCGTGCTGGCGACACTGGCGCAACTGCAGGAGAGCGTGCGCCTGCAATTTCCCGGCGCCGCGGAATTTACCGTCAATGAACTGTTGCGCTGGCCCGGCGTGATCGAGGAAGCGCAGATTTCGCAGGAAGCGCTGCAAGCCGATATCCTGGCGGCGCTGGCCACCGCACTGGATGCCTTCATGGATACTCGCGCCCGCGAAGGCGCCGCCATGCAGAATGTCATTCTGGCGCGGGTCGACGCGATGCAGGCCATCGTGCAGCGCATCACCCCGCTGGTGCCGCAAGTCATCGCGCAATTCCAGCAAAAGGCGCTCGAGCGCATGCAGGAAGCCCTGGGGCTCGCCCTTGCCGCCGAATCCGCCCCGGCAGCGTCCGTGCTGTCGCGCGAGGAAGCGCTGGAGCGCGTGCGCCAGGAAGTCACGCTGTACGGCATCCGTATCGATGTCGCCGAAGAACTGGCGCGGCTGGCGGCGCACCTGGAAGAGACCCGGCATATCCTGCAAAAAGGCGGCCCGGTCGGCAAGCGCCTGGATTTCATGATGCAGGAACTGAACCGCGAAGCCAATACGCTCGGCTCCAAGGCTGCCTTGAAGGAATTGGCCGATGCTTCCATGGAACTGAAGCTGCTGATCGACCAGATGCGCGAACAGGTGCAGAACTTGGAATAATTGCGTTCAAGGATTATTCTAGGAAAATATTACTCAAGGATCCTCATGCCCCAAGCAAGCACCACCGCCGGCAGCCTGTTCATGGTCGTTGCCCCCTCGGGCGCTGGCAAGTCCAGCCTGGTCAATGCCCTGCTGGAACGCGAACCGGCCATCAAGCTGTCGATTTCCCACACCACCCGCCAACCGCGTCCGGGCGAGCAGCATGGCCGCGAATATTTCTTCACTTCGGCCGAGGATTTCCTCGCCAGACGCGATGCCGGCGAATTTTTCGAATCGGCCGAAGTCCATGGCAATTACTACGGCACCTCGCGCACCCAGATCATCGAGCAGATGAAGGCGGGCACCGATATCCTGCTGGAAATCGACTGGCAAGGGGCGCAGCAGATCAAAAGGCAGTTTCCGCATGCGATCGGCATCTTTATCCTGCCGCCGTCGATCCAGGCGCTGGAAGAACGCCTGCACAAGCGCGGCCAGGATGAACCTCAAGTCATTACGCGCCGGATACTCGCCGCCGGCGGGGAAATTGCGCACGCGCCGGAGTCTGAATATGTTATTATTAATCAAGACTTTGCAACTGCTTTGTCAGAGTTGACCGCAATTATCAAGGCGGCCCGTTGCCGCTTCGCGCAACAGGCGGCGCGCAACGCTTCCCTGTTCATCCAACTGGGCATCCACGCCACCTTGAGCTAACCCGATCCAGGAGTAAACCACATGGCCCGTATTACCATTGAAGATTGCCTGAAGCAGATTCCCAACCGCTTCCAGCTCACCCTGGCCGCGACCTATCGCGCGCGCCAGCTGCTGCAAGGCCACACCCCGAAAGTCGACGCCAAGGACAAGCCCACCGTGCTGGCCCTGCGCGAAGTCGCCGCCGGCAAAGTCGGCATCGAAATGTTGAAGAAGGTGCCGACCTGAAGAACTGACAGCCACGCGCTGTCTCTCATCATGGGCTGAAGCCCTGCCATGAAACTGATGCCTGCCGATTCGACGCCGACCACTGCCGCCGCCAAGCGCGCCGCGGCAAAACGTTCGGCCGCGAATTCCGCAGGCACGACTGTTTCAGCCGATGCCACTCCCGCAGCCAGCGGCGTGGCCTCGATCACCGACCTCACCGCCCAGCTTTCCGCCTACCTGAGCCCTGCCGACCTGAAAAAGGTCAAGGAAGCCTACCGCTTCTCCGACGAGATGCACCTCGGGCAGATGCGCAAGTCCGGCGAACCCTATATTTCGCATCCGATCGCCGTCGCCGAAATCTGCGCCGACTGGAAGCTCGATGCGCAAGCCATCATGGCCGCCCTGCTGCACGACGTCATGGAAGACCAGGACGTCAAGAAGGAGGAATTGATCGAGCGCTTCGGCGCCCAGGTCGCCTCGCTGGTGGACGGCCTGTCGAAGCTCGACAAGATCGAATTTCAGAGCCAGGTTGAGGCGCAGGCGGAAAACTTCCGCAAGATGCTGCTGGCGATGGCGCGCGACGTCCGCGTGATCCTCGTCAAGCTGGCCGACCGCCTGCACAACATGCGCACGCTGGGCGTGATGGCGCCGGAAAAGAAGCGCCGCATCGCCCGCGAAACCATGGAAGTCTACGTGCCGATCGCGCACCGACTGGGCCTGAACAATATCTACCGCGAACTGCAGGACCTGTCGTTCGCGCACCTGCATCCGCTGCGCTACCGCACGCTTGCCAGGGCCGTGAAAGCCGCGCGCGGCAACCGCCGCGAAGTGGTCGGCAAGATTCTCGAAGCCGTGAAGGTTACCCTGGCCGCGGCCGGCCTGGAGGTCCAGGTGTACGGCCGCGAAAAGACCCTGTACGGCATCTACCGCAAGATGCGTAACAAGCACCTGTCGTTTTCGCAGGTGCTGGACGTCTACGGCTTCCGCATCGTGGTCGACAGCTTCGCCAACTGCTATGTCGCGCTGGGCACGCTGCACGCGCTGTACAAGCCGATGCCGGGCAAGTTCAAGGACTACATCGCGATTCCGAAGCTGAACGGCTACCAGTCTCTGCACACCACCCTGATCGGCCCCTACGGAACCCCGGTCGAATTCCAGATCCGCACCCAGGACATGCATCGGGTGGCGGAATCCGGCGTGGCCGCGCACTGGCTCTACAAGAGCGGCGACGACAGCCTGACCGACCTGCAGCAGCGCACCCATGCCTGGCTGCAGTCGCTGCTGGATATCCAGAAGCAAACCGGCGACTCGGCCGAATTTCTCGAGCACGTCAAGGTCGACCTGTTCCCGGATTCGGTGTACGTATTTACGCCGAAGTCGAAGATCATCGCGTTGCCGCGCGGCGCCACCGCGCTCGACTTCGCCTACACCATCCACACCGATGTCGGCGACCAGGCCATCGCGGTCAGGATCAACCACGAGCAGGCGCCACTGCGTTCCGAATTGCGCAACGGCGACATCGTCGAGATCATCACCTCGCCGACTTCGCGCCCGAGCCCGAACTGGCTGACCTTTGTCCGCACCGGCAAGGCGCGCTCGGCGATCCGCCATCATCTGCGCACCATCAACCTGGCCGAATCGACCGAACTGGGCCGGCGCCTGCTGCACCAGGCGCTGCTCAATCTGAAGCTCGACCCGGAACTGACGTCGCCGCTGGTGGAGCGGATACTGAACGAGTCCAGCGCCAAGTCGATGGAAGAACTGTACGCCGACATCGGCGTCGGCAAGCGCATGGCAGCGCTGGTGGCGCGCCACATCCTCGGCCTGGTGGAAAGCGATGCGGCCAATGCGGCGACCGTGAATATCGAGAGAGAGAGCCGCCAGAACAAGCCGGCCCCGGTGGTCATCTTTGGCAACGAAGGAAGTTCGGTGCAGCTGGCGCCCTGCTGTCTGCCGATTCCGGGTGATGGCCTGCAGGGCCAGCTGCGACGCGACCAGGGCCTGATCGTGCACTCGCTCGATTGCGACCAGGCCAAGCGCAGCCGCGCCAAGGAACCGGAACGCTGGATCGACGTGGCCTGGGGGCAGGAGCTGAACCGCCGCTTCGATTGCCGCATCATGGTGCTGGTCAAGAACGAGCGCGGCATGCTGGCGCGCATCGCCGCGGAAATCGGCGAGTCCGACGCCAACATCACCCATGTCACCATGGACGGTGACAAGGATCAGCTGATCATCCAGTTGAAATTCACCATCCAGGTGGAAGACCGGGTGCACCTGGCGCGCCTGCTGCGCAATATCCGCCGCATCCCGCATGTCGCACGCATCATGCGCGAGCGCGGCTGAACGCCTGGCACAGCGGGCGCGCCATCCGCAGGCCAGCACCTCGCCGTGAGCTGCCCCGCCGTAGATTTATTCCGGCATCGGGTAAGTAACTTCCAGAATCTCCAGCTCTTCCATGCCGCCCGGCGTATTCAGCGTCACCATGTCCCCTTCGCGCGCCTTGGTCAGCGCGCGCGCCACCGGCGAAATCCAGCTGATCTTGCCGTTCAGCGGATCGAGCTCGTCGATGCCGACGATGGTCACGGTATGCTCGTCGCCGGACTGGTTGCAGTAAGTGACGGTGGCGCCGAAAAATATCTGGTCCGAGCCATGGTGCACGCCGGGATCGACCACCTCGGCCAGATCGAGGCGCTTGGTCAGAAAGCGGATGCGGCGGTCAATTTCGCGCAGGCGTCGCTTGCCATAGATATAGTCGCCATTCTCCGAGCGGTCGCCGTTGGACGCCGCCCAGTGCACTACGCGCACGACCTCAGGCCGCTCGACATCGATCAGCTGCAGCAGCTCGTTCTTGATGCGGCGATAACCGGCAGGGGTGATGTAATTCTTGGCGCCAGGCGGGATCGGCGGCAGCGCCGCCCCCAGCTCGTCCTCGTCGCCATCGGTTTCTTTGACAAATGCCTTGTTCATGCCGCCCATTATAGTGATAGTGCCGCGGAACCGGGCAGACTGCTAACTGGCGTCGGAAATGCTGTTGGCCCAGCGGAAGGCCTGCACCTGTATTTCGGCCAGATCCTGCGCCGACAGCCCGACCTTCTGCAAGGTCGGCGACACCAGCGGGCCGGCCTGTTCGAGCCGTTCGATATATTCGGCCAGCTTGAGCATGTCACCGAATTCACCGCGCCGGAACAGCAAGGCATCGCGGACTTCGGGGGCGACGATCAGGTGCTCGAGCACCTGCTCCATGGACAGGCCGAACAGCGCATCCATCAGGGACATGATACCGACCGTAAAGGATTTCTCGCTCAAGCTCCGTTCGCCCGGATAGCGCTTTTGCGTGATCAATTCCAGCAGCTTGCCGCGCGTGGTCGCCAGCCCCAGCAGGGGCGACTTCAGGCCGTCGCCATCGCTGGAACCTGCATACAACAGGATTTGCAGCCAGCGCTGTAATTGCACGCGACCCACTACCATCAAGGCCTGGCCGATGGACTCAATATGCCGTCCGGCGCCGACGGCGGCGGTATTGGCCAGTCGTATCAAATTGAGCGAAAGGGAAACATCGCGCTTGATGGTATGTTCCAGCACCGTACTATCTTCGTCAGCGATAATCTGGCTCATCAATTGCACGATCGCCATTTGTGAGGGCGATAGTTTTTTGCCGCTTAACACCAGCGGCCTGGCGAAGTAATATCCCTGAAAATAATCAAAGCCCAGGTCCAGGCAAGTCTGGAACTCCTCATGGGTTTCAACTTTTTCCGCCAAGAGCTTTTTGCCTTCCAGTCTGAGCTGCCTGGCCAGGCCATGCAGCGTATGGGATGGCATCCCCATGATATCGATCTTGATGTACTGCACCCAGGGAAGCAACTGGCGCACATCTTCGGACTGTATCACCACATCGTCCAGCGCAAAGCAGTAGCCGGCCTGCCCCAGTTCCTTGATGCGCTCGATAATTTGGGGCGTGACCTTGACGGTTTCCAGGATTTCCAACACCACTTTGTCGGGCGGCAGAAAGCCGATAAAGTCGCTCATCAGCACGGTGGCATCGATGTTAACGAAGCCAAGTGAATCGCCCACCACGTTTTCTAGCCCCAACTCGGATACATGCGCCATCACGGTGGCGGTAGCGGCGACATCATCGATGACGCACGCCGGCCCCGAAGCCGCACCGCGAAACAGCAATTCATAAGCGACCAGCTGTTGAGCCCGGCTCAAGATAGGCTGGCGTCCCAGAAAAAATTCCCTGGAATGTTGCATGATTGCAGCATTGGAATGGGACGTCTCCGAAGTCATGGGATAGAACGGCCTTTATTTTCTTTATTTAAATGGCTTAACGCACATTACCACAGAGAACAATGTTTCCTCGCAGAACTTTTTCTATTGTAATTGCAAATCCTTCATCGCAGGAGATAGTTTCGCAAGATTATATACTTTTAGTATAAATTGCAAAAATAAAGAAGCCGGAAATATTGAAAAATCAAAGCTGTCAAAGCTAGCCTCTGCGATTGGGGCCTCGCGGCGCAGCGCTTGCAGGGGCTCCTTCCCCTGTTTCCAGCGTAAAGCGTGCGCCATCATCCTCTTTCAATGCCTCGACCAGCCACGGCATCACCTGGCGCAACAGCGGCGCCAGCGTCCACGGCGGATTGATGACAAACATGCCGCTGCTGCGCAAGCCGAAGCCATCCGGCGCCGGCGCGCCGATGGACAAGCTCACGTTCAGCCAATCCTTGCCAGGCAGGCGTTTCAACTGTTCCGGCAGCTGGCGCGATTCCATTCTCTGCAGCACCGGATACCAGACGGCGTAGGTGCCGGTGGCGAAGCGCTTCAGGGCATCGGCCAGGGTAGCGGTCACGCGCCGGTAATCCTGCTTGACCTCATAAGGCGGATCAACCAGCACCAGGCCGCGCCGCGACGGCGGCGGCAGCAAGGCTTTCAAGCCATCGAAGCCATCCGCCTTCTGCACCAGCACGCGCTTGCCGCGCGCCGTCGGGCGCTGTCCCTGCGCTGCCGCATGGGCTTCGAGCTTCTGGAAATTCTCGTGCAAGACCTTCACCTCGCTAGGGTGCAGCTCGAACAGGCGCAGGCGGTCCTGCTCGCGCATCACCTGTTCGGCGCAATAAGGCGAGCCCGGGTAATAACGCATCTTGCCGCTCGGATTCATGCCCTTGACCAGGCCGACATAGTCGGCCACGGCTTCCGGCAAGTCGTCGCGATCCCACAGGCGGGCAATGCCGGTGTCGAATTCGGCATTCTTGGCCGCCTGGGTGCTGTCGAGCGCATACACGCCGGCGCCGGCATGGGTATCAATCACCATGTAGGGCGCATCTTTCTGGTTCAGGTAGCGCAGCAACTGGATCAGCACCATGTGCTTGAGCACATCGGCGTGGTTACCTGCATGGAAGGCGTGGCGATAACTCAGCATAAGAAAAACCGGATCAGGAAGGAGAAAGCCGGAAGTATGACAGCTACGGGCCCCTGTCGCCTCCCGCGTGCCAATAAAAAAGCCGCACGGGGGTGCCGTGCGGCCTTGCCAACCGAGCTGCCGGGCTCCCGCAGGAGCCCGCGGCCGGATTAGTGGAACTGCTCTTCTTCGGTCGAGCCGGTCAGGGCCTTGACGGAGGACGAACCGCCCTGGATCACGGTGGTCACGTCGTCGAAGTAGCCGGCGCCGACTTCCTGCTGGTGCGACACGAAGGTGTAGCCCTTTTCGCGAGCGGCGAATTCCGGCTCCTGCACCATGTTGGTGTAGTGCTTCATGCCTTCGCCGCGGGCGTAAGCGTGGGCGAACTGGAAGGTGTTGAACCAGTTGATATGGATGCCAGCCAGGGTGATGAACTGGTACTTGTAGCCGAGGGCCGACAGCTCGTCCTGGAACGAAGCGATCTGCTTGTCGTCCAGGTTCTTCTTCCAGTTGAAGGAAGGCGAGCAGTTATACGACAGCAGCTTGCCCGGGCAGGCAGCATGCACGGCTTGGGCGAATTCGCGGGCGAAGCCGATATCCGGCACACCGGTTTCGCACCAGACCAAGTCAGCGAACGGTGCGTAGGCAACGCCGCGGCTGATGGCTTGTTCCAGACCGTTCTTGACGCGGTAGAAGCCTTCCTGGGTGCGCTCGCCGGTCAGGAACGGCTTGTCGTTGGCATCGTGATCGGAAGTGATCAGGTTGGCAGCTTCAGCATCGGTACG
Organism: Oxalobacteraceae bacterium; assembly: GCA_003537575.1. GTDB lineage: Bacteria > Pseudomonadota > Gammaproteobacteria > Burkholderiales > Burkholderiaceae_D > Paucimonas. Next base: position 113,854 of record DPRS01000034.1, read on the forward strand.
GGCCAGAACGATGGTGGACACGCCCATGACGTCGGCAGCGAAACGCGCAGCGGTCAGCTTTTCGATGGCTTCCTGGGTCGGCACCAGAACTTTACCGCCCATGTGGCCGCACTTCTTCACGGCAGCCAGCTGGTCTTCGAAGTGCACGCCGGCAGCGCCAGCAGCGATCATGTTCTTCATCAGTTCGAAGGCGTTCAGCACGCCGCCGAAACCGGCTTCAGCGTCGGCGACGATCGGCAGGAAGTAGTCGACGAAACCTTCGTCGCCCGGGTTGACGCCACGCGACCACTGGATTTCGTCAGCGCGCTTGAAAGTGTTGTTGATGCGGCGAACCATGGTCGGCACGGAATCGTAGGCGTACAGCGATTGATCCGGGTACATGGTTTCGGAAGTGTTGCCGTCGGCGGCGACTTGCCAGCCAGACAGGTACACGGCTTCCAGACCAGCTTTGGCTTGTTGCATGGCTTGGCCGGCGGTGATCGCGCCGAAGGCATTCACGTAGCCCTTCTTGGCGCCGCCGTTGACCTTGGCCCACAGCTTTTCAGCACCGTTCTTAGCCAGGGTGTACTCCGGCTGCAGGCTGCCGCGCAGACGGACGACGTCTTCGGCGCTGTAGTTACGCTTGACGCTTTTCCAGCGGGGATTTTCTGCCCAGTCTTTTTTCAGTGCCGCAATTTGCTGTTCACGAGTTGCCATTGTCATTCTCCTGAGTTGAACGGATGTTACGAGGAAGGTAAAACCTGATAGATGAAATCATATTCCTTTTCTTGCGGAGCAACAAGGTCTTATATAAGACATATAAGTAAATTTATTTCTTCTAAATTCAATTACTTATGATTTTAATTTCGGAATGCGGAATAAAATTCCCAAAATAAAGAGCAATAATCGCGAAGCGGAATTATCTTTTTTCACGATACAGGAAGCCCATATCGGATTATGAAAAATCAGGAAAAACGCTCGCGACAGGATACCGATTTCAGTTCTTGCTGAAAAATAACAAGCCTTTTCAACAATGCGCGTCACAAACAATTACAATACAGGTAGGCGCTGGCATACTCCTGTCAGCCCGCGACGCATTCTGGCAAGCTCCATGAGAAATCCGACACCTCCGAAAATCTGGCGCGGCCGCTCCGACTGTCGCGAATGCGGCGGCGATTGCGCCATGTTTGGCGATCTTCCCGCCAATGAACTGAACCTGATCCACGCCCCTTTTGACGATTTGCGTTTTCCGACTGGAGCGCCGCTGTTTCTGCAAGGGGATGACGTCAACGGCATCTATTCGGTCCGCAGCGGCATGGTCAAGCTCAACCGCATCAATGCCGACGGCACCCAGCGCATCGTGCGCGTGCTCAGGCCAGGCAACACAGTCGGCCTGGAAGCCATGCTGCATCCGCAGTACGAGCATGACGCGATCGCCCTCACTCCTGTCGTGGCCTGCCGCATCCCGCTGGACGTGATGGACAAGCTCGACCGCGAATCGCCCACGCTGCACCGCAGGGTGCTGCAGCAGTGGCACGCGGCGCTGGCCGACGCCGACCAGTGGTTCGCGGAACTGGCGAACGGTTCGGCGCGCGTCAGGATCGCCCGCCTGCTGCTGAAGATGCGCGATGACGACAATCCGGAGAATTCCGTGTTGTTTACGCTGGAAGATATCGGCTCGATCCTCGGCATGACGGTGGAAACCGGCAGCCGCGTCATCAATGCCTTCCTCAGGGAAGGCAAGATCAAGCGCCTGGAAACCCAGGGACGGGATTACTGGATCGACGTCGCGGCCCTCGAAGCCGAAGCCCAGTCCGACGCCGTCTAGGCCGCTTGAGGCTCAGCCGAGCTTGGCGGCCGACACCAGCACGCCGTCGGCATCGGCGTAAATCCAGTCGCCCGGACGCACCGCCACGCCGGCGATCGACACCTGCAAATCCTTTTCACCCACGCCCTTGCGGATGCTGCGCTGCGGATGCGTGGCCAGGGCGCGCACGCCGATATCGCAGGCATTGATTTCCTCGGAATCGCGGATGCAGCCGTTGACAACGATGCCGGCCCAGCCGTTCTTCTCCGCCAGCACGCCGAGATTGCCGCCGACCAGCGCGCAGCGCAGGCTGCCGCCGCCATCGACCACCAGCACGTGCCCTTCGCCCGGGGTTTCCAGGGCGGCGCGCACCAGCACGTTATCCTCGAACACCTTGAGGGTGCGCGCTTGACCGGCAAAGGCGGCGCGCTTGCCGAAAGACCGGAATACCGGCGGCAATACCGCCAGGGTGCCGGCGGCCAGTTTATCTTCGTTAGCGTCGCAGATATCGCAGGTTGCAAAAGTCATGGTTTTCTCCCCGATGAGTGGATCAATGAATGAATAGACAATGCACGATTGTAAGCGAGCCGAAGCCAAATGAAAAAGCCGCCTGGCGCGCCGGCGGCTTGGGTGGCGAGACGCTGCCAGTGCGGATTATGCTGCTTGGGCGGCGGCGACGCGCCTTGCCGTACGCCCGCCGACATTGATCGCCGTCAGGATCGCCAGCACCTGGAACACGCCGATCAGCACGAACACCAGCGCCGGCTGGTGCGCATCCATCAGCGCGCCGAACAACAGCGGCCCGGTCGCCAGCCCGATATCCAGGCCGGAATACACTACGCCATAGACGCGCCCGGTGGCATTCTTTGGTGCCGCCGCGCGGATCAGCAAGTCGCGCGAAGGACCGGCGACGCCGGCGCCGAAGCCGACCGCGCCCATCAGCAGCACCGCCATCCAGGCCGGCGTCAGCGCCGCGGCAATCAATAGCGAGAACAGCCCGGACGAAGCGAACGCCAGGGCGATCGTGCGGTCATGGCGAGTCGCCTTCGCCGCCAGGAAGCCTCCCCACACCATGCCGGCGGCGGACGCCAGCATGTAAGCGGTCTGGCCGGCCGTGGCCGAGGCCAGCGACATGTCATACAAGTCGCGCAGGCCAGCGGCGGAAAAGCTCTGGATGCCGCCCAGCGCCATGGCGGTAATGAAGAAGAAGGCGAAGCACATCCATACTGCCGGCAGGCGGATGAAGGCGAGCGCCCCGCCCTCCTGCTGTGGCGCGCCACCCTGCTTGCCGGCGCCGGCATGGCCATGCTCCGTGTGCAGGAGGCCGCGAAAGACGAATAGCACCGCCAGCCAGGTGAACGGCACGATGGCGGCTGCCGCCAGCGCCGTGCGCCAACCGGCTACGCCGGCAATCCCCGCCAGAAAAACCGGCGCGGCCGCCCAGCCGAGGTTGCCGGAAATGCCATGCACTGAAAAGGCATGGCCGAGGCGGTTGCTGGAAACGCGCTTGTTGAGCAAGGTGAAATCCGCCGGATGGAAGACGCTGTTGCCCAGGCCTGCCAGCATCGAGCCGGCCAGCAGCATCGGATAATTCTGCGCCACCGACAGCGCCAGCGCCGACAGGCCCAGCAGGGCCATGCCGGAGAACAGCACGGCGCGCGCGCCGACACGGTCGACCACGAAGCCGGCCGTTGCCTGGCCAATACCCGACACCACGAAAAATACCGTCATCAACAGGCCCAGTTCGGCATAGGACAGGCTGAATGCCGATTTCAGCCACGGAAACAGCGGCGCCAGGATCAGATGGAAGAAATGCGAGACGCCATGGGCAACGCCGACCAGGGCGATCACCTGGGCGTCCTGGCGCAGGGTTGGAGCGGAAGCGGCAGTCATGTTTGCCCTCTTAATGAAAATAAGCAGCAAGTGTAGGCAAAACCGGATCGTCTGTTTTCAGATAACATGACAATATTTATCGAAATACTGCCAACCCTGTTGCGACCCAGCTTCATGTCCATCCAGCCTGTCACCCATACCCGTCTGCACCTGCCAGACACCACGCCAAGCGCCCGTCAGCCCGTCAGGATGGTTGCACGCAATTTGCAGGCATCGGAAACGCTGGCCGCGCATCGTCACGCCTGGGGCCAGGTCACCTATGCGCTGGAAGGGGTGATCCGTGTCACGGTGGCCGACAGCAGCTGGATCGTGCCGCCGCTGCGGGCGATCTGGATTCCGCCCGACGCCGTCCACGAGGTCATCACCCTGGAAAGGGCGAAGCTGCGCGCCGTGTACGTCCATGCCGGCGCCGCACCGTTCAGCGAGCCACAATGCCGGGTGATCGAAGTGTCGGCGCTGTTGCGGGAAGTGATCGTCGCCCTAGAGCAGGTCGAAGCATGCTCCCGGCGCGAAACGCTGCTGTCGGCGCTGCTGCTGGATGAATTGGGCAATGCCGCAACCCTGCCGATGCGCATAGCCCTGCCGGACGACAAGCGCCTGCGCGCCCTGTGCAAGCTGCTGATCGATGCGCCCTCCGCCATAGCCACGCTGGCCGAAGGCGCGCAACGTGTCGGCGCATCCGAGCGCACGCTGGCGCGGCTGTTCCAGTCGGAACTGGGCATGAGCTTCGGCGAATGGCGCCGGCAGATGCGCCTGGCCCATGCCGCCGCCCTGATTGCGCGCGGCATGCCGATGGCGCAAGTGGCGGCGGAGCTGGGCTATGCCAGCCAGTCCGCCTTTTCCGCGATGTTCCGCAAGACCTTCGGGCAGTCGCCCTCGCGTTTCTTTGTGCGGCAGGCCGGGGCGACGCCATGACACGCGCAATTTTCGCCAAACCGCACCGCCGGTGCAAAGGCCATCGTTGAGCGTTAAAATACCCTAAGCACCATGGAAAATGACTGATTTCCCAGTAGGGTTTTCCTCCGCCGCCCGCCGCAGCACCCCCGGAAAAAATGCGCACTTGCCGAATTTGACATTCACTTTGGCGCAGGGCACATTACGCACAACTTATTTTTTGGAAGACAATCATGCCTGAATATCGCTCCCGGACCACCACCCACGGCCGCAACATGGCAGGCGCGCGCGCGCTCTGGCGCGCCACCGGCATGAAGGATAGCGACTTTGACAAGCCGATCATCGCCGTTGTCAATTCCTTCACGCAGTTCGTGCCGGGCCATGTGCACCTGAAGGACCTGGGCCAGCTGGTCGCGCGCGAGATCGAGGCAGCCGGCGGCATCGCCAAGGAATTCAACACCATCGCCGTCGACGACGGCATCGCCATGGGGCACGGCGGCATGCTGTATTCCCTGCCCTCGCGCGACCTGATCGCCGACTCGGTGGAATACATGGTCAACGCGCACTGCGCCGATGCCATGGTGTGCATCTCCAACTGCGACAAGATCACGCCGGGCATGCTGATGGCCGCCTTCCGCCTGAATATTCCGGTGGTGTTCGTCTCCGGCGGTCCGATGGAAGCCGGCAAGGTATTGAAGGTGGTCGATGGCGCCAAGAAGATCATCAAGCTCGACCTGGTCGACGCCATGATCCAGGCCGGCGACACCAATGTCAGCGACGCCGATGTCGCCGAAATCGAGCGTTCCGCCTGTCCGACCTGCGGCTCCTGCTCCGGCATGTTTACCGCCAATTCGATGAACTGCCTAACCGAAGCGCTGGGCCTGTCTCTGCCGGGCAACGGCACCACGCTGGCTACTCACGCCGACCGCAAGGAGCTGTTCCTGCGCGCCGGCCGCCTGATCGTCGACCTGGCCAAGCGCTATTACGAACAGGACGACGCCTCGATCCTGCCGCGCAGCATCGCCACCAAGACCACCTTCGAAAACGCCATGGCGCTCGACGTTTCCATGGGCGGCTCCACCAACACCGTGCTGCATCTGCTGGCGGCGGCTCATGAAGCCGGCGTGCCCTTCACCATGGCCGACATCGACCGCATCTCGCGCAAGGTGCCGTGCCTGTGCAAGGTGGCGCCGATGACCGACAAGTACCATATCGAAGACGTGCACCGCGCCGGCGGCATCATGGGCATCCTCGGCGAGCTCAACCGCGCCGGCCTGCTGGACACCTCGGTGCCGACCATCCACAGCAAGACGCTGGGCGAAGCCATCGAGCGCAACGATATCAAGTCCAGCGACGACCCGGCTGTGCGCAAACTGTTCAGCGCCGCCCCGGGCGGCGTGCCGACCCAGGTCGCCTTCTCGCAGGAAAACCGTTTTGAATCGCTCGACAGCGACCGCAGCACCGGCTGCATCCGCGACCTGGCGCATGCCTATTCGAAGGATGGCGGCCTGGCTGTCCTGTACGGCAACCTTGCCGAAAAGGGTTGCATCGTCAAGACCGCCGGCGTCGATGAAAGCATCCTGGTCTTCAGCGGCAAGGCGCGCGTGTTCGAGAGCCAGGACGCCGCCGTCGAAGGCATCCTGGGCGACACCGTGCACGCCGGCGACGTCGTCATCATCCGCTACGAAGGCCCCAAGGGCGGCCCCGGCATGCAGGAAATGCTGTACCCGACTTCGTACATCAAGTCGAAGGGCCTGGGCAAGCACTGCGCCCTGCTGACCGACGGCCGCTTCTCCGGCGGTTCGTCCGGCCTGGTGATCGGCCATGCCTCGCCGGAAGCGGCCGAAGGCGGCGCCATCGGCCTGGTGGAAGAAGGCGACATGATCGATATCGATATTCCCAACCGCCGCATCAACCTGCGCCTCAGCGATGAGGAACTGGCGAAGCGCCGCGCCGCCATGGAAGCCAGGGGCGAGGCGGCATGGCAGCCGGTGAAGCGCGAGCGTTATGTATCGCAGGCGCTGCAGGCGTATGCGGCGCTGGCGACCTCGGCGGATCGCGGCGCGGTGCGGGACCTGGCTCAGATCAAGCGCTGAGGACAGCGTTGGCTAGCGGCGGATAAAGCCGCTGGCCAGCGTAACCAGCAGATAATTCACAAAGCCTTAGCGGCGCCAACAGGCGCCATGGCGTGTTCCTGAAACCATTCCGCCGTCGCCGCATCTGCGGGGAAAAAAGATTCGATGCGCAATTCATGCACGGTCACGTCGCGCGGAGTGCCAAGCGTGGCGATCGTCGTGAACAGGTTTAGCTCGACGCCATCCTTGCGCAGCCGCACGGGCATGAAGGGCAAGGCATGTCGATCCAGATTGATCGGCTCGGCATGCATTTCATTGCACGCCAGCGCCGTCAGTTCAGCCAGCAGCCTGGTCGCTTCGCTGCCCGCCCCGTCGCTCATTGCTTCGCGCTGGATCCAGTGCAGGCCGTCGGCGCAGACTTCCTCCCAGTTGGCGAGATGCGGGCGCAAGCCGTCCGGATCGAGCATCAGCCTGATGACGTTGACCGCGCCGTTATCGGGAATTTCATCATCGTCCGGCAAGTCAAGCAGCCACTTGATCATGCCGGCAGCAGGCGCGTTGGCCAACTGGAGATTCCACAGGCGGTCGACCACCAGCGCCGGGTAAGGCGACTGCTGATCCAGCATGAAGGTCAATGCTTGGTGCACCGCAAAAAGCTCCGGGTCAGTCAGCTTGCGCTCTTGGTAGGCCGGCGCAAATCCGGCTGCAAGCAGCATGATATTCCGCTGGCGCAAAGGAACCTCCAGCACCGTACCCAGCTTGATGATCAATTCCCTGCTCGGCTGCGAGCGCCCGCTTTCCAGAAAGCTGATATGGCGCTGCGACACCGCGCTGATCGTCGAAAGCTGTAGCTGGCTGAAGCCGCGTCTGGTGCGCCAGTATCGCAGGGCAGCGGAAAAATCGCTGAAGTACTGGCGACTCGATGCAGCGCTGGAAATGCTTGCTGTATTCATTTCATTTTCTCCCGTAGTATCCCGCGCAACGCGAGCTGGGTCGATGTGGTTGCCGCATACTCTAGCATGGCATGCGCGGGCATCCTTTGGTGCGCCTGCCTCGCCTGCCGCGGCGCTACGGTCGTACCTAGCGAGGAAGCCGATTACGCTGCGGATGCGCTCGTCTCGTTCCGGACGGCGAGATAATGTTCGGCCATTTGCAGTGGTGTTTTCATCATCAGCTCCGTTTCGGTGAATGTCGGATCGACACGGCATTCTGGGGATGTCGGCGCCAGCTGGCGATTACTTCGCAGGTAATTGCCGGATGGCGCACGCCGCCGCACACTGCAGTTCATCGCCGGCAACGGTAACGTGCCCGGCCATCCTCCCACCGACACAAGGAGCAAAACCCATGAGCGCATACATCATTGCCCATCTCGAACAAGTCGACATGGGAGCCGACATCATCCGGTATGTGGAATCGATCGACGCGACGCTGGCGCCGTTCGGCGGCCGCTTTCTTGTTCACGGCGACCCGATCGAAGTCCTCGAGGATCGGCTCGAAGGGGACATCATCATCGTCGAGTTTCCCGATATCGAGCGGGCCCGTCAATGGTATGCATCGCCAGCCTATCGCACCATCCTGCCGCTTCGCACCCGCAACGCGAAAGGAGCGGTAGTGCTGGTGCCCGGCGTAAGCGCCGATCACAAGGCAACGGACATACTGCGCTAGCGCAGCTTGTTTAATCAGGCATCGTCTTGGGGCAACAACTGCGGATTGTAGGCAACTTCCCAGAGATGCCCGTCGGGATCCTGAAAATACCCCGCATAACCTCCCCAGAAGGTTTTGCCAGCAGGCTTGGCGATGACCGCGCCGGCTTGCCTGGCCTGCGCCATCACGGCATCGACTTCCGCTTCGGCAGACACATTGTGTCCAAGCGTAAATTCCGTGGCGCTAGACGGGTGCACAGGCAAACCGGCATCGTGCGCGATATTCTTACGCGCAAACAGTGCCAGCTTCAATCCGCCGTTCAAATCGAAAAACGCCACGGCGCCGTGCTCGAACTCTTGCCCGACGATGCCCTGGGTTGGGAAACCGAGTCCGTCGTGATAGAAGCGCAGCGAGCGTTCCAGATCATCGACGCCGAGTGTAATGAGGGAGATGCGAGGTTTCATAGAGGCCTCCGGTTGGTTCATCCGACAAGTGCCACTTCGAGAAAACGACATTACCCGATTTTCCGTCAAAAATCCAAGATGCTATCTGCGGCGCCAGCGCTTGCCCATCCCATCGGCATGGGCGGCATGGACATCGGCATGAGCACCGCCCGGAGGCAGCAGCATCCCCGCCTCCTCCCCCAGCCGCTCCGCGCTCCACCCTCTGCCGAGCAAGACCATCCTTGTGTGCAGATCCTCGCGCGTCCGCTCATCGACATCCGGTCCCAGGCAACACAGGTTCTTGCCGCGCAAATCGGCATAAACGAGCTCATAGTGCCGCGCCAGCGAATGCCACAAGGCGTTGGCGCCGGTCGACTGGCGCGCGCCGGTGATCAGGCACTGACCCGACTCCAGCCACCAGCGGTAGATGGCCGTCGCGATGCCGCGCCGCTGATAGGCAGGGGCATACTTCGAATGGGGAGCGCGCAGGTGCGGATCGGCACGGCGGCTCACTTCAATCAGGCGGTTGAGTACCGTGTAGCCGGCCAGGCAACGGCGCGCCATATCTTCGACATAGATATAGTGCTCGCCGTCAGCCTCGCGATAGCGGAAGACCAGGCCGGGAAAATGGATGCAGAGCGCAGGCAAACCATGCAGCGCATCGCCTGGGCAACTGATCCTGTCGTGGAGCGCATCGAGCTCTTTTTCGAGTTCGTCCGGCTGCGGCTGCACGTCGATGCGCAGCTCCAGCGGCCTGGCGCGCCAAGGCATGAAGGGAAAAGGAATGATCAAACTATTCAAGGGGAACTCCTGTCAGGACATCACTCCGGGCTTTCGGCCTCCCGGTGGCACGCGGCGAAATCAGGCCAGGCAAACGCCTGCCCACCAGCCGCTCATCAGGCGCTCCGGTTTTGAACTTGCACGCACCTGCGCGCTCGATTCCCAGACATCGAACTGCACGTTCAGGCCGGCATAGACGCCATACCCGTCACCGGAGCGAATTTCTTCGAATGCCTGCAGGCTCTCGCCCGCCTTGATCGAGCCGCCGGCGATAATGGCCTCGCCCGACCTGATACCCCAGCCCGCTTCCAGGTGCCGGTGGCAGAGAATCGTTGCACCCGCCTCGATGCCGCTGCCGGCGCGGATGCAATCCTGCCCTGTCAGGGCGCTGCCGGCACGGATGCCCTTGCCGCAGTCGATCGAGCCATTAACGGTAATGGCTTCTCCCGCAAATACGTTGCCGCCGACGGACAATTCGCCGCTGCAAGACAAATCCGATTCGACGCGCACATCGCCCTCGCAGCGCAGGCGTCCTTGCACCTCGATGCTCCAGCCCGCGCGAATGTCGCCGCCCGCTTCAAGCACGCCTTCGCAGCGAATGCCGCCAGCCGCCCTGATGTCGGCACCGGCGGCAATGGCCTCGCCGGCGCGAATCCCGCCGCCGGTCCTGATAGTGCGCCCTGCGCGGACGATCGAACCGACCTCGATACTGCCGTGCACCTCCAGCGTTCCGGCGAACACGATCGCCTCGGCTTCGATCGCATCGACGGTCAGCACCGCATCGGTGGGACCGAATTGCGCCAGCAGCCAGCAGGCATCATTCACCCTGCCGGCCGCCACCAGGGCGTCCAGCAGAGGCTGGTAGTTGCTACCTTCCTGGCAGTGGCGCAGGAACCAGCGAAAACCATCCGTGCAGGGGCTCTTGGCCTTGACGAAGTTTTTGGTGAGATCCATGGCGCATCACCTTGAACGGAAAAAGGCTGCACGCGGCAAAAGGCGGCAGCACGCACGGAGGCGCAGCGCCATTCGCGTGGAACGGGCGTGCAAGGGCGTTACGGCAAGCAGCTGCTTGCCGTGCATAATCGAAGACATGAAGTGATCCCAAAAGCGCAACCGGAATCCGCAATGGAAACGGCCGCTATCGCGCCTGGTGGTTTAAGCCCGGCGATAGAAAAACTGCGCTAATGAGTAAGGGGAGTATCGCCGGGCTCAGGAATCTGCGGCGTGCTGGCAGATTCCCTCGACGGTCATCGTCTTGAGCACGCGCGAACGCAGGCCCGCCACCAGTGGCTGGACTGCAGAAAATGCGCAGACGAAATGAAAGGGAGTTGCCATGGGCCAAATGTACGCCAGATGGCGGCAAGTGTCAAACCGAAAACGGTCACAGCTCCGGTGGCTTTGTCGACTTTCTTGCGGCGCACGGCTTCTCCCGTGGCGAGATCATCGAAGGGATTTATTGCATTTAGCCGATAACGGACATGCCCTGAGCAGCGGAAGAATCGAGACGCCGGAGCGCGCCAGCCACTTCTGCGCGGAATTGCGCAAGATTTCTCAATTCCGGCGAGATCGGTGCAAACGAGGTCCACAGCATGTCCGTCAATTGTGCCGCGGTGATATCGATGTCCGGCTTGTTGCGATTGACCATCCAGTCCCACAGCACGTGTTCCATCGCGCCATACACCATGTCGCGCATCAGCGGCAGTGGAATGTCGGGCCGGACCTCGCCCGAACGCTGGGCAGCTGACAACACGTTCCTCAACGGCGCAGTGTAGCGGCGCTTCAGGTCGGCGATCAGTCCCGCGAATTCATCATCGGCGCTGCGGCCCTCGCTGAGCACCAGCTTGCACATGCCGGTGCCATCGTGGATCAGGGTCACCAGATGCTTGCGCACGATAAAGTGCAGCTGCGGCCGGGCGCCGACAACCAGCGGCACTTCGCGTTCGAGTTCCGCGGAGATCTCGTCGTACCATACCTTGATCACCTGCATGCACAAATCGCGCTTGCTGTCGAAATAGGAAAACACCGTCGCTTCCGACACGTCCATGCGCCGGGCGATCTCCAGCGTCGTCGACTTTTCATAGCCGTGTTCAGAAAAGACCTGACGCGCCACGACCAGGATTTCCTTCACGCGCCGCTCCGAACGCACGCCCAGGGCTTCACGCTTGCGCGAAATTTTTATGGGTGCAGACATTGTTTACCCTACTCGCTTTTGAATTTCGGCGAACGCTTGCTGGCGAAAGCGTCCAGCGCTTCGGCATGGTCATCGGTGTGATGGGCCAATGCCTGGAATCCGGCAGAAAGTTCCAGCAGCGTTTCCAGCCGGGTATGCTGGCCTTCCCGCAGCAGTCTCTTGGTCATCCTCAGCACATGCCCCGGATTCGCGGCAATGCGCGCGGCCAGGGCATTTGCCTCGTCCAGCAAGCGCTCATCGGCCACCACTTTCGACACCAGGCCGCAAGCCAGCGCCTCGGCAGCATTCATTGTTTCTCCGGTAAACGCCATTTCGCTTGCCTTGGACATGCCGACCACGCGCGGCAACAGCCATGCGCCGCCATCGCCCGGAATAATACCGACCTTCACGAAGCTTTCGGCAAAGCTGGCGGATTCCGCCGCGATGCGGATATCGCACATGCAGGCCAGGTCGCATCCGGCGCCGATCGCCGGCCCATTGACCGCGGCGATCGTTGGCACTTCCAGATTATATAGGGCAAGCGGGATGCGCTGAATACCGTTGCGGTAGGCGTAGCGGCTTTGAATCGGTTCTCCCAGGCCGCTGCCGAGCGAATCGCGCATCGTCTTGAGATTTCCTCCGGAAGAAAATACCGGTCCGGCGCCCGTGACAATCACCGCCCGCACCGACAAATCGAGCTCGATACGCTTGCAAGCCTCGACAAATGCCTCAACCGCATCCATATCCGAGATCGCATTGCGCAACGCCGGACGGTTCATCGTCAGCGTCACGATCCCGCCGTTTTTCTGATAGCTTAAAAAGTCGTCCATTTTTCCATTTCCAGTCATGCAGCGGCCTGGACAGTCATTCGGCGCTGGCGCGCTTTGCCGCCAGCGCATTGCCGGCGCGGCTGACCGATCGGCGGCCCAGATGCCGCGCGATGAATTGCCCGGCATCGACCACCGTGTCCAGGTTAATTCCGGTGGAAATTCCCAGGCCCTGCATCAGGAACAGCACATCCTCGGTCGAGACATTGCCGGTTGCTCCCTTGGCATAAGGACAGCCGCCCAATCCCGCCACCGATGAATGGAAGATCGAAATGCCGGCTTCCAGCGCGGCATAGATGTTGGCGATACCCTGGCCATAGGTGTCGTGAAAATGCCCTGCCAGGCGATCGACCGGGAATTCCCTTTGCGCCTGCCCCATGATCTCATGAACCTGGCGCGGATTGCCGACACCGATCGTATCGGCGATATCGATTTCATCGCAGCCCAGATCGCGCATGCGGCGCACCACGTCCAGCACCGCAGCCAACGGCACTTCCCCCTGGTAGGGACAGCCGAACGCGCAACTGATGCTGCCACGCAGGCGCATGCCGTTCTTTTTCGCTTCCTGCGCGACCGGAACGAAACGTTCGATCGATTCGGCAATCGAGCAATTGATATTCTTTTGCGAGAATGCTTCCGACGCCGCGGCGAAAATCACGGCCTCGTCCGCATGCGCCGCGATCGCCGCTTCCAGCCCCTTCATGTTGGGCACCAAAGCCGAGTACACCACCCCGCGCCTGCGATCGATGCCTGCCATGACTTCGCTGGACGTCGCCATCTGCGGCACCCATTTCGGCGAGACGAACGAGGCCGCCTCGATATTGACGAAGCCGGCGGCAGTCAGGCGGTTGACGAGCTCGATCTTGACATCGGCGGGAATGACTTCCTTCTCGTTTTGCAAGCCATCCCGGGGGCCCACTTCAACGATCTTCACGTGTTGGGGCAAGGCGTTCATTTTTCTCTTGATCCTTATTCGTTTGAATATGCGTTTGACTATGCGATATCTGCCGATATCCGGAATGGCAAGCGATCAGCCAGCGAATGCCAGCAGCTGCGCGCCTTCCTGCACCTGGTCGCCGACGGCATACAGCAGCTCTTCGACGGTGCCTTCGCGCGGCGCGGAAATCGTGTGTTCCATCTTCATGGCTTCCATGATCAGCAATGGTGCGCCTTTTTCGACCTGGTCATCCTTCTTCACCAGGATGGCGACGATTTTCCCCGGCATCGGCGCCGTCAGGCGGCCGCCTTCCTCCTCGCCCTGGCCGGCATGGGCAAGCGGGTCGGCATACGACAGGGTGATATGCCTGCCGGGGGTAAAGACATGCACCGATTCACCCTCAATGACCACGGTGCCTGTCACCAGCTTGCCGGCGATGCGGATAGTGTAGTCGTTTTTTTCACGCGTAATCAGCTCGACCGGGAAATCGCCGCCCGCATGATTCAGCAGCCAGCCGTTCGGCCGGTATGACGCCGCGATGGAAACGGTGTTGTCGAGGTCGCCGAAATCGAAGCTGCGCTGCAGCGCCAGGTTCATGCGCCAGCCCGTTTGCAATGCCCATGGATCGGATGAAGCGGCGGCATCCGATGCCTCGGACGACAGCAGCGCGACGGTGGCCAGGGCCAGTTCAACCACGCCTGCGGCCGCGGGCGGCGGGAACAAGGCATCGCGGTGGCGTTCGATCAGGCCAGTATCGAGGTCGGCGCCGGCAAACGGCGCGCTCTCCACCAGGCGCTTCAGAAATGCCACGTTCGTGTTCAGGCCGACCACCTGATAATGGGCAAGCGCATCACTCATGCGGGCCAGCGCCTCGGCGCGATCGCGCCCCCAGACGATCAGCTTGGCGATCATCGGGTCGTAAAACGGCGAGATCGCATCTCCCGGGCGCACGCCGGAATCAATCCGTACGCCTGCCGGCATGGCAGCCGTGCCGCCCAATTCGAATGAAACCGCAGCGGGCGTGCGCAGATGCTGCAGGGTGCCGATCGACGGCAAGAAATTGTTTTCCGGGCTTTCCGCGTAAATCCGCGCTTCCAGCGCGTGGCCGCTGAGCTGGAGCTGAGCTTGCGACAGCGGCAAGGGCTCGCCGGCCGCCACGCGCAGCTGCCATTCCACCAGGTCTTGCCCGGTAATCATTTCGGTAACCGGATGCTCCACCTGCAGGCGGGTATTCATTTCCATGAAATAGAAACTGCCATCCTGGTTGGCGATGAACTCCACCGTGCCGGCGCCGACATAGCCGACCGCCTTGGCCGCCGCCACCGCGGCTTCGCCCATTGCCGCCCGGCGTTCGGGCGTCATCCCCGGCGCCGGCGCTTCTTCCAGTACTTTCTGGTGGCGGCGCTGCACCGAGCAGTCGCGCTCGAACAGATAGATGCAGTTGCCATGCGTATCGGCGAACACCTGGATTTCAATGTGGCGCGGACGCGTCAGGTACTTCTCCACGAGCACGCGGTCGTCGCCGAAACTGTTGATCGCTTCGCGCTTGCACGATTCCAGCGCCGCCTTGAATTGCGCGCTATGCTCGACCACCCGCATGCCCTTGCCGCCGCCGCCGGCGCTGGCCTTCAGCAATACCGGGTAACCGATCGCATCGGCCTGGTTCTGCAGCAGCTCGGCATCCTGATTCTCGCCGTGATAGCCGGGCACCAATGGCACGCTGGCCTTTTCCATCAGCGCCTTGGCTTCCGATTTCGACCCCATCGCATGGATGGCGGAGGCCGGCGGGCCGATGAACACCAGGCCTGCCTTGGCGCAGGCTTCGGCGAATTCCTCGTTTTCAGACAAAAAGCCGTAGCCAGGATGGATCGCTTGCGCACCGGTCGCCAGCGCCGCTTCAATGATCTTGTCGGCGCGCAGATAGCTTTCCTTGGCCGGCGCCGGCCCCAGCAGCACGGCTTCGTCGCAGACGGCGACATGCTTGGCCAGCGCATCGGCTTCAGAATATACGGCGACGGTCTGGATGCCCATGTGCCGCGCGGTGGCTGCAACGCGGCAAGCGATTTCACCGCGGTTCGCGATTAGAATTTTTGTAAACACGGATCGTCCTTACTGGTTATTCGATTAATGTAGATAAGTTCGGCACTGTTACTGCGATTTACTGTAATTCGCGCGTCGATTCGGCGATAGCCGTGCCGCGCGCCTGCATGCCCAGCTTTTCCAGCAGGGCGCGGTCGGCATCGATGTCCGGGTTGTCCGTGGTGAGCAGCCGCTCGCCATAGAAGATCGAGTTGGCGCCGGCCACGAAACCCAATGCCTGCACCGCCTCGCCCATCTGCTGGCGCCCTGCCGACAAGCGCACCCGCGCCTTCGGCATGGTGATGCGCGCCACCGCGATGGTGCGCACAAATTCCAGCGGGTCCAGCGGTTCGGTGCCGTTCAACGGCGTGCCTT
>DPRS01000048.1 GCA_003537575.1 Oxalobacteraceae bacterium
TTCTAACTAGTAGTAGACGACAAAACTGTCGCCTAATCCGGAAACCTGTCCAATAAGCTGGCGGACGGGACATGAGTTTTCACTTGCACAGAGGAGAATTCTGGAATATAACTGTTTATCCATACAGTATTTTGTCGCCATGAAACCGGACACTTCCATTTCTTCCTCCGAGCGCGCCCCCAAGCTGCTGGCGCAAGTGGTGGATGCGATACGCATCCGGCATTACAGCATACGTACCGAGGAGGCTTATGTCCATTGGGTGAAGGCTTACATCCGCTTTCATGGTTTGCGCCATCCGCGGGACATGGGGGCGCGTGAGGTGACAAAGTTTCTTTCGTATCTGGCTACCGAGCGCGATGTGGCGGCAGCTACTCAGCAACAGGCTTTGTCGGCCTTGCTGTTTCTCTATCGGCATGTGCTCGAGATCGATTTGCCCTGGCTCGACGATCTGGTGCGACCGAAGAAGCCGGCGCGTTTGCCGACGGTGTTGAACCACGATGAGGTGGCGCGTTTGCTGACGGCGGTTCGTCCGGAGCAGTCTCTGATGGTTCGCTTGTTGTACGGCACCGGGATGCGCCTGATGGAATGTTTGCGCTTGCGCATCAAGGATGTTGATTGTGTCCGGGGTGAAATCCTGATTCGCGATGGCAAGGGCGCCAAGGATCGGGTGACGGTATTGCCGAGATCGCTGGTCGAACCCTTGCAGAACCAGTATCAGGCGGCCAGGCGTCTTTTCGATCAGGACAGGGCGGCCAGCCGGCCCGGTGTGTATTTGCCGCATGCGCTGGAACGCAAGTATCCGAATGCCGGCGCCACTTGGGCGTGGTTCTGGGTGTTTCCGGCGGCTGGTTTGTCGGTTGATCCACGCAGCGGTATCGAGCGTCGGCACCATGCGCATGAAAAGGCACTGCAGCGGGCGATGAAGCAGGCGGTGGAGGATGCCGGAATCTGCAAACCGGTGTCGGTGCACACGCTGCGCCATTCATTTGCCACGCATTTGCTGCATTCCGGCTACGACATTCGCACCGTTCAGGAGTTGCTCGGTCATGCCGATGTATCGACGACGATGATCTACACCCATGTGCTGAATCGCGGCGGGCGCGGCGTGGTGTCGCCGGTCGATGTGGTGCGGTAATTCGCTGTTGTAGCGTGAGCTTTACAGATCGCTGGTCAGGTAATACTCTACAGTAAGAGTAAGAATTTGAGGTCTTCCATGAAAATCACCAGCAAAGGGCAGGTCACCATTCCTCTGGCTGTACGGGAAAAGGCGGGTTTGCATCCACACAGCGAGGTCGAATTCGAGGTTCGGGATAACGGCGATGTGGTCATTCGGCCTGTGCTTCCGGCTTCTTCCGGGATACGTGCGGCCTTTGCCAAGGCTCGTGGTTCGGCCAATGCGACGCAGTTCAAGAGCATGAGCACCGACGAATTCATGGCTTTTTTGCGTGGTTGAGGCGATGGGCAGTCCTGCCGTTAACGAGCCGTCGGCCCGTTATGTCGCAGCGGTATCGTCTGCCACGCTGGTCGATAGTTGCGTACTGATCGATGTGCTGGCCGATGATCCGGTGTGGGCCGATTGGTCGCTCGATCAGTTGGAAAAGCTGGGGCAGCAGGGGCCGCTGGTGATCAACCCGCTGATTCTGGCGGAGATCAGCCCGCGGTTTGAGCGGGCCGACGACCTGGAGGCCGCGCTGGCCGGCTTGCCGCTGGTGCGCGAGCATTTGCCGTGGGACGCCGCATTTCTGGCCGGTCAGGCATTTCGTGTCTATCGCCTGGGCGAGGGCGTCAAGACTTCGCCGATGCCGGATTTTTACATTGGTGCCCACGCGCTGGTACGTGGCATGCGCCTGTTGACCCGCGACGTTAAGCGCTATCGCAGCTACTTTCCCAAGCTGTCCATTGTCGGGCCGGACGAGGCGTGACGATTTTCCGGAACCGAATGTCATGAGCGATTTGTTCTCCCAAACTACAGTTGATCCCGGCGCGCCGCTGGCCGAACAACTCCGCCCGAAAACGCCGGATGACGTGATCGGCCAGCAGCACTTGCTCGGTGCAGGCAAGCCGTTGCGACTCGCCTTCGAATCCGGCCAGCCGCATTCGATGATCCTCTGGGGGCCGCCGGGCGTGGGCAAGACGACGCTGGCGCGCATGATGGCAACGCAGTTTCAATGCGAGTTCATTGCGCTGTCGGCCGTGTTTTCGGGCATCAAGGAAGTGCGCGAAGCGGTGGCACAGGCCGAGATGTGGCGCACGCAGGGGCGGCGCACCATTCTCTTCGTCGATGAAATCCACCGTTTCAACAAGGCGCAGCAGGACGGCTTTTTGCCCTTTGTCGAATCCGGCCTGCTCACCTTCATCGGCGCGACGACCGAAAACCCCTCGTTCGAGCTCAACTCGGCCTTGCTGTCGCGCGCTTCGGTCTATGTCCTCAAGTCGCTCGACGAAACCGAGATGGGCCAGCTGTTCGATCGCGCCTGCGCCCAGGCGCTGGCCGACCTGAGCTTTGATGCGGCGGCCCGCGAACGTCTGATCGGCCTGGCCGACGGCGATGCGCGGCGTTTGCTCAACCTGCTCGAACAGGTCCGCACGGCAGCGCGAACGGCGGGCATTACTGCGGTCGACGGCGAATTTATTGAAAAAACGATGGCGCAAAGCCTGCGCCGTTTCGACAAGGGCGGCGATGCTTTCTACGACCAGATCTCGGCCCTGCACAAATCGGTGCGCGGCTCGAACCCGGACGGCGCGCTTTACTGGCTGACCCGCATGCTCGACGGTGGCGCTGATGCCCGCTACCTCGCCCGGCGCATTGTCCGCATGGCCTGGGAAGACATCGNNGTGCCCAACCACCTGCGCAACGCCCCGACCAAGCTCATGAAAGACCTCGGCCACGGCCACGCCTACCGCTACGCACACGACGAGCCGGAAGCCTACGCCGCCGGCGAAACCTACCTGCCGGACGGCATGCCCGAACCCGGCTGGTACGAACCGACGCCGCGCGGGCTGGAAGGGCAGATCGGCCAGAAGCTGGCGCATTTGCGGGAACTGGATCGGAAGGCGAAGGGGAAATAGCGATGCCGACGGTGCTACGTTTGTTGAACTGGCGTTTTCA
>DPRS01000057.1 GCA_003537575.1 Oxalobacteraceae bacterium
AGGCGGGCATGCTGGCCGCTGAAGCGGCCTTTGAAGCGCTGGCGGCGGGACGCCAGCAGGATGAACTGGCGGCCTACCCACAAGCCTTCGAGCGTTCCTGGCTGCATGAGGAATTGCATAAGGCGCGCAATTTCAAGCCTGCCATGGGCAAGGGGCTCTATATGGGCACGCTGCTGGTGGGCATCGACCAGGTGCTGTTCAACGGCAAGGCGCCGTGGACGCTGCACCACCAACACGCCGACCATGAATGCCTGAAACCGGCCGCCAATTTCCAGCCGATCGCCTACCCGAAGCCGGATGGCAAGCTGACCTTCGACCGGCTGTCGTCGGTGTTCATTTCCAACACCAACCATGCCGAAGACCAGCCGGCGCACCTGACGCTGAAGGATGCCGGCGTGCCGGTGAAGGTGAATCTGGCGACCTATGCTGGACCGGAACAGCGCTATTGCCCGGCCGGCGTGTATGAATTCATGAAGACGGAAAGCGGGGAAGACCGCCTGCAGATCAATGCGCAGAACTGTGTGCACTGCAAGACCTGCGATATCAAGGATCCGACCCAGAACATCGTCTGGGTCACGCCCGAAGGAGGCGGCGGTCCGAACTATCCCAATATGTAAATTGGGTGTCCCATCCTTGTTCTTCCGGATCGTATGCCCGGGGCGCATAGCCGCCTCGGCATACGGGATCTTGTTGCAAGCAGCGCCTAAATCGCCATATACCTGCCGGGCCGGTGATTGACCGCCAGCGTCAGATTGAGGACAACGGCCCCTATCAGGGATATTCCCACCGAAACGGCGGAAATCATCGGCACCGATGCCAGCAGGATGACAACATCGAATGCCAGTTGCACTACCCCAGCGCGCCAGCCGTAGCGCTCTTGCAGGTAAAGCACCAGCACGTTGAGACCGCCAAGGCTGGCACGATGACGGAACAGGATCAGCAGACCGACGCCCATGAGCAAGCCGCCCGTGACGGCTGCATAGACCGGGTTCACCCGTTCGATCTCCAGAACGCGAGGGATAATCTCGGTCAATACGGACAACAAAGCCACTGCGGTAAAAGTCTTCAGGACGAATGTCCGCCCGAGCTTCTTTAACGCCAGCCAGTAGAACGGCAAATTGACCAGGAAAAACAGGATCCCGAAGCCGATGCCGGTGGCATAGTGCATGAGGAACGCCAGGCCCACCACGCCGCCTGTAATCAGACCTGCCTTGCCAACCAGGGCCACACCTAGCGAAACCAGCAGTGTACCGGACAGCAGCGCCTGTATGTCTTCAAGCAAAGTATGCCGGGGTGTAGTCGCAGACATCGAAGTCTTAACCTTCATCCAAGAGCTTACTTAGGCCAGGCGCCACTGACGATCTTTTCAAGCCAGAATGCGCCGATCATGGTTTTCACGTCGGTGATCTTGCCCTCCCTTACCCAAGCCAGCACATCGGCGAGCGGCGCCCGAAAGGTATCGAGAAATTCTCCCTCGTCGAGCTTGCGCGCGCCGGCTGTCAAACCGCGCGCCAGGTAAATTTCGAGAAATTCGTCGGAATAGGCAATGGCGTTATGGATAGTGCAGACAGCTTGCCAGTCGCTTGCCGTGTAACCGGTTTCCTCCTGCAATTCGCGCCTGGCGCAAGCAAGATGATCTTCGCCAGGGTCGATTTTACCAGCCGGGAATTCAAGAAAAACCCGGTCGAGCGGATAGCGGAACTGTCGCTCCAGCAGTACCGTGCCGTCATCGAAGAGAGGCAGGATCACCACCGCGCCGGGATGCCGGAAATATTCGCGGGTAGCGTTCTTGCCATCAGGGAGGCGAACGGTATCGCGCTGCACTTTGAGAAAATGGCCGTCATAGGCCAGCTGGCCATCGACCCGCGTTTCCTTCAAATGCTGATCCATGCTCTCTCCGTGAAAAAAGCGGACAGCCAGAGCATGTCCGCCATGCATGCGCGAGGTTTTAGAAAAGAAAAAAGAAACCTGCCGGCACTTCAGCCGTGACGCTTACGCAGGTAGCGAAACACGAAACCGGGAAAAGCCAGAACCAGGAACAGGCAGCCGGTTACCGCATAAAATTCCCAGCCTTGCCTGAACACGCTGCCGATGCGGGCTTCCAGCATAGTGGCCACCGCGCCCACGGCGAAATACAGAACCACCAGTTCGACCAGGCGCAGCCAGAACGGCTTTTGCGGGCGGGACGGCAGGCGCACCAGCGCAAACAGCCGTTCATTGAGGAATGGCAGGTTGGCGGCCAGAACCGCCAACCCGATCAGGAACCAACTGGAAAACGCCGCGCTCACGTTTGCTGCGTTTGCCGTCGTCAGGCAGCAATGCTGGCGAGGTTTTTCAGGGCATGGCCGATCGACTGGCCGATTGCGCTTTCGCATGCGGCCATCAAGCCGCCCGGCAGGATGCCGAGCGCCAGCATGGCGGCGCCGTTCAGGCTCAGGGTCACGCGCAGGTCGCCGCTGGCGACGATCGGCGATTGATCGACCGGTGCATCGAAATACATCAGCTTGACCACGCGCAGGTAGTAGAAACCGCCGATCAGCGAGAACATCACGGCAAGGACCGCCAGCCAGACCTGGCCGGCCGCCAGCACGGCCTGCAGCACCGTCAGCTTGGCGTAGAAGCCGACCATCGGCGGCACGCCGGCCAGCGAGAACATCAGCATCAGCATGACAAACGCGAACCACGGGCTGCGCTGGTTGAGGCCCTTCAGGTCTTCCAGCTTGTCGGCCTCGAAGCCGGAACGCGACAGCAGGATGATGACGCCGAAGGTGCCCAGCGTGGTCAGCACGTAAGTAATGGCGTAGAACATCGCCGAACTGTAGGCGCCGACAGCGCCCGCGCTATTCTGCCCCGCCACGCCTGACAACAGGCCGAGCAGCACGAAGCCCATGTGCGAAATGGTCGAATAAGCCAGCATGCGCTTGAGGTTGCTCTGCGCGATGGCGGTAATGTTACCGATCGCCAGCGACAGCACGGCCAGCACCAGCAGCATCTGCTGCCAGTCGATCGCCAGCGGCAGCAAGCCTTCCACCAGCAGGCGCACGCAAATCGCAAAGGTTGCCAGCTTCGGAGCAGCGCCCAGCAGCATCGTGACAGGAGTCGGCGCGCCCTGATAAACGTCCGGCACCCACATGTGGAACGGCACGGCGCCCAGCTTGAAGGCCAGGCCAGCCACCACGAACACGATGCCGAACACCAGCACCATCGGCTTGATCGTGCCTGACACCGCAGCCTTGGCGACGGCATTGACGTCCAGCGAGCCGGTGGCGCCGTACAGCATTGACATGCCGTACAGCAGGAAACCGGAAGCCAGCGCGCCCAGCACGAAATATTTCATTGCCGCTTCGGTCGAGACCGAATCGTTGCGGCGCAGCGCCACCAGCGCATACAGGGACAGCGACATCAGTTCCAGGCCGAGATAGATCGACAGGAAGCTGGTGGCGGAAATCATGACCATCTGGCCGAGCAGCGAGAACAGCGCCAGTGCGTAGAATTCGCCGCCCAGGGAGCCGCCGTTGGCCATGCCGCGCGAGACGATGTAGTTACGCGAATACACCAGGTTGATGCCGACCGCCAGGTAGGTGAACAGCTTCAGCAGATGCGACATCGGATCCGACACGAACATGTTGTTGAACGTGTAGACCACGGCGCCGGCCTCGAAGGAATACAGGCTCAATGCCGCGCACCCTGCCAGCGCCAGCAGCGACAGCATGTAGGTGATGTTGCGCTTGGCGTCCGGCAGGAACATGTCGATCAGCAGGATCGCGGACGTGGCGATCAACAGGAAAATTTCGGGATAGGCCGGGATCAGATTCATGTTATTCACTTATTGGGCGACAGCATCGCTATTTAATTCAATTTCGAGATGGCGACATGCTTGAGCAGGTCGGATACCGAAGTCTGCATCGCATCGGTAAACGGCGCCGGATACAGCCCCATCACCAGCACGGCGATCGCCAAGACCCCGAGAATCAGGAATTCGCGCTTGTTCAGGTCGGTCAGTTCCGCCACATGCTTGTTGGCGACGGCGCCGAAGATCACGCGCTTGGCCAGCCACAGCGAATAGGCGGCGCCCCAGATCAAGGCAGTCGCGGTCAGCACGCCGATCCAGAAGTTGAACTCGACCGCGCCCAGGATCACCATGAACTCGCCGACGAAGCCGGAAGTCGCCGGCAAGCCGCAGTTGGCCATCGAGAACAGCACGAAGAAGGCGGCGAATCGCGGCATGGTGTTGATCACGCCGCCGTAGTCGGCGATCTGGCGCGAGTGCATGCGGTCGTACATTACGCCGATGCACAGGAACATGGCGGCTGAAACGAAGCCGTGCGAGATCATCTGCACCAGGCCGCCCTGCACGCCCATGTCATTGAACAGGAAGAAGCCGAGGGTGGCGAAGCCCATGTGGGCGATCGACGAATACGCCACCAGCTTCTTCATGTCGGCCTGCACCAGCGCGACCAGGCCGATGTAGATCACGGCGATCAGCGACAGCGTGATGACCAGCCAGTCCAGCTGGTGGCTGGCATCCGGGGCGATCGGCAGCGAGAAACGCAGGAAGCCGTAGCCGCCCAGTTTCAGCATGATCGCCGCCAGCACCACTGAACCGCCAGTCGGCGCCTCGACGTGGGCGTCGGGCAGCCAGGTGTGCACCGGCCACATCGGCACCTTGACGGCGAAACCGAGCAGGAAGGCCAGGAAGATCGGGATCTGCACTCCCAGCGCCAGCGGCTGCTTGTGCCAGTCCAGGATCGAGAAGCTGCCCGACTCGAAGTACAGGTACAGCAGCGCGACCAGCATCAGCAGCGAGCCGAAGAAGGTGTACAGGAAGAACTTGATCGCCGCATACACGCGATTCGGGCCGCCCCACACGCCGATGATGATGAACATCGGGATCAGGGTCGCCTCGAAGAAGGCGTAGAACAGGATGCCGTCGAGCGCGCAGAACACGCCGATCATCAGACCCGAGAGGATCAGGAAGGCGCCCATGTACTGCGACACGCGGCTTTCGATCACTTCCCAACCGGCCAGCACCACCAGCACGGTGATGAAAGCGGTCAGCGGCACAAACCACAGCGAGATGCCGTCGATGCCGAGCGAATAGAAGATATTGAAGCGATCGATCCAGGCGAACTTCTCGACGAACTGCATGTCGTGCGCGGCATTGTCGAACTGTGCCACGATCGGCAGCGTCACCAGCAAGCTGACGATGGAACCGACCAGCGCGAGCCCGCGCGACAGCGTCGGATTGTTGTCACGGCCGAATGCCAGGATGAATGCGCCGAATGCGATCGGGCACCAGATCGCCAGGCTCAGGAGGGGGATAGTTGACTGCATCATAAGCACTTTTTATTTTGCTGGATCTTTATTTGGCAAACGGGAACGGCAAGAACCAGATCAGGAAGGCCAGCACGCCGATGATCATCACGAAGGCGTAGTGGTAGATGTAACCCGACTGGAAGTGGCGGGTGACGAGCGCAAACCACCCGACCACCTTGGCGCTGCCGTTGACGATCAGGCCGTCGATCAGGCCGCGGTCGCCCACTTTCCACAAGCCGCCGCCCAGCACGCGGGCGCCGCCGGCGAACACGACCTCGTTGATCTTGTCCATGTAGTACTTGTTGTCCAGCAGCGTATGGATGGCGCGGAACTTGTCATAGAACCAGGCCGGCACTTTCGGATTGATCATGTAGCAGTAGTAAGCCGCTGCCACACCGGCAGCTGCCAGCGCGAATACCGGCGTGGTAAAGCCATGCAGGGCCATCGCTACCGCGCCATGGAACTCGTGAGCCAGTTCGGCCATGGCCGGATGGGTTTCGCTGACGAAGATGACATTCTTGAAGAAGTCGCCGAACAGCATCGGGCCGATGGTGAAGAAACCAATGATCACCGAAGGAATCGCCAGCAGGATCAGCGGCAGGGTCACCACCAGCGGAGACTCGTGCGGCTTCTGCCCCGGCGCCAGGCCGTGATGGTGGTCCGACGCGACTTCCTCATCCTCATGGTCGCCATGATGATCGTGATGCGCCTTGCCGAAGCGCTCCTTGCCGTGGAACACCAGGAAATACATGCGGAAGGAATAGAACGCCGTCACGAACACGCCCGCCATCACGGCGAAGTAGGCGAACCCGGCGCCGGCGATATTGGCGTTCTTGGCAGCGATGATGATGCTGTCCTTCGAATAGAAACCGGCGAAGAACGGCGTGCCGATCAGGGCCAGCGAGCCCAGCAGCGAAGTGATCCAGGTAATCGGCATGTACTTGCGCAGGCCGCCCATGTTGCGGATATCCTGGTCATGGTGCATGCCGATGATGACCGAACCGGCGGCCAGGAACAGCAACGCCTTGAAGAAAGCGTGAGTCATCAGGTGGAACACCGCCACCGAGTAAGCCGATGCGCCCAGGGCGACGGTCATGTAACCCAGCTGCGACAGCGTCGAATACGCCACCACGCGCTTGATGTCGTTCTGGATGATGCCCAAAAAGCCCATGAACAGCGCAGTGATGGCGCCGATCACCAGGATGAAGGACAAGGCGGTGTCGGACAGCTCGAACAGCGGCGACATNNGCGGGAACTGCGCCGACTTGCCCATTGCGCCGATGAACAGGCAGATGCAGGCCACGGAGAGCAGCATCCAGTCCGAACCCGGCAGGGTCATCTGGGCCAGCTCGTTGCGCTTGGCGAACACCTCGTCATAATTCATCGAACCTGCATAGGCCAGCAGCAGGCCGATGCCGAGAATGAAGCCGAAGTCGCCGACGCGGTTGACCAGGAAGGCCTTCATGTTGGCGTAGATCGCCGTCGGCCGGGTATACCAGAAACCGATCAGCAGATACGACACCAGGCCCACCGCTTCCCNNAGCATCGAGAAGGTGAACAGCGAGATGTACGCGAAGAAGCGGTTGTAGCCCTCGTCTTCGTGCATGTAGCCGATCGTGTAGATATGCACCATCAGCGACACGAAGGTCACCACGCACATCATCATCGCGGTCAGGCTGTCGACCAGGAAGCCTACTTCCAGCTTCAGCCCTGCTACCGTCATCCATTCGTACACGGTGCCGTTGTAGGTAGCGCCGTCCAGCACCGCCATCAATGTCTGCACCGAAATCAGGAACGCGATCAACACGCCCAGGATGGTAACGGTATGGGAAGTCTTGCGACCAATTACATTGCCAAAGAACCTGGTGCCAAAGAGGCCCGCAATTGCGGAGCCGACCAGCGGCGCCAGTGGTACGGCAAGTAGGAGGTTAGGGTTGAGTTGCCCCGCCATGTTCGACCTTATCGTTAATTATGGTTAACCCTTGAGGGTATCGAGATCTTCAACGTTGATGGTGTCCTGATTACGGAACAGCACCACGAGGATAGCCAGACCGATCGCGGATTCGGCCGCGGCAACGGTCAGGATGAAGAAAACGAAAATCTGCCCGGCCGCGTCGCCCAGATAATGGGAAAACGCGATGAAGTTCATGTTCACGGCCAGCAGCATCAGTTCGATCGCCATCAGCAGGATGATGATGTTTTTCCGGTTCAGGAAAATGCCGACGACGGAAATCGCAAACAGGATGGCGCCGAGCACCAGGAAATGCGCGAGTGACAAGTCCACGGTCTCTCCCCTCTTATTTCTGTTCTGCCGCGGGAGCGGCGGGTTGATCGTTGTTGCGGTCCGATTCCGCCTTCATCTTGACGATGCGCAGGCGATCGGATGCCTTCACCTTGACCGCGGCGGACGGATCGAAATACTTGATGTCCTTGCGGCGGCGCAGGGTCAGCGCGACCGCGGCGACGATCGCCAGCAGCAGGATCACGGCGGCGATTTCAAAGGCGTAGATGTATTGCGTGTAGATCAGCTTACCCAGTTCCTTGGTGGTGCCAATGGTCGCGGATACCGCCGGGATCTGCTCGTCGGGCTTGAGGAAGCCGCGCCAGATCACCGCCGCCATCTGCAGCACGATCACCACGCCGATCCCCGCGGCCACGGGTAGATAGCCCCAGAAGCCTTCGCGCATCTTTTCGATATTGATGTCGAGCATCATCACCACGAACAGGAACAGCACCATGACCGCGCCGACGTACACCAGCACCAGCACGATGGCGAGGAACTCGGCTTTCAGCAAAAGCCAGATCGCCGCGGCGGAAAAGAAGGACAGCACCAGGAACAGGGCCGCGTAGACCGGGTTGCGGGCGGTGATGACGCGGATCGCGGCCAGGATCATGATTGCCGAGAAAGCGTAAAACAATGCAGTGGTAAATTCCATAATGGGCCAGATAAGTTATTTTGCGATGCCGTTATCTCGTCGAGTCGCGTCGATCAGCGATATGCGGCATCGGCCGCGCGGTTGGCGGCGATTTCTTTTTCATAGCGGTCGCCCACGGCCAGCAGCATTTCCTTGGTGTAGTACAGGTCGCCGCGCTTCTCGCCGTGATATTCCAGGTTGTGCGTCTCGACGATCGAGTCGACCGGGCACGACTCTTCGCAGAAACCGCAGAAGATGCACTTGGTCAGGTCGATGTCATAGCGCGTGGTGCGGCGCGAGCCGTCCTCGCGCTGCGTCGATTCGATGGTGATGGCCATCGCCGGGCATACCGCTTCGCACAATTTGCAGGCGATGCAGCGCTCTTCCCCGTTGGGATAGCGGCGCAGCGCATGCAGACCGCGGAAACGCGGCGACATCGGCGTCTTCTCTTCCGGGAATTGCACGGTAATCTTCCGTGCGAACATGTACCGGCCGGTCAGGGCCAGGCCCTTCACCAGTTCGCGCAGCATCAGGCTGCCGAAAAAATCCTTGATGGCTTGCATTTCAGTAAACCCTTATTTCCAGATATTCCATGGCGACATGATCCAGGCGGCCACGATCACCAGATAAGCCAAGGTCAGCGGAATGAACACTTTCCAGCCCAGGCGCATGATCTGGTCGTAGCGGTAGCGCGGGAACGATGCGCGCGCCCAGATGAACAGCGACACCACGAAGAAGGTCTTGATGCCCAGCCAGATCCAGCCCGGGATGAAGGACAGGAAGCCGAACGGCGCATCCCAGCCACCCAGGAACATCAGCGATGCCAGGCACGAGATCAGGATCATGTTGGCGTATTCGGCCAGGAAGAACATGGCGAACGACATGCCCGAATACTCGACCATGTGGCCGGCGACGATCTCGGACTCGCCTTCCACCACGTCGAACGGGTGGCGGTTGGTTTCAGCGATGCCGGAAATCACGTAGATCACGAAGATCGGCAGCAACGGCAGCCAGTTCCACGACAGGAAATTCAGCCCCATCGAGGCAAACTGTCCGCGGGTCTGCATGCCGACGATTTCGGAGAAGTTCAGGCTGCCCGATACCATCAGCACAATCACCAGCGCAAAGCCCATGGCGATTTCATACGACACCATCTGCGCCGATGCGCGCATGGCGCCGATGAAGGCGTACTTGGAGTTGGATGCCCAACCGGCGATGATCACGCCATACACTTCCATCGAGGTGATGGCCATGACGAAAAGCAGGCCGGCGTTGATGTTGGCCAGCGCCTGGTCCGGGCCGAAAGGCACCACTGCCCAGGCGGCCAGCGCCGGCATGATGGTCATGATCGGGGCGATTACGAACAAGACCTTGTTAGCCTTGGCCGGCACCACGATTTCCTTCATCAGCAGCTTCAGGGCATCGGCGATAGGCTGCAGCAGGCCGGCCGGACCGACGCGATTGGGCCCCAGACGGATATGCATCCAGCCGATCATCTTGCGTTCCCACAGGGTCAGGTAAGCGACCAGACCCATGATCGGCAGCACTACCAGGACGATCTTCACCAGGTTCCAGACCAGCGGCCAGAACATGCCGAGATAGGTATTGCCTTGGGCGTGCACTGTTGCGAGAAATTGATCCATCACGCCTTCTCCACGCTGATTTGACCGAACATGGCGCCCAGGCCGACGGTTGCGGCATGCGATGCCGCCACGCGCACGACATGGTCAGGCAAGCCGCGCGCGATGCCGACTTCCAGGACCGCACTGCCCCGTCCTTGTTTTACATTGATCCTGCCACCGGCTTCGACGCCGAGCTTTTGCGCCAGGGCTGCTGAAATCCATGCTGCCGGCGCTTGCGCATCGGCGGTGTCCTGCAGCGAGGCGGCGCGGCGCACGATGGCGTCGCTGGCATAGATCGGCACGTCGGCAAGCCGTTCGAGCTCACCGGCCGCAGTCACCCGGTCGGCCAGCGGATCGACGCCGGCCAGGTTGTTCAGACGGCCATGCACGTCGGCTTCCGCCGGAGTTGCGGTGCCAAGAATTTCATTGCGGATCGCTTCCGAGGATTCATACTCGAAACCGTTCAGTTCCAGCAGGTTGCCCAGCACGCGCAGGACTTTCCAGCCCGGACGGGTTTCGCCCAGCGGTTTGACCGTGCCGTTGAAGCTTTGCGCGCGGCCTTCGGCGTTGACGAAGGTGCCGGAGGTTTCCGAGAACGGCGCGATCGGCAGCAGCACGTCGGCGTAGTCCTTGCCATGGGCGAACGGCGACATCACCACCACCATGTCGGCCTGCTCCAGCGCGGCGCGTGCCAGCTGCGGATTGTGGCTGTCATACTCCGGCTCGGCATTGAACAGCACATAAGCCTTGCGCGGTTGCTCGAATGCCTGCAGCGCATTGGCGCCCTTGCCCGGAATGGCGTTGGCAAGGTAGCCGCCGACGGTGTTGGCGCCTTCGGTCATGTAACCGAACTTGGCATTGGTATTCCTGGCGATCCATTCGGCGGCGGCATGCAGCAGCGCGGCTTGCGGATGCTGCGCAGCGGCGTTGCCGAGCAAAATGCCGGTCGGCTCGTCGGCCAGCAGGCTTTCGGCGATGGCGCGGGCGGCCTGGGATGCTTCGATATTCTCGAAGCCGGCCGGCGCTGCGATATTCCTGGCCTGGGCCACCGCGACGACAATTTGCGACAGCGCTGCCAGCCATTGCGAGGGGGCGGCGATGAACTTGTTCGCCACCGGCATCAGCAGATCATCGTCGCTGGCGTGCAGGACGCTGACCTTGGCGCCGTGCTTGACGGCCTGGCGCAGGCGCGCAGCCAGCAAGGGGTGATCCTTGCGCAGGAAAGAACCGATCACGAAGGCGCGGCGCAGCTGGCCGAACTCGGCCACCGACATGCCCAGCCACGGCGTGACGCGGCCATCCAGCACGAAGTCGGACTGGCGCAGGCGGAAGTCGATGTTTTCCGAACCGATGCCACGCACGATTTTCTGCAGCAGCGACAATTCTTCCAGGGTCGAATACGGCGTCGCCAGCGCGGCAATGGCATCACTGCCATGCTCATTGCGGATATTGCGTAAGCCGTGGGCGACATATTCCAGCGCGGTCTGCCAGTCGGTGGCGATCCACTTGCCATCCTGCTTGATCATCGGCGCGGTCAGGCGCTCTTCGCTGTTCAAGCCTTCATAGGAGAAGCGGTCGCGGTCCGACAGCCAGCATTCATTCACGTCTTCATTTTCCAGCGGCAAAACACGCATGACCTTGCCGCCCTTGACCTGCACCACCAGATTGCTGCCGAGGCTGTCGTGCGGGCTGACCGATTTACGGCGCGACAATTCCCAGGTGCGGGCGCTGTAGCGGAAAGGTTTCGACGTCAGCGCGCCAACCGGGCACAGGTCGATCATATTGCCCGACAATTCGGAATCGACCGTCTTGTTGACGAAGGAAGTGATTTCGGAATGTTCACCGCGGTTGAGCATGCCCAGCTCCATCACGCCAGCGATTTCCTGGCCGAAGCGCACGCAGCGGGTGCAATGAATGCAGCGCGACATTTCGCGGGTCGAGATCAGCGGACCGACCTCCTTGGGCGTCACCACGCGCTTTTCTTCCTCGTAGCGCGAGGAAGATGCGCCGTAGCCGACCGCCAGATCCTGCAACTGGCATTCACCGCCCTGATCGCAGATCGGGCAATCCAGCGGGTGGTTAATCAGCAGGAATTCCATCACGCTCTTTTGCGCGGCGACCGCCTTGCCGCTGTTGGAGCGCACGACCATGCCCGGGGTGACGGGAGTGGCGCAGGCCGGCAGCGGCTTGGGCGCCTTCTCGACCTCGACCAGGCACATGCGGCAGTTGGCCGCGATGGAGAGCTTCTTGTGGTAGCAGAAATGGGGAATGTAAGTGCCGAGCTTGTTGGCAGCGTCCATCACCATGCTGCCTTCCTGCACTTCTACCTTCTTGCCGTCAATTTCGATTTCAACCATGGCTTTATATCTTCGCCCTAGGGTACGCGGAACGCACCAAGTCTGTTAAATGTAAGCGGGCACCAGGCAATGCTTGTGCTCGATGTGATACGCAAACTCTTCGCGGAAATTCTTGATCATGCCGCGCACCGGCATCGCCGCCGCATCGCCCAGCGCGCAAATCGTGCGACCCTGGATGTTGTCGGCGATCGAATTCAGCAGATCCAGGTCTTCCGGACGGCCCTGGCCGTGCTCGATGCGGTGCACCATGCGGTACAGCCAACCCGTGCCTTCACGGCACGGCGTGCACTGGCCGCAGGATTCCTCGAAATAGAAGTAGGACAGGCGCAAGAGCGACTTGACCATGCAGCGGGTTTCGTCCATCACGATCACGGCGCCCGAACCCAGCATCGAGCCGGCTTTGGCAATCGAGTCGTAATCCATGTCTAGGTTCATCATGACCTCGCCGTTAATCACCGGCGCGGACGAGCCGCCGGGGATCACGGCCTTGATCTTTTTGCCGCCGCGCATGCCGCCAGCCAGTTCCAGCAATTTGGCAAATGGCGTACCAAGCGGAATCTCGTAGTTACCCGGACGCTCGACATCACCCGAGATCGAAAAGATCTTGGTGCCGCCGGCGTTGGGCTTGCCCATTGCCGCATACGCTGCGCCGCCCATCTTCAGGATGAAGGGAACGGCGGCGAAGGTTTCAGTATTGTTGATGGTGGTCGGCTTGCCGTACAGACCGAAGCTGGCCGGGAAAGGCGGCTTGAAGCGCGGCTGGCCCTTCTTGCCTTCCAGCGATTCCAGCAAGGCGGTTTCTTCGCCGCAGATGTAGGCACCGTAGCCATGGAAAGCGTGCAGCTGGAAGCTGAATTCGCTGCCCATGATCTTGTCGCCCAGATAGCCGGCAGCACGAGCCTCTTCAAGCGCTTCCTCGAAGCGCTCGTATTCAGCCCAGATCTCGCCGTGGATGTAGTTGTAGCCGGCGGTGATGCCCATCGCGTACGCGCCGATCGCCATGCCTTCGATCAGGGCATGCGGGTTGTAGCGGATGATGTCGCGATCCTTGAAAGTACCCGGCTCGCCCTCGTCGGTATTGCAGACCAGGTACTTCTGCCCCGGGAACTGGCGCGGCATGAAGCTCCACTTCAGACCGGTCGGGAAGCCGGCGCCGCCGCGGCCGCGCAGATTGGATGCCTTCAGCTCGGCGATCACCTGTTCCGGCGGGATCTTCTCGTCGAGAATGCGCTTCAGGGATTCGTAGCCGCCGCGCTTGACGTAATCGGCCAGGTGCCAGTTCTTCCCGTCCAGGCCAGCCAGGATCAGGGGATTGATATGACGATCGTGCAGGCAGGTCATTTCTTCAGTTCCTCCACCAGCGCGTCGAGCTTGTCGTTCGACATGTGGCTGCACATGCGCTTGTTGTTAACCATCAGTACCGGCGCATCGCCGCAGGCGCCCATGCACTCGCCTTCCTGCAGCGTGAACTGGCCGTCTCCGGTGGTTTCCTTGAAGTCGATGCCGAGCTTCTTTTTCAGGTATTCGGCAGCAGCAACGCCGCCCGACAAGGCGCACGGCAGGTTGGTGCACACCGTGATTTTCGACTTGCCGACCGGCCTGGTGTTGTACATCGCGTAGAAAGTCGCAACCTCCTGCACGGCAATGGCAGGCATGCCAAGGTAGTCGGCAACTTCCTGGATGACTTCCGGCGACAGCCAGCCTTGCTCGCTCTGCGCGATGGCAAGCGCCGCCATCACGGCGGACTGCCGCTGGTCAGCCGGAAATTTCGCGATCTCGCGATCGAATTTTTTGTAAGCTTGCTCAGATAACAGCATTGTTTCTGCCTCAAATAGCGGCCGCGCCTTAGCGGTCGATCTCACCAAACACGATGTCCTGCGTACCGATGATCGTCACGGCGTCGGCGATCATATGGCCTTTCGCCATCTCGTTCATGCCCTGCAGATGCGCGAAGCCCGGCGCGCGGATCTTCAGACGATAAGGCTTGTTGGCGCCATCGGAAATCAGGTAGATGCCGAACTCGCCCTTCGGATGCTCGATCGCCGAATAAGCCTCGCCCTGCGGCACATGGAAGCCTTCGGAAAAGAGCTTGAAGTGGTGAATCAGCTCTTCCATGTTGCTCTTCATGTCGACGCGCGACGGCGGCGCCACCTTGTGGTTGTCGGTCATGACCGGCCCCTGATTGTTGCGCAGCCACTCAACGCATTGCTTGATGATGCGATTGGACTGACGCATTTCCTCGATGCGTACCAGGTAGCGGTCATAGCAGTCGCCGTTGACGCCGACGGGAATGTCGAAATCCAGCAGGTCGTAAACTTCGTACGGCTGCTTCTTGCGCAGATCCCACTCGATACCTGAGCCGCGCAGCATGGCGCCGGTAAAGCCCATGGCCTTGGCACGCTCGGGCGACACCACGCCGATGCCAACCAGGCGCTGCTTCCAGATGCGGTTGTCGGTCAGCAGGGTTTCGTACTCGTCGACGTATTTCGGGAAGCGGTTGGTGAAATCCTCGATGAAGTCCAGCAGAGAGCCCTGACGGTTCTCGTTCATCTCGCGGATGGCCTTTTCGTTGTGGATCACCGATGCCTTGTATTGCGGCATGGTATCCGGCAGATCGCGGTAAACGCCGCCCGGACGGTAGTAGGCCGCGTGCATGCGCGCGCCGGAAACCGCCTCGTA
This sequence comes from Oxalobacteraceae bacterium, assembly GCA_003537575.1. GTDB lineage: Bacteria > Pseudomonadota > Gammaproteobacteria > Burkholderiales > Burkholderiaceae_D > Paucimonas. The sequence continues at coordinate 14,890 of DPRS01000057.1, forward strand.
GCAATCCATCAAATCTTCGCGCTCGCGGAAGGCGTACAGGAACACCGCCATCGCGCCGACGTCGAGCGCATGCGCGCCCAGCCACAGCAGGTGGTTCAGCAGGCGCGTGATCTCGTCGAACATGACACGGATGTACTGGGCGCGCAGCGGCACTTCGAGGCCCAGCAGCTTTTCGATCGCCATCACGTAGGCGTGCTCATTGCACATCATCGACACATAGTCGAGACGATCCATGTACGGCACCGATTGCAGGAAAGTCTTTTGCTCCGCCAGCTTTTCGGTGGCGCGGTGCAGCAGNNCCGATGTGCGGATCGGCGCGCTGAATCACTTCACCGTCGAGTTCGAGCACCAGCCGCAGCACGCCGTGCGCGGCAGGGTGTTGCGGACCAAAGTTGAGAGTATAGTTTTTGATGTCAGCCATTATTTGACCCCGTACTGTTCTTCGCGGATCACGCGCGGTGTGACTTCACGCGGCTCGATCGTCACCGGCTGGTAGATCACGCGCTTCTGCTCCGGGTCATAGCGCATCTCGACGTAGCCGGACACCGGGAAATCCTTGCGGAAGGGATGACCGATGAAGCCATAGTCGGTGAGGATGCGGCGCAGATCATCATGACCTTCAAACAGGACGCCCAGCAGGTCGAACGCTTCGCGCTCGTACCAGTTTGCAGCGCTCCAGATTTCGGTCACTGAAGCAACCACCGGCAGCTCGTCATCCGGCGCGAATACGCGCACGCGCAGGCGCCAGTTATGCTGAATCGACAGCAGGTGCGAGACCACCGCAAAGCGCGGGCCTTCCCAGATGCCGTCGCCATAGGTCGAGTAGTCAACGCCGCACAAGTCGATCAGCTCTTCGAAACGCAGGTCGGCGTGATCACGCAGAATGCGCATGGCCGCCAGGTAATCGGCGGCGCTGACCACTACGGTGATTTCACCCAGGGCGACATTCAGGTTTTGCAGATGACTGCCGAGCGCGTTGCGCAAGGCGGCTTCAAGGTTTTCTAGTTTCGTCGACATAGTATGCTTTTGCGCTTAGCGGGCGATCGTATTGGTGCGCTTGATCTTGTTCTGCAGCTGCATGACGCCGTAGATCAGGGCTTCCGCAGTCGGCGGGCAACCCGGCACATACACGTCCACAGGCACGATGCGGTCACAGCCGCGCACCACCGAGTACGAATAATGGTAGTACCCGCCGCCGTTGGCGCAGGACCCCATCGAGATCACCCAGCGCGGCTCGGACATCTGGTCGTACACCTTGCGCA
>DPRS01000055.1 GCA_003537575.1 Oxalobacteraceae bacterium
GGTTGAAAATACGGGTTTCCTGCTTGGCGTTTTCGGTATCGGCCATAAAGTTCTCCTGCAAGCTATTGTGGTTGACTAAATTGCATTATTTTGACGCGGCGTTTTGATATGCAGCGACGACTTGTTTTATTTTTTTCATTGTATTCCTCGTTAATTAATTTGCACGACTATTCGGAAAAGACTTGTTTTTTGACAATTGAATCCAGTCAAATCATGACTCCTGCGGCATAAGGCTATGCAAGCCTTGGCCGGCGCCGTGTAAAATTGCGAGGATTCATTTTTTGAACTTACGCACCAAATTGGAAGAAAGCATGTCATTGAAGGAAGATCCAGAAATCCGAGCCACCAAACCTATCCGGCCCCTGCCCAACCTGATTTTCATGAGCCGCTGGCTGCAGTTGCCGCTGTACCTCGGCCTGATCCTCGCCCAAGTCGTCTACGTATTCCATTTCTGGGTCGAGCTGACCGACCTGATCGGCGCCGTGATGGGCAATCCCGACTCGCTCGCCCACATTCTCTCCGCAGTATCGGTGGACGGCTCCCCGCGCGGCACCAAGCTGACCGAAAGCACCATCATGCTGGTAGTGCTGGGCTTGATCGACGTGGTCATGATTTCCAACCTGCTGATCATGGTGATCGTCGGCGGCTATGAAACCTTCGTTTCACGCATGAACCTGGAAAGCCATCCCGACCAGCCGGAATGGCTATCGCACGTGAATGCCTCGGTGCTGAAGGTCAAGCTGGCCACCGCCATCATCGGCATTTCCTCGATCCACCTGCTGAAAACCTTCATCAACGCGAGCGCTTACGACACCAAGGTGCTACTGGCGCAAACCGGCATCCACCTCACCTTCCTGGTGTCGGCGCTAGCGATCGCCTATTGCGACCGCCTGCTGGCCGGCGTGCATGGACCTGATTCACATCACTAATCTTTTGAAAGCACTGACATGACTATCATCAAGCAAGACGACCTGATCGAATCGGTCGCCGCCGCCCTGCAGTACATCAGCTACTATCATCCGAAGGATTACATTCAGCACCTGGCGCGCGCCTACCAGGCCGAGCAAAGCCCGGCGGCGAAGGATGCCATCGCGCAAATCCTGACCAATTCGAAGATGTGCGCCGAAGGCCGCCGGCCGATTTGCCAGGACACCGGCATCGTCAACGTCTTCCTGAAGATCGGCATGGACGTGCGCTTCGAAGGCTTCAAGGGCTCGATCGTCGATGCCGTCAACGAAGGCGTGCGCCGCGGCTACGGCAACCCGGACAACGTCCTGCGTGCCTCCGTGGTCGCCGACCCGCTGTTCGAGCGCAAGAACACCAAGGACAATACCCCGGCCGTGGTGCACATGGAAGTCGTGCCCGGCAACACTGTCGATGTGCAGGTGGCGGCCAAGGGCGGCGGCTCGGAAAACAAGTCCAAGTTCGTCATGCTCAACCCCTCCGATTCGGTGATCGACTGGGTGCTGAAGACCGTGCCGACCATGGGCGCCGGCTGGTGCCCGCCGGGCATGCTGGGCATCGGCATCGGCGGCACCGCCGAGAAGGCCATGATGATGGCCAAGGAATCGCTGATGGACCACATCGACATGTACGAACTGCTGCAGCGCGGCCCGCAGAACAAGCTGGAAGAATTGCGCATCGAGCTGTATCAGAAGGTCAACGCGCTGGGCATCGGCGCCCAGGGCTTGGGCGGTCTGACCACTGTGCTGGACGTCAAGATCAACATGTATCCGACCCACGCGGCTTCCAAGCCGGTGGCGATGATCCCGAACTGCGCCGCTACCCGCCACGCGCACTTCGTCCTCGACGGCTCCGGCCCGGCCTATATCGAACCGCCGGCACTGTCCGACTGGCCGGACGTGCAATGGCTGCCGGATACTGAAAAATCCAAGCGCATCGACCTCAACACGCTCACCAAGGAAGAAGTCGCCTCCTGGAAGCCGGGCCAGACCCTGCTGTTGAACGGCAAGATGCTGACCGGCCGCGATGCCGCCCACAAGCGCATCCAGGACATGCTGGCCAAGGGCGAGCAACTGCCGGTCGATTTCACCAACCGCGTGATCTATTATGTCGGCCCGGTCGATCCGGTGCGCGATGAAGTGGTCGGCCCGGCCGGTCCGACGACCGCCACCCGCATGGACAAGTTCACCGACATGATGCTGGAGAAAACCGGCCTGATCTCGATGATCGGCAAGGCCGAGCGCGGCCCGGTCGCCATCGAGTCGATCAGGAAGCACAAGTCGGCCTACCTGATGGCGGTCGGCGGCTCGGCTTACCTGGTGTCGAAAGCGATCAAGAGCGCCAAGGTGCTCGGCTTTGCCGACCTCGGCATGGAAGCGATCTACGAATTCGAGGTCAAGGACATGCCGGTCACGGTGGCGGTCGACGCCAACGGCATCTCGGTGCACAACACCGGACCGAAGGAATGGCAGGAACGCATCGCTTCCGGCAAGCCGCTCGACATCGCCGTGACGACGAAGTAAGCCGGCTACCGCAAAAAAGGCAAATGGCAGACATGAGCCAGACGACGCCGATGGACAGCCGGACGCTGCCTGTCGGCGTTTTCGATTCCGGCATCGGCGGCCTGTCCGTGCTGCGCCATATCTGCGTCCATCTGCCTAGCGAAAACCTGCTCTACTTTGCCGATTCCGGCTTTGCTCCCTATGGCGGCAAGCCGCGCGAAGTGATCGTCGCGCGCTCGCTGGGAATCGCGGAATTCCTGCTGGCGCAAGGCGCCAAGGCTCTGGTGGTCGCCTGCAATACCGCCACCGCCGCTTCCATCAAGGCATTGCGCGAACGCTACCCGACCCTGCCGGTGGTCGGCGTCGAGCCGGGCCTGAAGCCTGCAGCTGCCATCAGCAAGACCCGCAAGGTCGGCGTACTGGCCACCGAACGCACGCTGTCCAGCGAAAAATTCCGCCTGCTGCGCGAGCAAATCAGCGCCGACACCGATGTGGAATTCCTGCTGCAAGCGTGCAAGGGACTGGCTGACCAGGTGGAAAAAGGCGAGCTGAACTCGCCCGCCACTCTTGACCTGCTGAACCGCTACGTGACGCCCCTGCTGCAGCAAGGCGCGGATACCCTGGTGCTGGGCTGCACCCATTATCCCTTCGTCCAGCCGGCCATCGAAAACCTGGCACGCCGGGTGGCACCGCAGCCGGTATCCATCGTCGATACCGGCGAGGCGGTGGCCAGGCAGCTTGGACGCCAGCTGGACAAGCATGGATTGCGGCGCCAGGAAAGCGGAACCGGGATTCTGCGCGCCTTTACCACGGGCAGCCGGACGACGCTGGCCCGCACATTCGAGACTCTGCTTCACTTACACCCGGAAATTACGGCAATCCATACCGAGACCGGCATCTGAATCCGCCGGAAAAACCGCCCGCCGCCAAAGAAATCGCCAGCGGTGCATTGAAAATTTGCCAGACGCCCGAGGATTTTGTATAATGGCGGACTGCCAAGTTGCAAGTGATTGCGGCAATGCTTTTTCAGTGGCGACTGTAGCTCAGTTGGTAGAGTCCAGGATTGTGATTCCTGTTGTCGCGGGTTCGAGCCCCGTCGGTCGCCCCAAAGATTCAAGCGTAAAGCCCAGCCATGTGCTGGGCTTTTGCTTTCTGCGATTTTTCCGATTGGCCCATGTAGCTCAGTGGCAGAGCACTCCCTTGGTAAGGGAGAGGTCGGCAGTTCAATCCTGCCCATGGGCACCACCCTACAAAATCCCGGCCATGCGGCCGGGATTTTTGCTTTTCTCCCCTTGGATTTTTATTTGATCATGACAGGCATGATGGCGGCCTTGCCTTCAAGCAGGGAGGCCTGTTTCGTCAGTCATATCCTAGGCCGCATTCAGATACTTCTGACTGGATTTTGCGGACGTTCCGATTACACTGAAAAATCTGTGAATGAACGGGAGCCGTTCTCATGTCCGAATTGATTTCCGTTGCCTATCCGGATGCCTACAAGGCGGCCGACGTGCTTAATGCCATGCGCAAGCTGCAGAGCGAATACCTGATCGACCTTGAAGATGCTGCCTATGTCACCAAGGATAGTGAAGGGAAAATACGCTTGCACCAGTCGGTCAACATTCCGGCCATCGGCGCCGTCTCGGGGACGTTCTGGGGCGCGCTGATCGGCATGATTTTCCTGAATCCCTTGCTGGGTGCTGCGATTGGCGCTGGCAGCGGCGCCCTGACCGGGGCGATAGCCGACTACGGCATCAACGATGACTTCATGAAAGGCCTGGCAGCCGAGTTGCGCCCGAACAGTTCGGCGCTGTTCATTCTGGCGCGCCGCTATACGCCGGACAAGGTCATCCAGGAATTGTCGCACTTTGGCGGCACCGTATTGCGCACTTCGCTGACTCAGGAAGCTGAAGAGCAGTTACAACAGGCATTGAATGGCGAAGCCTTGCCGCATGCCGGCGCCTTCCCTGGCACGCCGGTCGCGCAAAGAGGTGCGCAATCGGCTCCTCCCTGATCAAGCGCAAGGCCGTTTTGATAAAAAAGGTTGTAATGGATACGCGGTAGCGTAGCGGTGTGCAGTTGGCGATATCGTGCGTCCGGAGCTGTTCTAAAAGTTCCATGAAACCACGGGCATCCCGGTGAAATGTTTTGTCGGTTTGCCTTGCTCTTACAAAGTTTTCCCCTGTAAAGAGTTCAAAGGAGTTAATCACATGAATCCAACCTACCCATCGTCTTCTTCCACAACTTCCACTGACGCTAGCGCAGCCCAATTCAGCAGCGGGAGCAGCGGGGGCAGCGACATGGAAGATATTCTCCAGGATACCAGCCTGGAGAGTGCCTCGGATACGGGCCGCAGCCGGAGCACTGCCGGTTCGATGCGTACCGAACTGAGCAATCTGAAAAGCGACCTGGATACTCTGCTCTCGCGTGCCACCAACCTCTCGGAGGCCGAGCTGCGCCAGGAGTATACGCGCCTGATGTCCAAGTTCGGTTCGCTGCGCGTCTCCGCAAAAAATGTAGCCTCGCAAGCCAATCGCCAGCTCAATCGCGGAATGGATGCGACCAGCGGCTACGTGCGTGAAAAACCGCTGCAATCGGTCGCCGTGGCCACCGGCGTTGGCATGATGCTGGGCATGCTGTTCAACCGTCACTAAGAATCAGTACGAGCACATGTTAAATACCCTGCGCAAATCCAGAAAGCTGTATGCGATTGCCTTGCATCGCATACACGATTACAAGGAGCTGCTCCGCATCGAGATGAAACTGCAAGGGCGCGGGGTCGGCGTACAAGTTGCTGCCTATGCCCTGGCTGCATTTTTTGCAGTGATGGCGGTGACTTTCCTTGGTGTGGCGATCATCGTCACGGCCTGGGACACGGCCTATCGCAGCGAAGCCGCCTGGCTGGTGGTTGCCTTGTACCTGATGCTGGCTGTCGGCTGCATTTATTTCGTCAAGCATTACCATGCAGAGTCGGCACTCTCCACCCTGAAAAATGAACTACAACGCGATTACAAGGTTTTGAAGGAGAGCCTGTGAACCGGCACGAGCATCATCTTTCGCTATCCGATGAAAAACATGCCCTGCTGGCCCGGATGCAGGCAACTCGGGGAGCATATCAGCGCATGCTGCTGGGGCAGGAAGAGGCAGCGATCCCGGTCAAACATCCTCCTCCTGCCCACGCCTTCCCCAAAAGTAAAACAGTTGCCTGGATTCGTGACCACCCTTATCTGGTTCTTGCAGGGCTGGCCGCAGTGGCGATTGCCACCCGACGTGCCCCGCGTCAGGCGGCGCGCACCGTATTTCATAAAGGAGGGAACGTCGCACGAACGTTCTCGCGGAATCATCAGGCGATACGAACTGCCATCGGCATTGTGGCCATGCTTGCTCGCGTGGCAGGGCAACGGCGACATCGATAACAAACCGACCGATAGCAAATTGGCTTACACGATCGGCCAGAAAACCCTGTCGCACAGACAAGAGCATGTTTCATCTTGATACGGCAATTTTGTTAACAGGAGGCGTACATGGCAAAACGATTATTGATGATCTTGAGCATGCTGACATGTCTGGTTAGTTTGAGCGCATGTAATACCATGAGGGGATTTGGCCAGGACGTCGAACGCGGCGGCGAAAAAATCCAGAAAGGCAGTGACGACGTCAAAAATTAAGCATCACTTGAAAAGCCTTACGAAACGTGCCAACTGGATGTTGGCACGTTTTCTCTTGCACCCTCATTCTTGCTTAGCGCATGCCATCTCCGGGATATCTCTCACTCCCGCCCTCACTGCCCGAGCTTTCAGTGCCATAACTTTCGCTACCTGAGCCACCCGAGCTTTCAGTGCCATAACTTTGGTCACCAGAACTCTCGCTCTCATCACTGTCGCTGCCAGAACTTTCCCTGCCCGCGGCTTCGCTTGCCTTCGATGCGGCGACAGCGCTGTTCGGCCATACGAATCTCAGCTGACGAGCATTGCCCTTGCCGGCCTTGACCGTTGCCGAGCGATCGAGCGCCTTGCCGCTCGCGTCCGCGTGAATCCGATAATTTCCCCCGGACGGCAAGTCGACCAGGAGAATCGGCGCATCACACTTTGTTTCGAGCACGGTCTTGCCGCGGGCATCCTTGATGGAGACATCTACGTCGGCAACATAAGAGCCGCTTTTTTCGGCAAAGGTCATCATCAGATCATAGTCTTTGGCCGCGACCTTCTGCATGTAAGTCGATTCATTCTGGCCGACTCCGCCGCACAGATACGTCACGCCGTTTTCGGTTTTCGGCTCGACGCCAATCCCGGTGCTTTCGACAGCAGGACTGGATTGCGCAATCTCGGGCGTAATCAATTGTCCGCTGCCACCGGATGTCACAGACTGTGCGCCCGATGCGCCGGAAGACAGCGCGCCGCTATCTTCGGTTGTTGCCGGCGCCTGCGTTTCGCTGCCCATGGTGGGAGGTGGCATCTGTCCGCCCCCTGCAGGCGGCGTGGCGGCGCCCGTCTCGGGCATGCTTCTTGGGGCCGACTCCGGAGCAGGCGGTGCGGATTGCGCCAGGACGGCGGATGAAACAAAGCCCATCGCAATAAACAAGGTGCTGCATGCTTTCATGGCAAATCCTCCTGGACAAAGAAGCTAGGAAATATGTCCGCTCCTTGCCTTTGGCTGAGCACAAAGCAGACGACGAAAGAAACGATCACGCCCCTGCACGCCGCGACACGGTCAGGAAGGCCTGGCCGCTGGCGCATTATTCCGAGATGAGCTTGCCCCATGGTGGGAAGCTTGTGCGCCAGCTTCTTCCGGGAGGCGCCACTGCGCTGCCTCTCTCAGGTATTTCATGACTTGCGCATCTTCCACCGGACTGGCATCTTCATACCATTGCGCGACAGAGGCAAACCACTCGGGTACTTGCAGACAAATAACCGTTTCGACTTCGGCTCGCAATTCCGCGATGCTGTCCGGGGTGGCCACCGGCACGGCGACGATGATTTTTGCCGGATGCTCATGGCGCAAGGTTCTCACCGCAGCCAGCATGGTAGCCCCGCTTACCAGGCCATCGTCCGCCACGATCACCACCCGGTCCTTGAGGTCATGTTGCGGGCGGATGGCTCGGTAAGCGCTTTCGCGATGCTTCATTTCCCGCAATTCGCGCTGTGCCATGGTTTCGATCACGTCAGGCGGGATATCCAGCAATGCGATGGTTTCCGGCCGCAATACGCATACGCCACGGCTGCTGACTGCGCCCATGGCCATATCCTCGTGACCCGGCACGCCAAGCTTGCCGACCAATAAAATATCAAGCGGGCATTCCAGGCGGGCTGCAATTGCATAACCGACCGGCACGCCGCTGCGCGGCAAGGCCAGCACGGCCACATCCTGCCGGCCGGCATATTCCTCCAGTTGTTCGGCCAAGAGCTGGCCTGCCTGCAGCCGATTCGAAAATGGATTCATGGTATGCCTGCACGCTCACGAATGGATAAGAGCCGGCGAACTGGAGCGGATTTTGCAGCAAGGCAGGTCAATGCTGCGAACTCTATATGCTCAATGACCTATATGCTCGATGACTGCTCCGCAACTGCGCAACGGCTTGCCTGGAATTCGACATTCCAATATCACAAGGGTTCGCATACTGCCCCTGAGAAATCGAATAGCGCCGACAACCGGGATTGCCTTGCAGGATTATCTTCTACACTTGCAAACGGCCGCGTCCACTATCTTCAGGCCCTGGCTCGAGGGACGATGAAGGGGTTTTCGCCGGCCGGGCATAGTTGAAAATAGCCGGGCGCACATCAGGCGACGGCTCGATCGCGAGCGCCTGCATTTGCGGCTTGGCGGGATCACCTGGCGATGGTGGCATTCCCGGGCGATCGCAAGCACCCAGGAAAAGTAGCGGCAAGCATGCCAGCGCAAGACGGCTGCATCTTCTAACGATTGGTACGGCAAGGATCTGCGGAATGCGGTTTGCCATGATCATCCCCGTTCAGATTTCGCCTGCAGGCTGAATACCGTTTCTATGCAAGCGGCATGCCCGTATCCTCCAGCAAAGCACGCACCGTCGCCAGGACGCGCTCGCGCACCAGGCCAGGCTGGCCTGCGGCATCTTCCGTTACCACGTGGACGCTGCGATGGCGCCGCCGGTCCAGCGGCGCCCATCGCCGCAAACCGCTGCCGTAACACAGCGCCACGCTGGGAATGCCCAAAGCGGCAGCGATATGGGCAATGCCGGTATCGTTGCAAACGACCAGGCGCGCCTGTTCCAGCAGCGCAGCAAACGCGCCCACGCCGAGCTTGCCCGCCAGGTTCAGCGCCGGCATGCGCATATCCCGCTGGACTGTCGCGGCAAGGGTAGCTTCCTGCGCTGAACCGACCAGCAGCACCTGCAGGCCGGCCGCATGCAGCCTGTCTGCCACCCTGGCGAAATCCGCCGCCGGCCAGCGTTGCGCCGGCAGACGGGCGCCCGGATGAATGCAGACATAACTGCCGGCTGCCGGAGGTTTGGGCAAGCTGGCCAGGAGCGCCTGCCGATCCGCTTCGGTCACGGGAAATTCCAGCTCATGGCTGGCCGGCGGCACGCCAAGAAATGTCATCAGCTGCGCAAGCCGCAGGATATCGTGACAATTCTCATCCCATGGCATGAAGTGCAGCGGATCCGGGCAGTATTCGCCCTGGCGGTAAAATCCGGCGTTTCTGACTGCGCCGAAAGTGCGGACCAGCGGATTGCTCAATCCGCCGCTGCCATGGATCTGCAGCACGCAATCGAAGCGCTGTTCCTGCATGGCGGCGATAAAGCTCGGGATACGCGGCAAATCCACCGATTGTCCGGGCAAGCCCGGGAAGCCGGGAAAATCGACATGGGCGTCGATATACCCGGAAAATCGCCTGGCGAAACTGGCTGCCCATGGCAGGCCGATCAGGGTGACGTGCGCGTTTGGCATTGCCGCGCGCAGGGCGCGCAAGGTCGGCACCGTGCACAGCAATTCGCCCAGATGCATGGCGCGGAACACTGCGATTTTCGGTTGTGCCGACGAGGCAGACGCATCGAGCAAACGAAATGGCTGGCGCACAGAATTCATGCAACGGTTCCCAAGGCTTGCCAAATTCTGCCTCCACGGCATCAGGCGAATACGCCGATTTTAACGATACGCCATCAGCCTGCTTTCGATTGCCGCAAACCGCTTGCGCCCGCACATGCCATGCCGGTGTTAGGCCGTCCTCAGAGTCATGGCATTGGATGAGCTTCTGGAACAATTTTTGGTAAAGTCGAATAGTAATTGCTACAGGGATGGTAAAAATTTCTGTCTGGCTGCGGGCGGGTCTATTTTTTACTGATTGCTTGCCGTGCGCTGACGACTGATGCGGCGGTTATGCATGTAAATTGATTGGCCGATCAACGCCGCCATGAAATTGAAAGCATTCGTCCAGACAAACACCCAGCTCCCCAGCATGTAGCTATAAATGATAAAGCCCAGCGAAGCCACAATCTGTCCGATGAAAAGCCAGCTGGAAACTCCGGCGCAGCTCTTGCTGCGCCATTGTGTATATACCTGAGAAGAAATCGTCAGAGCCAGCACCATTGCACTGGCCCAGCCAACCGTTTCGGCCATCGCTTGTCACCCTGTGCGTCAGCAATACGCCTGGGGCAATCCGGCTACCCCCGAATATCCAGGCGACGCGCGTTGTCGGGAACGGCTGCGATACGCAGGGTGATATCGAGCACGCCGTCATGCATGGTGGCTTGCGCCGAATCCGGATCCGCCCCTTCCGGCAGGGGAATCGACCGGTAAAAATGGCCATGATTGCACTCGGCATAACGATGCTCCTGGCGGTGGCGACCGAGCCCGCCGCGCCGCTCACCTTCGATCATCAATTGACCGCGGATGATTTCGATCTGCACATCCTGTTTGCTCACGCCCGGCAGGTCGGCGCAAATGTGCAGCTGGCCGCCATACTGCTCGACATCCACCGGTGGCGACCATTCCTGCGTACGCGGCAGCGGCAGCATGCTGCGGCGCATGTTGCGGCCGGGGCCTATCCAGCGCCCCAGCAACTGCTCCATTTCCTCGCCGACTTTGCGCACGATGCGGATGGGATCGTCCCATACCTGCTGCATCTGGCTGGCGGACTGCCGCGCCGGACGCTCACTGCCCGGACCACTTTTGCGCGCACCGGGGGCAGCCGCAGCTTCACGGGCGTTCGCCGCCTCGCGGGATCCCGCAGCGCTGTGGACTGACGTTGCCCCCCACATGTCGGTGCGGCCGGCGCTGGGGTATTCCTCGCTTTCGACCATTTTCTTGAAACGGGCCAGGTCGCCATCGTCCTGGGGCGTGTCGCTGAGCGAAGAGTACGGATTCATCAGGAACGCCTCGTCGGCATCCATGTAAAGGGATATTCTGGTTTTATCGTGATCCACGGCTTCGAAATCGACACGGCCTTCGCTTCGCGGGCCGCTGGTGTTGCGCCAGGCGATGGATTTTTCAGGAATGTTCTGGGTAATCTCCGCATCCCATTCCATTTCCTTGCCGCCCTTTTCCGCCCGCCAGTGGAGATGCGCCTCATCAAGCTGATGGACCGAATGCACTCCCTTCATGAATCGCGGAAATTCCTCGAACTGGCTCAACTTCCTATAGGCAACACTCACCGGCACATTGATCTCGATCGAACGCTCGATTTTGGCCATCGTTTTCTCCTCTCATTCAGGCGCATCCGTCATTTCGCGGCTGTCATCCTTGATATCGGCAGCCGCGTCTACCTTTCATCGAGAACATTAGACTGAAAAGCATGTCAATCGTTTAGCGACGCCCTTGCGCAATCTGGAACAGGAATTGCGTCGATGATCTGTACATGCATGGCAAATAAACCAAAAGCATCTGGAGACGGATAAAGCCAATGGCGAAAATTATCGCTTTCCCGCGCAATCCCTGTTGCATGCGCCAACGCAGCAGGCATGCCGAAATCAACCCAGACCTGCTGGCTGGCGAGCCGGCTTCCGCCATGCACGTCGGCAACCATGCCATGCGCGTTCAGCCGATCTGGAAGTCGCGCACGCATGGCATTCTGATGTCGGTGGTGTTGCCTGCGCGCGGCCGTCCTGGCTTGCTGAACCGCTGCCTCGCTTCGCTCATGCGGCAAACGCTGTCGCCCCTGCGGTATGAAATCATTGTCGTTGACAGCGCCCCCAGCAGCGCCAGCCGGAGAGTGGTGGAACACTATCTGACCAGGCCTGGCACCGGTCCCTGCATCATTTACCTGCCGGTGGAGAGTCAGGAAAGCCCGGGCGCCGCCCGCAACCATGGCTGGCATATCGCCCGCGGCACCCTGATTGCTTTCACCGAAGAAGACATGATTCCGTGCCGTGACTGGCTGACCCAAGGCTTGCAGGCATTCGATGGCATCTCGCAGGCGGTGCGCGGACACATCGCCATGCCCATGGCCGGCCTGCCGAGCGCCAATGAGCACGCCGTGAAAAGTCTGGAGCAGGCTGAATTCGCCAGCATCAATTGCTTTTGCCTCAAGCACGTGCTGGAAGAACTGGGAGGATTCGATGAGCGCTTCGGCGCTGCCGGATGCGAGGATGCGGATCTGTACTTCCGTCTGCTGCAGGCCGATGCCGTGATTGCCGACGCTCCGCTGGCGGTGGTGGAACATCCATCTGGCGCGGAGCCTTGGGGAGCAAGCCTGCGGCAGCAAAAGAACATGCAGTTCGATGCCCTGCTATACAAAAAACATCCGCACCTGTATCGCGAAAAAATAGCTGCCGCGATGCCCTGGAATTATCACGCGATCGTTGCTGCGTTGCTGGTGCTGATGGTCGCACTGGCCTTGGACAAGCCATTGGCAGCGCTGTTTGCCGCCGCCTGCTGGCTGCTCCTGAGCGCGCATCTTTGTCTGCAACGCTTGCGCGGCACGGCAAAGTCGGCATTCAATATTTCCGAAATCGTGCTGACTTCCCCGTTCCTGCCTCCGCTGGCGATTTTCTGGCGCCTGGTGGGCGCTTTGCGATTCCGCGTCGGCTTCATATAAGCGCAGGAAAAAGCCCGCTTATTTTTTTTCGATGACGCTGATCTCGCCATCGGATTCGAGATTGGCCAGTTTCACGTCACGCAATTCCGTGATGCCGGCTTGCCGCAGTTTGGCCCACAATTCGTCTTCAGTGATGAATTCCCTGCGCATATTCCGTTTCAGCATGCGGCCATCCCGTATCAGGCACAGTGTCGACGCTTCGGCGAAATGCCGGAAAGCCTTGAAGCGGAAGCTCAACCAATCCAGCAGGATGTTCCAGCCGATCAGCGTGGCAACGAGGATCATGCCATCGGTAATGGAACGATACTCTCCCGCCATGGCATTTTGCGAGGCATCGGCAACGATCACCAGCAATAGGATATCGGCGACCCCGACGGCGCCAACGTCGCGCCGGATGAGAAAGCGGAAAATCAGGAAGAGAAACCAGTACATCGCGCTGCCCCTGACGATGAGCTCCATCACCGGCATGCTGATCGAGAAAATCTCATGCCAATCGATTCCGAGCCAGCCATTCATGGAATTCTTCCCGTGAACCCAGCACTGAACAACTCAAGCAAGCCACTGCTCAAGCGCCATTTTCAAGCAGCATGAAGAGAACCGAAGTCGATTCTGATTTTTCTTGTCGATTCTGATTTTTCTTGTCTCTTCAGGAGTACGTCAAACACTCGGAATTCATTACATGCAAAATCCGTACCTCGCTCAACGGATATCGAGCCGCACCGCTTGCTCGCAATGCGCCCCCGGCACTTCCTGCCCGGCCTTGAATGCCGCCGCAATCGCTTTTTTGTCCGGCACCGGTGGCGGCGACTCCGGGTAATGTAAAAATGCTTGCGGCAATTCCGCTTCGGCGTCGATCACTACCGCCGGGGGATTTTTTTTCACCGCCAGGGAAAACAGCGCAGTGCTCACGCGTTCGCGCTGCGCCCGCTGCATCAGTTCCAGAATCAGCTTGCGGCCGCGTTCCGCCGCCCGCTGCAATGCCGCATGGCGTGCTGCCAGATCTTCCATGGTGCGCACCACGCCACTGTCGGCGGCCTCGAGGTTGCGCACCATCTTCGCGAGATTTTCCAGATGCTCGTCCAGCGGGCCGGATTCGCTTTCCAGCGTATCGCGAATGACTTGCGGATCGTCGTGCTGTTCGGTGAGGAATTCCGCCAGGCGCCGGTATTGCGCCGCCAGTTCAAACGCCTCGAACACCGGCTTCATGCGTGCGCTCCATAGATCAAGTCCTCCGCCGACTCGAGCGCGGCCTTGCGCTCGTCCTTGACGCGTGTCAGCTCCGCCAGCGCCGCCGTATCCGGAACGGCGTTCGCAGTACGATAGGCGGCGGCGAACACGTGATACAGTTCATCCAGGTCATGGGCGCTGCTGATGGAATTGGCAAGCTCCTTCTTTTGCTGCTCGCTCAGGGCCGGCGGAGCAGCTGCCGGCTCTTCCTCGCCCGCCTGCAGCCAGGTCAGCAGGCGGCGGCCGACTTCGGCATCGGGCCGGATGATCTGGCCGTCGAACAGGCGCGTGCGATCCTTGCCGACATAGGCATTGTGCTGGACGTCGAGCTCCATGAAGATCGTGAATTCATAATCGATCCCATCGCGCATGATCGGCGCCAGGCCGATCTTGCGCACCGTCTGCTTGCCGGTGCGCTCATCCTTTTCCTGCACATATTCAGTCTTGGCGCGCATGGTGGCAATGATGTGGCAACGGCTTTGCAGCAAGGCCTCAACCAAGGCATTGTGCTCGGGCGTGACTTGCCGCCATGCCTGCCAGGAGTTGCCGGAACGGTCGGCGATCTTGCCCTGCCGGTCGAGCGACCCGCCCTCTCCGCTCCAGGCATGCGTCAGACTATCGATGATGATGGTGGTGACACCGGCCTGCTCCATGGCACGGATGGCTTCGATATAGCGTCCCGGCGTAAACGGCGGCGCCAGGCGCAGCACGTCATAGCCCTCGGGCAGCAGGTCTGCATACAGGTCGCCGCTGCCATGCTCGGTATCGATCATGCCGACCCGGCCGCCCAGGCCGGAAGCGATCAGCAAAGCTGAATAGGTTTTCCCGCTGCCGGCCGGCCCTGACATCCCCAGCCGCAGTTTGGCGCGACGCTTGGTTGCGCGATGAATTTCGAATTCGCTCATGATGCGGCATATCCTTTCCAAATTTTCGTCTTCAATTTGCTCAAGACGGCCAATTTGCGCAAACCATTGCAAACCGCCATCCCCGTAATCCTGATGGTCATCCATGGCTCAATGTGACGTGAGGGCTCGGTGCGCGCCTTCAAGTACGTAAATACGACAATTTAGGTAGTTTTTCTTGCCAAACCCGAGAGGCAAAAAATTCTTTTTAGGGGATTCTTTTTAATCGTATTTGCGCAAAAAAATGACCGGATTGCGCTGATAACGACCTATAAGGTAGTAATTCTTGGACATAAGAAGCAGGCAATCGTTCCTTCCGCAAAGCCTCCTGCAAGACCCTTTCCCGCTCCTGCAGATCGGTGCCCAGCGAAGGGGTCCAGCGCACTTTTTCCTGCTTACAGCGCGCCATCAGTACGGCATGCGTATAGCACTCGAAAAATAGGCGTCGGGCACGCTCTGCTTCTCCATCCTGCAGCAGGGGCAATACCTTCGCCCAGGATTGCGCCATTTCTTCCGTCCACACCACCGAGGCGGCTTCCGTTGCTGGCAGCATGCTCCATGCTTCTTCCGCGGATGGACGGCCATCGTCGATGCGGGCCATGATTTCCCCGCTGTTCAATGTCCCGTGCAGTTCAGCGCGACATCGTGCCAGCGCCTTGAAAACGGCAGTACGGTTCAGGCGTTCGAGGTCGCCGGCAAGCAAAGTGGCAGCCGAAGGAGATAAAGGCTGACCACAAAGTTCTGCCGTTGCGCTGATGGCTCCGATCAGCTCTCCGGCAGGAATGGCGGGAGGCTGTCGCGCCGGCATTTGAGCCAGGGTAGAAGTGCGTCGCATATCGATTCACCTTCATGAAATGCATGCCGCCATCGTCAGACATCGGCAAGCGGCATCGGAATGATCGTGGGCGCGATATGCAGGCATGAATAAATACGCCGGCACGCGCAGATTGGCATCGTCATCATGTTGCACTACCAATTTGGTTGTGGTTTATCAACATAAAAAGCTGACGCCCGGTTAGAATAGAAACGTACTTACGAATTGAAAACTCCTGGACTGGAAATTTTATTGGCACAGACGCCTTGAACCCGGAGCGCATCTCCAAGCTCGATTCGTTGCATTCGGTAAAAGAGGAAATCAGATGCCCCTGGATAGCGCGCAAATCCGTCACCGGAACTTCATGAAATTGTTTAACGATTTCATCAACAAGCATCCGGATGAGCCCCGGCGCGGCATGCTGAAGGCATTTGCCAGTCGTCTTCAACTGTCGGAACGCTATCTTAGCCATATCAAATGCAACCGCAAGAATATCGGTGCCAACCTTGCACGCACCATCGAAAAACGTCTTCGCTTGCCGCATGGCTGGATGGATCGTGAACATGACCCTTACACCATGCCGCTGGATGACAAGGAAAAAATCTTTATCGCCACTGCACTGGCTTTCTTCCGTGCCCGTCCAATAGAAGCGCGCGATAGCCTGATGCATTATTTCCAACAGCAATTTGCCGATGCGGAATAAGCTGCTTAAATATAAAGTAATTTAAAAGTTGAAAGTATTTCCATTTCAACATCCCGTCTCCATTGCCAGAATCTGGAAAACCGTCATACAGACAACAAGCCGAACATAAAAAATCATACCATAAAAGTAGTTTTTATATGTATGGGCATACAGTATTTTTTGTCTGCGTGTGCAAGCTGTCTGAGGCCATCGATACAATCACTTTATCGAGTGAAAATCCTTCATCAGGCTCATCATTTCCGCCTCATGTCATGTTCAGGCCGGCAAGTTTGGCACTTCCTTTTCATCGAGTGGCGGAGGAATGGAATCTTCGCTGTCTGCCTCCGTTAACCGTTCGGCCAAGCCATATTCTTCCAGACGGTTGTAGAGAGTTTTGAGACTGATGCCGAGTATGGCGGCCGCCCGTTTCTTCACGCCATCGCATAAATCGAGGGTAGCAAAAATAATCTGCCGATCCACTTCTGCCAGAGAAGTGCCGACCGGGACAGCCAGGGTCGCGCCCTTTGCGGGCTCGCGTTCCTCGAAGTCGGCCCCGAGGGCAGCAACACCGATAGTCTGGTCGGCCAGAATATAGGCGCGCTGTATATGGTTGCGCAACTCACGCACATTGCCCGGCCAGCTGCGCGAAGTCAGGCAGGCCAGCGCTTCCGGCGTCATTACTTTGGGAGTCCCATATGCTGCATTCAGCTCTTCCAAGAAATGCTGCGCAAGCAAGGCAATATCTTCGCCACGTTCACGCAATGGCGGAATAAAAATCGGAAAAACATTCAGGCGATGATATAGATCCAGGCGCAACTTGCCTTCGGCTACTGCTGGTTCAGGATCGCGGTTACTGGCAGCGATGACGCGCACATCGCAGGCGATTTCCTGGGCACTGCCTATGCGCATGAAAGATCCACTTTCCAGCACACGCAAAAGTTTGACCTGGAGATCGATGGGCATTTCAGTGATCTCGTCCAGGAACAAAGTGCCGCCATTGGCGCGCTCGAAATAACCTTTGTGCTGGCGTTCAGCGCCGGTGAAACTGCCTTTCTCATGCCCGAAAATTTCGCTTTCAATGAGTTGCGGCGAAATCGCACCGCAATTAACGGGCAAGAATGGCTGATTATGCCTGAGGCTTAAGGCATGAATGGTTTGTGCCGCCAATTCCTTGCCGGTGCCGCTTTCTCCCAACAAAAGCACGGTGGCATCGGTCGGCGCAACACGCGCCACATGGTGGTAAAGCTTTTGCATAGCTGGCGCCATGCCAAGCATCCTGCCAAAGCGTCCGGCATCCTGCAATTCCAGAATTGGATTCACTGCTGTGCCCTCGGACTTTACCTGAGAGGGCGCAGCAAGTGAATTGACATCATCAACGGCAATTACGTGCGGCATGGCATATATTTCCCGGTTTGAGGCACCGTGAGAGGCTGCCGGACGTGACCTGCTTTGGGGTGACCCTTATTTTTTCAGCGTCACCTTGTTTTCCACGCTCTTGACACCATCGATACCTCGGACGATGCTGGCTACGCGCTCGCGCTGCCGATCGTTCTCAGCTGTTCCGCTGAGCGTCACCACACCCTTGTTGGTGTCGACATTGATTTCCGTACCCTTGACGGTAGTATCGGCAAGCAAGGCGGATTTTGCCTTGGTAGTGATGACTGAATCGTCGATGGCCCGTTCGGCTCGCTGCATGGTGGAGCCACTTTCGCCGGCGCTGCTGGATTGCGAGGCGCCGGACGATTCCGAACCGGAGGACATGGATTGCGACCCGGACGACTGGGTGCCGGCGTCATCGGCGTCACGGCGTTCGCAGCCGGACAATGCTGCTGCAAAAACAAAAAGGATCATCAAGGGCTTTAAAAGATGAGACGTTTTTCTCATTTCCAATCCTTTCCATGCTCGGTGAAGGTGATTGCTAGACTCCACTACATGTAATAAGTTCTTCAACAAATTCATTGCGGCAAGAAGACACGCGGGTTGCAATGAGATCGGTCAAAGAAGCAGCGTCACCGTTGATGAATTGCGGTCGAATAAAGTAATGAAACAATTCAGCCATCGTTGCGACGGCTCAGTCTCTGCAGTGAAGGACGCGCCCTCCTCCTCCCCTGCGGCATATCAAGCCGGCAGTGATTTTTCAAATCGACTTTGCTGCCAGAAGAACGCTGAATTTACCCTTGTAGAAATCGACTTCAGAATTGAAGTAAAAAACTCTTTCTCACATTCATTCAAACCGTTCAGCAGCACACGGCACCTGCAAACATTCGGTCAAGCCATTCGAAGTCCACCAGCCAGCGCCTGGCGAAAATAATCGATTGTCTTCATCAAGCCGTCGTCAAGACATACTTTGGGTTCCCAGCCGAGTTTTTCCCGCGCCAGCGTGATATCGGGTCGCCGTCGTACCGGATCGTCGCTGGGTATCGGAAAAAACTCCAGTCGCGAGGAAGAAGACGTCAATGCGATGATGCGTTCGGCAAGTTCCAGCATGGTGTATTCCACCGGATTGCCGACATTGACAGGACCGGTAAAATCTTCCGGTGTGTTCATCAGGCCATGGAAAGCGCGGATCATGTCATCGACATAGCAGAACGAACGGGTCTGCTGGCCGTCGCCATAGATCGTGACAGGCTGTCCCGCCAGCGCCTGGATGATGAAATTCGACACCACTCGTCCGTCATTGGGATGCATGCGCGGACCATAGGTATTGAAGATGCGCGCCACCTTGACCTCAAGCCGGTGCTGCCGGCGGTAATCCATGAACAGGGTCTCGGCACAGCGCTTTCCCTCGTCATAGCAGGAACGCAAACCGATTGGATTGACATGCCCCCAGTAGCCTTCTGTCTGCGGATGGGATTGCGGGTCTCCATAGACTTCGCTGGTCGAGGCCTGCAGGATTTTCGCCTTCACGCGCTTTGCCAATCCCAGCATGTTGATGGCCCCATGCACGCTGGTCTTGGTGGTCTGCACCGGATCGAACTGATAATGAATCGGTGAAGCCGGACATGCCAGATTATATATTTGATCGACTTCCACATACAGAGGGAAGGTCACGTCATGTCGCAGGAATTCAAACTTCGGATGGCCAAGCAAAGGGGCGATATTTGCCTTCGTGCCGGTATAAAAATTGTCGACGCACAGGACATCATGTCCCTGCTCCACCAGGAATTCGCACAGGTGAGAGCCCAGAAATCCGGCGCCGCCGGTGACCAGAATTCGCTTGCTGTGCTTTTCTTTCATGGCATCCTCGGTTTCGTGTACCACAGGCACATTGGTTAATACGCATTGGTTAATGCGCATTGATTAACGGCTTCGCAGTACCCAGATCAGCCAGCAGTTGTCGCATCTCATCCAGCACGGCGTCGATGCCAACCTGTTCTGCGCACGCATGTCCGGTCGGGCATTCTTGAAACATGCATGGACGGCAAGACACGTCGGCGAACAAGGTCCTGTGGCGCGACCGATCGAGCGGAGCCCAGCGCCGCGGATCGGCGCCGCAGCAGATCACCACGCTTGGCGTATTGACTGCCGTGGCGATATGCGAAGCGCCGGTATCGTTGCACACCATCAGGCGCGCCCCGGCGACCAGCGCGGCAAACGCGCCGAGATCCGTCTTGCCGCACAGGTTCAGCGGTGTCGTGCGCATGGCGCATTCGACTGCATGGACCAGCGGGACTTCCTCTGCCGCCCCGGTCAGGACAACGGGAATCCCCGCTTCCTGCAAGCAGTCCGCCACGCGGGCAAAACGTTCGGCATGCCAGCGGCGCGAGAGCAGGCGCGCGCCCGGATGGATGCAGGCATACGTTCCCGGGGCAGGCAGTTTTTCGCAACTTAGGCGCAGTGCGAGGCAGTCTTCATCCCTCAGCGGGAATTCCAGGTTTTCACCCTGCGCGGGCGCCCCAAGCCATTCCAGCAGCTGCAGGTTGCGGCGGATTTCATGCAGACCCTCGTCCCACTCGATGAATAATTGCGCATCAGGACAGAAATTGCCTTCGAGGTAAAAGCCGGCATTGCGGGCAGCGCCGAAGCTCATGACGAGCGGATTTGTCAGCCCACCGCTGCCATGCATTTGCAGCAGGAGATCGAAGCGCTGCGCCTGCATGGCGGCGATGAATCCCGGGATACGGACAAGTTCAACCAGATGTTCCGGCATGCCGGGAAAGCCGGGAAAGCTGGCGAATGCGTCGACATAACGGCTAAAGCGCCTGGCGAAACCGGCGGCCCATGGCAAGCCGATCAGCGTGATGTGGGCTGTCGGCGCCGCTGCCCGCAAGGTTCTCAGCGCCGGCACCGCGCACAGCATGTCGCCCAGTTGCAATGCGCGGAACACGCCGATTCTGCGCGGCGCATCTGGCCCGGAGAATAGCGGGCTATCCTGGTGCGGCGACGGATACGCGCGCCTGTCCATGCCTTCAGCTTTTTTCCAGCAAAAAGGAGCCGATGGCGAGCGCGTCGAGCGGCGTGGTCAGATACGACTCGACGGCATCGCGCGGCGTGCANNTCGGTTTTCATGGCAAAAGCGCGCAGCAGATCGTAATACAGCGGATGCTGATGGCGGTTGATGGTTTGCACGCGGGCCGTGCCATCGACATGGCGCACCGCCGGAATCGCCTCGGCCTTGGCCGGCACGACGTCATACACGAACACCATGAAGGGAGAAACGCCGCCGTTGACAAACCACTTGTCGACCTCTTCCTCCAGCACTACCGGCGCCACCGGACGAAAATCCTCGCGGTCCTTGATCAGGTTGAGGTGGGCCTGCATCGCCGGATCGATCGGCGACGCCAGGATGGATCGTGCACCCAGGGCGCGCGGACCGAACTCCATGCGTCCCTGGAACCAGCCGATCACCTTGTTTTGCGCCAGCAGCTCGGCGGCGGCTTCGGCAATGTTGTCGACACGCCGGTAATTCAGCTTGGCTTGTTGCAGCATGGCCTCGATGTCGGCATCGCCGTAGGCAGGCCCGAGGAATGCGTGGTCCATTTGCCAACGCCGCCGACGGTCGTTGCGTTCCTGCGCATCGATCCACAGCGCCGCGCCGAGCGCCGTGCCGGCATCGCCGGAAGCCGGCTGCACCCACACCGCATCGAAGGCGGAACGGTCGCGCAGGCGCGCATTCATCACGCAGTTCAGGGCAACGCCACCGGCCATGGCCAGGCTGCGCAAGCCGGTTTCTTCCTGCAGCCAGTCAGCCATCCGCAGCACCGTTTCCTCCAGCACCACCTGCAGGGAATGCGCGATATCCATGTGGTTTTGCGTCAGCGCGCTGCCGCGTTCGCGCGCGGGACCGAGCAGCTTTTCCCACTGCACCGGCCGCACCTCGTATTCGCCTGCTCCCTGGTAGGAAATGATTTCACGGAACAGCGGCGCATATACCGGCTTGCCGTAGGATGCCAGTGCCATGACCTTGTATTCGTCGGATGAATGAAGGAAGCCGAGATAGGAAGTGACGGCTTCATAGACCAGGCCGAGCGAATGCGGCAGGTTGACTTGCTTGATGCGCTCGTATTCGCCATCGGCATAGCGGCCGAAACTGGTGGTGGCCTGCTCGCCACGGCCATCCATGGTCAGCACCGCGCACTCCTCGAAAGGCGCGGCGAGAAAGGCGCTGGTCTCATGCGCCAGATGGTGCTCGATAAAATGCCAGCGGTAGGGGCCGTCGTGGCGAGCTCCCTTGAAGCGGCGCTTGAGATGATGCGGCGCGCCGCTGGCCAGCTGGCGCGGCGCATTGACGATATACGACAGGAACAGGGGGTCCCAGGGCGACAGCCATTCCGACTGGTGACGCGATGGCTCCAGCGGCAGGCTGATGCCGGCTTGCCCCGACCAGCTGCCCAACAGCAGTTCCGGCTGATAGGAGTAGGCGACATGGTCAATATCGTCCAGGTTGATTTCAGCCTCGCCGAGGCAATAGTCAATCGCATGGAACGGCAGCTCCCAGGCGGAAAATGGCACTGGCCGCTTGCCATGCTTGATGCGGGTAAAACGCTCTTCTTCAGCGGCGGCCAGCACCATGCCATCCTGCACAAGGCAAGCTGAAGAATCGTGATAAGCGGCATTGATCCCCAGTGTATACACTTAAACCTCCGATCTTGCGAACGGCTGCCTGATAGTCGCAGCGTTTACCTGCGCGCCGATAGAATCTGTCGTTTATGCCAGTCATTTCACCTTGCCGGCCGGGTTCAGCGTAAATCAAGCCGGGGCGATTTCCTACTCGTATCGCAAACCGGGTAAAGCAATTGACATACCTGACACGCGCATCGCTCAGGCAGGAACTCATCATCCAGATGTGATCGATATGCAGCCTCACCGCATGCCATCACCTCGGATAAATTTCTCGACGCACATGGCAATACCGGTCTCCATGTAGAAATTACAGCCACGGGTAGCGCTTACTACCCGTTGCAAGCCAATCGCATGGAAATTGCTAGCACCTTGGCGATTTCTCCGACAAGGCACAGTTCCCATGAAGCAGTCATCGAAAAACACATCCGGTCAGCCGGCTGGCCCGAATATCCTGCGCAGCCTGTGGAACGTGGTTTCCCTGTATCGCGACCGGGTGATTTACTCGCTGCTATTCCTGATCCTGGCCAAAATCGCGACGGTCGGCGTGCCGCTCATGCTGAAGCGTATCGTCGATCACCTGTCACGACCGGAAACCATCCATACGCTGCCGGTGCTTATTTTGCTGGGATACGCCATCCTGCGTTTTTCCAGCACCCTGTTCACCGAATTGCGCGATCTCTTCTTTTCACGCGTGACCCAGCACACGGTAGCGGAATTCGCCCAGAAAACCTTTACGCATTTGCACGAACTGGGCGCCAGCTTCCATGCGCGCCGCCATCTCGGCGGGCTGCTTCCGAACATCGACCGCGGCACCGCCGGCATCTCTTTTCTGCTGGGAGTCGGCTTGTTTACGCTGGTGCCGACACTGGTGGAAATCGGCATGGTGCTGGCTATCATGCTGGCGAACTACAGCATCGGGTTCACCGTCGTCATCGCCGCGACATTTGCCCTGTACACCGGTTTCACCCTATTTTTCACCCAGCGGCGCGCGATCTTTCAGCGGCGCGTCAACCGCCTCGACACCAATGCCAAAAACCGCCTGGCCGACAGCCTGATCAACGCCGATGCGGTCAAGTATTTCACCAACGAGAAGCTGGAAGCCAGGCGTTTCGAGCGCATCATGGGACGCTGGGTAGATGCGGCTGTCTCAAATCAGAAAGCCTTGTTCATCCTGCACGTCGGCCAGAGCGGCATCATTGCCATTGGCGTGGCCTCGGTGATGCTGCTTGCCGGGCAAGGCGTGGTGTCGCAGCAGATGACAGTCGGCGACCTGGTGCTGATCAATGCATATGTGATCCAGATCTGCCTGCCGCTGAACGCGCTCGGCTTCGTTTACCGTGAAGTGCGGGATGCATTGATCAATGCTGAAAGGCTGCTGGAACTGTTGCGTGAAAAGCCGGATATCGAAGAGCCGCCGGGACTGCCGGACTTGCAACTGCGTCAAGCGGAAGTCGCTTTCGAACATGTCGACTTCCAGTATGATCCGGGACGACCCATCCTGCATGACATCAACTTCACCATCCCAGCCGGCACCACGCTGGCGGTAGTCGGTGGCAGCGGTTCCGGCAAATCGACGCTGGCGCGCCTGCTGCTGCGCTTTTACGATGTCGGTGCCGGGCGCATCACCATCGATGGCCAGGATATCCGCTCGGTGAACACCGCCAGCCTGCGCCACATGATC
Source organism: Oxalobacteraceae bacterium (assembly GCA_003537575.1). Taxonomy (GTDB): domain Bacteria; phylum Pseudomonadota; class Gammaproteobacteria; order Burkholderiales; family Burkholderiaceae_D; genus Paucimonas. The sequence goes on from DPRS01000055.1 coordinate 23,840, forward strand.
GGCGTGGTGCCGCAGGACACCATCCTGTTCAATGACAGTATCGCCTATAACATCGCTTACGGCCGCCCCACGGCCGGACGCAGCGAAGTCATCGGCGCCGCGCAGGCCGCCCAGATCCACGACTTCATCAGTTCCCTGCCGCAGGGGTATGACACGCCGGTCGGCGAGCGCGGCGTCATGATCTCCGGTGGCGAAAAACAGCGTATCGCGCTGGCGCGCGCGATTCTGAAGAACCCGCCGATCCTGATCTTCGACGAAGCCACTTCGGCGCTCGACCTGCAATCCGAGCGCGCGATCCAGGTCGAACTCGACCGTCTGGCGCGCAACCGCACCACGCTCGTCATCGCCCATCGTTTATCCACGATTGTCGGTGCCGATCAGATTATCGTCCTGGAGCAAGGCCATATCGTCGAACGTGGCGCCCATGCCAGCCTGCTGCAACAGGATGGCGCCTATGCGAACCTGTGGCGGTTACAGGAGCACGGCAATCTGGTGGAAAACAGTTGATTCTTCGATTAATTGCATCCAATCAAGAGAATGGACTGGAATGCGAATTGCTTGGAGCGTAGAAGACCAAGCAATTATTCAATCTGAAAGTTTTGCAGGGAACAGAGATTTCTTTCTCTACAGCAGAAAGGCATGGAGGGATGACGTCAATGTCGAAAGTGATCGGGCTATCTGCATATAGTATTAATTTACCTGCCTGTAAAAATCTACACGTTCATGCAAGGAACGATGCTCCGATGCATCGCTCGAATGAACGCAATATATCCAGCGAACTACACAAGGCCACAGGTGATGCCGAAATTGCGCCGACGATCCACTCCGGCGTCGAGGGTACCCAGATTTCAGTGGTGGTGCCAACCTATAACAGGCCTGATCTGCTGGACCGCTGCCTTGGCGCGCTTGCCGGCCAGTTGTATGATGCCACGCGCTTCGAAATCATCATCGTCGACGATGGCCCGCATCATGCTACGCGCGAAGTGGCGGACAAGTGGAGCCGCCGACTGAAGATCACGGGTCCGCGCGTTTTGTATGTTCCTTCCGACGGTCCGCATGGCCCGGCCGCTGCGCGCAACCGCGGCTGGCAATCCGCGAGCGGCGCCGTGATCGCCTTTACCGACGATGACACGATTCCCTATCGCGACTGGCTGGCCAACGGTCTTGCCGTCTTCGACGGCACGGTGCAGGCGGCATGGGGGCGCATCGTCATGCCGCTGGAAGGCAGGCCGACGGATTACGAGCGCGATGCCAGAAATCTTGAAACTGCCGAGTTCGTCACTGCCAACTGCTTTTGCCTCAAGCATGTACTGGAAGACCTCGGAGGATTCGACGAACGCTTTCGCCTCGCCTGGCGCGAAGACGCAGACCTGTATTTCCGCATGCTGCAAGCAAATGTCGCGATTGCCCACGTGCCGCAGGCAGTGGTCGAGCATCCGATTCGTCCGGCGCGCTGGGGCGTGAGCCTGTCTCAGCAAAAGAAAGTGCAATTCGACGCCCTGCTGTTCAAGAAGCATCGCAGGCTGTATCGACAAAGAATACGTGCGTCTGCGCGCTGGGACTATTACGCCATCGTTATTTGTCTTCTTGTGATGCTGGCAGCACCGCTCATCGGGTATCCTTTGGCCGCCCTGCCCACGGGGTTATGCTGGGCCGCGCTTACCTCCCGATTTTGTGTGCAGCGCCTGCGCGGCACCGTCCTCAGCGCATCGCACGTCTTTGAAATGATCGTGACATCGATGCTCATCCCGCCACTGGCCGTGTTCTGGCGCCTGGTAGGCGCCATCCGCTTTCGGGTCGGCTTCGCATGAAGATGCCGGCGACCAGCTTCGTTTCCCCTGCGACTACGACCAGCAGACAGCCGAACGGTCTGCTGCAAGTTGTGATTGAGTCATGCCGCCATTTCCATCGCCGGATTTCATCATGCGCAGAATGAAAATACTCACTTGGCATACTCACGGCAGCTACCTGTATTACCTTACCCAGGCGCCGCACGACTTCCACGTTCTTTCCAAGCCGGGCAGGCCGCCCGGCTATGGCGGTCGCAGCGGCCACATCCCCTGGGGCGATAACGTCCATGACTTGCCGGTCGAGGAAGCGGCCGGGCAGGAATTCGACTGTATCATTTTTCAGGATGACCAGCAGTATCTCGAGGACCAGCACCGCTACCTGAGCGCAGCCCAGCGCCGCCTGCCACGCATCTATATCGAGCACGATCCGCCGCGTGACCATCCGACCGACATGCGCCACCTGGTCGAAGATGCCGGCGTGCTGCTGGTGCATGTAACTCACTTCAATGCGCTGATGTGGGATAGTCCTGGCATCAGGACCCGGGTCATCGAGCATGGCGTGCTGCCGCCGCGGGACGCGGCTTACCAGGGCAATCTCGCCCGCGGGCTGGTGGTGGTCAACCACATGGCCAGGCGCGGGCGGCGCCTCGGCGGCGACATTTATCAGCAGGTACGCGAGCAGGTGCCGCTTGACCTGGTCGGCATGGGCGCGGAAGAAGCCGGAGGCATCGGCGAGATCCTGCATGCGCAATTGCCGGCCTTTGCTGCACAGTACCGATTTTTCTTCAATCCGATCCGCTATACCAGCCTGGGATTGGCAGTCATCGAAGCCATGATGCTGGGCATGCCGATCATCGGTCTGGCAACGACCGAGATGGCGACCGTGATCGACGACGGCGTTTCAGGCTATATCAATACCGACATCGGCAAGCTGACTGAACAGATGCGGTTGCTGCTGGCCGAACCGGAACTGGCGCGCAATCTCGGTGCGGCCGCGCGGCGGTGCGCCATGGAACGTTTCCATATCCAGCGCTTTGCCGCCGACTGGGATTCCGCGCTAAAACTGGTGGCAGGCTGAATGGCCTTGCAACGTTTTTGCAGTAGAGATGCCATGCGTGCTTCCCGCTGGCTTTTGTAGAGGTTTACCATGCGACACGTATTCGAACTTGGCAAGTTGATGGTCATTTCCCCGCATCTCGACGATGCCGTTTTTTCATGCGGCGAAGTCCTGGCATGCAAGCGCGACGCAATTGTGATGACCCTGTTTTCCGGCTTGCCGCCGCCTTCCCTGCCGCTGACACCATGGGATGTCGCTGCGGGCTTTGCCGATTCAGAGGAGGCAATGCAACTGCGGCGCCAGGAAGACCAGCGCGCTCTGGAACTGCTGCATGCCAGCCCGGTATGGCTGGATTTCCTCGATAGCCAGTATGGCGATCCACCCGGCGCAGTCGGCCTTGCCGAAGCGATTGCCGGCCAGATCGAAGCACATGATCCGGCAACCGTCATGCTGCCTGCCGGCCTGTTCCATTCGGACCATGAGCTTGCGCATCGGGCGTGCCTGCTGGCGCGCAGCCGCCATCCGGGGCGCCACTGGCTGTTGTACGAAGACATGCTGTACCGGCGCATCCCGAAACTATTGCAGGAGCGGCTGACAGGACTGAGCCGATTCGGCGTCGATGCCACGCCCGTCGCCTTCAACACCCATGGGCAGGCCGAGCGCAAGCGTCATGCCGTGCAATGCTATGCAAGCCAGCTGCTCGCCCTGGCCAGCCCGGGCCGCCCCGGCCACAGCGACATCTACGCGCCGGAAGGCTACTGGCGTCTGGGCGCGGACGCACCGGCCGGCTAAGGCAGCGATCATATGGATGCCTCCACTCCCCCGCTGGCAGAGCGCCTGTCAGTCATCGTCATCACACATAACCGTGTCAATAAAGTATTGCGCACGCTCGGCCAGCTGCACGGCTTGCCGCAACTGCCGGCAATTGTCGTCGTCGACAACGGCTCGACCGACAGCACGACGCAGCGCATCCGCCACGACTTCCCGCAGGTCGTGTTGATCCGGCTGCCGGTCAATATCGGCGCGGCGGCGCGCAACGTCGGCGCAAGAAAAGTGTGCACGCCTTTCGTCGCCTTCTGCGACGACGATACCTGGTGGGCCACATCCGCGCTCGAGCACGGCTGCGATCTGCTCGATGCTCATCCGCAGTTGGTAGCACTCAGCGCGCGCGTGCTGGTCGGGCCGCAGGAGCGCGAAGATCCCACCTGTACCCTGATGGCCCGCAGTGCGCTGCCTTCGGCCCATTTGCCGGGACCGGCAGTCATGGGCTTTCTGGCGGGCGCATCGATTTTTCGCCGACAAGCCTTTCTCGACGCCGGCGGCTTCAATCCGCGCTTGTTCATCGGCGGCGAGGGAACGCTGTTGACGCTGGACCTCGCTTCGCGCGGCTGGCAACTGGCATATACCCCGCAACTGGTGGTGCATCACCATCCTTCCACCATGCGCGATTCGCTGCGCCGCAGGCAGCTCCTGGCGCGCAATGCCATCTGGATCGCCTGGCTGCGCCGGCCATTTGCCAGCGCCTGCCGGGAAACTGTCGGCCTGCTTGCCGAGGCACACGAGCAGGGCCACCTGTTGACCACTTTGTGGGCGGTGGCGCGAGGCATGCCATGGGTATGGCAGAACCGCCAGGTCATTCCGAATCATGTCGAAACCTTGTACCGCTGGCGCAACCGCACCGGTTATTGATGACTTTTACATTCCCTGGAGACGCCATGACCGCATCCGCCAGCCACTTTCTTGACCGTGCCGCCGCCCAGGCTGCCATCCAGTACAGCCTGCCGACCATTACCGCGTCCATGAAGGACAGGAGCGTCGGCGAAAGCGGCTTTCTCTACATCGTCGTCATGGATCCCGGGCGGCCGCCGTATCTGTCCAGCTTTGAAGAAGCAATACTCCATGAGCATGCCATTGGTGAGCGCGAGCGCTGGGACGCCGACTATGCCGCCTTCGCCCGCGCCAAGGCGCATGTCGCCTGGAAGACCGGGATGAGCAGTCACGCGGTGCAGGAACTGTATCCGCATCTGCTGAACGGCGGCGACACGCTGTTGTGGGGCAGTATCGCCCTGGATGGCATCGTGGTAGGCGTGAGCGGCGCCCACCCGTGGTTCGACGAAGCCATTGCCGGCATGGTCGCGATGTGGCTGCGGGCACTGGCCAAGGCACATGCCCATGCTGCACGTCGCGATGCCCTTTTCCTGCCCGCGGAAAAATCCTGATCGATGCATGGATAACGCGAACGCTGCCGTCTGTCGGCATTACCGCGATGTTTGCGCGACTTGCGTGCTCAGGATTTGACGCCGGCTTATCCGTTGCTTTTATTCGCCGCTTGATTGCAGAATCCGCTCAACGGCGCCGCCGAGATCTGCGCAAATTACCGTGCCAGGCGGCAGCCCGCCCTTGATGCGGGTAGCCTCTCCCTTTCCGGTCAATACCAGATAAGGAACACAGCCTTCGGCCACAGCAGCTTGCAAATCTCGCAGCGAATCGCCCACCGCCGGTATGCCATTCAAGCGGATGCCGTAGCATTGCGCGATTGTCTGGAACATTCCAGGCCGCGGCTTGCGACACTGGCAATTGTCCTGGGGCGCATGTGGGCAAAACAGGATCTTTTCGATATGGGCGCCGGCAGATGCCGCCATGGCATGCAGTTTCGTATGGATAGCGGTAAGCGCAGCATGATCGAACAGTCCGCGCGCCAGGCCGGACTGGTTGCTTGCCACCACCACCTCGTAGCCGGCACTGTTCAGGCGCGCAATGGCTTCCAGCGATCCCGGAATGGGATTCCATTCTTCCGGCGACTTGATGAAGGCATCCGAATCTTGATTGATGACGCCGTCACGATCCAGGATAACCAGTCTCATCGCGCTCGATTCCTGCGCCGCCATTTTTATTGATACCCGGCGGCGCTCATGGGCGACCGCTGGCCATTTTGCAGCAGGGTCGCATGCTCGATGAGCTGGGTGGTTGAATAGCCTTCATGAAAATCCAGCGCAACGACCGTTCCGCCGTTCGATTGCACGGTGTCGTAACCGATGATTTGCTCGACCGAATAGTCGCCACCCTTGACCAGGACATGCGGCAAGACATTGCGGATGAGCCGCTCCGGCGTATCCTCGGAAAACTTGACGACCCAATCGACGCACTTCATGCCCGCCAGTAGATGCATGCGGTCTTCGCAGCGGTTGACCGGGCGGCTTGGTCCTTTCAGGCGGGCCACCGAATCGTCGTCATTGATCGCCACCACCAGCACATCGCCCAGGCGCTTGGCGGCTTCCAGGTAGCGCAGGTGGCCGACATGCAGCAGATCGAAGCAGCCATTGGTAAAAACGATGCGCTTGCCGCTGACCTTGGCGCGGCATACGCGCATGAGCAATTCATCCTCGCTCAGCACCGAGGCTGCGCAGCCATCGGCGGAATGCACCGCTAGCGCCAGCTCTGCCGACGTCACCGTGGCGGTGCCGAACTTGCCGACCACGATACCTGCCGCCAGGTTACCAAGCATGCAGGCGGAAACGAGATCCTTGCCGGTTGCCAGCGCTGCGCCTACTGTAGCGATCACGGTATCGCCGGCGCCGGTGACGTCGAACACCTCGCGCGCCTGCGCCGGCAAATGCATCGGCGCCATGTCCGGCAGCAGGAGCGTCATGCCCTGCTCGCCGCGCGTTACCAGCAAGGCGCGCAAGCCCAGTTCGGCGCGCAGCGCCGCGCCCTTGCGCACCAGTTCATTTTCATCGGCGCAGCGTCCGGCCACAGCCTCGAATTCGCCCATATTCGGCGTAATCATGGTGGCGCCGGCATAACAGCGATAATCGGTTCCCTTCGGATCGACCAGGACCGGCTTGCCGGCGCAACGCGCGGCTTCGATCAGCTCGCTAGCCATGCTCAGGGTGCCTTTGCCGTAATCGGACAGGATGACGGCGTCGGCGGCGTCCAGCGCCTGGCGAAATCGCGCCAGCAAAGCTGCCCTGTCGCGTTTGTCGGAAGCCAGGGGCGAATTCTCGAAATCAAGACGTATCAGCTGCTGATTGCGCGAAACGATGCGCAGTTTGGTAATCGTCGGACTGGCGGGGGAAGCCACGAAATCTGTCAACACACCTTGCTTGACCGTCAGGCTCTCCAGCAAGCTTGCCTGCTCATCGCAGCCGACCACGCCAAGCAGGGTGACCCGGGCGCCAAGACTGGCGACATTGACCGCCACGTTGGCCGCGCCGCCGGGACGCAAGTCGTCGCGATCGATATTCACGACCGGGACAGGTGCTTCAGGGGAGATGCGGGCGGTGCCGCCGAACCAGTAGCGGTCCAGCATCACATCGCCGACCACCAGCACGCGCCCGTGATGCAAGCCCAGTGCAGCGCTCATGTCCTGCACTGCCATGCCGCCCCCTTCCTATGCCAGTTCGAGCTTGAGCTCGACGAGCTCGACCAGGATATGCAGTACCTTGATGTGCAACTCCTGCACCCTGTCGGAGAACTTGCCGACCGGCGTACAGATGCAGATATCTGCCAGCTGGGTCAGGCTGCTCTCGGGCCGGCCCGTCAAGCCGATCACGGTAACGCCATGATCCTTCGCGCTGACGGCGGCATTCAGAATCGACGGGCTGGCGCCGCTCGTGCTGATGGCAAGCAGGCAATCATCCTTCCTGCCATGCGCCTCGACGAATCGGGAGAAAACGAATTCATAGCCGAAATCGTTGGCGACGCATGTCATGTGCGCCGGATCGCTGATGGGAATGGCGCCAAGTGCCTTGCGATTGTTGCGGTACCGGCCTGACAGCTCTTCGGCAAAATGGATCGCATCGCACATCGAGCCGCCATTCCCGCATGACATGACTTTGCCGCCGACACGCAGCGAAGCCGACAATACGTCGGCAGCATGATCGATGTCTCGCAGCGCTCTGTCGTTGGCCAGCAGGTTTTCCAGTGCCGCCTGCGCTTCCTTCAGGGAGTTTCTGACCACGTCGACCGTCATAAGGCGCCCTCGTTTTCTGGTGTTGTCATTCGACCGCCGTCGATTCGCTTACATGCGTTCGATCACGCCATTGCTGATGCGGACGCGATCGCCGATGCGCAGGCTCGGCACCGATTCCTGCAATAGCGTTTGTGCCGTGCCATCGTCCATGTGCAAGGTGATGCGATACACCTGGGCGGATTGCGGCTTGTTTCTGTTTTCGATGGCATGGCCTGCCAGGGCGCCGCCCGCGGCTCCGACCACCGTCGCGGCGGTCCTGCCCGAGCCTTGTCCGACCTGATTGCCGAGCACCCCGCCGACCACAGCGCCAGCTATCGTGCCGATGCCGATGCCACGCGCGCTTTCGCGCGGCACCAGGTCAATCGCCTGCACTACCCCGAAGCCGGAAACGAGGCTGGGAGATTCGCTTGCAGATGGATAGCCGGAGGCACCGGGATAGGTTGAAGTGCGCGGGTAAGGTGACGAGCTGGTTCCACACGCGACCAGCAGCGTCAGGAGGATGCTGCTGAAAATCGCCGTCAATTTTCTGACAAACATTTTTATCTCCTGAATCATTATCGCAAGCATATGCAGCACTTCAGGCGACGCACTATTCATGCCAGAATTTCGTGAATAAGTGGCCTCCTGCCGCCGTTCCTGCGCCTATCCTCTTTGCCATGCAAGGAATTTTTACAGCAACGGGTATGAATTACCCACCCCTCGAAATAAACAGGCGTCTGCCTTTTTATATGAATTCGTTACGATTCATGCTTTACGTGTACATACGAACTCTCCATGAGCGAGATCTGATTTCCTGAGGTTAGCAAGAAACGCGCTTGGGTATAGCCTTTGCTTAACCCCGATTCGTTCCTACCATGCGAAGCCTATCGCCATGCCACCATGAGAAACATAGCCATCATCAGCGAACATGCATCCCCACTGGCTCTGGTAGGCAGTGTCGATAGTGGCGGGCAAAACGTTTATGTGGCGCATATCGCCAGGCAACTGGCGGCGGCCGGCGTCAGGGTGGATATCTTTACCCGGCGCGACCGGCGCACGCAGCCGCTTGTGGTGGAGTGGTTTCCCGGCGTGCGCGTGATCCATGTTCCGGCCGGCCCGGCCCGCTTCGTCGCCAAGGAATCCATGCTGCCGCACATGGGAGAGTTCGCGCGCCGCATGATCGATTTCATCGGCACGCACGCTCTCACCTATGATCTGGTGCATGCGAATTTCTTCATGTCCGGCATGGTCGCTGCACAACTCAAGCGACTTCTTGGGCTTCCTTTCGTGATTACCTTCCATGCGCTAGGACTGGTGCGGCGACAGTGCCAGGGACAGGCAGACGGCTTTCCCGATCAGCGCTTCGCCATCGAGGCGCAACTCATGCGCGAAGCCGACCGCATCATTGCCGAGTGCCCGCAGGACAAGGAAGACATGGAACGGCTGTACGACGCCGACTGCGAACGCATCGACATCGTGCCTTGCGGCTTCGACCCGGAAGAGCTCTCGCCCGTCAGCGTCAATGCCCGGGCGGAGCTGGGGCTGGATGCCGATGAGTTCATCGTGCTGCAGCTAGGCCGGATGGTGCCGCGCAAGGGGGTCGACAACGTGGTGCGCGCGCTGGCAATGCTGAAAGCCGAACATGGGATTTGCGCCCGTCTGCTGGTCGTTGGCGGCAACACGGCCGAACCCGATCCTCAGGCCACTGCCGAAATAGGCAAACTGATGCAGCTGGCGCAAAAGCTGGGAGTGTCGACGCAGGTCCAGTTTACCGGACAGAGGCCGCGTTCGGCTTTGCGCTATTTTTATAGCGCCGCCAATGTCTTCGTGACCACGCCATGGTATGAGCCCTTTGGCATCACGCCGATCGAAGCGATGGCATGCAGCACGCCTGTCATCGGTTCGGCAGTCGGCGGCATCAAGCATACCGTGGTGGATGGGGTCACCGGCTACCTGGTGCCGCCGAACCAGCCGCAGGCGCTGGCAGAACGCCTGGCCTGGCTGTGCCGCCATCCACGTCTTGCCCAGCGCCTGGGCTGGGCCGGCATGCGCCGCGCTTATCAACACTATACCTGGCGCCATGTCGCCGCGCAGCTGCAGCAGATTTATGAAGAGGCAGCAGATTCAGCCCCTAATTACCTTGTGCCGTCGCGCATTGCCGACCATAACGCCATGCAAAATTCGCTGTAACCCGGTCAACAACCTATTCAGGAGGAGCGATTGGATAACTTATCATCGTCCGTATCCGCGCAAGGCGCCACGCGCGGCACACCGCTTGCGGGCAAAAGCATCCTCGTCACCGGCGGTGGCAGCGGGCTGGGGGCCGCGCTGTGCCAGGTTCTGGCGGGCGCCGGCGCAGCCATTGTCGTCGGCGACATCCGCCGCGACAGCGCCGAAAGAATAGCCGGCCAGCTGCGTGAAGAAGGCGTGAAGGCGCATGCGCTGGCGTTCGATGTCGGCGAGCCGGAGGACGCCAGGATGGCCGTCGAGGCAGCCATCAGCGCCTGCGGGCGCCTTGACGTCCTCATCAACAATGCCGGCACCGACATCACCTGCGCCATCGACGAGCTGAATTACGGGGACTGGAACCGCGTCATCCATACCAACCTGTACGGGCCGTTCCTGATGTCGAAACATGCCGCCCGCCACATGCGCGAACAGAAAAGCGGCGCCATCATCAACATCGCCTCCACCGCGGCGCGGCGCGCCTGGCCGAATGCCTCGGCCTACCACGCCAGCAAGTGGGGCGTGCTGGGGCTGTCGCACGCCCTGCATGCGGAACTGCGGCAGCATAACATCAAGGTCACCGCGGTTATCGCCGGCGGCATGCGCACCCCCTTCCTGCTCGACCGCTTCCCGGACATCGACCTCTCCACTCTGCAGGATCCGCGCAACGTCGCCGAAGCCGTGCTATCGGTGCTGCAGATGCCGATCGAAACTGTGATCCCGGAAATCATGGTGCTGCCGATGAAGGAATCGTCATGGCCATGACCAGTCACATTCTCATCCGCAGCGCGGGATAGCCGGTAGCGCCGGACCAGCCATGCGAGCGGCTTTCATCGACAAGGATGGCACGCTGATCGACAACGTGCCCTACAACACCGACCCGGCGCGGGTGCGCCTGAGCAGCGGCGCGGTCGCAGGACTGCGCCTGCTGCGGCAGCAAGGCTTCCGGCTTTTCATCGTCACCAACCAGCCTGGCGTGGCGCGCGGCCACTTTCCCGAATCGGCACTGCGACCGCTGTTTGCGCACCTCCAGCGCGTGCTGGCATGCCAGGATGTCGCGCCCGACGGCTTTTATTATTGCCCGCACAGTCCGGATGGCACGGTGCCGCGATACGCTTTCGATTGCGACTGCAGAAAGCCGCGAGCCGGCATGCTGCTGCGCGCGGCCAGCGAGCATGGCATAGACTTGCCGGCTTCCTGGATGATCGGCGATATCCTCAACGATGTCGAATGCGGCCGGCGTGCCGGCTGCCGCACGGTTCTGATCGACAATGGCAATGAAACGGAGTGGCAATGGTCGCCCCTGCGCAGGCCGCACCTGGTAGCGCCCGACCTGCATGCCGCCGCCGCCATGATCTGCCGCTGCGACACCGCCCAGTCACCGTTGACGGCGCATAGCGACACGGCATCATGATGTCCGACGCCTGGCGCAAGGCCAGAAACATACTTTGCATCCGGCTCGACAACTTCGGCGACGTGCTGATGACCACGCCGGCCCTGCGCGCGCTCAAGGAATCCTCTGCCGGTTGCCGCCTCACGCTGCTGGTCGCGCCGGCGGGCGCAGGCGTGGCGTCCTACATTCCGGAAATCGACGATACCATCGAATACGCCGCCCCCTGGATGAAGAGCAGCGGCATGCATGATGCCGCGCTCGACCTCGGCATGATTGCGCGGCTGCGCGAACGCCACTTTGACGCCGCAGTGATTTTTACCGCCTATAGCCAGAGTCCCTTGCCGGCAGCCATGCTATGCCACCTGGCCGAAATCCCGTTGTGCCTGGCCCATTGCCATGAAAATCCCTATCACCTGCTGAGCGACTGGCTGCATGACCCCGAGCCGCAGCAACTGATCCGCCATGAAACAAGGCGCCAGCTCGACCTGGTGGCAGCCATCGGCGCCGGCACCCGCAACGAACGCTTGTCGTTCGCGCTGCATCCGGACGATCTCGCCTGGGCAATCGCGCATCTCGGCGCCCGCGACATCGATCGCTCGCAAGCCTTGTTTCTGCTGCATCCGGGCGGCACCGCGGCTTCGCGTCGCTATCCGCCGCAACACTGGGCGCAGGCTGCTGTCGGACTGAGCCGAAGCCTTTCCTGCAACCTGATATTTACCGGCAGCGCCGCCGAAGTTCCGCTGGTCGATGGCATCATCGAACATGCGCGCCATCTGCATCCTGGCGTCAGGCTGCATACGCTTGCCGGCGAAGCGAGCCTGGGCCAGCTTGCCGCCGTCTTGTCGCTGGCCTCACTGCTCATCACCAACAACACCGGACCGGCTCATCTGGCCGCCGCCCTCGGCAAGCCGCTGGTCGATCTGTATGCCCTGACCAATCCTCAGCATACGCCCTGGAAAACGCCCAGCCGTGTCCTGTTTCAGGATGTACCCTGTCGGTTCTGCTACAAAAGCATATGCCCGCAAGGTCATCATCATTGCCTGACGCTGGTGGAACCTGCCCGCGTCGTGGATGCCGCGCTGGACTTGCTGGCACTTCAGGCTGAAAACGCTACGGGCCATGCAGAAGACGGCCTGCCGTTGGCAACGTCACTGCCATCCTGACCGACTTCGCTGCCATCCTGCCCCGCCCTGAACCCTGTTCAAGCGCTACAGAAAATAAGCCCACATGCGCGCCAGGCTTTCGCGAAGGCGCGCCCCTATTCCCCGTTTTCCCCATGTGGCAGAATCGATGCTCACCGATGCGGCGACGTCCGCTGCAAACAGCTGCTCGATCTGCATGGAGAAATCCTTGCCGAGCACGACAGCATTGACTTCATCGTTATGCAGGAAGCTGCGGAAATCGATATTGCTGGAACCTACCGTCGACCAGACGCCATCGATGACGGCAGTCTTGGAATGGAGCAGAGCACCCTTACGTTCGTAAATCCTGATGCCAGCATCAAGCAGTTCGTCGTAATAGGAACGGCCTGCCTGCAAGGCGATCCAGACATCGCTCACGCCAGCCAGCACCAGTTGCACATCCACTCCCCGCCGCGCCGCATCCTTCAGCGCTTCCACGGTCTGCTGATCCGGTACGAAGTAAGCCGCAGTCAGATGAATGCTACGCTCGGCATGCATGATCGCCGACAGCAATTCAACGTAAATCGGGTTAATGTCGTCGTTCGGGCTGCTGCCAAGAATACGCAAAACCGTGTCGCCCTGCCTGTGCAGCACAGGAAAATAGTTTTTTTGCGACAGCGTAGCGCATTCCTGGCGGCGCCAGCTCTCGAAGAACAAGCGCTGGAATTCCTTTACTGCCGGGCCGCGCACCTCGATTTGGGTATCGCGCCAGGGATGCGGCACGCCGCTGCGTTTTGTGCGAATCGACGAACTGCCCGAGTAAACGCTACTGATATTGATGCCACCGGTGTAGCCAAGTCTGCCATCGACGACCAGGATCTTGCGGTGATCGCGATGATTCAGCGAAAAAAACCGGCCGCGCAACGGATTGACCGGGTTGAACTCGCAGACATTGATGCCAGTTTCCCGCAATTGCTGGAAAAATTCCGGACGTGTCGACAAACTGCCGACACTGTCATACATCAAATTGACCTGCACTCCCTGGCTTTGCTTTTCCATCAATAGCTTGCCAAGCCTTTCGCCAAAACCTTCTTCATCGAAAATATAAGTTTCCAGATTGACGTGATTACGGGCGGCGCGAATGGCGTCCAACATCGCGCGATAAGTAGCCGAGCCATCCACCAGCAGGCGCACAGCATTACCAGCCCAAAGCGGTTTGGGATCAATCGCCTGCATGAATTCAAAATGAAGATTCAGCAAATCCGTCTTGCCGTCTTGCTGACGCTGGAGCCGCTGCAGAATTTCCGCGCTGCGCTGCGGCGAGAGTACGCCGTGCTGGCCAATTACGGCAGGCTTTCTTCTCCCGGAGTGGTTTTGGCCTAGCGTCCCGATGTCAGGCAAGCTGGCACAGGCAGACAGAAGCAATAACAAAGCCGCGAAAAAAAATCTGAAAAACCCGAATTTTTCACTCAGAGCCATGGGAATAGGCATTTCAATGCAATTTGGATAGACCCTAGCAATATTCATGCGCATATCCATCCCGCAATTACTTACATAACAAGTCCCGTCACTGTAAAAATTATCGCGCTATGCCGGTAATATTTTCCATGTCGTTTTACATAGCCAACAGAATCACGGCAAAACCTCCCCTACTCTCCTTTGATTAATGTGGCACAAGCCTTGCCTCATCTTTTCTTTTACCTTTTCAAGGAGAGTGCCATGGCCAAGAAACCCAGGGAAACTCCACATGCCAAAAATGCGATTGAACTATTGAAATCCGATCATGAGCAAGTATTGCAACTTTTTTCCGACTTCGAAAAAATGAACAAGGAAGATGAGGATGGCAAGCGCGATCTGGTGGAAAAGGTCTGTAATCAGTTGACTATCCATGCCGAGATTGAAGAAGAATTTTTCTATCCCGCCATTCGCGATGTTCTGGATGAACAGGATCTTCTCGATGAAGCCCAGGTCGAGCACGTCATGGCAAAGCAACTGATCGACGACCTGGAATCGATGGAACCGGATGAGGGCTTGTATGACGCCAAGTTCACCGTGCTGGGCGAATATGTCAAGCACCACATCGAGGAAGAAGAAAAAGAAATTTTGCCAAAAGCAAAGAAAGCCCAACTCGATCTCGACACGCTGGGAGCCGATATGCTCGATCGCAAGCAGGAATTAATGGGCGAATTCGGCATGGACATCGATGAAGAGGAAATGCAGGATACCGAACTCATTCAACCCAAATCTCCCAAGAAACCGGCACGTCATCCGCGCGCATAGCAACAGACAACCAGCAGGCGCGGCATCAACGGCGCCTGTGCAGCGAGCTTTTTGAAATCCAGCAGAAACGAATGCTTAAGTATTGATGATTTCACCGCCGTTTGGATGCAGCACCTGTCCTGTCATGTAGGATGCGCCGTCGCCGGCAAGAAGGACATAGCATGGCGCGATCTCATCCGGCTGCCCCGGACGTTCCAGCGGAACATCCTGACCGAATTTTGCCACTTGCTCATCTGCAAAGCTTGCCGGAATCAGCGGAGTCCAGATCGGTCCCGGAGCCACGGCATTCACATGAATACCGCGCTTGACCAGCTGCAGCGCCAGTGAACGCGTAAAAGCCACAATGGCCCCCTTGGTCGAGGCATAGTCAAGCAGATGACTGCTGCCGCGATAGGCAGTTACCGATGCGGTATTGATGATGCGCGCACCTGATTGGAGGTGGGGTAATGCTGCCTTAACCAGATGGAACATGGAAAAAATATTGGTGCGAAATGTTCGCTCGAGCTGCTCGGCACTGATGTCTTCGATACTGGACTGCAGATGCTGTTCAGCCGCATTATTCACCAGAATATCCAGTCTGCCGAATTTCGCCATCGTATTGCGCACGACTTCCTGGCAAAAGACCGGATCGCCGATATCGCCGGCAAGGGCAAGGCATTCGCGGCCGCAGGCGATAACTTTCTGGCGCGTGTCTTCGGCATCCACATGTTCGTCGAAATACGCGATCACAAGATGCGCGCCTTCCTTGGCAAACGCAATCGCCGCAGCCCGGCCAATCCCGCTATCCCCCCCGGTCACCAATGCCACCTTGTCCGCCAGCTTCCCGCTGCCAATATACTTTTCCGCTGCAGATGCCGGGCGCGGCCGCATCGGCTGCTCCAGCCCGGGCTGACGATCCTGATGCTGCGGCGGAATGGAAGGATTTTGCTGCGCCATGGACATTCCTCGCAATTGAAGAAGCAAGGAGATGAATTGAGCAGCTTCCATGCCAATGACGCACAATGGCAGCTTGACTGCAGCGCAGCAGACAATAAATTAGCGCGGAGAATGTCGCGTGATTATGCCGCGAGCAAAGGCATGCGAGCGATGGCATCCAGCAGCAGGAGAGGATCGCCTGCGGCCAGCCGTCGCGAATCGGACAAGGTCTGGCGGAATTGGCGCGCTCCCGGCACGCCGGTCATCACACCCAGCATGTGGCGAGTAATACTGTTCATGCGCAAGCCGCTGCCATTAGAGCCGTAACGTTCCAGCTGGTCTTGTATATACGGTAGCATTGCCTGCACGATTTCCGCGCGCGACTTCACCGGCGCAGCGTCGCCATAATAGCGGGCATCGAAGCTCGCCATCAGATATGGATTGTGATAAGCCTCCCGCCCCAGCATCACGCCATCAAGCTGCTGCAGGTGCAAGTCGATTTCCTCCAGGGTCTTGATACCGCCGTTGACGATGATTTCCAGCTGCGGAAAATCGCGCTTCAATCGGTAAGCATAGTCATATTTCAGCGGCGGGATCTCGCGGTTTTCCTTCGGGCTCAAGCCCTTCAGGATTGCATTGCGCGCATGGACGATGAATGTGCGGCAGCCGGCATCGGCGATGGTGCCGACAAAATCGCGCACGAAATCGTAAGAAGACACGTCATCGATGCCGATGCGGTGCTTGACCGTGACATCGATGGATACCGCGTCGCGCATGGCCTTGACGCAATCGGCCACCAGCGCCGTCTCGTTCATCAGGCAGGCGCCGAACGCGCCTTTCTGCACCCGCTCCGACGGGCAACCGCAATTCAGGTTGACTTCATCGTAGCCCCACTCCTGGCCCAGCTTCGCGCATCTAGCCAGGTCGGCCGGCTCGCTGCCGCCAAGCTGCAGCGCCACCGGGTGCTCTTCCTGGCTGTAATTCAAATGGCGTGCGACGTCGCCGTAAATCAGCGCGCCGGTGGTCACCATTTCCGTATACAGCCAGGTATGGCGGGTGATCTGGCGATGGAAGACGCGGCAATGGCGATCCGTCCAGTCCATCATGGGCGCGACCGACAGGCGGCGTGGCGGGAGAGTCTTGTTCATTTCAATTCCGGCTTGGGTGGCAGCTGCGGCAAACCATGCCGCAGAATCTGGAAGTATACGGAAAATTCGCCTTGCCGGCTCGGCTGCCGTACTATGATGACCATATTGACCATGATTCGATGGAGGCCAGCGCCATGTCCCAGCAGCCTGAAATGCCCGACACCAGCCACTTCTGGATGCCTTTCACCGCCAACCGGCAATTCAAGAGCAAACCGCGCATGCTGGTGGCCGCCTCCGGCATGTATTACTACACCGACGACGATCGCCAGATCCTCGACGGCACCGCCGGCCTGTGGTGCGTCAATGCCGGGCACTGCCATCCGAAGATTACCGAGGCGATCCAGCGCCAGGCCGGCGCCATGGATTACGCCCCGGCTTTCCAGATGGGGCATCCGCTCGCTTTCGAAGCCGCCAGCGCGCTTGCCGAAATCGCGCCAGCAGGTCTGAACCGGGTCTTTTTCTGCAACGATGGCTCCGAAGCCGTCGACTCCGCCCTGAAGATCGCCCTGGCCTACCACCGCGTACGCGGCGATGGCCTGCGCCACCGCCTGATCGGCCGCGAGCGCGGCTACCATGGCGTCGGCTTCGGCGGCATCTCGGTCGGCGGCATCGCCGGCAATCGCAAGCATTTCGGCCCTGCCCTGCCGGCGGTGGACCACCTGCGCCATCCGCTCGACATCGCCCGTAATGCCTTTACGCGCGGCCTGCCGCAGCAAGGCGCGGAACTGGCCGACGAGCTGGAACAGCGCCTGCTGGCCCTGCACGACCCGGCCACCGTGGCGGCCGTCATCGTCGAGCCGATGCAGGGTTCGACCGGGGTGATCCTGCCGCCCGCCGGCTATCTGCAAAAGCTGCGCGCCATCTGCGACAAGTACGGCATCCTGCTGAT
>DPRS01000009.1 GCA_003537575.1 Oxalobacteraceae bacterium
CCGGGAGAATCTGCGGGGCGGGGTGACGCGCAGCGGCGCGCCGGGCCGCAGAAAGGCGACCCGAAAAGCACCCGGGCAATGGCGCGCAGCGCCGAGCCAGACACAAGCCAGTCAGCCAGTAAATTCAGCAAAAATCCCAACGCCCTGCCACGCAAACCACAGCGATTTCAATTAAGCTTCCGGCATGCAAACCCAACCCCAATCCCTCACCATCTTTTGCAAAGTCGTCGACAACTACGGCGACATCGGCATCTGCTGGCGCCTGGCAAGGCAGCTCCGGCAAGAGCGCGGCCTGGCCGTCACCCTATGGGTAGATCACCTGCCAAGCTTCCACCGCATCTGCCCCGAAGTCGACCTCGCAGCCGACCAACAGCAAATCGCCGGCGTAACCATCCGTCACTGGCGCACCCAGGAAGGCGAATTTTCCAGGGAAGACATCACCGACATCGTCATCGAATTCTTCGGCTGTGACATTCCGCCGAGCTACATGGCAGCGATGGCCGCATGCCATCCGCGCCCGGTGTGGCTCAACCTGGAAGGCTTGAGCGCCGAAGACTGGGTGGAAGGCTGCCATGCGCTGCCATCCATGCATCCGCGCCTGCCGCTGACGAAGCATTTCTTCTTCCCCGGCTTCACGAACAAAACCGGCGGCCTGCTGCACGAATCAGCCCTGGAAGAAGAGCGCCGCCGATTTCAATCCGACCCGACCGCCATGGCGGCTTTCCTGGCGCGGTTAGGCGTGACGCCGGCGCAAATGGCATCGCTGAAGGTGTCCCTGTTCTGTTATCCGCATGCGCCGGTAGCGGAGTTGTTCGCAACCTGGCAAGACACCGGCGACGCGATCACTTGCCTGGTGCCCGAAGGAGTGGCAGTCGATGCGGTGCAGGCCTTCCTCGGAGCCGCAGCCAGGCCGGGCGCGACGCGCACCCATGGCGCGCTCACCGTGCGCGTCCTGCCCTTTGTCGCGCAACCGGACTACGACAGGCTGTTATGGGCCTGCGACCTCAATTTCGTGCGGGGAGAGGATTCCTTCGTGCGCGCGCAATGGGCGGACAAGCCCTTCATCTGGCATATCTATCCCCAGGATAAAAACCTGCATCACGTAAAGCTGCGCGCGTTCCTGCAGCGTTATTCGGCAGGCATTGCCAGTCTGTCCGCCTTTTCACAGGCATGGAACAAGGCTGGCGCCGAAGATACGGATGGGCCGGCCGGCTGGTCCGCGCTATGGACGCCATTGCATGCCGACTTGCCAAATATCGGGCACAGGGCAGTCGATTGGCGGCGGCAAGTGCTGGCAAATGGCGATCTCGCCTCGAATTTGCTGAACTTTGCCGCTTTGCAGCGGTCAGTGCCTGCAGAAAACAAAGTATAATGCACGGTTGATCTATAACGCTTGTTCGCTCAAGCGTGCGCTTGCGGTGCGGTTGGCCTTGAGGCGCCAGATAACTATTACGCAACCTATTTTTTACGATCATTCTCTATGAAATTTGCAAAAGAAATCCGCGTCGGCAACATCATTATGGTTGACGGCAAGCCTTTTATCGTTCTGCGCTCTGACGTCAACGGCTCCAGCCGCACCGGCTTTACCTACAAGTGGAAGATGAAGAATCTTCTGACCAACTCCCCGCTGGAAAACGTTTTCCGCGGCGACGACAAGTTTGACGTCGTCGTGCTCGACAAGAAGCCGGTGACCTATTCGTATTTCGCCGATCCGCTGTATGTCTTCATGGATGAAGAATACAACCAGTACGAGATCGAAGAAGAGAACCTCGGCGACGCCCTGCATTACCTGAAAGACGGCATGGAATGCGAAGCCGTGTTCTATGATGGCAAGGCGATTTCCGTCGAACTGCCGATCACCATCGCCCGCCAGATCATTTATTCCGAGCCGGCGGTCAAGGGCAATACTTCGGGCAACGTCCTGAAGGAAGCCCGCATCGAAAACGCCCTCGAGTCGAAGCAGCACACCGTCCAGGTGCCGCTGTTCGTCGACCAGGGCGACACGATTGAGATCGATACCCGTACCAACGAGTACAAGCGCGTGGTGCGCAACTAAATCATCCGGCATCAATGCCGGAATCAGGAAACGCTGCCGAAGTTAAAAATCGGCAGCGTTTTTTTTCGCCTGACGACAGTGGATTCTTCTTTGTTGAAAAAAATTTTCTGAATTTGTAACAATCCTGGAACTTTCGGATATTGCTACTGACCAATGCAGGTGCCCGCGATATTTCCAAATGGCATCAGGTTCCGGCCTGGGGTTGGCGCGAACAAAATTTTTTAATTCAGACATTGATTGTCCCATTTTCAGGAGAGAACATGCTTCGTTCAGATACGCTTTTCGGCAAACGCGATTCCAGCAACAATGCTTCCGGCAGCAACACGCCTTTCGGCAGCAGCCTGACTTCCGGCTCGAGCAACGTGCCGAAGGCTTCCATGCCGGCCGCCGGCATGCCTGCGTCGCTGGACAGCAGCGCCAAGGCAGCAAGTTCCACGCCTTCCAGCACCAACGAAATCGGCAGCAAGCTGATCGTCGGCCCGAACATCAAGTTGAAGGGCGTTGAAATCACCGATTGCGACACGCTGGTGGTCGAAGGCCGCGTCGAGGCAACCATGGATTCGCGCGTGATCCAGATCGCCGAATGCGGCGCCTTCAAGGGCTCGGCTGAAATCGACATCGCCGAAATCCACGGCGAATTCGACGGCGACCTGACGGTGCGCCAGAAACTGGTGATTTATGCAACCGGCAAGGTGACCGGCAAGATCCGTTACGGCAAGGTCGTGATCGAAGAAGGCGGCCAGCTGGCCGGTGACGTCCAGGTCGGCACTTCCGCCGCCGCTGCAAACAAGCTGTCGGTCGCCAAGGCAGGCTGATCGAGCACGGTACATCAGGCCGCCTGGCCGTCTAGCGCCAGGATGCCGCAGCAGTCGCCTGCCTGCCCGTTTTTCGGGCGCGTGCGGAACGGCATCAGCCTTCCGCCGCGCGTCCTCAGCACGGATTCGGCCTCGACTGAGCCAGTCAGGCCGAATACGCTCTAGCGGCACCCTGCGAGGGTGCCGTTTTTTTTCGTCCCTGTGCGTGGCAGGGAAACCGCATTTTGGATATGCGTCAGCTTTATTGACTGTGGAATCATGCGCCGGATTGGAGAAATATCCTCCAGCCGTGCGACAATAACAAGCTTACGCAACATTGGCACAACAGCTCCGAACCTTCCATGACCCTCACGCATCCGGAATACATTCTTACCCTGTCCTGTCACGACCGGCGCGGCATCGTGCATCGCGTCTCCGGTTTCCTTGCCGAACACGGTTGTAACATCATCGATTCCGCCCAGTTCGGCGATGCGCAATCGCAGCTGTTTTTCATGCGCGTGCACTTTTCGCTCGAAGACGAATCCCTGTCCGATGCCGCTTTGCGCACGCACTTCGCCGCCATGGCCGATGGCATGGGCATGAACTGGCAATTGAACGACGCGAAAAAGAAGCCGCGCGTGATGCTAATGGTGTCGAAGATCGGCCATTGTCTGAACGACTTGCTGTTCCGCTACAAGAGCGGCCTGCTGCCGGTCGAAATTCCGGCGATCGTCTCCAATCACACCGATTTTTACCAGCTGGCCGCCAGCTACAACATTCCTTTCCATCACCTGCCGCTGGCCACCGGCGCTTCGGCCGAAGCCAAGCGCGCGCAGGAAAAGAAGATGCTGGAAATTGTCGAGGCCAATGACATCGACCTGGTGGTGCTGGCGCGCTACATGCAGATCCTCTCTCCCGAGATGTGCGAGTCGCTGAAGGGCAGGGCGATCAACATCCACCATTCCTTCCTGCCCAGCTTCAAGGGGGCCAAGCCGTATTACCAGGCGCACGACCGTGGCGTCAAGCTGATCGGCGCCACCGCCCATTTCGTCACCGGCGACCTCGACGAAGGGCCGATCATCGAGCAGGGCGTCGAACGCGTCGATCATGCGATGGGCCCCGATACCCTGACGGCCATCGGCCGCGACATCGAATGCGTGGTGCTGGCGCGCGCGGTGAAGTGGTTCGTCGAGCACCGCATCCTGCTCAACGGCCACAAGACGGTCGTTTTCAAATAGGGCGCCGGTCTACCGCTTTTTGCGACACATTCGGGCAGTCAAATAAGAAGGGAACCCGCGGGTTCCCTTCTTTGCTTTCGGTGGGGAGCGCCTTCGGCAGGCGCCTGGCTCAGGCCGGCACGCTCAGCCCAGCACGCGCTTGAGCCAGGCGCCGATATCCTCGACTTCTTCCATGCAGACCGAATGCTGCATCGGGTACTCATGCCATTCGACCTGGTAGCCCATTTGCGTTAGCAGATCGAGCGAATCCCGCGCGCGCTGGATCGGGATGACAGGATCGCCGCTGCCGTGCGCCATGAAGATCGGCGTGGCCTGGTTGGCCGGATGACGCTCGGCGGCGACGGTGTCGGCCAGCGTCAGGTAACCCGATAGGCACAGGAGGCCACCCAGCGGCTCGGGGTGGCGCAGGCCGGTTTGCAGGGTCATGGCGCAGCCTTGCGAAAAGCCGGCCAGGAGGATGCGGTTGGCGGGAACGCCGCGCGCTTTTTCCATGGCGATCAGCTGTTCGATCGATTGCTGCGAGCGACGCAGGCCGGCTTCATCCTCGCGCCGGGTCAGGTCTTCGCCCAGCAGGATGTCATACCAGGAGCGCATCACGTAGCCGCCGTTCATGGTCACCGGCATCATCGGCGCATGCGGAAACACGAAGCGGATCGGTGGGCAGCCAGCCAGGTCCAGCTCGCGCACGATGGGCACGAAATCGGAGCCGTCGGCGCCCAGGCCATGCATCCAGATGACGGAAACGGTCGGATTGGGGGCGGTGTCGATCTGGATCGATTCGAGAAGGGCGTCGCTCATGTCGGTGGCTGTGTCAGTCTTGTGGTGAATCAGGATTTGGCGCGGATCGCGGACTTCGGCCGGAAAGCCTTGCACACGGCTTCATTGGTCTCGACGTAAGGGCCGCCGATCAGGTCGATGCAATAGGGGACGGCGGCGAAGATGCCTTGCACCAGCGGCTTGCCGTCGGCATCCTTCAAGCCTTCCAGGGTTTCCTTGATCGACTTCGGCTGGCCCGGCAGGTTCATGATCAGCGCGGCGTGGTCCGCCGTTTCGCGAATCACCGCGACCTGGCGCGACAGGATCGCGGTGGGCACGAAGCGCAGGCTGATCTGCCGCATCTGTTCGCCGAAGCCGGGCATCTCTTTCGTCGCCACCGCCAGCGTCGCTTCCGGCGTGACGTCGCGCCGCGCCGGACCGGTGCCGCCGGTGGTCAGCACCAGGTCGCAGCCGGCGACGTCGACCAGTTCGATCAGGGTTTGCTCGATGATCGCCCGCTCGTCGGGGATCAGGCGCGATTCCATGCGCCAGGGGCTGGTCAGCGCGGCAGCAAACCACTCCTGCAAAGCCGGCAGTCCCTGGTCCTGGTAGGTGCCGGCGGAGGCGCGGTCGGAAATCGAGACCAGGCCTACCACCAGTTCGTCGGGATCATTCCTCGTCGGTTTCGTCATCGGCTTGCTCCTCGGCAGAGCCGGCGGTGTCGGCGGCTCCGGACGCTTCCAGCCCCTTGAGGATCTGGAAGATTTCGCGGTAGGCCTTGGGCGGCTTGTTTTCCGCCTGTTCCTTGCGAGCGTTGCGGATCAGGGTGCGCAACTGCTGCGCATCGAGTTCCGGGTGCTTCGCCAGCAGTTCAGTGAGGGCGCGGTCGTCGGCCAGCAGCTTTTCGCGGCGCCGCTCGATCAGGTGAAGGGCAGCAGCCTCGGCCTTGGACGTGCCGCGCCAGCTGTCAATGACTTTCTGGATGGCGGCGACTTCGTGTTCTTCCAGGCTGCGCATCTTCTTGCCGACATACTGCAGCTGGCGACGGCGGCCTTCATGGTCCTTGATCTTCTGGCACTCGAGGATGGCGTCGCGCACGTCTTCCGGCATGGGCACGGATTTGACGCGCTCGCGCGAATTCGAGATCAGTTCTTCCCCCAGTTTTTGCAGGGCGGTCATTTCGCGCTTGAGCTGCGACTTGGAGGGGCGGTCGTATTCCTGTTCGAATTCGCTGGACTGGAAGCCGCAGGAGCCGCGGTTAGGATTTGGCATGGATTTGCGTGATGCTTATAGCGATTTGGTTAACGGCTGCTATCATAACCGCTTTCCCGACGATTGCGGTCAAAGCCTCCAACGCCCCGAACCCAGAAAGAAGACTCCAGCCCATGAGCGATTCCGTATTTACCCATAGTCACGAACAGTTGCAGCAACTCGCGCAGGATGTATTGCGCTATGCCAGGGAGAAAGGCGCTTCCGGCGCAGCGGTGGATATCAGCGAAGGCAGCGGCCTGGCTGTCACTGTACGTAAAGGGAATATCGAAACCATCGAGCAAAACAAGGACAAGGGCATCGGCGTTACCGTCTACATGGGCGCGGATGGCCATATCCGTCGCGGCAATGCCAGCACCTCCGATTTCTCGCCGCAATCGCTGCAGGATGCGGTGGAAGCCGCCTACAACATCGCCCGCTTCACTGCAGAAGACGATTGCGCCGGCTTGCCGGATGCCGATACGCTGGAAATGGCGCCGCTCGACCTGCAGCTTTGCTATCCCTGGCAGATTTCTGCCGAGGAAGCCGTCGATCTGGCCAAGCGCGCCGAAGCGGCGGCATTCGCCGTCGACAAGCGCATCACCAATAGCGAAGGCGGCAGTGTGTATGCGCAGCAATCGCATTTCGTTTCGGCCAATTCGCTCGGTTTCATGGGCGGCTATCCGTTTTCACGCCACACGCTGTCGGTGGCACCGATCGCCGGCAAGGGCGCGCACATGCAGCGCGACGACTGGTATTCCTCGATGCGCGACCCGGCCCGCCTGGCCGCGCCGGAAGCCATCGGCCGCTATGCCGCCGAGCGCGCGCTGGCGCGTCTGAACGCGCGCAAGCTGGATACGCGCAAGTGCCCGGTGCTGTTCGAGGCGCCGCTGGCAGCTGGTTTGCTGGGCGCCTTCGTGCAGGCGGTGTCGGGCGGCGCGCTGTACCGCAAGTCGACTTTCCTGCTCGATAGCCTGGAACAGTCTGTATTCGCGCCGCATATCCAGATCGTCGAAGATCCGCACGTCATCGGCGCGGTCGGCTCAGCGCCTTTTGATGAAGAAGGCGTCAGGACACGCCGCCGCGACGTGGTGCGCGATGGCGTGGTGCAAGGCTATTTCCTCTCCAGCTATTCGGCGCGCAAGCTCGGCATGAAAACCACGGGTAACGCCGGCGGTTCGCATAACCTGAAGCTGTTTTCGTCGCAAGCCGCGCCTGGCGACGATTTCAAGGCCATGCTGAAGAAAATGGATACCGGCCTGCTGGTGACCGAACTGATGGGGCAGGGCGTCAATTACGTCACGGGCGACTATTCGCGCGGTGCTTCCGGCTACTGGGTGGAAAAGGGCGAGATCCAGTATCCGGTCGAGGAAATCACGATTGCCGGCAACATGCGGGAAATGTTTGCGCAAATCCTTGCCATCGGCACCGATACGCTGGTGCGCGGCACCAAGGAGACCGGGTCGATTTTGATCGAAAGCATGACCGTAGCTGGCAGTTAATATACAAGAAGGCTAGATACTTGTTGCAAAAAAGCTGGCGTGCAGATGCCGCCTTGAATCTATTGACAGTATTGCGATATTTCTCATTTCGCAATAAACTTCATATGCATTTATTGCTTGCCGGAAACTCACGAGGTTGATGGCAGAGATTTATAAACTATCTAAAGGAGACAATATGGAACGGCGGTCATTTCTGAAAAAAGCGGCGGTTGGCGCATCTGCAGGCGCGCTTGCCGCACCGGCCCTGGCGCAATCGCAACCCACCATCAACTGGCGCCTGGCGTCGAGCTTTCCGAAATCGCTGGATACCATCTATGGCGCCGCCGAGACTTTTTCCAGGCGCGTTGCCCAACTGACTGGCGGCAAGTTCAACATCCGCGTCTTTTCCGCCGGTGAGATCGTCCCGGCGCTGCAAGTGCTGGATGCCGTGCAGGCGGGCACTGTGGAAATCGGCCACAGCGCTTCTTACTATTATTTCGGTAAGGATGCGACTTTCGGCTTCGATTCAGCCGTGCCTTTCGGCATGACTTCGCGTCAGCAAACCGCCTGGTTCGACCAGGGCGGCGGGCGCGATCTGCTGCGCGAGTTCTTCCGCGGTTACGGCATCATGAACTTCCAAGGCGGCAATACCGGCACCCAGATGGGCGGCTGGTTCCGCAAGGAGATCAAGTCGGTCAAGGATCTGGACGGTCTGAAGATGCGCATTTCCGCCTTTGCCGGCAAGGTCATGCAGCCGCTGGGCGTGGTGCCGCAGCAGATCGCCGGCGGCGACATTTATCCGGCACTCGAAAAAGGCACCATCGACGCCGCCGAATGGATCGGCCCGTACGACGATGAAAAGCTGGGCTTCAACAAGGTCGCGCCTTTCTACTACACTCCGGGATGGTGGGAAACCAGCCTGCAGGTGTCCTTCTACGTCAGCATCAAGGAATGGGAAAAGCTGCCGAAGGAATACCAGGCCGCCATCGAAGCCGCTTCCTACGAGTCGCATGTGGTGATGCAGGCGGAATACGATGCCAAGAACCCGGCAGCGCTGGCCCGCCTGATCAAGAATGGCGCCAAGCTGCGCAGCTTTCCGCGCGATGTCATGGATGCCTGCTACAAGTCGACGATCAAGGTGATGGAAGAAGAGGCCGGCAAGAATCCCAAGTTCAAGAAGATCTATGATTCCTGGAAGCGCTTCCAGCGTGAACAGAACCAGTGGGTCGCCGTGGCTGAAGCGCCGATGCAGAACTTCATGATCAGTCGTAAGTAAGCAAGGGCTTGTCCGCAATCGGGAAAAAAAGCTCGCTATGAAAAAGCCCGCAATGGCCAAGCCTTGCGGGCTTTTTTGCCAATGCTTCGGCAATCCCGGTTGCAGACAGTGCCGTGCGAAGCGATCTCTGCCCGATTTTAGTGCGTTGCGGTAAGGTTTTTTATTGCGGTGTCCACTTCAGTGCATCTACAATTGAAATTGCGATATTGCAACCTTATGACGGGTTATCACAACCCGCGGCTTCCGGTTCTTATATTGTTGTTTTGAAACTCACCCCCTGGAGGAAAATCACATGGAACGTCGTTCCTTTTTGAAGAAAGCGGCAGTCGGCGCTTCGGTGGCCGCTGTGGCCGCTCCCGCCCTGGCACAGTCGAACCCGACCATCAACTGGCGTCTGGCATCGAGCTTCCCGAAGTCGCTCGATACGCTGTATGGCACGGCTGAAGTGTTTTCCAAGCGCGTGGCGGCACTCACCGACGGCAAATTCAATATCCGCGTATTTGCCGGCGGCGAAATCGTTCCCGCGTTGCAGGTGCTGGATGCTGTGCAAAACAACACGGTGGAAATGGCCCATACCGCGCCGTACTACTTCTTCGGCAAGGATCCGGCTTTTGCATTTGACTGCGCCGTTCCCTTCGGCATGACCTCGCGCCAGCAAACCGCGTGGATGATGCAAGGCGGCGGCATGGAGCTGATGCGCGATTTCTACAAGGATTATGGC
Source organism: Oxalobacteraceae bacterium (assembly GCA_003537575.1). GTDB lineage: Bacteria > Pseudomonadota > Gammaproteobacteria > Burkholderiales > Burkholderiaceae_D > Paucimonas. The sequence goes on from DPRS01000009.1 coordinate 9,571, forward strand.
GTGATCAACTTCCTGGGCGGTAACACCGGTACCCAGATGGGCGGCTGGTTCCGCAAGGAGATCAAGACCCTGAACGACCTCAAGGGCCTGAAGATGCGCATTTCCGCCTTTGCCGGCAAGGTGCTGCAGCCGCTCGGCCTGGTGCCGCAGCAACTGGCAGGTGCGGACATTTATCCGGCGCTGGAAAAGGGTACCCTGGATGCGGTCGAATGGACCACGCCGTATGACGATGAAAAGCTCGGCTTCCAGAAAGTGGCGCCGTACTATTATGCGCCGGGCTGGTGGGAAGCCGGCGCTCAGCTGTCGTTCTACGTCGGCCAGAAGGAATGGGCCAAGCTACCGAAGGATTACCAGGCTGCCATCGAGGCTGCTTCGCAAGAGGCGCACGTGCACATGCAGGCCGAGTACGACCACCGCAACCCGGCTGCGCTGGCGCGCCTGATCAAGAACGGCGCCAAGCTGCGTTTCTTCTCCAAGGAAATCATGGAAGCCAGCTACAAGGCGGCGGTCGTCACCATGGACCAGGAAGCTTCCAAGAACGCCAAGTTCAAGAAAATTTACGATCCGTGGAAGCGTTACCAGCGCGAGCAGAACCAGTGGCTGGCCGTGTCGGAAGGCCCGATGACGAACTTCCTGGTCAGCCGCAAGAAGTAAGCAAGGCGCGCGAAGTCTTCGCAGTAAAAAACCCGCAGCATGCTGCGGGTTTTTTTATGAGCGTTGTTATATACCGGCGCCAGCTCGGCAGGCAATAAAAAACCCCGCGCCTGGCGCGGGGTTGTCGAGGGGCGGGAGGCTTACTTCTTCTCGCCTTCCTCCTCGGTAGAGTAGTTGAACTCGGACCCTGCGCCGCCCTGCGGCGCGCCATAGCCCTGGTCGAGCGAGGGCGTATCGATCTTCAGTTCGAGCTGCTCCTTCATGTCGGTTTTTTCACCGACACTGACAATCTGCGGGAACAGGATGATCAGCGTCACCATGATAATCTGGATTACCACGAACGGCACCGAGCCCCAGTAAATGTCCGAGGTCTTGACTTCCTTCGGCGCTACCGAACGCAGGAAGAACAGCGCAAAGCCGAAGGGCGGATGCATGAACGAAGTCTGCATGTTTACGCTCAGCAGCACGCCGAACCAGATCAGGTCGATGCCCATCTTGTCGGCCACCGGGCCGACCAGCGGCACCAGGATGAAGGCCAGCTCGAAAAAGTCGAGGAAGAAGGCCAGGCCAAAGAACAGCAGGTTGACGGCGATCAGGAAGCCTGTGGTGCCGCCTGGCAGCGAGGTCAGCAGATGCTCGACCCACAGATCGCCGTTGACGGCGCGGAAGGTGAGGCCGAACACGCTGGAGCCGATCAGGATGAACAGCACGAAGCAGGACAGCTTGGTGGTGGAATCCATCGCCTGCTTCAGCAGGCTCCACGACAGCCGGCGGTTAAGCATCGCCAGCAGCACTGCGCCCAGGGCGCCCATGCCGCCGCCTTCGGTCGGGGTCGCCACGCCGATGAAGATCGTGCCCAGCACCAGGAAGATCAGGGCCAGCGGCGGCACCAGCACGAACACGACTTTTTCCGCCATGCGCGATAGCAGGCCCAGCTTCAGGTAGCGATTGGCGATGGCGACAATCAGCGCCACGATGATGCCGACGGCGCCGCTGTAGATGCCGACCACATCGCTCGCCGCAGCCGGATTGCCGCTCCTGTGCCAGGCAGCGAAGGCAAAGGAAACGGCCACGGTGCCGACCACCATGACCAGTAGCGAGATCACGCCGCTGTCGCCGTTCGGCTCGCGCAGGTTGCGCGCTTCCGGCGGCAGCGCCGGCACCGCTTTGGGCTTGAAGATGGAGACTGCGAGCACATAGCCGGCATACATCGCTGTCAGCAGGAGTCCGGGCACGAAAGCGGCCTTGTACATGTCGCCGACCGAACGGCCCAGCTGGTCGGCCATCACGATCAGCACCAGCGAAGGCGGAATGATCTGCGCCAATGTGCCGGAAGCGGCAATCACGCCGGTGGCCAGTTTGTTGTCATAGCCGTAGCGCATCATCACCGGCAGCGAGATCAGGCCCATCGAAATCACCGAAGCCGCCACCACGCCGGTGGTCGCCGCCAGCAGGGCGCCGACGAAAATCACCGCATAGGCGACGCCGCCGCGGATCGGACCGAACAGCTGGCCGATGGTGTCGAGCAAATCCTCCGCCATCCCGGATCGTTCCAGGATCAGCCCCATGAAGGTAAAGAAGGGAATCGCCAGCAGGGTGTCGTTGGCCATGATGCCGAACACGCGATTCGGCAAGGCTTGCAGCAGTTCGGGCTTGAGCAGGCCGAGTTCAATGCCCAGCAAGCCGAAGAACAGGCCATTCGCCGCCAGCGCGAATGCCACCGGGAAGCCAGACAGCAGGAATACCACCAAAGCGCCGAACATGATCGGCGCCATATTTGCAATCAAAAATTCAGTCATGTTGTTCCTCGGCCCGCTTAGTCGATCTTGTTGGCGGCCTTGATCGCCGCAACTTCTTCTTCAGGAGTGACGACCTGGCGCTCGAATTCCGAGGCATCCACCTTGCCCATCAAAAAACCAATACGCTTGACCACTTCGGAAATGCCTTGCAGGCCCAGCAGGAAAAAGCCGACCGGCACCAGCAGCTTTGCCGGCCACATGATCAGGCCGCCGGCATTGCTCGACATTTCCTGGCTGCGGATCGAATCCACGGCAAACGGAATGGCGTAGTACAGCACCAGCAGGGTGATCGGCAGCAGGAACAGCAGGAAGCCGAACAGATCGACCCAGGCTTGCGTGCGCTTGGAAAAGCGGCTGACGACGACGTCGATGCGGACGTGCTCGTTGCGACGCAGGGTATACGCGGCGGCCAGCAGGAACACTGCGCCGAACAGGTACCACTGGATTTCCAGCCAGGCGTTGGAGCCGATGTGGAAGGTATAACGGACCAGGGCATTGCCGCTGCAAATGATGACGGCCAGGAGCAGCAACCAGCTGACCGCCTGGCCGATCTTGATGTTCACGGCATCGATCAGCCGGGAAAAGGAGAGTAAAGCATTCATGATGGATTGTCTCCGCAGAATATGGAAAATCTATAAGAGCCTTGTGGGCCGCGGCTTTTAGTCTTTTTCTTGGTGGCAAGTATACATTGATTCCAGCTGGAAATATGCCGCTGACAGACAAGACTGCACAATATTGCTTTGACAGTACTAAAAATTCACTGATGAAGAAAATGCTATAACAGCATCAAAATGCGCGCGAGCGGGGACTGGCCCGCCCGCTGAAAGCACCCTGCCTGCCGCACCAGGCGGCGGGCTTAGCCCAGTTTTTCGCGCCAGCGCGCGATCGCTGCCCGCACCTGCTGCGGCGCAGTGCCGCCGACGTGGTTGCGCGCGGCGACCGAGCCCTCCAGGGTCAGCACGCCGTAGATGTCGGCATCGATGAGACCGGAGAACGTGCGCAAGTCTTCCAGCGGCAGGTCGGCCAGGTCGCAGCCGCGCTCGTCGCAGCTGCGCACAGCGCGTGCCACAGCTTCATGGGCGTCGCGGAAGGGCAGGCCTTTCTTGACCAGGTAATCGGCCAGGTCGGTAGCGGTGGCGTAACCCTGCAGGGCGGCGGCGCGCATGGCGTCCGGCTTGACGGTAATGCCGCGCGCCATGTCGGCAAAGATGCGCAGGGTGTCGGTGACGGTGTCGACGGTGTCGAACAGCGGCTCCTTGTCTTCCTGGTTGTCTTTATTGTAAGCCAGCGGCTGGCCTTTCATCAGGGTCAGCAGCGCAACCAGGTGGCCGTTGACGCGGCCGGTCTTGCCGCGCGCCAGTTCCGGCACGTCCGGGTTTTTCTTTTGCGGCATGATCGACGAGCCGGTGCAGAAGCGGTCGGCGATGTCGATGAAGCCCACGCGCGGGCTCATCCAGATCACCAGCTCCTCGGACATGCGCGAGACGTGGGTCATGATCAGCGCGGCGCCAGCGCAGAATTCGATGGCGAAGTCGCGGTCGGAAACGGCATCCAGCGAATTGTGGCAGACATCCTCGAAGCCCAGGGTTTGCGCCACGCGCGCGCGGTCGGTCGGGAAGGTGGTGCCGGCCAGCGCGGCGGCGCCCAGTGGCAGGCGGTTGACGCGGCGCCGGCAGTCAGCCATGCGCTCGGCGTCGCGACCGAACATTTCGACGTAGGCCAGCATGTGGTGACCGAAGGTGACCGGCTGCGCCACCTGCATGTGGGTGAAGCCGGGCAGGATGGTGTCGGCGTTCTGCTCTGCCAGGTCGACCAGGGCGGTCTGCAGGCCATGCAGCAGGGCGGTGATATCGTCGATGGCGGCGCGCAGGTAGAGGCGGATGTCGGTGGCCACCTGGTCGTTGCGCGAGCGTCCGGTATGCAGGCGCTTGCCGGCGTCGCCGACCAGTTCGGTCAGGCGCTTTTCGATATTCAGGTGCACGTCTTCCAGGTCGAGCAGCCATTCGAAGCTGCCGGCGGCGATTTCTGCCTCGATCTGTGCCATGCCGCGCTGGATGTCCGCCAGGTCCTGGGCGCTGATGATGCCCTGGTGCGCCAGCATGTCGGCGTGCGCCAGCGAGCCCTGGATATCGAACTGCGCCAGGCGCTTGTCGAAGAACACCGAAGCGGTGTAGCGTTTGACCAGGTCGGAGACGGGTTCGGAGAAGCGTGCCGACCAGGCTTCGCCTTTTTTGGAGAGTTGTGCTGTCATAATTCGGTGGCGTTTCTGCCCGGATGCGCCGCATAATAGGCGCGAACCGGGTATTTGAGGAATTCGCAATTATAAAACAAGCGCGCCCGCTTCCCGCGCCGCGCATCATAACAGTCCTGATTTTTTATGCCAGCCACCAGCGTCGCCCGCCCGCCGGTCGAGGTCGTGATTCCCGATTGCTGCAACATCGGCGTGGTGTTCCGCGCCCTGGTGGCGGTGAATGCCGCCTTTTTGGCGGGCATTCTGCTGCAGACCGGCGGCTGGCAGGCCGGCCTAGCCAAATTCATCGAAACTTCCCCCCTGATCGAGCTGGTCAGCCTGCTGTCGCTGATGGCCTTGTGCGGCGTGCGCAAGCTGATCCGCAGCATGCCGCTGTGGGTGCAGCGCGCCCTGTGCGCCCTAGTGCCGGCGGCGATTGCCGGCTTGCTGATCCGCCTGCTGTCGGCCAGCGTGCTGTTCCTCGACAGCCTGGATGGCCTGCACCCTGTCGAAGCGGGGCTGGCCGCCGCCCTGATCGGCATCGCACTGCAGCATTACTTCGAATTGCGCACGCGCGCCTTTTCCCCGGTGCTGGTGGAGGCGCGGCTGCAGGCCTTGCAGGCGCGTATCCGACCGCATTTTCTGTTCAACAGCCTGAATGCCGTGCTGTCGCTCATCCGCACCGAGCCGCGCCTCGCCGAAACCACGCTGGAAGATCTGGCCGACCTGTTCCGGGTAGTGATGCGCGACGCTCGCGACATGACCACGCTGGAGCAGGAAATCCGCCTGTGCCGGCAGTACTTGTCAATCGAGAAAGTGCGCCTGGGCGAGCGGCTGCAGGTGAAGTGGAACCCGATCGACATCAGCAAGGAAGTGCTGCAGCGCGCGCAGATTCCCGCGCTGCTGCTGCAGCCGCTGCTGGAAAACGCCGTGCATTACGGCGTCGAGCCGGCCAGCGAAGCGGCGCAGATCCGCATCGATATCCGCCGTCAGATCGACCGCATTGAAATCGCCATTGCCAATCCTTATCATGGCGACGGCGCCGTTTCGCGAGGCAACCAGATGGCGCTGACCAATATCCGCCAGCGCCTGGCCTTGCTCTACGATGTCGAAGCGCAGTTGAATACCTCGGTGGCGGATGGCATGTTCGAGGTCAGATTGCGCTTTCCCTACGTGAAAACCAGAAAGGATGAAGATGGCGCCGCGCCTGTTGATCGTCGATGATGAAGCGCCGGCGCGCGCGCGCCTGGCCATGCTGCTGGCCGATATTGCCGCCGAATGTCCGCACGAGTTGGTGGGCGAGGCTGCCCATGCGCAGGCAGCGCTGGACGCGATCGCCGCGTCGCGGCCGGATATCGTGCTGCTGGACGTGCAGATGCCTGGCATCAGCGGCATCGAGCTGGCGCGCCACCTGAGCGCGCTGGCAGCGCCACCCGCCGTCATCTTCGTCAGCGCTTTCGACGAGTTCGCGCTGAAGGCGTTCGAGGTGCATGCGCTGGATTACCTGCTCAAGCCGGTGCGCGCCGAGCGCCTGGCCGAGTCGATCCGGCGCGCCGCTGCGCTGATGGGGACGCAGAAGCCGGCGCTTGAGGCGGCTTCCGTCAGCCTGCGCCAGCAGCGCCGCAATTTCCCGGTGCAGGAGCGTGGCCGGCTGTTGCTGGTGCCGGTGGCCGAGGTGCTGTATCTGAAGGCCGAGGCGAAATATGTGACGCTGCGGACTGCGGCGCGCAGCTATCTGATCGAGGAATCGCTGAATTCGATCGAGGAAGAGCTGCAGGACGTATTCGTGCGCGTGCACCGCAACGCGCTGGTGGCGCGTAACGCCTTGCTGGGCGTGGAACGGGCGCCGCTGGGAGCGGATCCGGATGGGGAACGGCTGAAGGATGACAGCGGCGATCCGGGCGGCAAACCCGAGAAAAACGACAAGGCGCAGGAAACCTGGCAAGTGATCGTGCGGGGTGTGGAGGAGCGCCTGCCGGTCTCGCGCCGGCAATGGCCGCAGGTCAAGGCGCTGATGCGTTGCTAGACTGTGCCGGCGCAAGCCGGCCAGCTGGCCATCCGGCCGTCGCTCCGCTCAGGACATCTTGCCCATGAAGCTGCGCGCCATGAGCAGCTCGGCCTGCTCCTCTTCCTCGCGGCGCTTGCGCTCGAGTTCTGCTGCGCTTTGCGGGGGAGGCGGCGGCGCTTTCGGCGCGGGCTGCGGCGCCGCCACAGCAGCAGGAGCGGCAGCAGGAATCGGTGCCGCAGGCGCCGCCGGCTTTGGCGCGGCACTGCCGCTGGCTTCGATCAAGCCTTGCGCCGTCAGCGCGCTCAGCAGTTCATCGATGTCGTCGCCTTTCAGCATGCCGAACAGGTCGTCGCGGCTGCGCTTGCCATCGATGAAAATCAGCACTTGACGCATGCGCTGCGAGAGGCCGCCGGCACGGGTCTTGATCTCTTCCTGACCCTTGGCGGTCTTGGAATATAGCTTGCTCATGATCTCCTCCACCATTTCTTTGACGGTAGCTGGTATCCCCAGTCTGCTGGTGCGGTCCCGGTCGCTTTTCACTGCCTGCTTCCGGGCCAGCCAGGCCTGGGGTTTTTCCTTGGTAGTGGCTCCGGCTGATCCTGAGCGAGTTCAGCCGGTGTTGCGCAAGCCTGCAGCCACCCCGTTAATTGACAAATGTATGCCTCGATGTACCCGTGCGTCAATCTTTTCTTGCTTCGATGCAACAGCGCGATGCCGCTTGATCAATTCGACCTGCAAGTGATTCAGCGGGTCGAGATAGGCGAAGCGGTTCTTGATCGAGCGCGCCAGCAAGGGATTCCCCGCCAGCCGCTCGGTTTCGCCGGTGATCCTGGCCAGGCAGGCCACGGTTTGTCCGTGTTCCTCGACGATACGCTTGAAGACCGCATTGCGCAGCTTGCGGTCAGGAACCAGGCCGGCATAACGCGACGCCACCGCCAGGTCGGTTTTCGACAAGACCATGTCCATGTTGGACAGCAGGGTAGCGAAGAAGGGCCATTGGCGGTGCATCGCGCGCAGGGTGGCGGCGCGGGTCGCGCTGGCGCCGGGGCCGTCTTCCAGCCACGAAGCTACCGCGCTGCCGAAGCCGTACCAGCCGGGCAGCAGCAGACGACACTGGCCCCAGGAAAAGCCCCAGGGGATGGCGCGCAAATCCTCGATCCGGCGGCTGGCCTTGCGCGAGGCTGGCCGCGAGCCGAGGTTCAGTTCGGCGATCTCGGCGATCGGCGTGGCCGCGAAAAAGTAATCGGCGAAGCCCGGCGTCTCGTACACCAGCGCGCGATAGGCGCGGTAGGCACGCTCCGACAGCTCTTCCATGACGGTTTCGAATTTGAGCAGCTGCGCCGCCTGCCTGGGGTCGTCGGCGTGCGGCAGCAGGCTAGCCTCGAGGGTAGCCGCCACCATCAGTTCGAGGTTGCGCCGGCCGATCTCCGGATTGGAAAACTTGGAGGCAATGATTTCGCCCTGTTCGGTCAGGCGGATCTGGCCGTTGACGGTGCCTGGCGGCTGCGCCAGGATCGCCTCGTAGCTGGGGCCGCCGCCGCGACCGACGGTGCCGCCGCGGCCGTGGAACAGGCGCAGCTTGACACCGTGATGGGCGAACAGTTCGACCAGCCTGGTTTCGGCCTTGTACAGCTCCCAGTTCGAGGTAAGGAAGCCGCCATCCTTGTTGGAGTCGGAGTAGCCGAGCATGACTTCCTGCAGCATGCCGCGGCGTTCCACCAGACGCCTGACCAGCGGCTGCGCCAGCCAGCGATCCATGATGCCGGCGGCGTTGCGCAGGTCGGGAATGGTCTCGAACAGCGGGATCACCATCAGCTCCTGTCCCGCGCCGTCGGCGCGCAGCAAGCCGCATTCCTTTTGCAGCAGCAGCACTTCCAGCAGGTCCGACATGGTCTCGGTGTGCGAGATGATGTAGTTGCGGATGGCCCGCTCGCCGTAGCGGCTGCGGATCTCGCGCGCCGTGCGCAGGATTTCCAGTTCCGCCGCGGTGTCGTCGGAATACTGCAGATAAGGTGAATACAGCAGGCGCGGCTGCACCAGTTCGGCCAGCAGCAGTTCGACCTTGGCCTCTTCGTCCAGGCCTGCGTAGTCGGGCGCGGCGCCGGCACGGGCGAACAATTCCGCCAGCACGCGCTCATGCACGTCTGAACTCTGGCGCATGTCCAGCGAGGCGAGGTGGAAACCGAATATTTCCGCGGCACGCCGCAGGGCGGCCAGACGCGGCCTGGCCAACACGGCGCCGTGGTGCGAGCGCAGGGAATCGATCAGCACCTGCAGGTCGCGCGTGAATTCTCCGGCGTCGGCATACGGCGCGGCCGGCGCGACTTCCCGCAGCGGCACGTGGCTCGTGCCCAGCAGGCGGGCGTTGGCCGCCAGCCGCGCGTACATGCCCACCAGCGCGCGGCGGTAGGGCTCGTCCTGGCGGTGCGGCGAGGTGTCCGGCGAGGCGTCCGCCAGCGCCAACAACTCCGGGCTGACTTCGACCAGCAAGGTCGAAATTGACAGTTCCGCGCCGAGCGCGTGGCACTGCTCCAGGTAGAAATCCAGGATGGTGGCGGAGTGGCGCTGCAAGGCATGGCGCATGGTGCCAGCGTTGACGTTCGGATTGCCGTCGCGGTCGCCACCGATCCAGCTGCCCATCTGCATGAAAGGCGGTAGGAGGGGAGCCGCGTTCCGCTGCTTTTGCGGGAAGCGGCTGTCCAGTTCTTCTTCCAGGTCCTGGTACAGCCCCGGCAATTCGTGCAGGAAGGTGATGCGATAGTAGGACAGGGCGTTTTCGATTTCATCCGCCACGGTCAGCTTGCTGTAGCGCAGCATGCGGGTTTGCCACAGCGTGGCGATCTTGGCGCGCAGCATGGCGGTATTGGCCGCCAGTTCGCGCGGCGTCAGCTGCCGGTCGCGCTCGGCCAGCAGATGCGCAATGGCATGCGCCGCATCGAGGATGCTCTTGCGCTGCACTTCGGTCGGATGCGCGGTGAGCACCGGGCTGATCAGGGTATCTTCGAGGAACTCGCGCACGGCGCCGGCGCCGACGCCGGCCTGTTGCAGCCGTTCCAGCGCCAGCGCGATGCTGCCGGGCTGCGGCGCCGATCCGGCCAGCAGGTGGGCGCGACGGCGGCGGTTGTGGTGTTGGTCTTCAGCGATATTGGCGAGGTGCGAAAAATAGGAAAATGCCCGCACCACGGCATTGGTCTGGTCGCGCGTGAGCTTTTTCAGCAGGCGGTCGAGGTCCGCGCCGGCCTGGGCGTCGGATTCGCGGCGAAAGCGCACCGCAGTCTGGCGGATAGTCTCCACCACATTGAATACCGCTTCGCCTTCCTGCTCGCGCAGGACATCGCCGAGCAGGCGGCCGAGCAGGCGAATGTCTTCCTTGAGCGGCGCATCCTTGTCGGCGGCGGTTTTTGCGGAACGGGCAGAACTGGTCGTTGGTTTGGGCATGGGGTTGACGGTGAACATTACATTAAACAAACAGGCATGCTTGTGGCGCGGCCTGCCAGGATGCGCATGATAAAATCCGACGCGGGGTAATGCGCTGCGCAAGCGGTCTGATCGTATCGTTTTTTATTTGGAAAGTTATGGTGTCGAAATCTCCTGTTCCCTCGAAATTGATCATCGCATCACGCGAAAGCCGCTTGGCGATGTGGCAAGCCGAGCACGTGCGTGCGCGCCTGTTGGCATTATATCCAGACTGCGCCGTCGAAATTCTCGGCATGACGACGCGCGGCGACCAGATTCTTGACCGCACCCTGTCCAAGGTCGGCGGCAAGGGCTTGTTTGTCAAGGAACTGGAGGTGGCGATGGCCGAAGGGCACGCCGACCTGGCGGTGCACTCGCTCAAGGATGTGCCGATGGACTTGCCGGAAGGTTTCGAGCTGGCGACCGTGCTGGAGCGCGAAGACCCGCGCGACGCCTTCGTTTCCAATGATTACGCCAGCCTCGATGCGCTGCCGGCTGGCGCCGTGCTCGGCACCAGCAGCCTGCGCCGCCAGGCCCTGATCGCGGCGCGCTATCCGCACCTGGTGATCCAGCCCTTGCGCGGCAACCTCGATACCCGCCTGGGCAAACTCGATCGTGGCGAGTATGCGGCCATCATCCTGGCCGCCGCCGGTCTGAAACGGCTGGGCCTGCCGCAGCGCATCCGTGCCCTGATCGAGCCCGAACAAAGCCTGCCGGCGCCGGGCCAAGGCGCCATGGCCATCGAAATTCCGGCCGGCCGGCCCGAGCTGCAAGCCTTGCTGGCGCCGCTGAACCATACCGCCACGGCGCAGGCGGTGACCGCTGAACGCACCGTCTCGAGGACCTTCGGCGGCAGCTGCCAGATCCCGCTGGCGGCGTTCGCCACGGTGGAAGACGGTGTCATGCGACTGCGCGCCATGGTGGCCACCCCCGATGGCAAGCGGATTGCCACCGCCGAGGCCAGCGGCACCGCCGACGCCCCGGAAGCGCTGGGACGGCAGGTGGCGGAAGCGCTGCAGGCGCAGGATGCCGCGGCGATTCTGGCGGCTTGCGCCATCAATCCCGCCTGAATGACCGGGCCGGTCGTCATCACCCGCCCGTCGGCGCAGGCCGGCGCGCTGGCCGCGCGCATCGTCGCGCTCGGCCGCGAGACGGTGCTGTTTCCCCTGCTCGAAATTCATCCCTTGCCCGATCCGGCGGCACTGCGCGCGGCACTGGACGAGCTGGAACGCTATGCACTGGTAGCCTTCGTCAGCCCGAACGCCATCGACGCCGCCTTCGCCCTGCGTCCCCGCTGGCCGGCCGGGCTGGCGCTGGCGGTGGTAGGCGAGGGCAGCCGCATGGCGCTGGCCAGGCATGGCGTCCATGACGGCAATGCCACCATTCTGCGCCCCGCCGACGGCGGACGCAGCGATTCGCAAGGCTTGCTGGAAACGCTGGACAAGGCCGCGCTGCGCGGCCGCGAGGTGCTGATCATCCGCGGCGAAAGCGGGCGAGAGTTGCTGGCCGACGAATTGCGCGCGGCCGGCGTCTGCGTCACCCCGGTAGCGGCGTACCGGCGCTGCGCGCCTGCGCTGGACGAGCAGCGCCGTGCCCAGTTGGCGTGCCTGCTCGAAACGCCCGGCGACTGGATCATCACCAGTTCCGAAGCCTTGCGCAACCTGGTGGAGATGGTGCGTGAGACAGCAGGAGATGCCGGCGTCGCAAAAATGCAACAGCAGCACCTGCTGGTACCGCATGAACGCATCGCCGAAACAGCGCGCTTGCTGGGATTTATGAACATTACACCAACGGGAGCAGGCGACGAAGGATTGCTTGCCGCGTTACAATCTCGACCATGAACGAATTGCCTCCCTCTTCCGACCTGTCGCCGCGCCCGGATCCCGTGTCCGCCGCGCCCTCCACCGGCCCTGGCGCGCCGTCAGGCACCGCCGCGCGCGGCCGCAATGTCGCTCAGCGCCTGCTGCCGCTGGCCTTGCTGGTGCTGGCGGTGCTGCTGGCGGCACAATGGTGGACCACCCGCAATGAGTTGCGCAGCTTGCGCAACACGCTGGCGCAACGCCTGCAAAGCGGCGAAGCCCTGAATGCCGAAACCCGCATGCTGGCCAGGACGGCGCAGGAAAGCAGCAAGGAATTGCAAGCCAAGGTCAGCGTCCTGGAAAACAGGCAGGCCGAGTCGCAGAGCCAGCAGCTCGCCCTCGAACAGCTGTACCAGGAACTGTCGCATAGCCGCGATGACTGGGCCCTGTCGGAAATCGAGCAAGTCCTGTCGACCGCCAGTCAGCAGCTGCAGTTGGCCGGCAACGTGTCGGGCGCGCTGATCGCGCTGCAGAATGCCGACCGCCTGCTGTCGCGCTCGGATAAGGCGCAATTCATCACCATTCGCCGCGCTATCGCGCGCGATCAGGAAAAACTCAAATCGCTGCCGATCGTCGATACCACTGGCATGGCGTTGCGCCTGGACAGCGTGATCGGGCAAATCGATGCACTGCCGCTGCTGTCGGATGAAAAACCGGCAGTGCCTGCAACTCAGCCAAAGAATGCCCGCATGGTGCCCAGAACCGCGCCGGTCAAGGCGCCTGCCGCGAACGCGGCCAATTCCGCTGTCGTTGCCGATGCCGGCGACTGGATGAGCACCGTGCGCAACCGGTGGGATAGCTGGAGCAATGAAATCTGGCTGGAAATCAAGCAGCTGGTCCGCGTGCGCGAAGTCGCCACGCCGGAAGCGCTGCTGCTGTCGCCGACCCAGGCCTATTACGCCCGCGAAAACCTCAAGCTGCGTTTGCTGAGTGCGCGCCTGGCGCTGTTGTCGCGCAACGAATCGGCTTTCCGCAACGATATCCTGGCTGCGCAGGACACCATTCTCAGGTATTTCGATACGCGCGCCAAACAGACCCAGACCGCACAAGCCTTGCTGAAGCAGATACAAAACAGCAACTTGTCGATTGAAATGCCGACGCTGGCAGACAGCCTGAATGCCGTGCGTAACTACAAAGCTGCGCCATAATGCGATTCTTTCTCTGGCTACTTTTCCTTTTGGCCGCTGCCGTCGGCCTGGCCGCGGTGGCCCGCTTCAATCCGGGCAACGTGGTGTTTTTCTATCCGCCATACCGGGTCGACCTGTCGCTGAATTTTTTCCTGCTGTTGACGGTCCTGCTGTTTTTTCTGCTGTATTTCGCGCTCAAGGCTGTCAATCTCACCATGAAAATGCCGCAGCGCGTGGCGGCCTACCGTCGCAACAAGCAGGAACGCGAGAGCAACAAGGCCTTGCGCGACGCCCTCAAGGCGCTGCTGGAAGGGCGCTTCGGCCATGCCGAGAAGGCCGCCGCGCGCGCCGCCGATTCGGCAGAGAACGGCGGCCTGGCGGCGCTGATCGGCGCCCAGGCGGCGCACCATATGGATCAGGCCGACCGGCGCGACCAGTGGCTGAGCAAAGTCGCCGGCAATCCATCCCTGAAAACAGCGCGCCTGATGACCAGCGTGGAACTGCTGGTCGACGGCCGCGAGCCTGAGGCTGCGCTGGCCGCGGTCGGTGAGCTGAATGCCAGCGGCACCCGCCACATTCATGCCCTGCGTCTGGCGCTCAAGGCCAACCAGCAGGCGCAGAACTGGCCCGAAGTCCTGCGCCTGGTGCGCTCGCTCGACAAGCACAATGCCTTGCATCCGGCGCTGTCGCAGCGCTTGCGGGCGATGGCTTACGAGGGATTGTTGTCAAACAAGGCGCAGGATGCCGAATCGATCCGTCGCCTCTGGGCCGACGTGCCCGTCGCCGACAAGCTGCAGCCGCTGGTCGCCTGCCATGCAGCCAGCACCTTCATCAGTTCCGGCTTGCAGGCCGAAGCGCGCTTCATTGTCGAAAAAGCCCTGGCAGCCGAATGGGACGAGCGCCTGGTCCGCATGTATCGCCGCGCGATGGCGGCCGAGGGCTCACCCGAGCTGCTGGCGCAAATCGAGCGCTGCGAGGAGTGGCACGCCACGCGCCCTGACGACGCCGAACTGACCCTGACCCTTGGCACGCTGTGCCTCAAGCAGAAATTGTGGGGCAAGGCCCAGCGCTTCCTGGAACAGGCCCTGGCCGATGCCGGCGACAGCGCCACCGCGCGCGAAGCCCATCTCAAGCTGGCGCAGATGCACGAGGCGCTCGGGCAGGAAGAACAGGCTCAGTCGCATTACCGCCAGTGCGCCCTGAGCGGCATGCTGCCGGCAGCTGCCAGCCCCGTCGAGGCCTTATAATTCGTTTAATTTCATTATTTTCATCCGATAGAGAGCACCCATGAGCCTGAATAAAGTCCCTGCCGGCCGCGATTTGCCGAACGATTTCAACGTTATCATCGAAATCCCGATGAACGCCGATCCGATCAAGTATGAAGTCGACAAGGAATCCGGCGCCATCTTCGTCGACCGTTTCATGGGCACGGCCATGCATTACCCCTGCAATTACGGTTACGTGCCAGAAACCATCGCCGGCGATGGCGACCCGGTCGATGTGCTGGTGGTTACGCCGTTCCCGCTGATTCCCGGCGTGGTGGTGCGTTGCCGCGCCATCGGCGTGCTGAAGATGGTCGATGAAGGCGGCAACGATGCCAAGGTGCTGGCGGTGCCGGTGGACAAGATTCTGCCGATTTACACCCATTGGCAAAAACCGGAAGACCTCAACGATCTACGCCTGCAACAGATCCAGCATTTCTTTGAGCACTACAAGGACCTGGAAAAGGGCAAGTGGGTCAAGGTCGAAGGCTGGGGCGGCCCGGACGAAGCCAAGGCCGAGATCATGAGCGGCGTCGAAACCTATCAAAAGGAAGCTGCCAAGGCTTGAGCCTGAACCTGGCCGGATATCTGCAAGCAGCAAAAGCGCACACTTGATGTGCGCTTTTTTTTAAATAATGTCACGATGCGGCATATCCGTTGCATGACGGTTGTTTCCGCAGTCCGATTCCAGTAGATTAAGAGAACAATAAAACGCCAGGCGGCAACCGGCGCCGGCGAACCACATAGACAAGAGGTTGCAAGCTGTGCCGAATCATACGGGAGAGACCAAAGCCGCGGCTGCGCGCTATGCGCCGGGCAGCGATGAATTGCGCGCGGTGCGCGAGGAGCTGCTGGAGAAAATCAGCGCCAACGGCAATTTGCCTGCCCTGGGCAGTTCGGTGTCGAGAGTCGTGCAACTGGCATCCTCGGATGATGAGGCGGTGCGCAGCCTGGCGCATTTCATCATGTCCGATGTCGCGCTGGCCCAGAAAATCCTGCGCATTTCCAATGCCGCTTGCTTTCGCAGCAATGCCTCCAGCTCGCCGGTAACGACGATTTCCAAGGCGATCTTTTTGCTGGGGTTCGATACCGTCAAGACTTGCGCGCTTGGCATGCTGCTGGTCGATCGCATGCCCGGCAGCCGCGCCGCCGGCGTGCGCAGCGAATTGCTGCATGCCCTCTCGGCCAGCATGTTCGGACGCGAGCTGGCGCGCCGCAGCCAGTTCAAGGATGCCGAGGAAGCGGCGATTGCGGCGCTGTTCAGGAATATCGGCCGCCTGCTGGTGGCCGCGCACGACCACACGCTGTACGCCGAGATCAATGCCCTGACGCACGAAGGCATGGCGCCCGGCCGGGCGGCCCATCAAGTCATCGGCAGCAGTTTCGAAGCGCTCGCCGAAACCGTGATGTCGGCCTGGGAAATGCCGGATTCAATCATTCAGAGCCTGGCGCCGCTGCCGGGCGGCACGCAGCGTTCTGCGCGCAATCGCCAGGAATGGGTGCAGCAGGTGGCGGCTTTCAGCAATGCCGCCGCCGAGATGATGATGCAGCCGGATGGCGCCGACACCGCCGCTACGGCGCTGGTGGCGCGTTTCGGCAACGCCCTGGGTGTCGATCAGGCCAGGCTGGAGCAGATGCTGGTCATCGTCACGGAAGAAACCAATGCCCTGGCGGGCCAGTTGAAGCTGGCGCCCGTGACGCCGGCGGGCAAATCTCCAGAGCAGAGTAACGCCGCAGCATTATGGCGCCAGCTGGAAGGCGAGGATGGCGGGATGCCAGGCTTGCCGGCTGAATTCCTGCTGCAGGCGGCGGACAGCGAAGACCATATGCAATCCTGCGCCCGGCACGCCAGCGGCAAGCCGTTCAATGCGCGCGAACTGCTGCTGGCCGGCGTGCAGGATGTCACCGAGATGATGGCATCCGGCCGCTGCAAGGCCAATGACCTGATCTTGCTGGTGCTGGAAACGATCTACCGGGGCATGGGTTTTCGCTTCGCGACGATTTGTCTCAAGGACCTCAAGAGCAACCAGTACCGCGCCCGCATTTCGCTGGGCGAAAACAATGCCGCGCGCCAGGCCGGCTTTGTCTTTTCGGCGGAAGCCACGCGCGACCTTTTTCACCTGGCGCTGGCGAACGAAGCCGACCTGCTGATTTCGGATACGCACGATCCCAAGATCAGTGATCTGATTCCTGCCTGGCACCGCGCCCTGCTGCCGGATGCGCGCAGTTTCATCGTGCTGCCGCTGGTGGTGCAGAAAAAGCCGCTCGGGTTGTTCTACGCGGACCGCGCCTTGCCTGCCACCGAAGGCGTGCCGTCGGATGAAACAGCGATGATCAAGACCCTGAAAGGGCAGGTAGTGGCAGCGCTGAATTCCCGCTAGACTTTATCTTACGGAAGGAGGCGCGGCGCCAGCACGGCGGCGGCGCCAGCCAGCGCCAGTAGTCCGGCCAGCCATGCGAGCCGGCGGCGGCCGGTGGCTGGCGCGGCATTTTCTTCCTGCCCCTGCCTGGCCTCCGCTTTGGCCGGTTGCGGCCGCTTGCCCTTGACCAGGTAGCGCTTGATGTCGTTGGCCATTTCATGCGCGTGCTGGTAGCGTTTTTCAGGACGCTTCTGCATGGCTTTCATGACGATCTGCGACAGCGCTTCCGGCACTTCCGGATTGACCTCGTGCGGCGCCGGCGGCGTCTTCAGGGCGATCATCTGCAGCAGCTTTTCGGTGTCGCGCGACTGAAAAGGCTTGCGCCCAGCCAGCATTTCATACATCACCGCGCCCAGCGCATAAATGTCCGAGCGGGCGTCGGCCGGCTCGCCGCAGGCCTGTTCCGGCGACATGTAGGTCGGCGTGCCGAGGATATTGTTGTGGAACAGCGTGTAAGGCGCGTCGTCGGGCTGGGCAAACTGGTCGGCGATGCGATTGGGCGAGCGGGCGATGCCAAAATCGACGATCTTTGGCTGGTTCTCGCCGACCATGAAAATATTGGCTGGTTTGATGTCGCGGTGGACTACGCCGTTGCGGTGGGCGTAATCCAGTGCATCGGCGACTTTCCAGGCGATGGTGGCGATGTCGTTGAGTTCGAAGGGGTGCTGGCGCGCCAGCAGGCGGCTCAGTTCGCGCCCCTGCAGGTATTCCATGGCGATGTAGGTCAGGCCGCCTTCGGTATTGGCATCGAAGATCGTGATGATGTGCGGGTGCGACAGCCGGCCGGCGGCGCGCGCTTCGTTGATCAGCTGTTCCTCATGTTTCTTGCGCTCGATCTGCGTCAGCTTCGGGTTGAAGGTCTTGACGGCAATCTGGCGGTCGATGATCGGGTCGTGCACCAGGTAGACCACGCCGATCGCTCCCCGTCCGAGTTCGCGGATGACGGTGAAGCGGCCGATCCGTTTCAGTTCGGGAGCGGGAGGAGCAGCCTGTTTCAAGGCGGAGGATTGTGCGATCATCATGATTTTGCAGCTTGCCCGCAAGGTCGGTAACTTGCAATTACTTATTGCTATAAATGTAACACATTAACAACTTTTCACATTCGGAATGGCGCATGTTCGTTCAATTCGTCGATATAGGCGGTCATGCCGCCGGCTTCCTGGCGCAGAAAGTGCCGGATCGCCTCGGCGAAGGCGGCATCGGCCAGCCAGTGCGCCGACCAGGTCGGGCGCGGCAGAAACCCTCGCGCCAGCTTGTGCTCGCCCTGGGCGCCGCCTTCGAAGCTGCCGATGCCGCGCTGGATGCAGAATTCCAGCGGCTGGTAATACGCGGTTTCGAAATGCAGGCAAGGCACATGCTCCAGCGCGCCCCAGTAGCGTCCATACAGCGCGCGCTGGTCGTAGATCAGCAGCGAAGCGGCGATCGGCTGGCCTTCGCGTTCGGCGAAAACCAGCAGGATATGCTGCGGCATGGTTGCGCCGATGCGCTTGAAGAAGGCCAGGCTCAGGTAAGGCGTCGAATGATGTTCGGCATAGGTGTTGGCATAGCAGCGATGAAAGAAAACCCAGTCGGCCGCTGTCGCCTGCGCTCCCTCGACCTGGCGGAATGTCACACCGGCCTCGGTTACCTTGCGGCGCTCGGCACGGATATTCTTGCTCTTCTTGCGCTCCAGCGTGGCAAGGAAATCGCCGAAATCGGCATAGCCGGCGTTCTCCCAGTGAAATTGCACGCCGCGCCGGAGCATGAAGCCGGCCTGCTGCAATTGCCTGGCCTCGGCTTCGGTGGGAAACAGCACGTGGGTGGAGGACAGGCCGGTGTCGCGCTGCAGCCGGATCAGGGCTTCGACCAGGGCGGCGCGGGCAGCGACGCCGCGCGCCAGCAGGCGGTTGCCGGCCACCGGCGTGAACGGAATGGCTGCCAGCAGCTTGGGGTAATAGCGCATGCCATGGCGCCGGTAGGCATCCGCCCAGGCCCAGTCGAACACGTATTCGCCGTAAGAATGCGACTTGGCGTACAGGGGCAGGGCGGCATGCAGTTCCTCGCCATGCCACAGGCACAGGTATTGCGGCTGCCAGCCGGTTTCCGGCGCGGCGCAGCCGGTCTCATGCAGCGCGGCGAGGAAGGCGTAGGAGAGGAAGGGAGTGGCTTCTTCCTGCAGTTCCACCAGGCCATTCCAGGCCGTCTGGCCGACCTCGGCCAGAGAGGAAACGATACACGTGCGATAATTCACCATTGAACCAGTTCAGGAATTCAGGCCCGGCGCCATGGCGGCCTGGGGTTGATCACGGTTTGCGGATTACAGATGGCAATGGCAGCAGTGTAAACCGATTCCGGCCGGCGCAAGAAGCGCTACGCAAGCAAGACACGCAAGACACAAGCGCCGCAAGCAGCCTGAATGATGGCATGCCGCCAGCGGGAATGCCGTCATGCCGGCCAGACTGAAGCGCGCGGTTTTCTGAAAGTAAAGCAGAAGATGAGCAATCGATTTTTTAATATTTATTCCCACGATTTCGCCCGCGTCGCCGTCGGCGTGCCGCGTTGCCGCGTCGCCGATCCTGCCGGCAATGCGCAGGAAACCATTGCCCTGGCCACGCAAGCCGCGCAAAACGGCGCCGCGCTGGTGGTGTTTCCTGAGCTGGGATTGTCCGCCTATACCTGCGACGATCTTTTCCATCAGCGTGCCTTGCTCGACGCCAGCAAGCAGGCACTGGCCGCCATCGTCGCCGCATCGGCAGAGATTCCGGCAGCGCTGGTGGTGGGGCTCCCGCTGCAGGTGGAGCACCTGCTGTTCAACTGCGCCGCGGTGGTGGCCGGCGGGCGGATACAGGGGATCGTGCCGAAAAGCTACCTGCCGAATTACGGCGAATTTTATGAGGCGCGGCAATTCTCTCCGGCCGATTGCGCTTCCGTCACGGAAGTGAACCTGCTGGGCCAGGCCGTGCCGTTCGGCGCTTCGCTGCTGTTCGAAATCGCCAACCTGCCGCTGCTGAAGTTCCATGTGGAGATTTGCGAGGATGTATGGGTGCCGATCCCGCCGTCCTCGTTCGCTGCGCTGGCCGGCGCTACGGTCCTGGTCAACCTGTCGGCATCGAACATCGTCGTCGGCAAGTCGGGCTACCGGCACCAGCTGGTGTCGCAACAGTCGGCGCGCTGCCTGTCGGCCTACCTCTATTCATCGGCAGGCAAGGGCGAATCCTCCACCGACATGGCGTGGGACGGTCAGGCGCTGATTTGCGAGAACGGCGAGTTGCTGGCCGAGTCCGAACGGTTTTCGGATGACTCGCACCTCGTCCATGCCGACATCGACCTCGAGCGGTTGTCGCGGGAACGCATGCGCACCACGACGTTCGGCCATTCAATGCGCCGGCATCGCGAAGAAGCGGCGAAATTCAGGACCGTTTCCTTCAATATCGATTTGCCGCTTGAAAAGAAGTTGCCGCTGAAACGCAATGTCGAGCGTTTTCCGTATGTGCCGGCCGATCCGAAGCGGCGCGACGAACGCTGCGAGGAAGTCTACAACATCCAGGTGCAGGCACTGGTCCAGCGCCTGTCGGCATCCGGCATAGCGAAGGTGGTCATCGGCGTCTCGGGCGGGCTGGACTCGACCCATGCCTTGCTGGTGTGCGCCAAGGCGATGGACCGGCTGGGCCTGCCACGCACCAACATTCTCGGCGTGACGATGCCCGGTTTCGCCACCAGCGACAGGACGCTCCTGCAGGCAAGGCAATTGATGGAAGTAGTCGGCTGTTCTGCCAGCGAAATCGATATCCGGCCCAGCTGCCTGCAAATGCTGAAAGACCTCGGTCATCCCTATGCCGAAGGTGAGGAAAAATACGACATCACCTTCGAGAATGTGCAGGCCGGGGAACGTACCAACCATTTATTCCGGCTGGCGAATTTCCAGAACGGGATCGTCATCGGCACCGGCGACCTGAGCGAACTCGCGCTGGGGTGGTGCACCTACGGCGTCGGCGATCACATGTCGCACTACAACGTCAATGCCAGCGTGCCGAAGACGCTGATTACCCACCTGGTCCGTTGGGTGGCGGAGACGGGGCAGATCGCCGGCGAGGGTGCCGGCGTTCTGCTCAATATTCTCGACACCGACATTAGCCCGGAGCTGGTGCCTGGCAAGGCCGACGATCGCCCCGGGCAGAAAACTGAAGATTTCATCGGTCCGTACGAACTGCAGGACTTCCATCTATACTACACGCTGCGCTTCGGCTTCACGCCTTCCAAGGTGGCGTTCCTGGCATTTTCCGCCTGGGGCGACCGCATGGCGGGGCGCTGGCCCGAGGGGCCGCATGTGGCGCGCAACGAATACGACCTGGCTGCGATCAGGCGCAATCTCGGCATCTTCGTCTACAGGTTTTTCAAGACGAGCCAGTTCAAGCGCTCCTGCATTCCCAACGCCCCCAAGGTCGGTTCGGGTGGTTCCCTGTCGCCGCGCGGCGACTGGCGCGCTCCCAGCGATTCCGAGGCGACGGTGTGGATGGATGATCTTAAAAATATTCCGGAGCATTGAGGCACGTTGATTCCATTGTGTCCGGAAATGGGGAATAATCTTCAATAGTCATCAATGCTTTTCAAAATCTTGTTCGAATCTAGGGAGTAGCTCATGAAACAGATCGTCGCCATCATCAAACCCTTCAAGCTCGACGAAGTGCGTGAAGCGCTGGCCGAAGTCGGCGTTTCCGGTCTGACCGTCACTGAAGTCAAGGGTTTCGGCCGTCAGAAGGGCCACACCGAGCTTTATCGCGGCGCCGAATATGTGGTGGATTTTCTGCCGAAAGTGAAGATCGAGGCGGTGGTCGACGACAATGTGGTGGAAGCCGCGGTCGATGCCATCATCAAGTCCGCGCGCACCGGCAAGATTGGCGACGGCAAGATTTTCGTGCGCAGCGTCGACCAGGTGATCCGTATCCGTACCGGCGAAACCGGACCGGACGCGGTTTAACTCTGCGCCTTCAGCAGCACCATCAGCGCCCCGGCGCCGCCATCCGGCGCCGTGGCCTGGCAAAAGGCGATCACCTCATCCTTTTGCACCAGCCAGTTGCGCACCTTGTTCTTCAGCACGGGCTTCTTGTTCACGGAACCCAGGCCCTTGCCGTGGATGACGCGCACGCAGCGCCAGCCGCGCTTGCCGGTTTCTCGCAAAAACTCCCCCAAGGCCTCGCGCGCCTCATCGGTGCGCATGCCGTGCAGGTCTAGCTGGCCCTGGATCACCCAGTGGCCGCGCCGCAGCTTGCGCAACACGTCCGAGCCGATGCCCGTGCGGGCATAGCTCAGGGCTTCATCGCTTTCCAGCAGAGTATCGACGCTGAATTCGTCCGACAGCGACTCCTTCAGCGCCGCTTCTTCATCGGCCTGGCGCTGGCGCGCCACCGGCGGCGGCGGGGCGGGGGTGTGACCGGCCTTGCCATGCGCGGCCAGCGGCTTGACCTCGCCGATACTGCGGCGGAACAGGTCGGCCTCGCGCTGCGTTTCCTGTTCGCGCCGCTTGCGCTCGGCTTCTGCGGCCTTGCGCATCTCTTCCTTTTGCTTGAGTTCCTTGCTCAATGACTTGAGCGCGCCAAAATCCTTGAGGGTGGTCATGGTGTTCACCTGCATGCACTCAAGCCTGTGGCCTTATGCTTCCCGTGAAGGGAAGCATGACAACAGGCGTTTATTTCTCTTCCAGGCCTTCCAGGTAGCGCTGGGCATCCAGCGCCGCCATGCAGCCGGTGCCGGCGCTGGTGATGGCCTGACGGTATACGTGGTCCTGAACGTCGCCGGCGGCGAACACCCCCATGATATTGGTGGCGGTGGCGAAGCCTTCCAGGCCGGTGCGGGTCTTGATGTAGCCATTGTTCATGTCGATCTGGCCTTCGAAGATCCCGGTATTCGGCTTGTGGCCGATGGCGATGAACAGGCCGTGTACCTTGAATTCGCTGGTGCTACCGTCGGCGGTCGACTTGATGCGCACGCCGGTGACGCCGGAGCCATCGCCCAGCACCTCATCCAGGGTATGGTTCCACTTGACTTCGATCTTGCCTTCGGCAACCTTGGCCATCAGGCGGTCGATCAGGATCGGCTCGGCGCGGAACTTGTCGCGGCGGTGGATCATGGTGACCTTGGTGGCGATGTTGGACAGGTACAGCGCTTCTTCGACTGCAGTATTGCCGCCGCCCACCACCGCGACTTCCTGGCCCTTGTAGAAGAAGCCGTCGCAGGTGGCGCAGGCCGACACGCCCTTGCCCATGAAGGCTTCTTCCGAGGGCAGGCCGAGGTATTGTGCCGAGGCGCCGGTGGCGATGATCAGGGCGTCGCAGGTGTAGGTGCCGGCATCGCCGACCAGGCGGAGCGGCTTTTCATTCAGGTGGGTAGTGTGGATGTGGTCGAACACGATCTCGGTCTGGAAGCGCTCGGCGTGCTGCTGCAGGCGCTGCATCAGTTCCGGTCCCTGCACGCCCATCGGGTCGCCTGGCCAGTTTTCGACGTCGGTGGTGGTCATCAGCTGGCCGCCTTGCTCGACGCCGGTGATCAGCACCGGCTTGAGATTGGCGCGCGCGGCGTACACGGCGGCGCTGTAGCCGGCGGGGCCGGAACCGAGAATCAGGACTTTGGCGTGTTTGGGAGTGGTCATAAGCTGGCTTCGGAAGTTGTTTGACGGGCAAATGCGTGCGCAAGGCGTGAAAAAATGCCACAGCAGCCGGATAATTCGGCCTTGCGCAAGGTAAACTAAATAAGATTATAGTCGAAGTAACAGCCAGCTGATTTATGACGAGAACCGCTCAAGCCTATACCCGCAATACCGCTCCCGCCGCTCCGCCGGAACCCAGCCGGCTGGTGCGCCTGCTGTCCGAGGCGCGCTGGATCGCGCTGTCCGGGCTGTCGGTTTACCTGGTCATGATCCTTTCCAGCTATTCCCGGCTCGATCCGGGCTGGACGCACGCCAATGCGGTGGCGCGCCTGCACAACTGGGGCGGCCATCTCGGCGCCTGGCTGGCCGACGTCATGCTGTTCGTCTTCGGCGTATCGGCCTGGTGGTGGTGCGTGCTGCTGCTGTGGACGGTCTGGGGCGGCTACCGCCGGTTGTCGCAGCGTTTCCTGCTGCAGCAGGAGCCGGAATCCATGCCGCGCCATGAGGGCTGGGTGCGCGCCATCGGCTTCGTGCTGCTGATGGCCGGCAGCGTCGCCATCGAATACCTGCGCATGCACAGTCTCCAGGCCGAACTGCCGCGCGCGCCGGGCGGCGTGCTGGGAGAAGTGCTGGGCTCGGCCGCCTACAGCGCCTTCGGCTTCACCGGCGCCACGCTGCTTCTGCTGCTGCTGTTCGGAGTCGGCTTTAGCCTGCTGTTCCAGGTGTCGTGGCTGACCGTGGCCGAGAAGATCGGCGCCGGCATCGAATGGTCGATCGACGCCATCCGTAATCTGAATGCCGCCCGCGAAGACCGCAAGCTCGGCCAGGAAGCGGCGGTCAAGCGCGAAGTGGCGGTGGTGCAGGAACGCGCCAAGATCGAATACGCGCCGCCGATCCGCATCGAGCCTCAGGTCGTGATCGTGCCGAAATCGGAACGGGTGGAAAAGGAAAAGCAGGTTTCGCTGTTCACCGACCTGCCGGACACCAACCTGCCGCCGCTGTCGCTGCTGGACGATGCGCCGCCGTCGCAGGAAACCGTCAGCGTCGAAACGCTGGAATTCACCAGCCGCCTGATCGAGAAAAAACTCTCCGACTTCGGCGTCGAGGCCAAGGTGGTGGCGGCCTATCCCGGCCCGGTCATTACCCGCTACGAAATCGAACCGGCCACCGGCGTCAAGGGCAGCCAGATCGTCAACCTGGCGCGCGACCTGGCGCGTTCGCTGTCGCTGACCTCGATCCGCGTCGTTGAGACCATTCCGGGCAAGAATTTCATGGGGCTGGAATTGCCCAACCCGAAGCGCCAGATCGTGCGCCTGACGGAAATCCTCGGCTCGAAAATCTACCACGACAGCGCTTCCAGCCTGACTGTCGCGCTCGGCAAGGATATCGCCGGCAACCCGGTCACTGCCGATCTGGCCAAGATGCCGCACCTGCTGGTGGCGGGCACTACTGGTTCGGGCAAGTCGGTCGGCATCAACGCCACCATCCTGTCGCTGTTGTACAAATCCGATCCCAACCAGGTGCGGCTGATCCTGATCGATCCGAAGATGCTGGAAATGTCGGTCTACGAAGGTATCCCGCACCTGCTGGCGCCGGTGGTCACCGACATGCGCCAGGCCGGCCATGCGCTGAATTGGGCGGTGGGCGAGATGGAGCGCCGCTACAAGCTGATGAGCAAGCTCGGCGTGCGCAACCTGGCCGGCTACAACAACAAGATCGCCGACGCGGACAAGAAGGAAGAGAAGATCCCCAATCCCTTCAGCCTGACGCCGGACGCGCCGGAACCGCTGGAAAAGCTGCCGACCATCGTCATCATCATCGACGAGTTAGCCGACCTCATGATGGTAGTCGGCAAGAAGGTCGAAGAGCTGATCGCCCGCATCGCGCAAAAGGCGCGCGCCGCCGGCATTCACCTGATCCTGGCGACGCAGCGGCCGTCGGTGGATGTCATCACCGGCCTGATCAAGGCGAATATCCCGACCCGCATCGCCTTCCAGGTCAGCAGCAAGATCGACTCGCGCACCATCCTCGACCAGATGGGCGCGGAAACACTGCTCGGCATGGGTGACATGCTGTACATGCCGCCGGGCACAGGGCTGCCGGTCCGCGTGCATGGCGCCTTTGTCTCGGACGATGAAGTGCACCGCGTGGTGACGCATCTGAAGGAGCAGGGCGAACCGAATTACATCGAGGGCATCCTTGAAGGCGGCGTGCTTGATGAGGGCGGCGAGGGCGGCGTGCCCGGTGCTGAAGGCGCGGGCGGCGGCGAGGCCGACGCCATGTACGACCAGGCCGTTGCCGTGGTTCTCAAGCACCGCCGCGCTTCGATCTCGCTCGTGCAGCGTCACCTGCGCATCGGCTACAATCGGGCTGCACGCCTGCTCGAACAGATGGAGCAGAGCGGCCTGGTATCCACCATGCAATCCAACGGTAATCGCGAGATTCTGGTGCCTGCTGGTAATGCGAGTGAATAGGACATTATTTTGAAATTCAAGAAAGAAAATTTGGCTGCATGGCGTTCGCTGCTGTGCGCCGGGGCGGCGGCCATCGCCATGCTGCCGGGACTGGCATCGGCAGCGGCCCTGGAACAGTTCAAGACTTTCGTCGCCACCACCAAATCGGCGCAAGGCGAGTTTTCGCAGCGCCTGGTCAAGGCCGACAAGGAGGGCAAGGCCCGGGTGTCGCAGGAATCGACCGGCACCTTCATCTTTGCCCGCCCGGGCAAATTCATCTGGGTTTACCAGAAACCCTATGAACAGGTGCTGCAGGCCGACGGCGAAAAGCTGTACATCTACGACAAGGACCTGAACCAGGTGACGGTGAAAAAACTGGGCAATGCGCTCGGTTCGTCGCCGGCGGCGATTCTGTTCGGCAGCAATGACCTGGAAAAGAATTTCGTCCTGAAGGAAGCCGGCAGCAAGGATGGCATGGAGTGGCTGCAAGCCACGCCAATGGCCAAGGACACTACCTTCGAGCAGATCGGTATCGGCCTGAAGAATGGCGTGCCGCTGGCGATGGAGTTGCGCGACTCCTTCGGCCAGGTATCGATCCTGACTTTCAGGAAGTTCGAGAAGAATCCGCCGTTGAAGCCGGGCCAGTTCAAGTTCGTCCCGCCCAAGGGCGCTGACGTCTTCGAGCAGTAAGTCGGGCAGCGGATCAAGCAAGATATGTCTTCCATTCCTCTCGCGGAGCGCCTGCGTCCGCAAAGCCTGGACGAGGTCATCGGCCAGCAGCATCTGCTCGGATCGGGCAAACCGCTGCGCGTGGCATTCGAGTCGGGTGAGCCGCATTCGATGATCCTGTGGGGGCCGCCGGGCGTGGGCAAGACCACGCTGGCGCGCCTGATGGCGCAAAGCTTCAACGCCGAATTTATCGCGCTGTCGGCGGTGCTGTCAGGCGTCAAGGATATCCGCGAGGCGGTCGAGCGGGCGGAACTTGTGCGCGCCAGCTCGGGCCGGCGCACGATTCTGTTCGTCGACGAGGTGCACCGCTTCAACAAGAGTCAGCAGGATGCCTTCCTGCCCCATGTCGAAAGCGGGCTGTTTACCTTCATCGGCGCCACCACCGAAAACCCTTCCTTCGAAGTCAACAGCGCCTTGCTGTCGCGCGCCGCGGTGTACGTGCTGAAATCGCTGACGGAGGAAGACCTTGACGCGCTGGTGGACCGCGCCTGCATCGAAGAACTCGAAGGGCTGGATTTCGACCCGGAAGCCAAGGCCATGCTGGTCGCCAGCGCCGATGGCGATGGCCGTAAGTTGCTGAACAATCTTGAAATCGTCGCCCGCGCCGCCGCCGCCAAGGGCCAGGAAGAGGTCGACCAGGCGCTGCTGGCAGAATGCCTGGGCGACGCCCTGCGCCGCTTCGACAAGGGCGGCGATGCCTTCTACGACCAGATCTCGGCGCTGCACAAGTCGGTGCGCGGCTCCAACCCGGATGCCGCGCTGTACTGGCTGGTGAGGATGCTCGACGGCGGCACCGATCCGCGCTACCTGTCGCGCCGCCTGATCCGCATGGCGGTCGAGGATATCGGCCTGGCCGACCCGCGCGCGCTGCGGCTGGCGCTGGATGCCGCCGAGACTTACGAGCGGCTCGGTTCGCCCGAGGGCGAACTGGCGCTGGCCGAGGCCGTGGTGTTCCTGGCCTGCGCGGCCAAGTCGAATGCGGTTTACAAGGCCTACAACGCGGCGCGCGCCTTCGTCGCCAAGGACAAGTCGCGCGGCGTGCCTGAACACTTGCGCAATGCACCGACCAAGCTGATGAAAGAACTCGGCTACGGCAAGCTGTATCGCTATGCGCACGACGAGCCGGATGCCTATGCGGCGGGCGAAACCTACCTGCCGGAAGGAATACCCGAACCGGGATGGTACAAGCCGGTGTCGCGGGGAATGGAACTCAAGATTGGCGAAAAGCTGGCCTGGCTGCGGGAACTCGACCGCAAGGCGGGGAAGACCTAGCGATTGCCGGTTGTGCGCCGACGACTAGCCTGGAAAAATCCGATAGTTTGGCTTCGCGCATCATTGCCATGCCATCAGTTCACAGAAAACTTTTGCGCCTAGCCACGGCTCAACAATTGTGCGCTTACTTGCATAGGGTGTGCTGGCATATGCGTGAAATTCACGCATGAAAAATACGGTTGCAAAAACAGTATTGAAGGTTCATGATAAAGCCAATAAACTATTCGGCAAAGCAAACGAACAATAAAAACCGCCGTTGTTGAAGCAACTGGTCAGGAGACAAGTACTCGTGATAGCGGATTCCTGCGCAAGGCCAGACATCAAGTGCCGGACGAAGCGGTCTGTATCTGACTGTGGATGGAACCGGTCTGTAATTCCCCTCCGGTTTTTCCGATTTTCCGGTTTCGCCAGCAAGCTGGTGCGATCGTCCGCCCGCGTTGTGGCAAGGCGGCAAGCCGGTAGATATTCCTTCCGCTTTCCCTGCAAGGCAGGCGGTTTAAGATGAGCAACCAATCTGTTCATTTGGAGTACGCAGATGGATAACGAACGTCAATTGCCAACCAAGGCGCAGGAAATACGCGCTTTTCTCTTCATCACTGTCGTGGCGGCGCCGCTTCTGGCGATAGCGATCGTCGGCGGCTATGGATTCTTCATCTGGATGTATCAATTGTTTACCGGCACGCTTCCCACCGGCTGATTCTCTCCGCAGGCTGTAATGCCTCGTCTTCATGTTTCAAATTTTTCTGGAGCGGCTGCAAATGATGTACAGCAAGCGAAAGGAAGTTCCGGCAGAAACCGGGGAAGTGCATATCGCCGGCATCATCACGTATTGTGACCGAGCATCGATGGAGGCGATCAGGGCCAGCATCGGCTTACTGCCCGAGGCTGAATGCCATGCGCAATCGCCCGAGGGTAAGCTGGTCATCACGCTGGAAACCCGCAGCATGGGGCGCACGCTCGATTGCATGGATGCCATTCGGGCTTTGCCCGGCGTATACGATGTTTCACTCGTCTATCAACATGCGGAATCGGCAGCCGCAATGGAAGAGGAAGTAAAGCCATGAAACTTACCCGACGCGACTTTATCAAGCAGACAGCGGCAATCACCGCGGCGACCACCGCCGGCGTTCCAATGGCGGCAGAGGCTTCCAATGTGATTACCGATTCGTCGAAAACGCAACTCAAGTGGTCGAAGGCGCCCTGCCGTTTTTGCGGCGTCGGCTGCGGCGTCAATGTCGCGGTCAAGGATGGCCGCGTGGTTGCCACTCACGGCGACATCAATGCGGAAGTCAATCGCGGCGTCAATTGCGTCAAAGGCTACTTCCTGTCGAAAATCATGTATGGGGCCGACCGCCTGACCAGGCCGCTGCTACGCATGAAAGACGGCAAGTATGCCAAGGATGGCGAATTCACCCCGGTATCCTGGGATACCGCCTTTGACGTGATGGCGCAGCAATTCAAGAAAACCCTGAAGGAAAAGGGCCCGACCGCAGTCGGCATGTTCGGCTCCGGACAATGGACCATTTGGGAAGGTTACGCCGGCCTGAAGCTCATGAAAGCCGGCTTCCGCTCCAACAATATCGACCCCAACGCCCGTCACTGCATGGCCTCGGCGGTGACCGGTTTCATGCGCACCTTCGGCATGGATGAGCCGATGGGCTGCTACGACGATATCGAAGCGGCCGACGCCTTCGTGCTGTGGGGCTCGAACATGGCGGAAATGCACCCGATCCTGTGGACCCGCGTGACCGACCGCCGGCTGTCGGCGCCGCACGTGAAGGTGGCGGTGTTGTCGGTGTTCGAGCACCGCAGCTTCGAGCTGGCCGACCAGTCGCTGATCTTCCGCCCGCAGACCGACCTGGCGATCCTCAATTTCATCGCCAACTACATCATCCAGAACAATGCGGTCAACCGCGATTTCGTCAACAAGCATACCCGCTTCGTGGTCGGCAACACCGACATCGGCTACGGCCTGCGCCCCGAGCACCCGCTGCAAAAAGCGGCCAAGCACGTGGCCGACGCCAACGACAGCCGGCCGAGCAGCTTCGACGAATTCGCCAAGTTCGTCTCCGCCTACGATGTCGATACGGTTTCGAAACTGTCGAACGTGCCGAAGGACAGGCTGATTGCCCTGGCCAAGCTGTATGCCGATCCCAAGGTCAAGGTGATGTCCTTCTTCACCATGGGCTTCAACCAGCATACGCGCGGCACCTGGTGCAGCAACCTGCTATACAACATTCACCTGCTGACCGGCAAGATTTCCACTCCCGGCAATAGCCCATTCTCCTTGACCGGCCAGCCCTCGGCCTGCGGCACCGCGCGCGAAGTCGGCACCTTTTCGCACCGACTGCCGGCCGACATGCTGGTCACTAACCCGAAGCACCGGGCGGAGGCGGAGCGCATCTGGAAGCTGCCGCCGGGCACCATCCCGGAAAAACCGGGCTTCCACGCGGTGCTACAAAACCGCATGCTGAAAGACGGCAAGCTCAATGCCTACTGGGTGCAGGTTAACAACAACATGCAGGCCGCACCGAACATCGTGCAGGAAGCGATGCCCGGCTATCGCAATCCGGCCAATTTCATCGTGGTTTCCGACGCCTATCCAACCGTCACCACCATGGCGGCGGATCTGATCCTGCCGACCGCGATGTGGGTTGAGAAGGAAGGCGCCTATGGCAATGCCGAGCGGCGCACGCAGTTCTGGCACCAGTTGGTTTCCGCGCCCGGCGAAGCGAAATCCGACCTGTGGCAGCTGATGGAATTTTCCAAGCGCTTCAAGATGGAAGAGGTGTGGCCGCCGGAATTGCTGGACAAGGCGCCGCAATACCGCGGCAAGACCCTGTTCGACGTGCTGTACCGCAATGGCAATGTCAACAAATTTCCGGCCAATCAGATGGAAGCCGGCTATGCGAACGATGAGGCAAAATCCTTCGGTTTTTATGTACAGAAAGGCCTGTTCGAGGAATATGCCGAATTCGGCCGCGGCCACGGCCATGATCTGGCGCCGTTTGATGTTTATCACCGCGAGCGCGGCTTGCGCTGGCCTGTGGTGAACGGCAAGGAAACCCGCTGGCGCTACAAGGAGGGAACTGATCCTTACGTGAAAGCCGGCGAGAACTACCGCTTCTATGGCATGCCGGATGGTAAGGCGGTCATTTTTGCGCTGCCTTACGAAAAGGCTGCCGAGGAACCGGACAAGGAATATCCGTACTGGCTATCGACCGGCCGGGTGCTGGAGCACTGGCATTCCGGCTCGATGACGCGCCGCGTGCCGGAACTGTACCGGGCCTTCCCGAACGCGGTGTGCTACATGCATCCGGAAGATGCGCGGCAGCTCGGCGCGCGCCGCGGCGATACCGTGGAAATCGTTTCGCGGCGAGGCGCGATGAAGAGCAGAGTGGAAACCAGGGGACGCAACAAGCCGCCGCGCGGACTGGTGTTCGTGCCCTGGTTCGATGCCAGCCAGCTGATTAACAAGGTGACGCTGGATGCAACCGACCCGATCTCGTTCCAGACCGATTTCAAGAAGTGCGCGGTCAAGATCCGCAAGGTGTAGGAGAACATCATGAAAAGAATACTGCTTGCCTTCCTGATGCTGCCACTCTGGGTTTTTGCGGCCAATGGCGTCCATGACGCCATGCGCGGGCCGGCTCAGCTGAACGAAACCACCAATCCGCCGCCGCTGCTCAATCCGGACAACAGCGACGTGCGCCGCCAGCGCAACTATGCAATGCAGCCGCCGGTGATTCCGCACAAGGTGGAAGGCTACCAGATCGACAAGAATGCCAACCGCTGCATGATGTGCCATGCGCGCACCCGCACGCAGGAAAGCCAGGCGCCGATGATCAGCGTGACCCATTTCATGGACCGTCAGGGCAATTTCCTGGCCGAGCTGTCGCCGCGCCGCTATTTCTGCATGCAATGCCATGTGCCCCAGGCTAATGTCAATCCGCTGATCGAAAATCGGTTCATCGATGCCGACGCCATCCTGAACCAGCCGCCCGCCGCGGCGCCAGCCCGAAAAAAATAAGAGGGGACAGCCATGAAACAAATGCTGAAGCGCTTCTGGAACGTATTGCGCCGGCCGAGCGTTCACCTGAGCTTTGGCCTACTGACGATCGGCTCCTTCATTGCCGGCATTCTTTTCTGGGGCGGCTTCAACACGGCTCTCGAAGCTACCAATACGGAAAAATTCTGCATCAGCTGCCACGAGATGCGCGACAACGTGTTTGCCGAGCTGCAGAATACGATCCACTTCAGCAACCGCAGCGGCGTGCGCGCCACCTGTCCTGATTGTCATGTGCCGCACAAATGGACCGACAAGATCGCGCGCAAGATGCAGGCATCGAAGGAAGTGTGGGGCAAAATTTTCGGCACCATCAATACCCGGGAAAAATTCGAGGCACACCGGCTGCAGCTGGCCAACAATGAATGGCGGCGGCTGAAAGCCAACAACTCGCTCGAATGCCGCAACTGCCACCAGTTTGAGTCAATGGATTTCACCAAGCAGAGCAAGCGTGCCGTCGATGCGCATTCGACTTTCCTGGAGGGCGGCCAGAAGACCTGCATCGATTGCCACAAGGGGATTGCCCACCAGTTGCCGGATATGGCGGGCGTGAAGTGATCAGGGCAAGCTGCGCCGACCCGACGGCGGCCACTGTGCAGTGAAGATTATTCGCGCGGCGGCTCTGCAGGTTTTTCGCGCAATATCTTGTCTGGATCCTGCGGGCTGCCCTCGACGGTATCGGCAGGGCGGCTGCCATCCTGGCCCGGCGCGACCTCATCGGCGCTAGTGCCCAAACTTGTTCCTGTGCCGGTGCCGCCTCCGGTGCTGCCTAGCCCTTGCCATTCCCGCGAAACGGCGCGATCGGATGTCTGATTGCTGGTGCGCGGAGCTTCGATTGCTGAGCGATTCACCGACCGGGAGCCAGGATTGTCGGCGGGAACAACCGCGGTATCAGCTCCAGGGTCACGATTTCCCTGCGCTGCCGGCGCCGAGCGTCCTTCCGGCGGATCATCGCCGGCAGCTTGCGGATTCGTATTTTGCGCAATGGCGGCTCCGCTCAAGCCAGCCGTCAATGCAATCAAATATGCCAAAGCTTTCATGTCGCCTCTCCGGAAATGCGGGCAAGGCTTGCCGCGCTTGATAATTAGATCAAATCCAGCGGAGACGTTCGTGTTGTAGTCGCCAGCTTTCTTGCCAGAGGGGGAAACCGACATCGATTGCATCAGCGGAATTGCTCACCCGTTGGCGAACAGGCGAACATGACGGATATGCAATAGGCACAGGACTTGCGTCGGCCTGTAGAATACTTGATGCTGATCGTTTTTTCGTGAAGACAAAGATCTGGCATGGCTTGTCAAAAGCGGGGGCAGGCCATGCTTCGTAACTGAGGTTTGATAATGAAGATTGCCCTGAACGTGGTGGGTGGCCTGGCGCTCGTTCTCGCCGTGCTCGGAGTTTTTCTGCCGCTGCTGCCCACCACGCCGTTTCTGCTGCTGGCGTCTGCCTGTTATCTGCGCAGTTCTTCGCGCATGCATGCCTGGATGTCGAATCATCGCCTCTTCGGCGAATACCTGCGCGACTTTGAGAGCGGCAGGGGCATCCCGTTGCGCGCCAAGATTGTGGCGATATCGCTGTTATGGATATCGCTGGGGTTTTCCATCCGGACTATTAATTCTCTTCCTTTACAAGTCTTGCTGCTGCTGATCGGGATCGGCGTCTCGGTCTATCTCGTGCGGATGAAGACCTTGCGCAAGTAAACAGCAGCGCTCTTCCATCTATCTCTTTCGGACTAGTCGGCCCCGGCTCCGGCTACTTCATTCGGCGGGCAATGCTAGCCCGATTGCCTTTGCTGCATATCCCTATGGGCAATAGTGCTTTGTAACGGCAACACGTAGCCTTGGAGCATCGATTCATGCTTCCAAGGGGAATATCGTGGCTGCCAATCAAAACAAGCAAATGCCGGTGCTTATCAGCAGCACCTTTGCCTTCACCATCTGCTTTGCCATCTGGATGATGTTTGCCGTGCTGGGCATTCCGATCAAGAACAAGCTCGGATTGAATGAAACCCAGTTCGGCCTGCTGGCGGCAATGCCGGTGCTGACCGGTTCGCTGGTGCGCGTGCCGCTGGGAATCTGGACCGACCGCTTTGGCGGACGCATCGTGTTCTTCCTGCTGATGCTCAGCACGGTGGTACCGATCTATTTGATCAGCTATGCCAGCGAATTCTGGCATTTCCTCGTGCTGGGCCTGTTCGTCGGCCTGGCCGGCGGTTCGTTTTCGGTCGGCACGCCGTATGTCGCGCGCTGGTTCCAGCCGGCGCGCCGCGGCCTGGCGATGGGCGTTTTCGGCGCCGGCAATTCCGGTTCGGCGCTGACCAAGTTTGTCGCGCCGGCGATCATCGCCGCGCTCGGCTGGCAAATGCTACCAAAGGTGTATGCGGCAGCGATGCTGGTCACCGCCTTGCTGTTCTGGTTTTTTTCTGCCACCGACAAGTCGCACGTGGTGCCTTCCAACGTCTCCTTCATGGATCAGTTGAAAGTCCTGAAGGACCCGCGCGTCTGGCGCTATTGCCAGTATTACTCGGTGGTGTTCGGCGGCTATGTGGCGCTGGCGCTGTGGATGACCAAGTATTACGTCGCCGAATACGGTTTCGACCTGAGGCTGGCCGCTTTGCTGGCCGCCTGCTTTTCCTTGCCTGGCGGCGTACTGCGTGCGCTCGGCGGCTGGATCTCCGACAAGTATGGCGCCTACAAGGTCACCTGGTGTGTGATGTGGATTTGCTGGGTGTGCTTCTTCCTGTTGTCGTACCCGCCAACCAGCATGGTCGTCAAGACCGTCTCGGGCGAAATGAGCCTGGACATCGGCCTGGGTCCGGTCATGTTCACCGTCCTGCTGTTCATCGTCGGCGTCGCCACCGCCGTCGGCAAGGCTTCCGTCTTCAAGTTCATCTCCGACGATTTCAGCCACAACATCGGCGCGGTATCCGGCGTGGTCGGACTGGCCGGCGGCCTGGGCGGGTTCATCCTGCCGATCATGTTCGGCGCCCTGGTCGATTTGACCGGCATCCGTTCCAGTTCTTTCATGCTGCTGTACGGCACCGTGTGCGTATCGCTGGTGTGGATGCATTTTTCCTTCAAGCCGGAGCGCGTCTCGACCGCCGAGCCGATGGCGCTGGCGAGAGCCGCCTGAACCAACTTTTCCGGGCGTTTGCGCCCTCGAGCATCAATAGGAGAAAAACATGAGCAAATATATGATTCAGCATTGGGAACCCGAGCTGCCCGCATTCTGGACAAGCAAGGGCAAGCCGACCGCCAACCGCAACCTGTGGATTTCAATTCCGGCGCTGCTGCTGGCATTCGCGGTCTGGATGGTGTGGAGCGTCGTGGTGGTCAACCTGCCCAATATCGGCTTCCAGTACAGCACCAACCAGCTGTTCTGGCTGACCGCGCTGCCGGGCCTGTCGGGGGCGACGCTGCGTATTTTTTATTCCTTCATGGTGCCCGTCTTCGGTGGCCGCAAATGGACTACGATTTCGACCGCGTCGCTGCTGATCCCCGCAATCGGCATCGGCTTTGCCGTGCAGGATCCCGCCACCAGCTACCCGACCATGCTGATCCTGGCGCTCCTGTGCGGCTTCGGCGGCGGTAATTTCGCCTCGTCGATGGCCAATATCAGCTTTTTCTTCCCCAAGGCGCAGAAAGGCTATGCCCTGGGCATGAATGCCGGCCTGGGCAATCTGGGCGTGTCGGTGGTGCAGTTCGTGGTGCCGCTGGTGATCACCGCCGGCATGTTCGGCGCCTTGGGCGGCGAGCCGCAAAACTGGATGAAGGCTGGCGAGGCCAAGGCAATGTGGCTGCAGAATGCCGGCTTCATCTGGGTACCGTTCATCCTGCTGACGACCTTCGCCGCCTGGTTCGGAATGAACGACCTGAAATCGGCCAGCGCGTCCTTCTCCGAGCAGGCAGTGATCTTCAAGCGCAAGCATAACTGGCTGATGTGCTGGCTCTACATCGGCACCTTCGGTTCCTTCATCGGATTTTCGGCCGGCTTCCCGATGCTGATCAAGTCGCAATTCCCGGACGTGAATCCGCTGCAGTATGCCTTCCTCGGCCCGCTCGTCGGGGCGCTGGCGCGCGTGGCCGGCGGCTGGGTCTCCGACAAGCTGGGCGGCGCCGTGGTCACTTTCTGGACCTTCGTAGTCATGGTCGCGGCTGCTGCCGGCGTCATTTTTTTCCTGCCTTCGCAAGGGCAGGCAGGTGGCTTCGTCGGTTTCTTCTGGATGTTCATGCTGCTGTTCGCCGCCACCGGCGTCGGCAATGCCTCGACCTTCCGCATGATTCCGGTCATCTTCCTGACCGAACGGCAGCGTGCCGCCGCCGGACGCGGCAGGGCGGCCGAAGCCCAGGCCGTGGTGGAAGCCAACAAGGAAGCCGCCGCCGTGCTCGGCTTCACTTCCGCCGTGGGAGCCTATGGCGCCTTCTTCATCCCGAAAAGCTATGGCACCTCGATCGCGATGACGGGTGGCCCCGAAGCTGCGCTGCTCTGCTTCATCGGTTTCTATGTCACCTGCATCGCGATTACCTGGTGGTTCTATTCGCGCAAGGGCGCCGAGATGCCTTGCTGATTCTCTACACCTTAAGAACTAGGCGGACTAGTCATATCCACTGCGGCTAGTCCGACTTCTTGCGAATGTTCGCTATTGCCTTGCGTCAGTAGACTTACCTCATCGTCATTGTCGCTGCACGTCAAGTAAAACCGCGCCCGCTTCGGGTGCGCACACGGAGAAACCATGAGTCACTTTCTGGATCGCCTGAAATTCTTCAGCAAACCCAAGGAGACCTTTTCCAATGGCCACGGAGTCGTGGTCAAGGAAGACCGTACCTGGGAAAACGCCTATCGCCAGCGCTGGCAGCACGACAAGATCGTGCGTTCCACCCACGGCGTCAACTGCACCGGCTCCTGCAGCTGGAAAGTCTACGTGAAGAATGGCCTGATCACCTGGGAAACCCAGCAGACCGATTACCCGCGCACGCGGCCGGACCTGCCCAACCATGAGCCGCGCGGATGC
Organism: Oxalobacteraceae bacterium; assembly: GCA_003537575.1. Classification (GTDB taxonomy): domain Bacteria; phylum Pseudomonadota; class Gammaproteobacteria; order Burkholderiales; family Burkholderiaceae_D; genus Paucimonas. The sequence goes on from DPRS01000009.1 coordinate 46,536, forward strand.
CCGCGCGGCGCTTCGTATTCCTGGTACGTGTATTCGGCGCAGCGCGTGAAGTATCCGATGGTGCGCGGCCGCTTGATGGAGATGTGGCGCGAGGCGCGCCTGACCAGGTCGCCGGTCGAAGCCTGGGAATACATCAGCCAGAACCCGAAGCTTGCGAACAAGTACAAGTCGGTGCGCGGCCAGGGCGGCTTCGTGCGCGCCAAGTGGGACGAGGTCAACGAGATCATCGCCGCCGCCAACGCCTTCACCATCAAGAAGTACGGCCCGGACCGTATCGTCGGCTTTTCGCCGATTCCCGCGATGTCGATGATCAGCTATGCCGCCGGCACGCGTTATTTAAGTCTCATTGGCGGCGTGGCGATGAGCTTTTACGACTGGTACTGCGACCTGCCGCCGGCCAGCCCGCAAGTCTGGGGCGAGCAGACCGACGTGCCGGAATCGGCCGACTGGTACAACTCGACCTACCTCATGGTGTGGGGCTCGAACGTGCCGATGACGCGCACGCCGGACGCCCACTTCTATACCGAAGTGCGCTACAAGGGCACCAAGACTGTCGCCGTGTCGTCCGACTTCGGCGAAATGGCCAAGTTCGGCGACATCTGGCTGGCGCCGAAGCAGGGCACCGACGCCGCGCTGGCGATGGCGATGGGCCACGTGATCCTCAAGGAATTCCACGTCACGGGCAAGTCGCAATATTTTCGCGACTATGCCAAGCAGTACACCGACTTCCCGATGCTGGTGCTGCTGAAGGAAAAGGACGGCACGCTGCTGCCGGATTACTTCCTGCGCGCCTCGCACCTGGACAACAACCTGGATGAAACCAACAATCCGGAATGGAAAACCCTGGTGCTCGACAGCGCCACCGGCCATATCGTCGCGCCGGCCGGTTCGATCGGCTTCCGCTGGGGCGAAGGCGGCGAGCGCGGCAAGTGGAACCTCGAACAGAAGGAAGGCAGGAGCGGCAATCCGATCGACCCGGCCTTGTCGCTGATCGATCGCGCCGATGCGGTGGAAACCGTGGGCTTCCCGTACTTTGGCGGCAAGGATGCCAATGACCTCCTGAAGCGCAAGGTGCCGGTCAAGAAAATCCGCCTGGCCGATGGCAGCACCGCGCTGGTGGCGACCGTGTATGACCTGTCGCTGGCTAACTACGGCGTCGAGCATGGCTTGAGCGATCCGAATGTCGCGAAAGACTATTTCGACGATGTGCCGTACACGCCCAAGTGGCAGCAAAAGCATACCGGCGTCAAGCCGGAAGACGTCATCACCGTGGCGCGCGAATTCGCCGACAATGCCGACAAAACGCGCGGCAAGAGCATGGTGATCGTCGGCGCCGCGCTGAACCACTGGTACCACATGGACATGACTTACCGCGGCATCATCAACATGCTGATGATGTGCGGCTGCGTCGGCCAATCCGGCGGCGGCTGGAGTCACTACGTCGGCCAGGAAAAGCTGCGCCCGCAAACCGGCTGGACCCCGCTGGCCTTCGCGCTTGACTGGCACCGCCCGTCGCGCCAGATGAATTCCACCTCGTTCTTTTACGCCCACACCAGCCAGTGGCGCCATGAAAAGCTGCATGCGTCGGAAATCCTGTGTCCGACCGCCGACGGCAAGATGGCCGAGATGTCGCTGCTGGATTACAACGCCAAGGCCGAGCGCATGGGCTGGCTGCCCTCGGCGCCGCAGCTGGAAACCAACCCGCTGGAAATCGCCCGCGCCGCCGGCGAGGCCGGCAAGGATGTCGCGCAGTATGCGGTCGAGCAGATCAAGTCGGGCAAGCTGAATTTCTCCTGCGACGACCCGGATAACCCGGCCAACTTCCCGCGCAACATGTTCGTCTGGCGCTCCAACATTCTCGGCAGTTCGGGCAAGGGGCATGAGTATTTCCTCAAGTACCTGCTCGGCACCCAGAACGCCTTGATGAGCGACGAGGAGGACTGCGTCAAGCCCAAGGATGTCAAGGTGCGCCCGGCAGCCGAGGGCAAGCTCGACCTGCTGGTGGTGCTCGACTTCCGCATGTCGACCACCTGCCTGTACGGCGATATCGTGCTGCCGACGGCGACCTGGTACGAGAAGGACGACCTCAACACCTCCGACATGCATCCCTTCATCCATCCGCTGTCGGAAGCCGTGCAGCCGCTGTGGCAGTCGAAGTCGGACTGGGAAATCTACAAGGGCATCGCCGAGAAGTTTGCCGAGATCGGCGGCGAATTGCTGGGCACGCAAAAGGACCTAGTGCTGACGCCGCTGATGCATGACACCCCCGGCGAGCTGGGCCAGCCCTTCGATCCGAAGGATTGGCGCGCCGGCGAATGCGAGCCCATTCCGGGCAAGACCATGCCGGCCATGACGGTGGTCGAGCGCAATTACCGCGACGTCTACAAGAAATTCACCGCGATCGGCCCGCTACTGGAAAAAGTGGGCAATGGCGGCAAGGGCATTTCGTGGAAAACCGCGCATGAAGTCGACGTGCTGCGCGGCTTGAACCGCGTGGTGACGGAAGAGGGCGTGTCGAAAGGCTTGCCGCGGCTGAATACCGCCATCGACGCCGCCGAAATGATCCTGACGCTGGCGCCCGAGACCAACGGCCACGTGGCGGTGAAAGCCTGGGAAGCGCTGTCGAAGATCACCGGCCGCGACCATGCCCATCTGGCGATTCCGCGCGAGCATGACAGCATTCGTTTCCGCGACGTGCAGGCGCAGCCGCGCAAGATCATTTCCTCGCCGACCTGGTCGGGCCTGGAATCGGAGGAAGTCAGCTACAACGCCGGCTATACCAACGTGCATGAAATGATCCCCTGGCGCACGCTGACGGGCCGCCAGCAATTCTTCCAGGATCACCTGTGGATGCGCGAATTCGGCGAAGGCCTGTGCGTGTACAAGCCGGCGATCAACACCAAGACGACCGCGTCGGTACTGGGCAGCAAGCCGAACGGCCACAAGGAAATCGCCCTGAACTGGATCACGCCGCACCAGAAGTGGGGCATCCACTCGACCTATTCGGACAATCTGCGCCTGCTGACGCTGTCGCGCGGCGGCCCGCACGTCTGGCTGTCGGAAATCGACGCCAAGGCTGCCGGCATCGTCGACAACGACTGGATCGAGGTGTTCAACGTCAACGGCACGCTGACCGCGCGCGCCGTGGTCAGCCAGCGCGTGCCGGTCGGCATGACGCTGATGTACCACGCGCAGGAAAAGATCGTCAACGTGCCGGGCGCGGAAATGTCGGGCAAGCGCGGCGGCATCCATAATTCGGTGACGCGCGCGGTGACCAAGCCGACGCACATGATCGGCGGCTATGCGCAACTGTCGTACGGCTTCAACTATTACGGCACGGTCGGTTCCAACCGCGACGAGTTCGTGCTGGTGCGCAAGATGAAAAACATCGACTGGCTGGAAGGGCCGCGTGTCGAAGAGCCGGAAAGCGCAGCTGCCGGAACCGGCGGTGGCGCGCACAGCGCCGGCGCACACCGGCACGCCGCTGGTGCCGAACAGGAACAAGCCGCGGTGACGATGCATGCATCGATCGCCAAAGGCGCATGAAAGAATCAGGAGCAAACATGAAAATCAGAGCGCAAATCGGCATGGTGCTGAACCTGGACAAGTGCATTGGCTGCCACACCTGTTCCGTCACCTGCAAGAATGTCTGGACCAGCCGCGACGGCGTCGAATATGCCTGGTTCAACAACGTCGAAACCAAGCCAGGGATCGGCTATCCGAAGGAATGGGAAAACCAGGACAAGTGGAACGGCGGCTGGAAGCGCAATGCCGCCGGCAAGCTGGAACCGCGCCAGGGCAGCCGCCTGAAGATCCTGGCCAACATCTTCGCCAACCCGAACCTGCCGGCCATCGACGAGTATTACGAGCCGTTCACCTACGACTACGAGCACCTGCAGAATGCGCCGCTGTCGGAAACGCCGCCGACCGCACGGCCGGTATCGGTCATCACCGGCAAGAAGATGGACAAGATCGAATGGGGCCCGAACTGGGAAGACGATCTGGGCGGCGAATTCGCCAAGCGCAGCAAGGACAAGCTGTTCGACAACGTGCAGAAGGAAATGTACGGCACCTTCGAGAACACCTTCATGATGTACCTGCCGCGCCTGTGCGAGCATTGCCTGAACCCGGCCTGCGTGGCGTCCTGCCCGTCCGGCTCGGTGTACAAGCGTGAAGACGACGGCATCGTGCTGATCGACCAGGACAAGTGCCGCGGCTGGCGCATGTGCATCTCCGGCTGCCCGTACAAGAAAATCTATTACAACTGGTCTTCCGGCAAGGCAGAGAAGTGCACCTTCTGCTTCCCTCGCATCGAAGCCGGGCAGCCGACCGTGTGTTCCGAAACCTGCGTGGGCCGCATTCGCTACCTGGGCGTAATGCTGTACGACGCCGACCAGATCGAGCAAGCGGCATCGGTTCCCGACGAACAGGAGCTGTATGGCGCCCAGCTTGGCCTCTTCCTCAATCCGCACGATCCAAAGATCATCGAGGAAGCGCGCAAGCAAGGCATTCCGGATGCCTGGCTGGAAGCGGCCAAGCGCTCGCCGGTGTACAAGATGGCGATGGAATGGAAGGTCGCCTTCCCGCTGCATCCGGAATACCGCACGCTGCCGATGGTCTGGTACATCCCGCCGCTGTCGCCGATCCAGGCGGCTGCCGAATCCGGCAAGATGGGCATGAACGGCATCATCCCGGACACCAAGAGCCTGCGCATTCCGGTGCGCTATCTGGCCAACCTGCTCACCGCAGGCAAGGAAGCGCCGGTGGTGGCGGCGCTCGACCGCATGCTGGCGATGCGCGCCTACATGCGCGGCAAGTCGGTCGACGGCGTGGAAAACCTGGATGTGCTCAAGCAGGTCGGCATCTCGAAAGACATGGTCGAGGACATGTACCACATCATGGCGATCGCCAATTACGAAGACCGCTTCGTCATCCCCAGCAGCCACAAGGAAATGGTGGAAGACAGCTTCAATGAGAAGGGCTCCTGCGGCTTCTCGTTCGGCAACGGCTGCTCGGACGGCGTCTCCGACGCTTCCTTGTTCGGCAAGAAGAAGCAGGGCTCGGTGTTTTTTGCCGACATGCCGAAATCGCGCAAGAAGAAGGAATCAGCATGAAACATTACCAAGTAATGTCTGCGCTCCTGCTTTACCCGGAGCAGGAGTTGATCGACAGTTTGCCCGAGTTGCAGACTGCGCTGGCCGGCGTGCCGGCGCTGCGCGCGCAGCTGCGGCCGCTGTTCGACCATCTGGCCGACGGCAGCCTGATCTCGCGGCAGGAAGCCTACGTCACCACTTTCGACCGCAATCCTTCGCACTCGCTGCATCTGTTCGAGCACATCCACGGCGAGTCGCGCGACCGCGGCCAGGCGATGGTCGACCTGATGGAAGAGTACAAGAAGCATGGCCTCGAAATGCAGGGCGACGACTTGCCGGATTACGTGCCGCTGTTCCTGGAGTTTCTGTCGCAGCTGGACGCTGAAGAGTCGGCCCGTCTGCTCGGCGATGCCGTGCATGTGCTGGCTCATGTCGGCGCCAAGCTGCACGCCAACGGCAGCCCGTATGCGGTGCTGTTCGACGTGCTGCAGCAGCTGAGTCCGGTGGCGGCGGAAGCCTTGTCCGAGCCGCCGGTGCGCGACATGGATGAAGCCCTGGAAACCTTCGGCCCCGGCGCCGACGGCGTCGAGCCGCTGCTGAAAAACCAGGCGGCAGGCGTCCAGCCGATCAATTTCTATCCGAAGAAGCCGCAGGCTAGCGCGCCGGGCTCCACGGTCTGAAGCGCCGGCGCATCAGACACGATTCGTATCATCAGGAGAATCCACCATGAATTACCTGCATCAGTTCGCATTCGGCATCTATCCGTACATTGCGCTGGCAATCTTCCTGCTCGGCAGCCTGATCCGCTTCGACCGCGAGCAATACACCTGGAAGTCCGATTCCAGCCAGCTGCTGCATCGCGGCAGTCTGCGCCTGGGCAATATCCTTTTCCACGTCGGCATCATCGGCCTGTTCTTTGGCCATGCCGCCGGCTTGCTGACCCCGGTCTGGGTCTGGGATGCGCTGGGCGTTTCGCACAGCGCCAAGCAGATTTTCGCCATGGCCGCAGGCGGCATCATGGGCACGCTATGCCTGGCCGGCGTCCTGATCCTGCTGGTGCGCCGCTTCGCCAACGATCGCATCCGCGCTGTCACCACCGTCAAGGACAAGGTCGTGATGCTGTGGATCCTGGCTACGCTACTGCTCGGCCTGGCGTCGATTTTCGTCTCCGCCGGCCATACCGACGGTCACATGATGGTGCAGCTGATGTCCTGGGCCCAGCACGTCGTGACTTTCCGTGGCGACGCCGCGCAATTCATCATCGATGCGCCGGCGATCTTCAAGCTGCACCTGTTCATGGGCATGTCGCTGTTCGTCATTTTCCCGTTCACCCGGCTGGTGCACGTATGGAGCGGCTTTGCCTCGGTGGGCTATCTTGGCCGCGCCTACCAGCTGGTGCGGCCGCGCTGACAGTCGCTACGTACAGGAGAAAGACATGGGTATTTCCGTCAACGGCATCGACATTACCGATGCCGCAATCGAAAGGGAGCTGCCGCATCATCAGGCGGCGGCCAACCCGTTGAAGCAAACGGTGCATGAACTGGTGCTGCGCACGCTGCTGCTGCAACAGGCCGAGCGGCTGGACATCCAGGGCGAGGATGACGACGTCAGGGTTGAACGCCTGCTCGAGCGCGAACTGCAGGTGCCGCACAGCGACCCGGCGGCATGCGAACGCTACTACCGCAACAATCCGCAGATGTTTTCCAGCGGCGAGATGATCGAGGCGCGCCACATCTTGTTCCAGGTCACGCCTACTGCGCCGCTGGAGCTGCTGCGCGAAACTGCCGAAGCGATCCTGGTCGAACTGCAGGCCCGGCCGGACCGCTTCGGCGAACTGGCGGCGCAGTATTCGAATTGTTCTTCGGGCGCCGTCGGCGGCAGCCTCGGTCAGCTTTCGCGCGGCCAGACCGTGCCGGAATTCGAGCAATTCGCCTTTCGCCTGGAGCCGGGGCCGGTGGCTGAGCGCTTGCTGGAAACCCGTTTCGGCCTGCATATCGTGCAAGTGATGCGCCGCATCGAAGGCCGGCTGATTCCCTTCAACATGGTGGAGAACAGCATCGCCGACCACTTGCACCGGCAAGCCTGGCAGCGCGCGTTGAATCAGTATCTGCAAATCCTGGCCGGTCAGGCCGATATCGAAGGCATCACGCTGGAAGGCGCGGAAACGCCGCTCGTTCAATAAAGCCGGCCACGCCGGCCGGCTAGTCCGAAAGGACTAGCCACCTTAGCTCCTCATGCCAACTGGCAAATCATCGGGCGCTCAGTACAATCAAATCATTGACATACTTCGGGAGTAGCGATGCTGACCGACCGCTTTGGCCGATCCATCGAGTACCTGCGCCTGTCGGTCACCGACCGTTGCGACCTGCGCTGCACTTACTGCATGCCCAAGGGCTTCAAGGGTTTCGAGGAACCGGCGCACTGGTTGAACTTCGATGAAATTGCGCGCCTGGTTGCCGCTTTCGCGCGGCTGGGCACTTCGCGGATCCGGCTGACCGGGGGCGAGCCGCTGTTACGCCGCAATCTGGCGCAATTGGCAGCCCGCATTGCCGGCACGCCCGGCATCCGCGACTTGTCCCTGTCCACCAATGCCACGCGCCTGGCGCGCCACGCCGGCGAACTCAAGGCCGCTGGTGTTTCCCGCATCAACGTCAGCCTGGATTCACTGGACCGTGCCTGCATGGAGCAGATCACCGGGCGCGACAGTCATGCGCAGATCATGGCAGGCCTGGCCGCCGGCAAGGCCGCCGGCTTTGCGCCGATCAAGATCAACATGGTTGCAATGCAGGGCGTCAACGACGATGAAATCGACGACATGGTGGCCTTCTGCATCGAGCAGGGATTCATCCTGCGCCTGATCGAAGCCATGCCAGTGGGCGACAGCGGCCGCAACGCCGGTTTCCTGGATTTGCGCGAAGTGCAGGCGCGGCTGCAAGCCAAGTTCGACCTGCGGCCGCAGGCACTGGAACTGGGCGGTGGCCCGGCCCGCTATCTGACTACGCCCAACGGCGATGCCAACATCGGTTTCATCACCGCCATGTCGCAGCACTTTTGCGCCACCTGCAACCGGGTGCGGCTGTCGGTCGACGGCACGCTGTACCTGTGCCTCGGCCAGGAAGAGAAATTCGAGTTCCGCCCACTGCTGCGCGGCGGCGCCAGCGATGCCGAACTGGAGGCGGCGATCTGCCAGGCCATCGAACTCAAGCCGCAACAGCATGATTTTCGCGAGCAGCCGCACAAAGTCGTGCGCTTCATGTCGCAAACCGGAGGCTAGTCATGCAGGAGATCGAAAAATTCATTCGCGGCTTCAACCGCTTCCAGCAGCAGTATCTGAGCGAATCGGCCCGGTTCGACAACTTGCGCCGCGGCCAGCAGCCTGGCACGCTGATCATCGGTTGCTGTGATTCGCGCGTCGACCCGGCGCTGTTGACGGGGAGCGATCCAGGCGACTTGTTCGTGGTGCGCAACATCGCCAACCTGGTACCGCCCTGCACGCCGGATGCGCCACCGGGCGTGACTTCAGCGATCGAATTCGCCGTGTGCAGCCTGGAAGTGGCGCGCATCATCGTGCTCGGCCACGCCGGCTGCGGCGGCATCCGCGCCCTGATGGCGCCGCGCCGGCTGGCCGAGGAAACCGATTTCGTCGGGCGCTGGATGCGCATCGCAGAGCCGGTGCGGCAAAGGGTGCTGAACGAATTGCATCACAAGACCGCCGATGCGCAGAACAAGGCATGCGAGCTGGCCAGCATCCTGCATTCGCTTGACAATCTGCTGACCTATCCCTGGATAAGGCGGCGGGTCGATGCGGGCAAGCTGGTGCTGCACGGCTGGTACTTCGATATCGGGTCCGGCGCCTTGCTCGCCTATTCGTCGCGCAAGCAGGAATTCCTGCCGCTGGTTTGCGCCCTGGACGCGGAGAGCGCGGCAGCGGCGTGATATTCCGACATGAAGCCGCCGTATCGCGCATTGCCTGCCGGTATAATGCAGACCGAGACAGGGCGCCAGGATCCCTGCCAATGGAGGCCTGTCATGCCGTTTGATGCCGTTTTGCCCGCTTCGAGTCGCCTGTCGTCCAAGATCGTCGGGGCGCTCCTGGGATTCCTTCTGCTGGCACTCACAGCCATCGGGGCCACGCTTTATCTCTCGTGGCAGCTCGAAGGCAGCTCGGCCGCGATCAATGAGGCCGGCACCCTGCGCATGCATAGCTACCGGCTGTCAATGCTGCTGTCGCGCCTGTCGGGCGATCCGGCGGATTCAGGCATGCGCCAGTCGGTCGAGGAAGAATTGCAGGCGATCGACGCGACATTCTCGCGGCTCGACAAGGGCGATCCGCAGCGGCCGCTGCTGTTGCCGCCGGCCGCTGCGATCCGCGCATCCTTTGACGATGTATCCGCGCGCTGGCAGACCAGCTTGCGGCCGCTGGCGACTGCCATGCTGATCGGTACGCCCGATGCCGTTCTGGCGGCCTGGCCGCGATATCAGCACGAGGTGGAAGGCTTTGTGCATCAGGCCGACCAGCTGGTGCAATCGATCGAGCGTGACAGCGAATTGCGCACCTTCTGGCTGCGTTCCTCGCAAATGACGCTGATCGCTCTCGCAGTCAGCGGCACGGTGGCGATGATATACCTGATGTTCATGCTCATCGTGAATCCGGTTTCCAAACTTCAGCAAGGCATGAAACGCATGGCGTCACGGGATTTCGACGTGCGCCTGGCGGTGGAGAGCCGCGACGAATTCGGCCAGCTGAGCCAGGGTTTCAACAAGATGGCGGATCGCTTGCAGGACTTGTACGCCAACCTGGAAGAGCGGGTGCAGATAAAAACCGCGGCGCTGGCTGCGCAGAACCAGGAGTTGGCATTATTGTATGACAGCGCCGCATTTCTCCAGCTGCCGCAAACCCTGGAATGCATTTGCGAAGGTTTCCTGACGCGCATTCGTCAGTATTTCGATGCTGACGGCGGCTCCGTGCGCGTGCTCGACCACCGCAACAGCAATGTGCATCTGGTGGTGCATCAGGGCATATCCGATGAATTGATCGAGACCGAGCGCTGCCTGAAGGTGGGCGATTGCCTGTGCGGCGAAGCGGTTGAAAAGAAAATCACGGTGGTGCACGATTTAAGCAAGCTGGATGCGCCGCATCGTCTGCCATGCCATCGTGAAGGATTCGCAACGGTGTCGGTCTTTCATATCCATGCGCACCAACAGCATCTGGGCATTTTTAACCTGCATTTCCGCAAACAGAAATCTTTTACCGAGCATGAAAAAGCATTGCTCGCCACCCTCGGCCAGCTGCTCGGCATTGCCATCGAAAACTTGCGATTGGCCAATCGCGAGCGCGAAATGGCCATTTCGGAAGAACGCAACCTGGTGGCGCAAGGCTTGCATGACAGCATTGCACAAGGCCTCACTTTCCTGAATATCCAGGTGCAGATGCTGGATGATTCTTTGCAGGCCGGCAAATCTGAGGATGCCGCCGCCATCGTCCCGGCCTTGCGCGCCGGCGTGCAAGAAAGCTATGAAGACGTGCGCGAGCTGCTGCTCAATTTCCGCGCCCGCCTGGCAGAGGACGATTTGCTTGGCGCCTTGCGCTCCACCGTGGAAAAGTTCCGCCGCCAGACCGGCATCGATGTCGAACTGTACGCCGAAGGCAATGGCGCGCCTTTTCCGCGCGAGCAGCAATTGCAGGTCTTGTTCATCGTGCAGGAAGCGTTGTCGAATATCCGCAAGCATGCGGCGGCGACCCAGGTAAGGCTGAGCCTGGGCGACCACCAGGATTTTTCCTTGTCGATCGAGGATAATGGCGTCGGCTTCGACGCCCAGGCGCTGGCGCAAAAGGGCGAAGGCCATGTCGGCTTGAACATCATGCGCGAACGGGCGCAACGGATTGGCGCCGAGCTCGCCATCAGCTCAAGCCCGGGGCAGGGCACGAAGGTGTTGTTGCGTCTCCTGCAGCAACAGCGGCGCGCCGCCTGATGAATTGTTATACTGGGTTAATATATGGAACCGACTTCTACGCCGATTACCGTTTTGCTGGTGGATGACCACACCCTGTTCCGCAGCGGCATACGCTCGCTGCTGCAGCGGCATGCGGATTTTACCGTGCTCGGCGAGGCGTCCGACGGCATCGAGGGCATCAAGCGCGCCAAGCAGCTGCAGCCGGACGTGGTGCTGCTGGACCTGAACATGCCGGGCATGTCGGGCGTCGAAACCCTGCAGCTGTTGCTGCAGGATCGCCCTGGCATGGCGGTCATCATGCTGACCGTGTCCGAAGAGGCGGAAGATCTGGCACTGGCGCTGCAGTCAGGCGCGCGCGGCTATCTGATCAAGAACATCGATGCCGATTACCTGGTGCGCGCCATCCGCCGCGCCGCCGCTGGTGAATCGGTGCTGGCCGAATCGATGGCTTCCAAGCTGGTGGCGCACATGCAGGGGAGCGCGGCGAAAAAGGCGGCGCCGCCGTCCGAACTCGACAAGCTCACGCCGCGCGAGCGCGAGATCCTGTCTTGCCTGGCGCGCGGCGAGAGCAACAAGACAATCGCCCGCACGCTGGACGTGGCCGAAAGCACGGTCAAGATCCATGTCCAGAACGTTCTCAAGAAACTCAATCTCTCCAGTCGGGTGCAGGCAGCCGTATTCGCCGTCGCCCACGGGATATCCGGCACATTGGAAAAATCCTGAGGCACCTGTGGCGCTGCAGTGACTCATACAGCGCTTTACCGTCGACCAGTTCGAAATGACTAGTACTTTCGAACTAGAAGGAAGCGGCGAACTAGTCCTTTTTGCTTATTGCTATTAAGCAATAAAATGATTATCGTTTATATCCTGCTAAAACAGCAGCACTTCGACACTGGTTCGTGCATCCCTGCCGTGCCATGCTGGCCCCCACGCCAAACGGCGGGTCCTCAGGCGTCGATCAACAGGCTGGCAAACGCTCGCACGGAAACTAACGATGACTGGAAAGAATATCAAGACGCTCTGCGGCTGCTGTTCCTTGCCGCCGGACGCGCTGTCGGCATGAAGGATTGACAATTCCAATGACCGCGGCTGATTCCACAAACGGGAGAGCACGCTGGCTATCCTGGCTGTTTTTACTGGCGGGATTGCTGGCAACCGGCATCGCTTATGAACGGGTCAACCACCTGGTCCAGCAGGAAGTATCGGCTCAGCTCGATGCCCGCGCCAAAGAAGCGAAATTCAGCGTGGAGCGGCAGGTTAGCGCTTATACCGAAGTCTTGCGCGGCTTGCAGGCGCAATTCGTCGCCGATGCAAATTTATCCCGCGCCACCTTCCACAAGGTGGCCGCGTCGCTTCATCTGGAGAGCCGCCTGCCTGGCATCCAGGCGGTGGGCTTCAGTCCCCGGGTGGCGCCCCAGGAACGGGCTGCGTTCGCCGAGGCCCTGAAGGGCGTGGCCGGGTCAGCCGGCGTCGCTTCTTCCGCCTGGACGACGGCGTCGATGCCGGCAGCCGGGGCATCCTTTATCGTGCAGTTTATCGAGCCGTTGGAAAAGAATCAGGGCGGCTTCGGCTACGACCAGCTGATGGAGCCGAAGCGGCGCATCGCCATCGAAAAGGCGCGCGACACCGGCGAGCTGGCCAGCAGCGGCCGGGTGCGGCTGTTCATCGAGCCGGGCAACGTTGATGGCCTGGTGTTTTTCCTGCCGGTCTATCGTGGCGGCGATGTGCCTGCCTCGCTTGCGGCGCGCCGTGAGCGCATCGTGGGTGTTGTATTCCTGGCGGTGCGGGTCGATGAAGTCTTGCGCAGCGTATTCGGCCCCGAATTGCTGAATACGCTGGACATCGAGATTTACGACATGAACGGCAATGAAACGGCATCCACGCTGCTCGACGGGCGCAACCTGATATTCGACAGCGGCGCATATCGGGGCGCCCGCCGGCTGCATGCGCCGGAACTCATTCGCCCGTTGAGCCGCTCCATGCAGCTGCCGTTCAGCGGCAGCACCTGGCAGCTGGAAGTGACGGCGCTGCCGAATTTCGTCGGCCGTTCGCAATCCTGGCTGCCGTATATCGCGGCACTGGCCAGCTCACTGCTCAGCCTGATGGTGTTTTTCATCATGCGCTATCTCGACCTGACCCGCCACAAATCCGATGCACGGGCGGAAAAAGCCGAGCATTCGCTCAATTCCAGGGAAAGGCAGCTGGCCAAAATCAGCGGCTCGATCGATGCCGTGCTGTGGACCTTCAATCTGCTCGACAGAAAAATCGAGTATGTCAGTCCCGCCGTCGAGCGCGTCTACGGACGTCCGGCGGATGCTTTCTATGCCAATCCGATGCTGTGGACGGACTGCATTCATCTCGCCGATCGAAAACAGGCGATCGACACCTTCAAGACCATTGAGCAGACCGGCAGGGAAGTGCTGCAGCTTCGCATCATCCGCCCGGATGGCGAAGTGCGCTGGATTCGCTACGAAGCGCATTTCATTGCCGCCGATTCCGCCGGCGCCGGACGCATCGATGCCGTGTGCAACGACATCACCCAGCAGCACCTGCTGGAAGAGTCGCAGCATCGGCACATCCGCGCATTGCGGGCGATTCATCAGTGCGAGGAGCGGATCGCCGCAGCGGAAGCCGAAGATGCGCTTTTGCAGGGAATTTGCGACATCGCCGTCAGGGCCGGCTACCGCATGGCCTGGGCAGGCATGGTGCGGACGGACGGCGGCGGAATCGCGCTGGCCGGCATCGCCGGCGATCATCAGGATTACCTTGCGTCGATCGAGACGGCGCTGGCGGCGGGCGGCGATGGCATGGCCACCATCGGCGAGGCGTTGCGCAGCAATCGGCCCGTGATCGCCAATGATTTCAGCCACGATCCTCGGCTGGCGCCCTGGCGGCAAGAGGCAATGCGCTGCGGCTTCAATTCCAAGATTGCGCTGCCCCTGGTCGGCGCGCAAAGCCTGATCGGCATCGTCAACGTCTACGCATCCGAGGAAAACGCATTCGATGCCGAGGAAATGGAATTGCTGGCCGGCCTTGCGCAACGCGTGGCAATCGCCATCGAATCGCTGCGCAACCGGGTGCAGCGGCAAGCGGCTGAGGGCGCGCTGCGACTGCGGCAGCGCGCCATCGAAGCCAGCGCCAATGCGATCATCATCACCAGCGCGACCCGGCCCGGCTACCCGGTCGAGTATGTCAATCCGGCTTTCGAACGCATGACCGGCTATTCGTTTGCCGAAATGGCGGGGCAAAGCCTGGCGCTGCTGCATCGGGACGATGTTGATCAGCCAGGGCTGGCGGAAATCCGCGCAGTCACGCAGGAGCGGCGCTCCGGCTATGCCAGGCTGCGCAATTACCGCAAGGATGGCACGCTGTTCTGGAGCGAGGTGTATATCGCACCGGTCAAGGATGAGGCGGGCGTGGTTACGCACTTCGTCGCCGCCAAGTACGATGTCACCGAAACCAAGCGCTACCAGGACGAGCTCGAATTCCAGGCCAGCCATGATGCCTTGACCGGCCTGGCCAACCGGTCCTTGTTGAAGGACCGTCTGGTCCAGGCCATCGCCCATGCCGGGCGCTATGGCGAAGTATTCTGGGTGGTGTTCATCGATCTGGACCGCTTCAAGTTCGTCAATGACTCGCTTGGCCATTCGACCGGCGACACGGTCCTGAAGGAAGTGGCATCCCGCTTGAAAGGAGCCTTACGCGATACCGATACGGTGGCCCGGAATGGCGGCGACGAATTCGTCCTGATCCTGTCCGGACATCACGGCGAATGCCAGCGTGCTGCCACCGTGCAGCGCGTCATGGAAGCGATCTCCCGGCCGCTGTCCATCGACGATCGCGAATTCTACGTCGGCTGCAGCGCAGGCATTGCGGTCTATCCGGACGACGGCAAGGATGCGGATGCGCTGATCAAGCATGCCGATGTGGCAATGTACCGCGCCAAGGAATGCGGCCGCAACAATTTCCAGTTCTATACGGCCGATATGAATGAAGAGGCGCTGGAGCGCCTGCATCTGGAAAGCGATTTGCGCCATGCGATCGACCGCAACGAGCTGGTGCTGCATTATCAGCCGCAGGTATGCCTGCGCACCGGCCGGATTGTCGGCATCGAAGCCCTGGTGCGCTGGCAGCACCCTCGTCTGGGACTGGTTGCGCCAGGCCGTTTCATCGGCCTGGCTGAGGAAACCGGCTTGATCGTGCCGATCGGCAAATGGATATTGCGCACTGCTTGCCGGCAGACCAAGCTTTGGCATCTGGCTGGTCTGGGCGATTTGCGTGTCGCAGTCAACCTGTCGGCGCGGCAGTTTGCCGAAAAAGATTTGGGACAATCGATCATGGCAGTCCTGGACGAGGCCGGGCTGGAGTCGCGGCATCTCGAAATCGAACTGACCGAAAGCCTGGTCATGAAAAATGTCGAATACACCATCGGCGTGCTGCGGGAATTGAAGGCGCGCGGCTTGCAATTGTCGGTCGACGATTTTGGCACCGGCTATTCCAGTCTGTCATATCTGAAGCGATTCCCGATCGACGTATTGAAAATCGATCAATCCTTCGTGCGCGACATTGCCAATAGCCCGGATGATGCCGCCATTGTCCGCTCAATCATTTCGCTGGCGCACAGTCTGCGGCTGCACGTCATTGCCGAAGGCGTCGAAACGCCCGAGCAGCTGGCATATCTGCGGCATCATCGCTGCGAACAAATGCAGGGTTATTTCTTCAGCCGGCCACTGCCTGCCCCGCAGCTCGAAGCAATGCTCAGGGAGGGTAAATCGCTGGACGCGGAACATCTTCTTGATCCGCCGGCAAGCGAATTCGCCGCACCGGCGCTGTGCCAATGACGGCATATGCCATCGTTCCTAGTCCGTTTCGGTTTGCGGCCTTTTAGATTGATAGAAATGTTCGTTGCCATGTGATTTGCAGTAATATTATGCCTTGTACCAAGCCGGTGTGGCCCTGCTTTCGCACATGCGCCCATTTCCATGCAATTACTGACCGCCGAACAGTTAAACGACATCCTCAATTTCGCGGGTGACGCAGTCATTTGCACCGATGCGCGGCAAAACATCATTTTTTTCAACCAGGGCGCGGAACGCGTCTTTGGCTGGGAAGCGCGTGAAATCCTGGGCAAGGAACTCGGCCAGCTGCTGCCTGCGCGGTATCGCGCCACCCATCCGCAAAAAGTAGAGCAGTTTAGGGCTTCCGCGCACGTTTCCAGGCGGATGGCGGAACGGCAAATCATCCATGCCTTGCGCAAGGATGGCAGCGAATTCCCGGCGGAAGCATCGATTTCCAAGCTCCAGGGCGCCGAAGGCTGGATTTATACCGCCATACTGCGCGATCTATCGGCCCGCCGGACTTGCGCGCGGACGAGCGACAAGGCGGAACTGGCCATGCAGACCCAAAGCCTGTCCCGGGCGAACATGAGTCATGAAATCCGTACTCCGCTGAATGCGGTCATCGGCATGACCAGTCTCTTGCTCAACACCGAAATCGACGCCGAGCAGCGCGAATATGCCGAAACCATCCGCGACAGCAGCGAAATGCTGCTGTCGCTCATCAATGACTTGATCGACTATTCGAAAATCGAGATCGGTTCCCTGGAAATCGCGCGGCAGCCGCTCGACCTGCGGCGCTGCATCGAGGAGACGATGGACTTGCTGGCTTCCGGCGCCAGCGTAAAGGGCATCGACCTGGCCTACATGATGGAAGAGGACGTGCCGGCCACTATCCTGGCCGACGCCGCCCGCCTGCGCCAGATCCTCGTCAACCTGCTGTCCAACGCCGTCAAGTTCACCGACCACGGAGAAGTGGTGGTGACGGTCAGCGCATCTCTGCTGGAATCCGGAGAGCACCTGCTCCGTTTTTCAGTCAGGGATACGGGCATCGGCATTCCGCAGGACCGGCTCGAAGGCATCTTCCAGTCGCTTGTCCAGATGGATGCCTCCGCCATGCGCAAGCTGGGCGGGACCGGCCTGGGACTGGCCATCAGCAAGCGACTGACGGAAATCATGGGCGGCACCATGTCCGTCGAGAGCAAGCCGGGCATGGGCTCGACCTTCACGTTTTCGATTGTCGCGCAAGCCGAAGGCGAGCAGCTGGCGCAGCATCTTTTGCAGGATCGCGCGTCGGCCTTTGCCGGCAAGCGCGTGCTGATCGTGAATGCCAACGGCACCAATCGCAGGATCCTGGTGAATCAGGCATTTTGCTGGGGCATGGTGCCGTCGGCGGCGGCCTCCGCCGGCGAAGCGCTCGACCTGGTGCGCCATGGGCATGCATTCGACATCGGCATTCTCGACATGAACATGCCGGAGATGGATGGCATGCAGCTTGCGACCGAAATCCGCCAGTATCGTGATGCCAAGTCACTGCCGCTGGTCATGCTGACCCCGGCCTCGCATCGTTCCTGCAGCCCCGCCGCGCCGGATGTCCAGTTCGCCGCCTGCCTCAACAAACCGATCAAGCCGTCAGCGCTGTTCAAGGCCTTGCAGCAGGCGCTGGAAATACCGGTGGCGGCGCAATCCGCACCGAGCGGAACAAAAAACGAGCCCGAATCCAAGATTCAGCCCGGACTCGAGCCCAAGCTTGCCGCCACCTTGCCGCTCGACATTCTGGTTGCCGAAGACAATACCATCAACCAGAAGGTAATCAAGCAACTGCTGTTGCACCTGGGGTATCGCGCTGACGTCGTCGCCAACGGCCTCGAAGCGCTGGCGGCTGCGGAGCGCCGGGACTATGACGTGATCCTGATGGATGTGCAGATGCCGGAAATGGATGGGCTGGAAACCACGCGCCGGCTGCGCGCACTATCCCCCGGCGCAACGAAGCCTTATATCATTGCAATGACTGCCAACGCCATGCCGGGCGATAAGGAAGCATGCATGGCGGCGGGCATGAATGCCTACGTGTCCAAGCCCGTGGAACTCGATGATATCCGTCAGGTGCTCGCCTCGGTGCGGACGCACGAAGACTCTTCGGCAAGCCCGCACGCAGTGGCTATCATCAACTGGCGGCGGATCGGCCAGCTGCTCGAATTGCAGGACGAAGAAAACCCGTCATTGTTCGCCGACGTCATTTCATCCTTCATCGACGACGCCCCGCATCAGCTGGACAGGATTGCCCATGCCATTGCCGAGGGCTGCGGCGCCAAGCTTGCCGCTGCCGCGCACTATTTCCTCTCGAGCATCGATTTCCTGGGGGCGCAGCGCATGCGCGCGCCGTGCATGGAGCTCGCGCGCATGGGCAGGCAAAATGACTTGGCGGATGCGACCGCGCTGCTGGAACAATTGCGCCGCGAATTCGAACTGGCGCGCGGACGCCTTCTGGAAATGCTCGAGCGTTAGACGCGCCTCGTTGCGGCGGCAATCCGCTGGAACGCCGCGCGCCTTGGTACAATGGCGGTTTCAAAAAACAATTGTCCCATCCGCCATGATCGACATCCAACTCCTTCGCAAAGACATCGACAGCGTCGCCGCCCGCCTGGCCTCGCGCAAGTTCCAGCTCGATGTTGCCGCCTTTAATGCGCTGGAAACCGAGCGCAAGCAGATCCAGACTCGCACCGAGGAATTGCAGGGCAAGCGCAACACCCTGTCCAAGCAGATCGGCATCCTGAAAGGCAAGGGCGAGGATGCCTCCGCCGTGATGGCCGAGGTTGGCGGCATCGGCGACGAACTGAAGACATCGGCAGCGCGGCTGGACGAAGTACAGGCGGGGATGACTGAATTCCTGCGGACGATTCCCAACCTGCCGCATGAATCCGTGCCGGTTGGCGCCGACGAATCGGGCAATGTGGAAGTGCGCAAGGTCGGTACGCCGCGCGCTTTCGATTTCGAAGTCAAGGACCATGTCGATGTCGGCGCGCCGCTGGGCCTGGATTTCGACGTCGCCACCAAGCTGACCGGCTCGCGCTTTGCCGTCATGAAGAGCGGCATGGCCCGCCTGCATCGGGCACTGGCGCAGTTCATGCTGGATACTCATACCGCCGAGCATGGCTACACCGAATGCTACACCCCCTATATCGTCAATGCGGATTCGCTGCGCGGCACCGGCCAGCTGCCCAAGTTCGAAGCCGACCTGTTCGCGGTGAAGAAGGGCGGCCAGGAGGGCGAGGGCGAGGCGCTCTACCTGATCCCGACGTCGGAAGTGTCGTTGACCAATATCGTGCGCGATGAAATCGTCGCCGGCGACGCCTTGCCGATCAGGATGACCGCGCACACCCCGTGCTTCCGGTCCGAAGCCGGCAGCTACGGGCGCGACACCCGCGGCATGATCCGCCAGCACCAGTTCGACAAGGTCGAGATGGTGCAGATCGTGCATCCGGAAAAATCCTTCGAGGCGCTGGAAGAAATGGTCGGCCATGCCGAAAACATCCTGAAAAAGCTCGGCTTGCCGTACCGCGTGATCACGCTGTGCACCGGCGACATGGGCTTTGGCGCTGCCAAGACTTACGACCTGGAAGTCTGGCTGCCGGCGCAGAACACCTACCGCGAGATTTCCTCGGTATCCAATTGCGAAGCCTTCCAGGCGCGCCGCATGCAGGCGCGCTTCCGCAATGCCCAAGGCAAGCCGGAACTGGTGCACACCCTCAACGGTTCGGGCCTGGCAGTCGGCCGTACGCTCGTTGCCATTCTGGAAAATTACCAGCAAGCTGACGGCAGCGTGGAAATTCCGGCGGCATTGCGCCCGTACATGGGCGGGCTGGAAAAGCTGGCGACCCAGGCTTGAGTGAAATTGCCGCCACAACAAGCTGGACTCTGATATAATCTCACGCTTTCCGGCACCCACGTGCCGGGACGACCAGTTCAGGAGAGGTGGCAGAGTGGTCGAATGTACCTGACTCGAAATCAGGCGTACGCGCGAGCGTACCGTGGGTTCGAATCCCACCCTCTCCGCCAAAATTAGATCTAAAGTAGTCTAAGCAAGTTTAAAAACCCGCATCGCTCTCTACGAGGATGCGGGTTTTTTGTTTAATAACGTCCAACCTTGTTTATTGACATCTGCATTTTTTGGGGGCACGCTTAGGGGCATATTCCGATGCCTTTAAAGACAGGATGCCCCCAAATGCCTAAACTCGTTACCCCGCTAACCGATGTTCAGGTGAAAAACGCCAAGCCTAAGGACAAGTCGTACAAGCTGTTTGATGGCGGCGGTTTATACCTGGAAGTCATGCCGACCGGTTCAAAGCTTTGGCGCATGAAATTCAGACAGGCTAATGGCAAGGAGGGGCGCCTTTCCTTTGGCAGCTATCCCGAAGTTTCCTTAACAGCAGCACGCGCCAAACGCAGTGAAGCCAGAGAGCTAAAAGCCCAGGACATCGACCCTGGCCAGGCCAAGCGCCTGGAAAAGCTGCAAAAGGCCGCAGCAGCCTCAAACACTTTTGAGGCCGTCGCTCGTCAATGGCACGCGAACAAGTTAGATACCTGGAAAGAAAACACCGCAAAAGACGCGTTAAACCGACTGGAAAAAGACGTTTTCCCAATGATCGGCAAGCGCCCAATCGCCGAAATAGACGCGCCTACAATGCTGGACGTGTTGCGGATGGTGGAAAAGCGTGGCGCTTTGGAGATCGCGGCAAGGTTAGGACAGCTCTGCAGCCAGATTTTTCGGTATGCAATCGCGTCCGGGCTGGCGAAATATAACCCTGTACCCGACCTACGCGGTGCGCTGAAACCCCGTGTCAAAGGGCATCATGCCGCCATTACTCCGGATGACCTGCCGGAATTTCTCAAAATTCTGGAGAAGAACGAAGCTCGGATGTACATTCCGACTCGCATCCTAATGCGGCTCATGATGCTGGTTTTTGTCCGTACCAGTGAATTGATCGAAACGCCCTGGTCGGAAATCGACTTGGACAATGAGCAATGGGTAATCCCATGGCAGCGCATGAAGATGGGGAAAAAGAAGATCAACCCACGCAAAGTAGATCATCACGTCAACATGCCGCGGCAGGGGTGGGATCTATTACGCGAACTTCATTGGATTACAGGCGGGAGCATTTACCTTTTCCCGAATCAGCGCGACCATAAAAAACCGGTTTCCAACGGCGCGATTCTGGCGGCACTAAAGCGCATGGGGTATGCGGGTAAGCACACTGGGCATGGCTTCCGGGCACTCGCGATGGGTGTAATCAAAGAGAGATTGGGCTATCGGCATGATGTGGTAAATCGCCAGCTGGCCCATATGTCGGGAGACGCCTATGGCGAAGCTTATGACCGGGCAGAATTTTTGTCTGAGCGTCGAGTCATGATGCAGCAATATGCGGACTATCTGGACTCAGCGGCAAGTGGCAAGGTCATTGTCGGGAAGTTTGGCAGAGCAGCATAGCGGCATCATTGAATTGAACGCCTTGCAATTCGAAGCGCAATCCACTATTCTTGACACGTCATCGAGAAAGAGATGACCGGGTTTGGCGACTCGACTTGTAACAGGCGGATGCCCGCCTCATGGCGGTTTTTTTTCGTCCGTACTGCCTTTGCGTCTACTATGGTGGGCCTGGGTGGGGATGCCTTCGGGCATGCCGGTTACCTGTTACGCCGGTTCGCCAACCCTGCTTAGTGCCCGCCTCCCTCATTTGGCGATGAGAAGCGGGTTCAATCACTGTAACAGGAGCCTTCTCATGCATAGCAATCCTCAATCCAATCGCGTCTCGGCAAGCGAAAATCCCTACTTCGGCCGTGTCGACAATGGCCCTTACATGCTTGGCCACCTTTTCCGGGAAACGCCTCCCTACGGGAAACGCCTTACGAGCGATGATCGTTTGAAGGCAGAGGCTGCCCGCAGTCATGCCGCAAATGGTGTGACGACACTTGTGCATGGTATCCAGGCCATTGGCGCCTTGATGATTCGGGCAGGGCTGAGCGAGGATGGTGATCTCGACTCTGTCAACGTAACGGCGATTGGCGACCTCATCCAGCACTTGGCCGTCGAGCTTCGATTCTTAAACGAGATGGAAGGGACGATGGATGATGTGCTCATCGAGCGCGTACCGGTGACGAAAGGAGGTGCGCGATGACTATCATCCAAAATTCCTCTGCCGACGCCCTGGTCATCAACGAAGAGCATGCCGATCGCCTTGAGGGGCATCTTTATGAAATCGAGGCGTTGAGCGTTACTATGGAATCGGTTCTCGAATCAGATCTTGTGCCGGAATATGCATTGCGTGTTATCTCCGCACTACGCAAGGAATTACATCGTGCATTCCAGGACTGCATATCTGATTTGGAAAAGGCAGAAGTGCTCGCCAGTGCGCGGCGGGTAACAACGAATACTCAAGAGGGAGGAATGCAAAAATGACGAAAAAAATCTCAAGTCTTGTTTTCGAAGCTCTACAAGCGAACATGGCAGGTGGCCTGCCACCAATAGATCCCGAGTCCGGTCGTGGCGTGACGCATGATCTGTGGATTCCAATCGGTGATCGTTTGCCAGACCACGACAGGCTCGTCGAGGTATGGAATACCGGTATCGATCAGGTTGAGGATGCATTTTTTGATCCGGTGGAAAAACGTTGGCACTCGCAGCATCCGCTGACAGTGTACATGTTCGGTGAAATTACGCATTGGCGGGAAAAAGCATAAGCCGATTTGAACCAGTTTAACCATGCCTACCGCGACGGCGGGAAAACCGGGTTCCCTTACCCGGCCGGCATGGTTTCCAAATTAAGGGGGCGTGTAGGGAAGCGCAAGCATGATTCAAGATCAGCCATTGAGGTTCACATCTCAGCAACGTCATCGTTTGCTCGAGCTTGGATTGCTCGAAAAACAGATTGAAGAAGTTCAGAGAAGCGCATTGCCAGCTGCTAGCGCGGCAATCGCAGGGGATCCTACGCTGCAAGATGTCCGGGATGAATTCCAAGCTTTATTAGATGCAATGGGCAGCGCACAAGAAGCGATGTCAAAGTTGTTGAGAGCGGATGCCGGTACGCCGGCCAGGGCCAAGGTGTTTCAGCTCATCGAGATCGCAGACTTTGAAATGCAAGGTGACGGGCGCATTATTGAAAAAGCTTTGTATCCACTGACTGCAGCGCGCGCTACTGTGCGCAGGGCTCGGAATGCATTAGCCGATGAGCAAAGCCGTCAAAATGGGGCTTCTTTCTATCCTGTTCAACAGATTGATGATGCACTCTGGCAGGGATTCCTTAAGCACTACCATGGAAACGCCGATATTCCAGCTTATAACGTGAAACGCTCCAGTTCAGAAACCAGCGCATACTGGGAAATCATAGCCATTTGCTATGAAGCGATTGGACGTGAAAAGCAAAACCTCGAACGGCCGATAAAGGCTTACCTCAAGTGGTGCAAGACGCACGATCAACCACTACGATGAATAATTGCCCTAATAAATTTAGGACAGGAGGTGACAGAACTTTCTGACCTGCCGTCCTAGCCTGCTTGTCTTGCTAAGCGGAACATTTGCCATTGTTCAATTACGCCCAATAGGAGCTAATAATGGCAAATGAAAGCACACAACTCCCCGTAACTGGTTTCGTCCGACTCCCTGTAGTCCTGTCAGTTTTTCCAGTTAGCCGCGCTACTTGGTGGAATGGCGTGCGCGCTGGAAAATATCCAGCGGCCCATAAACTCGGTCCCCGAGCGACAGCATGGAAAGTCGAGGACATTCGAGCCCTCCTTGAGAAGACTGCCGGATAAAGGCAGGACTCCATGGGGACACAACCACAATCCGGCGCCAAGCCGCCGCGTCCAAATAAATTTCGGCCAGCGCGCCATGGGCTTGACGAGCCGCCACAGCACTTCACCGGCCAGCTGACCTTGGAAAACATCTACGGCGAGTGGTGGGCCAGTGCGCGGGATGGCTTCTTCACCGTCCGCTGGAAGCGCTTCTTCGCCTACCTGCATCAGTTCGATCCGGCCAGCCGGGCGCAGCTTATCGCCGCGTGCGAGACGGCGCACCGCCGGCGCGACCATCCGCACGGCCTTCCAGGTTGGGAGGGCTGATCTATGGCGAACCCGAACTACTGGTATGCCCGCCATTTCAAGGACTACGCGGAGAAAACGGCTCACCTATCCATGGTGGAGCACGGGGCATACACGCTGCTCCTGGACCACTATTACCAAACAGGTGGCAAATTGATGGCAAATGCCATGGCTTTGCTACGCGTTTGCCGGTGTCAAACTGATGACGAGCGCATAGCAGTGCAATCTGTCCTCGATCAGTTCTTTTTCCTTGGCGACGACGGCATGTATCACAACAAGCGCGCCGACAAAGAAATGGGAGTCGCCGCAAACGTAAGCGCGGCGCGGTCTCAAGCCGGAAAAGTGGGGGCTGAAAAGCGCTGGAAAAATGGCAAAGAAATGGCAAATGCTATGGCAAACGACATGGCAAATGCTATGGCAAACACAAAGCAAACCGTATGGCAAAACGATGCACAGCCACAGCCACAGCCACAACAACATATTAAAAACCCCCCTATATCCCCCAAGGGGATTACCCAGGATCAAGTCGAGAAGCCAAAGAGCAAGCGGGCAAAGGCAAGTGAAACGCTCCAGGACTTTGTCGACCGCTGCAAAGCTGAAGGGGTGAAGCCAATACCTCTGGACGACCCGATATTCGATTACATTGAGAATGTTGGGCTGACAGAGGAAATGCTGGTG
Source organism: Oxalobacteraceae bacterium (assembly GCA_003537575.1). Lineage (GTDB taxonomy): Bacteria > Pseudomonadota > Gammaproteobacteria > Burkholderiales > Burkholderiaceae_D > Paucimonas. Next base: position 71,191 of record DPRS01000009.1, read on the forward strand.
CTTGGCTGGTTTGTCTTCAAGAGCCGCTATCTGGGCACCGACCAGAAGCAAAAGGACTGGCGCGCCCATTACCGCAATGCAGTGAAGAGCAACTGGTACAAGTTGTGGTTTATCGGTAACGATGGCACTGTCGGCCTGACCACAGCGGGCCAGCAGACCCAGCGTGAGATGGAGGCAGTTATGGCGAAAGGTGGCCAAGCATGAGAGAGCCAATTGAAGCCTCAGCCCCGTCCCATTCAAGTGAATCCGAGCAGTCTGTCCTGGGGGCTCTCTTTATCGACAATGCGGCATATGACCGCCTTGGGGATCTGAAAGAGGATGATTTTTACATCCATGACCATCGATTGATCTTTCGCGCCGCCGCGCATCTTATTCACCGCGGCAAGCCGGCAGATGTCATCACAGTATTTGATGTGCTCAATAGTGCCGGCAAAGCCGAGCAAGTCGGTGGCCTGTCCTACCTGAACGCGCTGGCGCAAAACACACCGTCGGCGGCAAACGTGCACCGGTACGCTGAGATCGTGCGCGGGCATGCCGATAGACGTGCCTTTCTCAAGGCGCTGGGTGAAGCAACCGATGCACTCAACCAAAACGGAAACCTGGCTGAAGTAATCGAGAAGGCCCAGTCGGCCATGATGGCGCTGACCGAGCGCCGGCAGATCCGGGAGCCGAAGCGGATCGGCGAAGTGCTGACCCAGAACGTCGAGCAGATCGATGACCGCTACCATGGCAATACCGGGCCGCGCGGCATCCGCACTGGATTTGAGGTGCTGGACCATCGACTTAATGGCATGCGCCCTGGCGAGGTCTACATTCTGGCCGGCCGCCCAGGCATGGGGAAAACAGCCCTGGCTTTGCAGATCTCTTACAACGTCACCCAAGACAAGGAGGTCGCCGGCGCCGTGCTGTTCCTGTCGCAAGAGATGGAAGCCCCGGAGTTGGGCGAGCGCGCGCTGTCACTTTCCGGCGGCGTTCCCTACGAGAACATCATGAGTGGCAGGATGGCTGAGGACGACTGGCCACGGCTGACGTTCGGCATTCAACAGCTCACCAATGCGCCTCTATTGATTGACGATTCCCCTGCATTAAGCCTGCGCGACGTGCGCGCCAAGGCGCTGAGCGTCAAGCGCAAGCATGGGCTGGCGCTGGTGGTGATCGATTATCTGCAGCTGATGAAGGGAACCGGCGAGAACCGGACACAGGAAATCGGCGCAATCTCACGTGGACTGAAGGCACTGGCTAAGGAGCTGAAGACTCCATTCCTGGTGCTGTCGCAGCTGTCGCGCAAATGCGAGGAGCGGCCGGACAAGCGGCCATGGCTGGCGGACCTGCGTGAGAGTGGTGATATCGAGCAGGATGCGGACTGCGTGATGTTCGTCTACCGACCTGCTGAATATGACTCCAGTTTCACACCAACCGAGCTGATGGAATTGATCATCGCAAAGAAGCGCAACGGGAAAAAGGGAACGGTCCCGCTCGCGTACGAAGGATCATTCATGCGGATATCCAACTATCAGGGCCAATGGCCATTGCCGCAGCTGTCGCGAAGCATGCGCAACAAGCCGAGCGTCTATCCCGGCGGTCTTGAGTAACGCAAAAAAATAGGAAGGAACATAAATGAGAATCCCCACCGGAAACTTTGGGAATGTGGTTGCCGAGCCCAGCAAACAGGCTCTAGTCCCGCAGGATAACCAGGTTAGCAATGCGCTTGGACGCCTCGGCGCGACCGGCATGCAGATTGCCGATCAGATGCTGCAGGAGAAGCGTCAGGAGCAAGAGGACATGGCGCGCGCGAAGGGCGCCAATGCTGCGCTGGACCATGAAATCTTCGTCAAGAACACCACGCAGGACATTTCCGACAGGGTTGCCCGCGGCGAACTACCCTACAAGGACGCGCAGGACGAGCTCAGAAAGGCGCTGGGAAGCCAAAAGCTGCCGGCGATTGAAGGCTTACATCCGGCCTACCTGGAAAGTCTGGATCGTGGGTTCAAGCGGCAAGCTGCTGCAGCGGAGTTCACGATCGGGAAGGTGGTCGAGGGCGCCCAGCGGGCCGAGTTCAAAGGGCAGTTCGGTGCAACCCTGGACAAGCTGGGGAAGCTGGCCGGCATGCCTGGCGCCGATGTCGACAAGATCATCCAGCAAGCTGACCTGATCATCCCACTGGCCAAGAAGGCAGCAATCCCTGACGACGTGCTCGGGAAGACCCTCCAGGACTGGAAGGACAAAACCTGGACGAACCACGCAACCCAGCGCGCGATGCAGGCCAAGGACGATCTGGCCGGGCTGCAGAAGCTCGAGCACGACCTGACGGCAGCCGATGGCTACTATTCCCAGCGTCTGGATACCGACAAGCGCAATACCATCTTGCGTGGCGTGATCAATGACAGAATCCGCATCGAGAATCGGGCTCAGGCCGATATCGACCGGCGCGAAGCCAAGGCGGAAAAGGTGATCGGCCAGATGGATGCGCAGATCGCCAGCGGTATTCCCATGACGCCGGACATGGCGCTGACCTGGCTGGCGAAGGTCAAGGGCACAGCCTATGAGGCCGACTTTCAGCAGCGCATCCAGGAGGAAGACCAGGTTCAGAAGGTGCTGCGCCTGCCAATCGATCAGCAAAAAACCTTCCTGCAGCAGAAAGAAGCGGCCTTGCTTACCAATGGCGGTACGCCGCGCGACAAGGCGAATCTGGCGCGCCTGAAGACCGTCATTGAATCGAACACCCAGCAGCTCCAGAATGCCCCTTTGCTGTTTGTCCAGAACCGGACCGGGCAGCCAGTTGCCCCGCTCGATCTTCGAACGCTGCTGGACCCGAATGCGGCCGGCGGCCTAAGCAGCCAGATGAGCGAGCGAGTGGCGACAATCAGCGCCATGCGGAAAGAGTATGGGCCGCAGGTGAAGATGAACCCGCTTCTCCCTCAGGAGGCAAAGGCTCTGGTGAGCTTGCTGGATGAGGCATCGCCGAAGCAGCAAGCCATGCTGTTCAGCACATTGCGCGGAGCATTCAATGATGACTCTGCCTATACCGCTGCAGTGATGCAAATTGCGCCGGATTCCCCGGTAAAGGCTGTCGCCGGCGTCCTCACCGCCGCTCGCCACAGTATCACTTTGGAATCTAAGTGGTATGGCACTGACAGCGTTGCAGCGTCCACAGACGTAGCTGAAACCCTGCTGCTGGGCGAAAGCATGGTCAACAAGACGGCCGGGCAGAAGGCCCAAGACGGCTCCGGGAAAAGTCTATTCCTGCCGCCGCGCGCAGCTTTCAATAACCAATTTGCCACCACTGTCGGCGATGCCTATCGGGGACGGATCAAGGCGCAGGAGGTCGATCTGCAACTGGCGTATGCCTATTACGTGGGCCGGGCGGCCCAGACTGGCCGGCTGGTCGCTTCGGAGAAGGATGTCGATGCCGCCCTGCTGAAGGAGTCCATTGCTGCCACGATTGGCGAGTTGGTCGACTTCAACGAGAAGGGAAAGGTTACGGCGCCATTGGGGATTACCAAGGATCGCTTCGAGAAGAAGATCGCGGATGCCTTTGTCCAAGCGGTTAAGGACAATGGATTGCCAGAATCGCTTGCCTACCAGTTCGACAATTACGGGCTGGCGCACTATCACGGCAGCACTTACGTGCCGACGCTCGGCGGCAAGCCAGTGCTGAATCCAAAGACGCTGGCGCCGCTGGTTCTTGATATCGGGGATGGCCTTCTCAACCCTGGACTGAAGGTGCCGAAATGAGCGCTTTCGAGATGGACGACAGCGGCAAGCGCTACATTGATGACCTGGCCGAAAGGGATGGGGTGCCGCTTGGAACTCCTGTAGATCCAGGATTTTTCGACGGTGCAGCGGGTGCGGCAGGAAAAGGCTTGATGCGGGGTGTGGTGGGGAAGCCTGCGAAGCTGTTGGGAGATGTCGCAGATCCGATCCTGCGGCCAGTGGCGCAAACCTTGGACCGTGCCTTCGGGACAACCGCAGCGACCACTATTCTGGACGAGCAGCGCAGGCGAAACAGCCAGCTCCTGGAAGACATGAAGCCCGATCCGGCGACCACCGGCATGGCTGGCCAGCTGCTGCACGGATTGTTCGACATCGGCAGTTCGGCCGTCCTGTTCACCCCCGAGGGGGCTGCGATGATGGAAGGCTACGCGAAGCGCCAGGAATTGATCGACAAGGGCGTCAACCCCGGCACCGCGACGGCGGCAGGGGCGGCAACCGGTGCGGCGATGTTCGCCGGAATCAAGGCCCCGATGACCATGGGGGCGGCAGCCGTGGGCCGTGGCGCGCCCGGGCTAGCGGCCAACGTCGCGGTAGGCGCCGTCACGAACGTCACCGCCGGTGTGGCAGAGCGGGGCATTACAAGCGACCTGCTGGAGCGCGCTGGCCACAAGGACATGGCCGAGCAGTACAAGCCCTACGACAAGCAGGCCCTGATTATCGAGACCATCATGGGCAGCATCTTTTCTGGTGCCGCTGGCGCGATCGAAGCGCGCACCGTAGCAAGGCAGGACGCGATCAATGCTGCGCTGGCGCTGAACAATGCCCAGCATGAACGCAAAACGGCCCCAGGTGCCCCAATCAATGCGAAGTCCGATTCGGCCTATTCCTCAGCCCTGGAGCGCGCCATAGAGCAGAGCCTGAGGGGTGATCAGGTGAATGTCGCCGACTCGGTCATCGATGCGGAATTTATCCGCCCGGCAGGCGCCAGCGGAGAAACGCCGATCGCGGCCGCAATCCGCGAGGCATACCGGGATGACCTGCCGGCGGAAGCTCGGTTTGCTCCGTCCGATCGCCTGCTGCAGGTGCCGGTGGAGCAGCGCCGCAAGCTTCGCTTCGATGCTCCCGAGCTCAACGAGTACGCCGCCACCGTCGAGCAGAAATACGGACTGCCGGCCGGGCTGATCAATGCCCTGAAAAACGCCGGCGAGAAATCCGGGAGCACGGCGGTCAGCCCGAAGGGCGCCCAGGGCGTCATGCAGTTCATGCCGGAAAACCTGAAAAAGTACGGGGTGACGGATGCCAGTGACCCCGGGCAGATCATCGATGCCGCCGGCCGGTACCTGCGCGACACCATGAAGCAGTACGGCGGGAATATCGATGCGGTCATCGCCGACTACAACGGCGGGCCGCGCCAGGCACGCCGGGTGCTGAACGGCGAAGCGCCGGCCGCCGCCGAGACTCAGGCCTATCTGACGAGAGTGCGGCAATACCTCGGCAGAGGAGAGCACGCCGCGCGCCGCGGCAAGGAGCCCGCGCCGGAGGAGTTCGCCGGCAGCGTGCAGCGAGTCGCCGAGGTTGATCAGGCGACCGGGAAGCCGACTTTCCGGGACGGCACCGCCTACACGCGGGAAGCCATCCTGCCATTCTTCGACGAGGTGGTGAGCAAGCGTGCCGTCGATGCCAATGTGCCGGATGTGCTGTTTCGCATCGGCAGGATGGACTCGGACAGCGCCTCAGGCCTGCGGCAGTACCTGCCCGGGTTCAACGGGGCCGCCCGGGAGGTCCAGATCGGCGCCGACGCCATCAAGCACATTTCCCAGCTGCAGCCGGCATTTGCCCGCCACGTTCTTTCCAGGCTCGAAGATGCGGCCCTTTATGCCGACGAGGTTTTGCCCAATCCGCTGAACCGCGAGCATGCGCTCCTGGTGCTGAGCGATGGCTCCCTGAAAAAACAGAATGTCGTGATGCTGGACGTGGCGCTGACTGAGCAAGGAATTCGGGTTGCGGCGCCGATCGTGGGACCGAAGAAAAACCTGGATAGCGCCCGCGCGCTGAAAAAGGAGATGGACGCGGCCCGGCCGAGGGTGCAGCCGGAAGACTTGGCCGACCAAACGAAAACCGGCCTGAATCCTGAGTCCCCCGGCAAGTGGGCTGACACTCGCGCCGAGGATACACAGCCCGGCTTATTGCGCCAGGCCGGTCAGGAAGGGCCGGTTGATGCCAGTTTAGCAGGGAATCGGGGAGAACCCCCCGCCGGCCAGGTTCGGGCCGCCCAAGAAAGGGGTGCAGGCGCGCCAGATCAATCGCAGGGCGCGCCAAATTCCTCGGCCGGGGGTGATATGCCACTTTCTCCAGAAACGCGCCAAAACGCCGGGATTTCGGAGGCGATGCCGGAAGTGCAAAACGCCCGCGAGATTGTCCGAGAGGTGGGGGACATGGTCATCACCCTGGACGACGGCACCAAACTGACCGCGCGCGAGGCGCTGGCGCAGGCTGACGACGGTATCCAGCAGGCCCGCACGGACGCCCAGGCCTTCGGCGCCGCAATTAACTGTTACCTGAGGAAGGGATCATGAGACAAGAATGCATTGAAGCGGTGGCAAATGCGGTCGGCCGCAGCCTGAAAGCGGACGAAATCCGGGGAGTCGAGGAGCGCATCGCGCGGCACCTGCGCGACGGGAAGCGGAAAGACCCGGACTGGCTCGGCAAGTCCGAAGCGGACCGTTTGTACCAGGCAGCCGGCAGCGCGGCAAATGAGCTGCTGGGCGAGGCCGCCAAGAAGCAGCAGCGCGTGGCCCTGACCATCATTGCCCATGACCGGATCCAGACCCACCTGAGCGACTTGGCAGCCAAGGGCGTCACCGGCCTGGATGCCATCAAGCGAATGATCGCCTTCCATGCCGACACCAAGGGCAATACCATGTCGATCGAGACCCAGGCGAAGACGATCGAGCGGGACGCGCTGCGCCAGATGTTAGGCGTCTTGGAGGCTTCAAATCCGAAATTCTTCGGGCTGTTCGAAAACATGGACGGCATCCGCGCCATCATCCGGGAAATGTTCGGGGAAAACTCCGGGATCCGCGAGGCGAGGGAGGGCGTCGGGCAGTGGAAGACCGTCACCGAGGCCCTGCGCCAGCGCTTCAACCGTGCCGGCGGCGACGTCGGGCAGCTGGAAGACTGGGGCATGCCGCACCATCATTCCCAGCAGCAGGTCGCCAAGGCCGGCCGGGAGCAGTGGGTAGCCGACATACTGCCTCAACTCAACCGTGACCGGTACCTGAACGAAGACGGCTCGTTGATGAACGATGAGCAGATCACCGGTTTCCTGAATGAGGCCTGGCTGACCATTGCCACCGGCGGCGCCAACAAGCAGACTCCAGGCACCCCGCAAATCGGCGGCATGCGTGCCAACCGCGGCAGCGAATCGCGCCAGATCCACTTCAAGGACGCGGACAGTTACATCGCCTACCAGGAAAAGTATGGCGAGCGCTCCCTGTATGAGGTGCTGGTGGGGCATATTTCGGGTGTCGCCAAGAATATCGCCTTGGTGGAAACGCTCGGCCCGAACGCGGACGCGACCTATCGGCTGTTCCGTGATCAGGCAGTGAAAGAGGCGGAGATCGCCGACCCGACCAAGCTGGGCAAGATCCAGAAGGAGGCGATCAGCGCGGACAACTTGTACAACATGGTTTCCGGCAAGACCATGCCTGTGGCGTCGGAATGGCTGGCAAACACGTTCGACACCCTGCGCTCCTGGCTGGTGGCGTCCCGGCTGGGCTCCGCGGTGATTTCGTCGCTGTCGGACGAGGCCACCCTGCAGCTGACCGCCCGCATCAACAACCTGCCGCAGATGCGCATCTTGGCGAATGAGCTGGCCGCCCTGAATCCGGCCAACCAGGTGGAGAAGCGTATGGCGCTGCGCGCCGGCCTGGCGATGAATACCTTCATTTCGTCGCTGAACCGGTTCGGGCAGGATGGGCTCGGGGCGTCGTTCAGCAGCAAGCTGGCCAGCAGTGTGATGCGTGCCTCGGGCCTGAATGCCCTGACCGAAGCGCGCAAACGTGCCTTTGGCGTGACGATGATGTCGAGCCTCGGCCAGCTGACCAAGGATTTCGATTCCCTGGGCAAGCTGGATACACACGATCACCGCATCCTGCTATCCAAAGGGATCACCGAGACTGATTTCGCGGTCTGGCGCAAGGCGGCGCTGGAGGATTGGGGCAACGGCAACGACACCATGCTGACGCTGGAGGCGATTTACCGCATCCCGGACGAGGTGCTGGCCAAGATCGACCCCAACGCAACCCCCCAGGCGCTTCGCGAGAAAGCGGCCACCCGGTTGCTGGGCACCGTGCTGGAGGAAACCGACATGGCCGTCATCGAGCCCGGCCTGAAAGAGCGGGCGATGATGATGTCGAACCTGCAGCGCGGCACCTGGAAGGGAGAGCTGACACGGTCGTTTTTCCTGTTCAAGTCGTTCCCCATTTCCATGATTTCCCGGCACTGGACCCGCGCCATGGATGCGGAGACCGCCGGGGGAAAGGTGGCCTACATTGCCACTCTGATGGCCGCCACTACGGTGCTGGGCGCCGCCTCGATGCAGATCAACGAGGTGCTGTCCGGCCGGGATCCGCGCAACCTCAACCCGTTTGAAAAGGGAGGTGTCCGGAACTGGATTCAGGCCATGCTAAAGGGCGGATCGCTCGGCATTTACGGGGATTTCCTGTTTTCCGAATCATCGCAGTACGGCGGCAGCCCGATCGCGGCGGCGCTGGGTCCGGTGGTCGGGATGGCCGAGGATGTTCTGAATCTGAGCCAAGGAAACCTGGTGCAAATGGCGCTCGGGAAGGAAACGCACGCTGGCGCCGAGCTGGTGAAGTTCGTCAAGGCGAACACGCCCGGGGCCAACCTATGGTTTGCGAAAGCCGCTCTTGATCGTTTGGTTTTTCACCAGCTGCAGGAGCATTTCTCGCCTGGTTACTTGTCCCGAATGCGATCGAGGGCAAGCCGAGAATTCGGGCAGCGGTATTGGTGGGCCCCGGGCCAAGTTGAGCCGGACCGGGCACCGGATTTGAGCGCCATGGCAGGCGGATGATCCATGACACCTTATGCAATTGCGAAGCTGCTCCAGAGCCGCAAGAAGCTTGAAGATGAGCTCGCGGCGATGGGGCAGGAGCCGAAGATCGTGAAGGCGGTCACCAGGCCGAATGCGTCCAGGCGCGGCGGGTCGTGGAAGCAGCACGTGGTCTGCACGCTGTCTGCAATCAATAACATCGACAAGATTCTCGCTTTGCACGGCGTCAAGCTGCCGAAGCCGAAAGACTGGAGCAATCCATGAAACAAGTCAGCATCCGAAAAAATGACAACTCAGAAGTGCGCATCACCCGCAGCGCCTACAAGGGCCGGCAGGTCATTGATATTCGCGTTTGGGTTATGGACAAGGTCAAGAAAGAGTATTCCCCCAGTTCTAAGGGGGTGACGATTGATGCGGGGAAGTGCGAGGCGTTGATCGAGGCGTTGAAAGCTATTGCTTAAGTTTCTGGGTATCTGTCATTTGGCGACTGTCAGTGTCGACCGCAGCCAGTTCTTCGGCATTCCATCCGCCCATAGATTCAATCTCATCAAAGCATTCACTGTTCGCGATTGTGGCGACGTTGCAGAGCTTCTCAACTCTCTCTTCTATGTCGTGTGCCAAGAGCCATTCATAGCGAAAAACCGGATCATTCTCTTGTTCGTGAGCGCCAAACAAACGCATCGTCACTTCGTCAATAGCCCTGGGAATGATGTTTATGAAAAGAACCATTCTGCCAGAAGGGACCTCGAACAAAGGCAACGATTGCAAGACGGCCTTGTAATCGGCCAAGAGCTGCGGATCGATGTGGTACAGCTCTTCGGCATCATTGGTTTTTATAACTTTATTAAGCGCGTTGCTAAGAGTGCATATTTGGGCCAACACTGCCTTTACAGCCCTCAGCTTGCGAATGTCAGTAAGCCGCTGCCTCTCTGCTTCCAGCGCCCGCTCTGCATTATGTTGGCGAGTGGCTATCATGAATGCCGCAACAATAGCTCCAATAGATCCGATTGCTTGCATCCATGAAGCAGCTTCTGCTGAACCTGCACCTTTGTCACGAACAGCATTAATTAAACCTATGGTCAGTAGCCCGATAAATAAGGTCACTATGGCCAGCAGCACCCAGTGCCAGATACTTAATTTTTTAATGATTCTCCCCTTTCCTAGTTTGTTTTCTTGGGCATGTACCCTAACGGCACCGCGGCGCCGGACCCGGCAATACCTGTCGCACAGATCTGGTCGAACTCGGCCGCATAGTCGCTGTTTTTGTACGGGATGAAGCTGGGGTTCTTGCTCTCGTCCAGTTTCATTTCATCGTGCCAGAACTGCTTTTTGAAATGCCGGGTCTTGGCCAAGGCCGCGTCTTTGCCGGCGCAGTCGACAAGGAATGACTCGATCCGGGAAAAATGCGGCGGAATGTGGACGATGGTTTCTTTCACTGCTTGATCGAATTGGCACGTCAAATACATGTCCACTTCGATGGGCGCCCTGGGCGGTTTCTTCACTACCGTTGAATATGCAGTGCATCCTTGGCCAGCATGCCCGGCAAATCCAAGATGAGGCAAAGCCTCGGCGGCGTGGGAAGATAACGGCGCAAGGGCAAGCAGGGGATATAAAAAAGCTCTCATGTGGCACCAGTTCTCTTTTTTAGGGACGGCCGAGCAGCGATGGATTGTTTGCGCAGAATCTGCGCTGCCGATGAAATCTCCTGAGTGCCGCGCCCAAGGTATGGAGCCCCCGCGCGGGTACCGGACCAGACGTTTCGCTTCCGTCAGGTCGGTCAGGGGAAGTGCTATTGTAGCAAATGCAACACTTGGCCAATCCAGATAGACATGCAACCAGGGGGAAATATGCATGACGAGGCAAAAGCAGGAAATGCCGAAAAGCTATATTTGTCTGAGGACGAGCTTTACGACCTGACACGGTACAGACGTCCGTCGAACCAATTAAAGATGCTGCAGAGCCTGGGAATTCCGGCCCGTATGCGCGTTGACAATACTGTGCTGGTGCTTCGCATGCACCTGCAATATCCGACCTCCATGCAGTCGGAGCGGAAACCAGAGCTGAAATCGAGTCAACGGCCGCTAAGAAAGTCCGAGAGGGAGCGAAAGTAACGCAAAATTGGAGAAGTAATGAGTAATTACCTAAGCGCCAATGAATTAGCTGACTTGATTGGATGCCAGTCGAATCAGCGCAGTTGTATGACTAGATGGCTGGATAAAAATCGTTGGCCGTATGTGATCGACATTATGGGGTTTCCCAAAGTCAGCAAGGCGTACCATGATTCCCGGATGTCAGGCATTCCTACTCCGCCCCCCGAACTCGCTACGGAGCCAGACTTCAGTATGTTTGATAACCCGACGCCACGCCAATTGGCTTTGAAGGCCCGGCGAGAGACCAAGGGAAAAAAGCTCTAAGCATGTGCAGGACCAGTAGTCTAAATCTTGGCTGAGGATATGGGAGCGACTTCCTTTGGGAGTTCTGTCCTGGGACGATTTAGACTGGAGCACCAGAGTTCGACTAGGCGCTCGCCGACAGAATAACGGGGCTCGGCGCCGGAGTTCTTCCATCCCATGAGAGTGCCTTTCGGGACGTCGATCAGCTCGCTAACGGCATACATGCTGACGCCGGCCGACTTTAGGTCGGCTAGTACTCGGAACCAGTCTACTGACAGGCGCTGAGACATTCCTTTTCCTGCTCCCCACAGCTTGCGCCCGCAGTGATTTCGCGCGCGTGCGCGTTTTATATATAAGGCGCAATTTTATAGCCAAGAAAAGTTTTTTGGGGGCATGTTTGGGGGCATGAAGTATTTTTTGTAAGTCATGTTCCTTATATCTATTGGGGTTTGGGCTGAGATTTGAATCCCACCCTCAAAAGGAAAAATCCCCGCACATGTGCGGGGATTTTTTTTGGCGGAGAGAGCGCGCATGCGCGCGCGGTGGGATTCGAAGCTTTGCGCTTGCAAGCGCAAAGCCGGGAGAATCTGCGGGGCGGGGTGACGCGCAGCGGCGCGCCGGGCCGCAGTGGATGAGGCGATGGCGCAGAGCGCCGGGCCGTAGTGAGTATCAACGCGCGGAGGAGAGAAGCTTTGCGCTCGCAACCCCAAAGCCAGATGAATCCCCCCAAACTCAAGCTTGCGGCGCCCCACCCATCTGCTGCCCACCCATCTGTTCCATCGCCTTCTGCGCCTCTTCCATGCTGACATCGCGCACATGGGTGGCGACCGACCAGCGATGGCCGAACGGATCTTCGAGAGCGCCATAGCGATCCCCCCAGAACATGTTCGCCACCGGCATCGTCACTTTTGCTCCCGCGGCAACGGCTTGCGCGACCATCGCATCGACATCTTCGACATACAGGTGGATGGTGACCGGCGAGCCCTTGATCGATTTCGGCCCCAGCGTGCCCCATTGAGTATTCTCGTCCACCAGCATGACGGCGGAGTCGCCGATGCTGATCATGGCGTGCATCAGTTTCCCGTCCGGGCCCGGCAGGCGCGCTTCCTCCTTCGCATTGAAGGCCTTTTTATAAAATTCGATGGCATCGGCCGCACCGGCGCATACCAGGTGAGGGGTGACGGAGTGCATTCCGTCCGGAATGGGTTTTGCTGCTGACTGAGTCATGATCCTTGCTCCTTCAAGCGCTTGTCGTGACGGATCGAAAGGTATTTCCAGATGCCGTCACAGGTGGGCGAGGAATTCTATCGCCACACGCTTGAACATGAGTGTGTTTTTATCAAGGATCATGTTTCCGATCTCCCAAAGAAAAACCTCGCCGTAGCGAGGTTTTTTTGTGATTGCCAATACCGGAGACGATTCCTGGGACCCAGTTCTATCGGTGAAAAGTGGCCCCGTCTTGCTCGAATCATCTCAGGTATGGGCAAGCGTTGAATGCAATATAGCACGGCTTAATTTTTCTGGCACCAATTTTTTTCGCCTGTATTTCTTGAGCGACATTTTGGCTTTCAACGAACATTTACTATACTATCCCCTAGTATAGTAAATAGGGAGCGCGCAATGCCGCATTCTCCAGAGGAAAAAAAGCGTGTCCTTACCCGCGTGCGCCGCATTCGCGGCCAGACCGAGGCGCTGGAACGCGCCCTGGAAGAGGGCGTCGAATGTGCTGCGGTGCTGCAGCAGATCGCCGCCATCCGCGGCGCGGTCAATGGCCTCATGTCCGAAGTGATGGAGGCGCATATCCGCGAAGAGTTCGGTCAGCCTCCGGCCTCTGAGGCCGAACGCACCGCGCGCGTGCGCGAGATGAGTCTGCTGGTGCGTTCCTATCTCAAGTAGCTGCGGCCAGGCCGCGGCTTTCCATCGTTCATATCCATCATCGCAGGAGAATTTCATGAAATCACGCGCCGCCGTTGCTTTCGAACCTGGCAAGCCCTTGCAAATCGTCGAAATCGACGTCGCTCCGCCGCAAAAAGGTGAAGTGCTGGTGAAAATCACCCATACCGGCGTCTGTCATACCGATGCCTTCACCCTCTCCGGCGACGATCCCGAAGGCGTGTTCCCCGCGGTGCTGGGCCATGAGGGCGGCGGCATCGTGGTGGAAGTGGGCGAGGGCGTCACCAGCGTCAAGCCGGGCGATCACGTGATCCCGCTGTATACGGCCGAATGCGGCCAGTGCAAATTCTGTAAATCCGGCAAGACCAACCTGTGCTCGGCGGTGCGCGCCACTCAGGGCAAGGGCCTGATGCCGGACGGCACCACGCGCTTCTCCTATAACGGCCAGCCGATCTACCACTACATGGGCACCAGCACCTTCAGCGAATACACCGTGGTCGCCGAAGTCTCGCTGGCCAAGGTCAATCCGGTCGCACCGCTGGAGAAAGTGTGCCTGCTCGGTTGCGGCGTCACCACCGGCATCGGCGCCGTGCACAACACCGCCAAGGTCAAGCAGGGCGACACCGTGGCGGTGTTTGGCCTGGGCGGCATCGGCCTGGCCGTCATCCAGGGCGCGGTGCAGGCCAAGGCCGGGCGCATCATCGCCATCGACACCAATCCCGGCAAGTTCGAGCTGGCGCGCAAGATGGGCGCCACCGACTGCGTCAATCCGAAAGACCATGCCAGGCCGATTCAGGACGTCATCGTCGAAATGACCGATGGCGGCGTGGAGTTCAGCTTCGAATGCATCGGCAATGTCGATGTCATGCGGGCGGCACTGGAATGCTGTCACAAGGGCTGGGGCGAGAGCGTGATCATCGGCGTGGCCGGCGCCGGCCAGGAAATCCGCACGCGGCCGTTCCAGCTGGTGACCGGCCGCGTCTGGCGCGGCAGCGCCTTCGGCGGCGTCAAGGGGCGCAGCCAGTTGCCCGGCATGGTCGAGCAGGCGATGCGCGGCGAAATCGATCTCGATCCCTTCATCACGCACACCTTGCCGCTGGAGCGCATCAATGAAGCCTTTGATCTGATGCACGATGGGAAGTCGATCCGTACGGTGATTCATTACTGATTTCGGGAGGCCTGACATGGAACTGGAACGCGTGGAACACCGCGCCTGCTTCGGCGGCTGGCAGGATGTCTACCGGCATGCTTCGGCGGCGCTGAACTGCACCATGCAGTTCGCCGTCTACCTGCCGCCGCAGGCGGCGCATGAAAAACTGCCGGTGCTGTACTGGCTCTCCGGTCTGACCTGCAACGAGCAGAATTTCATCACCAAGGCCGGCGCGCAGCGCTATGCTGCCGAGCATGGGCTGATCCTGGTGGTTTCCGACACCAGTCCGCGCGGCGACGAGGTGGCGGATGCCGAAGGCTACGACCTCGGCAAGGGCGCCGGTTTTTATCTGAATGCCACGCAGGCGCCATGGCAGCGGCACTATCGCATGGATGACTACGTGACGGCGGAATTGCCCGGCCTGATCGAGCGGCATTTCCCGGCGAGCGGCGCGCGCGCCATCAGCGGCCATTCAATGGGCGGCCATGGCGCACTGGTCATCGCGCTGAAGAATCCCGGCCGCTACCGCAGCGTGTCGGCATTCGCACCGATCGTCGCGCCATCGCAAGTGCCGTGGGGACAGAAAGCCTTCTCCGCTTATCTGGGCGAAGACCGCGCGGCGTGGCGCGCCTATGACGCTGTCGAGCTCGTCGCGATGGCGCAGGAACGCCTGCCATTGCTGATCGACCAGGGCGACGCTGATGAATTTCTTGCTACCCAGCTCAAGCCGGAATTGTTGCAGGCCGCAGCCGATGCTGCTGCTTATCCACTGACCTTGCGCCTACAGCCTGGCTACGACCACAGTTACTATTTTATCGCCAGCTTCATCGGCGACCATATCGCGCATCATGCCCGCGCGCTGCGAGCCTGAAACGGATTTCATCTTCCCGCGTCATCGCCTCGTGTAACAAGAATGAGGCATCTTTCATCGCAGTCCTGATTTTTTTCTGATCATGCCGAATTACTCCTGTTGTCCTACAGGAGAGGCATGACTCATCTCAAAACGCTTGGGCAGGTATCCAAACATACTCGGAATGTACGTAATGGCCCCATCTATTCACGGCGGGCGGGAGGCGTATCGGCAATGCACAACTACCCCTATATCGATGAATATTGTTTTCGGAGCTGTTTAACGTCCCAGGAGTAAGCCATGAGTCTTCACCGCATAAGCCGACGAGTTTTCATCCAGGGAGCCGCGTCCGCGCTGGCGCTCTCCTCGCTCCCCGGCCGGCCCGCATTTGCCCAGACGACCGTCAGAATTCGCCCGGAGTGGCAGGAATTCAGGTCCACTACGGAGTATGCCTCCTTGATCGATGCGATCCGGACGATGCGGGCGAACACGAACGCCGGCAGCAGGTCGAGCCTGCAGTACTGGGCCAACGCGCATGTCAACTATGGCCAGCATGCCATCCCGTACTTTCTCGGCTGGCATCGCGCTTACCTCTATTATTTCGAGCAGCAGCTGCGCATCGTCTCGGGCAACAACAACCTGGTGCTGCCCTACTGGGATTACTACCGCAATCCGCAGATACCGGCGGAGTTCACCGACCCGGCGCGCGACAATCCGCTGTACCTTCCGCGTACGAATACCAATGTCTTCAGCGCGCTCACGCTCAGTCCGTTCAATCCGTCGATATGGAACTTCCAGCGCGGCACCAGCAATGCATTCGAGCCCTTGCTGGAGGACGCTCCGCATAATCCGGTGCATAACATCATCGGCGGCATCATGGGGACCATGCAGGCGCCGCACGACCTGCTGTTCTTCCTTCACCATGCCAATGTCGACCGTCTCTGGCATGCGTGGGCCCTGCCTGACGGCAAGGGCATTCCCTGGACTTCCTCGCCATACTGGTCCGGCAGCTTCCGCGTTTCCGCCGACTTGACGCTGCCGCGCTCGCAGTGCTATCACCCCAACTGGGTCGGCACCGACTATGCGGATAACACGACGCCGACTGCGCTGCCTGCACAGGCGTTGAAGAAGGGCAGGATCATGCGCGTGCAGGCGCAGCTGGGGCGGCAGCGCGGCCGGCCACCCGTCGGTGATTTTGCCGCTACCGGCCCGCGCGCGATTGCCGCGGGCAGGCGCTCGATCGGCGGGGCGCGGGATATCGGCCTGACGGAAAATTCCGTCAGCGTGCAAGTGCCCGTCGCACAGGATGCGGACAGCCGGCGCCTGCAGACCCTCGCGGTCAGGCCCAGAGAGAGGCCGCAGGGCGCCACGCCGGCGGACGGCTACAAGTCCGTTGTAGTCGTGCTCGACAATATCAGGATGCTCCCGGCCGGCAAGGCGGGCGGTTTTTATTACAAGGTCTATCTGAATCTGCCCGAACGCGGCGATGCGGCGGCGACCGCTGAAGGGCACTTGCTGGGCACGATCGGTTCCTTCGAGATCGAGGCCGCTTCGCACCATGCTCATCATGGCGGCGCGGCGCAAATCACCTTCCCGGCAACCGATGTGCTGGCCAATCTGCCGGCGGACGGTTTCAGGGAGCTGACTGTGTCGCTGGTGCGCGTCAGCGGCAACAACTCGCCGAAAGGCCGGGCCATCGCGATCGGAGAAATGCGGGTGGAAGTATCAACGGAGGAAGCCTACGACCTGACGCCGCACGTGGCCCCGCCGGCGAACAGCCCCTATCGGCGTTGAAGTGTCAAGGCAGCCAGACCTGCACCTGATTGCGGCCGGAAGTCTTGGCTGCATACAGGGCTTCATCGGCCTGGCTGAGCGCCTGTTTGGCACTGACGCCGGCGAGCATCGTCAGGCCGATGCTGATGGTGATGGTGATGGGGATGTCACCCTTTTCGGTCGGGACGGGCGAGCCGGCCAGTTTTTCGCGCAACCGGTTTGCCAGCGCACGGGCATCTTCAAGGCTGGTTCTGGGTAGTAGCACGGCAAACTCTTCACCGCCAAGGCGGCCTGCGGTATCGCTTTCGCGCAGGCAGTCGCGGATGATGCGGGCAGTGTGCTGCAGCACGACATCTCCGATGGGATGGCCATACGTATCGTTGACGCGTTTGAAGTAGTCAAGGTCCAGCATCAGCAAGGCGCCGCTATCCCGGCCAGCGATGGCGCCATTTCTGAGGAGGGATTCCAGGTAAGACATGAAACTGCGCCGGTTGGGAAGGCCGGTCAGGCCATCCGTCGTCGCCAGGGCGGTCAGCCTGGCTTCCTGTTGCTTGCGCTCACTGATGTCGCGCACCAGCCAGACCCGGCCCAGGTAATCCTTCTCGTGCGTGATGGGCACCCAGTCGATCTCCAGCGCGCGTCCGCCCGGGGTGGTCACTTCGATGGTTTTGCGCTGCTCGCGGCCGCGGCCGTCCGGGATGTGCAGCCAGTCGGCGCGCGATTCGCCCAGCATGTCGCGCAGCCGCGCGTGCGGCAAACCGCTCAGCGTTTCCGGGGCATTCGGCAGTTCGAACAGGTCGCAGAACAGCTGGTTGGTCATCACGACCGCGTCTTCCGCATCTTCCATCAGCACCCCGCCGGGGAAGCGCTGCAGCAGCGTGGCCGTCCGCTCATGGTATTCGGCTTCCGCCGCTTCCGCATGCTTGCGCGCGGTGATGTCCAGCACCGTGCCGGCAATGCGCAGGGGCTGGCCATCCGGTCCGCGTCCGACAACCTTGCCGCGATCGAGAAACCAGATCCAGTGGCTATCATGGTGTCGTATACGGTATTCGGCTTCATACTGCGCGGCTTCGCCGCGCAAGTGCCTGTTGAGCGCGACGCGGACTTGCTCCAGGTCGTCAGGATGAACCAGTTTTTCCCAGCCGGAAGGAGTGATCGGCACTTGCGGCGCCTGATAACCCAGCATGTTTACCCAGCGCTTGTTGAATTGGGGTTTGCCAGTCGTCAAATCCCAATCCCAGGTGCCGAGATTGCCGCCGCGCAGCACCAGTGCCAGCTGTTCGCTGCTGCTGACCAGGGCCATGGTTTGCTGGCGATTTTTCAGGTAAAGCAAGGTGATCCAGATTGACGCCAGCAGCAGCAGGCCGATACCCAGGGCATTTTGCAGCATGCTGGCGCGGATCGACGCGCGCACTGGCGCGAGGGCCTTGTCATCGCTCAAACCCAAAGTCAGGATCAGCGGCGCATTCGGCGTGCGGTGCCAGGCATAGTGGCGATGAACGCCATCGACCGGGGCAATCGCCTCATAGGAGCCGGACTGTAATTTCGAGGAGGTTACAAAGGGACGGTCGGATGGGACCGACTTGCCCAGCACTTTATCGAGATTGTGTGAACGCGCCAGATACGCGCCATCATCGCGCAGCAATACCGCCACATTTCCTGGCTCGGGAAAAATATCCTTCAGGGCACGCGACAGGTATTCCGGCGAGATCGAGATGATCGTCACGCCGGCAAAATTCCCCTTGTCGAAAATCGGCGTGGAAAACTGCACCGCCCATCGCTGTGAAACCCTGCCGAACACGGGATGGCTGATGAAAAGCCGGGGCGGCTGGCGCTGGCGATGGATTTTGAAATGCTCGCGGTCGGCGATCGAAATCCGCGAGGCGCTTTCGTTATCCTTTGTCAGATTGGAAAAGACGATATCGCCATGCTTGTCGGCGATGGCAACCTGGATAAGGGCGCCATCGGGAAGCATCTCCTGAGCTACCGAAATGGCGCTCCGGAAATCGGATTTGCCATCCTTGAGCCAGTGTTCGCCCATGCTCTGTGCGATGTAATCCACCTGATCGATCAGGGTGCTGGTCTGCAGCGCCATGGCATGGGCAGTTTGCGCCGCACGCAGCTGCATTTCTGTTCTGGCTTGCTGTAGTTGGGTCTCATGCGAATATTGCAGATGAGTCCAGTATCCCGCAAGCACGAGCAGAATCAAGCACCAGGCAATGGCGACACGTGCAAGAGTTCCGCGCGACATATTGCGCAGGTAAGACCAATTTGCGATCAAGGCGAAAAAAGCTTTTGAGGTTGTGACTATGCTACGGCAGTCGAGACGGCCCAAATAAAAAACCTCGCACGAGCGAGGCTTCGATTTGCGCTTGCCGATACCGGAGACGATTCCCGGAGCCCAGTTCTATCAATGAAAAGTGGCGCCAATTGCTTGAATCATCTCAGGTATTGCCAAACATTGATTATATATTTTATTACATTATAATGCAGTATCATTTCCTTGTGGAAATTAGGTTTTATTTGTGGTATGGGCGGAATCATCGGGTAGAAGCAAAAGCATCGGCTGGTAGACAATTTCAGCTGCAAGAGAGTTTTTATTGCTTACTCACATTAATCGTGGACAAGCCTGTGGATAAGCCCGGTCCGGCACGCTTAAGTTTCTGTTTTGCAAGGTTTAATTGTTGTTGATAAAAAATACGTCAGCATGCGCTTAAAACGCTGGACTTAACTACGGGGCGCCTTTACCAATCCCAGCTCGTGCGCCTTGGCTACGGCGTTGACGCGGCTGCGCACGCCCAACTTGGAAAAAATCTGGTCGATGTGGTACTTGACGTTCAATTCCGTCAGGCTGAGGATCTTGGCAATTTCCCAGTTGGTCTTACCCTCGTGCATCCAATACAGGATTTCGCTTTGCCGTTCGCTCAAGGGCTTGCCGGTCTTGCCGATAAATGCCTGGTATTCCTGTACGTCGGCAATTGCACGCGCGAGCGCCAGGTGCAGGTGCGGCGTCAGAATTTTCAGCAAAAAAGCCTGTTGCGGTCCGACTTCGCCTTCCAGGCGCGAAAAAATGAAATAACTCGATTGCGAACCGGTCAGGTCGACCACGCCATGGCCGAGGATGTTGCGCATCTTGTATTTATTGAACAGGTGCACCCAGTCGGCAGGGAATTGTGCGTCATCGCGTCCGGCCTGGAAAAACACCGGTTCCAGGCTGTCGCGCCATTTCTGTATCAGGGGACTGTTGACGCGCCCGTCCGAACTGAGCATTTCAGCGTAATACTCATAGCATTCGAAAGGGCAGTTGAACTGCAAGAATTTGCGGACGAAATTGCCTTGCGGGCTGATGCCGCCGATGCCGCATACCAGCATTTCATGCGGGATCACTTCGCGCAGTGCGCCATTGACCAGGCGCGTCAGGCTGGCTTCATCCCTGACATCCGCGCTTTCGAGGATCACGGCGAGGATGCGCTTGTCGAGATCGCCGGAGAAAATGGCGGCGGCCGGCGACAGGGATGCTTCCTGTTGCTCTGTGTTCTCTGCTGTTGCGAAAGCCTTGCTAATGGTGCGTTTCATTGCCATGTCCTGACTCTGGCGCGCTCATAACCCGGCCTGGGCCCGCGCCTGCGTATAGCGCGCATATTCTTCCTTGTTCAAGGGGAAGCGTTCCAGTACTTGCAGCGCGCTGCCCTGGACCGCCTTGCTTTCGCTGCCATTGCTGATGATGTGCAGCAGCGCCGATTTCAAGGCATCGCTGCGGGCGCCGGATTGGGCGATGGCAAAGATGGCTGCCTGGCGCACCTCAGGAGCCGAATCAGCCAGCGCCTGCGCCAGCTGGCCCTGGCTTGCGCCGGTCTTGTCCCATTGTCCCAGTTGCAGCACGCTTTGGCTGCGCACAGCGGGGTCGGCATGCTGCGCCAGATTGCCCAGTTGCGCCATGATCGCTGCCGATTCTGCCGGCTCGACGGCGCCAGGCTGGAGAGCGGCGATCGCCTTCGCCAGCAATTCCGGCGATTGTTCGGAGGCGAGCGCCTGCTTCAATACATGGCGCATCTCGGGCGAATCGGGCGCCATTTGCTGCAGCATGGCGTAAGCTTCCTTGCGTTGGCCGGGGTCGCTGCTACTGGCTAGCCGCGAGAAAAACGCCAGCGCTTCCGGCTTTTGCACCGTGGCCAGCACCGACTTGATGGTCTCGCGCATTGCCGGATCGCGTTCGCTCTCGTAACGCTGGATCAGGCTGCGCAGAAAGGCCGAATCGGATTGCGCGCGTTCGCGCATTTTCTGTTCTTCGTCGCTGGCGGGTGCGGCGATGCGCGCGTTGTCCAGCGCAGGATGCCGGGGCGCGGCGGCGATCGGCGCGCCCCGGCCATTCCACAGGTCGGCGACCTGGTTGGTCCCGCCGGATGCCACTGGCGCAGTCTGTCCGGCCTGACCGGACATCGGCTCGGATGGGGACGCTGCCGGCAAAATTTGCCAGGCAAGGGCGAAGCCAAGCGCAAAGCTGATGCCGCTGCAGCCAAATAGCACTGGAATGGAAAATTTCACGGTCAGGATTCTCCCAAAAAGCGGCGGATCCGGCGCGCGGAATGCCGCGCCGAAGCGGCGGACGGCCTAGCGGCAGCCAGATGCGGAAGGGATGGGCGCGATGGGTGTCATGGGCAGGACATGGCGCGCCGCCGGCAGCTCGGTGTCAGGCATGGATGTCTCCAGGTTGGCTTTATCTTTAATTGTTACAGCGAATACTACTGGAATTGGCTGGCCGTGAAAATAGCAAAACCAGCCATCACGGCTAGCCATGGATCGCCGCGAGGATGGCATCGACCGCCGGGTGCTTGATCTTGCGTTCATTCGAGATGGCATAGAACTGCTCATGCACATTCTGCAGTTCCCCGACCGGCGTGGCGCCGAATTGCGCTTCCACATCCGCGGCCAGCGCCGAAGGAGCGGGAAACAGGCCCATGCCATTGCGGCCGAAAGTGTTGAGCAGGGCATTGTCGTCGAATTCGCCGACGATGTCCGGGCGCAGGTTATGCGTCTCGAACCAATGATCAATGCGCCCGCGGATGGCGTTGTTACGGGTCGGCAGCAGGAGCGGAGCGCCATTCAGGCTATCAGGAAAATTCGGGCGGTATTTTTTTGTCAGTGCCGGCAGGCCGAACAGCATGATGTCGCTTTCCCCCAGCAAGTGGCTGAATACCCGCAGGGTGGTGCCGGATTGCACGGGACGGTCGGCCAGCACGACATCGAGTTTATGCACCGAAAGATCGCCCAGCAGGGTTTCGAAGCGGTCTTCGTAACAGACCAGCTTGATCTTTTCCGGCAAGCGCAGTGCAGCCTGCAGGACGCGCGAGGCAATCAGCTTGGGCAGCGAATCCGACAGGCCGACCGTCAGGCGCATGGTGCGCCCCACATCCGAGTCGGCGAGGGCTTCCTGCATCTGCTCGCCTAACAGGAAAATCTGGTCGGCGAAGCGCAAGGCGATGCGGCCGGCTTCGGTCAGGACCAGGCGCCGGCCCTGCGGCGCGAACAGCGATTTGCCGAGGGATTGCTCCAGCAAGCCGAGCTGGGTGCTGATGGTCTGGATCGCCAGACCCAGGCGTTCGGCAGCGTGGGTAATGCTGCCTTCCTTGGCGACAATCCAGAAGAAATACAGGTGTCGATAATTCAAGCCGGTGGTCTTCATCTGGTTTCTTCTATTTTTTGGAAGCAAGGATTCTATTATCTTCGCTTTTATTTGAATTTCAAGTCGCTTAGCATGGCATCTTTCCAAAAAAGAAGTGATAAATAAATGCTTGAATTATTAGCCGACCCGCAGATCTGGATTGCTTTCGCCACGTTGACCGCCCTGGAACTGGTGCTGGGCATCGATAACATCATTTTCATCGCCATCCTGGTGGATAAGCTGCCGCCGGAAAAACGGGAATTCGCCCGCAAGCTGGGCCTGTTCATCGCCATGTTCATGCGTATCGGCCTGTTACTGATCCTGTCGTGGATCATTGGCTTGACCGCGCCGATCTTCACGGTGCTGGGCCAGGAAATTTCCGGGCGCGACCTGGTGCTGATAGCGGGCGGCCTGTTCCTGCTGTGGAAGAGCGTGGGTGAAATCCACCAGTCGCTGGAAGGCGAGGAAGGACATGCTTCCAGTGCGGTCAAGTCGACCATGGTCGCGGTGATCCTGCAGATCATGCTGGTGGACCTGGTGTTTTCGCTGGATTCCATCATTACCGCGGTCGGCATGGTCGAGCAGGTGCAAGTGATGATCGCCGCCGTGGTGGCGTCGGTGGGCCTGATGATGGTGTTCGCCGGTCCGATCGGCCGCTTTGTTTCGGCGCATCCGACCATCAAGATGCTGGCCTTGTCCTTCCTGGTGGTGGTGGCGGTGGTGCTGATCGCCGAGGGCTTCGACCATCATGTGCCCAAGGGGTATATCTACAGCGCCATGGCGTTCTCGGTGGTGGTGGAGATGCTCAATATCCGCTTGCGCAAACGTTCAGCAAAGCCGGTGCATCTGCATTCCTCCTATGCCGGGGACGGTGCGCCGGACAAATCGGCCTGAGATTGCAAAAAGCGCATGCAAATCATGGGTTTGTTTGCAAAAAACGGTTGGCAGAAGCGGGGCTGGTAGATCAAAATACAGTTCCGCAGAAATAACATGGCGCGTGCCGGAGCAATCTCCGGGCGCGCCCGCCTGCAATCCCTCGTGCCGCCAATACTTTGTTGGGTAGCGTACGGAAAGTTTTCCGGCTCCGGCTACACTCGAACCGGACCAGTACTGGATTTACATATGAAAAAACTCGTGGCGCTGCTGGTATTGGCCGGCAGCTTTTTGTCTGCTTGCGCAACGCATGAAACGCCTTCCGTTCATCCGTATGGCGCGCAACCGAAACCCGGCGCGGAAGGCTATTGCCCGCCGACCCAGGCGATCAAGGGGCTTTGCTGAATTTCCTCGCGATGAAGAGGCAGCCACGACTGGCTGCCCTGATTGCCTCAATATTCAACAGCAGCGAGTGCCCAGGCAGGCGGTAGTGCATTGCCTCCCTGGGTAAGCAACTCAATTCCCGTAGCGCTGGAAATGCCGGCAGGCTGGAGAGCTGCCGGCATTTCCTTTTTCAGCTGGCAAAACCCTGCGGATTCATGCTCTGCCAGCGCCAATGATCGGCGCACATTTCTTCCAGTCCCTTCTTCGCTTGCCATCCCAGCACTTCGCGCGCCTCTGTCGGATTGGCGTAGCAAACCGCGATATCGCCGGGGCGGCGGCCGACGATGTCATACGGGACAGGCCGGCTGCTGGCTGCTTCAAAGGCGCGCACGATTTCCAGCACGCTGTATCCCCGGCCGGTGCCGAGGTTGACGGTAAAGCCCCGGTTGGCGCTGAACAGGCGGTCCAGCGCGGCGACATGGCCGCGCGCCAGATCCACCACGTGAATATAGTCGCGCACGCCGGTGCCGTCCGGCGTCGGATAATCGTTGCCGAACACCGACAGGCGCGGCCGGCGTCCGACGGCAACCTGGGCCACGAAGGGCATGAGGTTGTTGGGGATGCCGGTAGGATCTTCACCAATCAGCCCGCTCGGATGGGCGCCGACCGGATTGAAGTAGCGNNTTGGTGACCGACAGGCGGGCGGTTTCGGCGATCGGCACGCTGTCGGGATCGCCGTATACCGTCGCCGAGGAACTGAAGACGAATTTACGCACGCCAGCCTGCTGCAGCGCATGCAGCAAGGTCAGGCTGCCGCTGACGTTGTTGTCGAAATAGGCCAGCGGCTGCTCCACCGATTCGCCGACTGCCTTCAGGCCGGCAAAGTGGATCGCGGCATCGACCGGCTGAGCCGCCAGGATCGCATCGAGCGCCGCGCGGTCGCGCACATCGGCGCAATGGAAGGGCAGGGCAACGCCGGCAATCTGCTCGATGCGCGCCAGCGACGCGCGCGAACTGTTGGCCAGATTATCGAGGCCGATGACGGCATAGCCCGCTTCCAGCAATTCGACGCAGGTGTGGGAGCCGATGTAGCCGGCGGCGCCAGTGACGAGGATGGTTTTTTTTGTATTCATGGTTTGTTGCGAGAAGACGCAGGAGCCCGGACAGGACGGGAAAAGGGAGATTTTAAGGCTAAAGGCAAAAATGGCAACTATTCACCGTTGAAAATTAAATAAAATAATTCTGTATGGAAATATTTTCCCTATTAAGTTGACAATTTTTAACCAACAGGCGCTAGAATCTGGCATGGCTTCCACACAGAAACATGCTCAAACAACAAGTGCGTTCGCCGGCGATGACCGTTATGAAATGCTGGTGCAGCTTTCGCCTGACGCCTTGTTTGTTTTGCAAGATGGCATGCTGGTGTATATCAATGCCGCCGGCGTACGTCTGTTGTGTGGAGAATCTGCCGAGGAATTGATCGGCTTGCCGGTGACGGAAGTGCTTCATCCATCCTATCTGGCCAAGGCGAAAGCGCGCATCGCCGATATGCTTGAATCAGGGCAGTCCGCACCCTCGGTGGAACAGAAATACGTGCGGCGCGATGGCCAGGTCATCGATGTAGAAGTGTGTTCCGCGCCTTTCATGTATGGCGGCAAGCCGGCCATCCAGGTGCTGGCACGCGATATCACGGCGCGCAAGGCGGCTGAAGACGCGTTGCATTTCAGCGAGGAGCGGCACCGCCTGGCGGCGCAGGAAGCCACTCGCGCCAAGGATTCGCTGCATCACGAAAAAATCATTCTGGAAATGATAGCGCTGGATGAGCCGCTCAAGGATATCCTGCGTGAAGTCTGCCTGGGCATCGAATGGATCGTCGGCCAGATCTGCTGTTCGATTTCCCTGCTCGATCTCTCCGGCAAACGCATCCAGATCGCTGCCGCGCCCTCGCTGCCCGACGCCTATGTCAATGCCGTGAATGGCATGGCGATCGGCGAGCAGGCGGCTTGCTGCGGCACCGCCGTTTTCCTCAACCAGCCGGTGATTTCCGGCGATATCGCCAGCGACCCGCTCTGGATCGGCTTGCGCGAGGCGGCGCTGGCGCATGGCTTGCGCTCCTGCTGGTCGGTGCCGGTGCGCGCCGCTTCCGGCACCGTGCTGGGCGCGCTCGATGTCTACTATGCCGAACCGCAGTTGCCCAGCAAGGATGACCTGAATTTCGTCAGCAATATTACGCACCTGGTTGGGGTGGCGGTGCAGAAAGACCGTGTCGAGCGCAGCCTGCACGAGAGCGAGGAGCGTTATCGTTCTGTCGTCAATTGTCTGGCTGAAGGCATCATGGTACAGGCGCGCGACGGCACCATTGTCGCGTGTAATCCGAGCGCGGAACGTATCCTGCGCCTGCCTGCCGGCAGCGCTGTCGGCAAGAAGGACCTGGGCTTGCGCCGCTGGTTTGCCGAGGATGGCAGTGAAATCCTCAGCAGTCAATTGCCCAGCCACGTTGCCCTGCGCAAGGGCGAAGCCATCCTCAATCTGACGATGGGCGTGGAAACCGCCGAAGGCAGCATCGTCTGGGTCTCGCAAAATATCTTGCCGATCCGCCAGGCGGGGGAAACGGATGTCAGCTCGGTGCTGATTTCCTTTACCGACGTCAGCGCGGTCAAGGAGGCGCAGCAGCGCCTGAAATTTCTGGCTTCGCACGATTCCCTGACTGGTTTGCCCAACCGCGCCTTCCTGCTGGAGCGCCTCGGGCATGCGCTGTCGCTGACACAGCGGAAAAAACACCGGATCGCGCTGTTGTTTCTCGACCTCGACCGCTTCAAGCATGTCAACGATACCATCGGCCATGAAGCCGGCGACCAGTTGCTGCAAACCGTGACGGCCCGGCTTTCATCCTGCATTCGTGAAACCGATACGCTGGCGCGGCTGGGCGGCGATGAATTCGTGGTTCTGGCCGAAGGCTTCGATGACGCCAGTTACCTGACCGGCCTGGCCGAGCGCATGCTGCGGGTCATTTCCGAACCCTTCAGCCTGCGCGGCTACGAGTATTATCTCGGCGTATCAATCGGCATCAGCGTGCACCCGGACGATGGCGACGATGGCAATACCTTGTTGCGCTGCGCCGATTCGGCCATGTATGCAGCCAAGGAAGGCGGCCGGAACAATTACCAGTTCTATACGCAGGAATTGAATACCCGCAGCCAGCGCCGCTACCATCTCGAAAAGAATTTGCGGCATGCCCTGAACAGCCAGCAATTCTTGCTGCATTACCAGGCAAAAATCGATTTGCCAAGTGGTCGCATCGTCGGCGCGGAAGCGCTGTTGCGCTGGCGGCATCCCGAACAAGGCCTGATTTCGCCAGTCGATTTCATCCCGGTGGCGGAAGAGACTGGCCTCATCGTGCCGCTGGGCCGCTGGGTGCTGGAACAGGCATGCCGCCAGGCTGCCGAATGGCGCCGGCATCTGGCGCCGGATTTGCGTATCGCGGTCAACCTGTCGCCCCGGCAGTTTCAGGATGACATTCTGGTCGAAACAGTCAGCCATGTGCTGCGGCAAACCGGCTTGCCGGCGCAGGCGCTGGAACTGGAAATCACCGAAAGCCTGCTGATCGGCGATAGCGACAAGCTCAAGCCCATGTTCGATGCCCTGATCAGTCTTGGGGTAGTGTTCTCGCTGGACGATTTCGGCACCGGGTATTCATCGCTTTCCTATTTGCAGCGATTTCCAATTTCTAATCTGAAAATCGATCGTTCCTTTATTAAAGGTATTCCCGACCACCGCGATTCGGTTGCCTTGACCCAAACCATCATCGCCATGGCCAATGCGCTTACACTGACGGTTACGGCCGAGGGAGTCGAGGAAGAGCGCCAGATGCGCTTCCTGCAGGAGGCAGGATGCCATGAGATGCAAGGCTATTACTTCAGCAAGCCGATCGCCGCTGAAGACTTCGAGCGTCTGCTGGCGGCCGGCATGTGAGGCGGCGGCCGGATCGGTCGCGATCGCTTCAGCGCTGCATGCAGCATCGGGCAGGGTCTCATGCTGCCGGCCGTTTGACTTCGGAGAGCGCCGTCCATCATGAAAACGGATCCCGTTTCCACTCTCGAGCAGGAGCAGTTCGCCCAACTGGCGAAATTTCGCCGCATTGCCACCGGCTTGCTGCTCCTGATGGCGCTGGTATTCATTGTCGCCAGGCGTTTTGAATCAGCTTATTCCTGGCTGCCCCTGGTGCGCGCCTTTGCCGAGGCCGCCATGGTCGGCGCGCTGGCCGACTGGTTCGCCGTGACGGCGCTGTTCAAGCATCCGCTGGGCTTGCCGATCCCCCATACGGCGATCATCCGGAAAAACAAGGATCGCATCGGCGTCAGTATCGCCAATTTTCTGGAACATAATTTCATGACGCGCACCGTCATCAGCGAGGAATTGCGCGATGTCGACTTTACTGCTGCGCTGGCGGCCTGGCTGGAAGCGCCGGGCAGCAGCCGCCGGCTGGCGCGCCATCTGGCGGGTGCCATTCCCGCCTTGCTGCGCATGATCGAGGATGAAGATGTCGGCCAGTTCCTCCAGCAGCGTGTCACTGCCGCCTTGCGGGAAGTGCAATTCGCGCCGCTGCTGGGCGAGCTCCTGGGGATATTGCGGGCCGGCGGCCAGCATCAGCGGGTCTTCGACCATGTCATCGATCTGGCCGCCGACGCGCTGGACCACAATCGTCCCTACATCCGTCAGAAAATCCATGACAGCTCGCCACGCTGGCTGCCGCGCTCGATCGATGAAAAATTCTTTGAGCGCTTGCTCGAAGAATTAAACAATATTCTCAATGAAATGCGGGAAGAGGATAGCGAATGGCGCGGCCGCTTTGAAATCGCTACGCAAAACCTGATCGACAAGCTCAAAACTTCTCCAGAATATGAAGCGCGGCTGGCAGGCATGGTGCGCGATACCCTGGCCCAGGAAGAATTTCGCGCCTACCTTACGCAGTTATGGCATGACATCAGGGAAAGATTGACGCGGGATGCCGGAGCGGAAGACTCCAAAGCCGTGATCCGCCTGGAGCAGGCGCTTACAGCCCTGGCCCGCGCGCTGGAGCAGGATCGCGCCGTGAGCGCCAAGTTCAACCGCTGGCTGAGAGCTTTCGCTACAGAAACTATCGTGCATCGGCGCGGTGAAATCGCCCAACTGGTCCAGCGCGTCATCGGGAAATGGGATGCCGACACAATCGCCCGGAAAGTTGAATTGCATGTTGGCAAGGACCTGCAATATATCCGCATCAATGGCACGCTGGTCGGCGGCCTGGTTGGTCTCCTGCTGCATCTGGCGGCACAGGCACTGGGGTAAATCTATAGTTGCAAGAATTTTAAGCAGGTGCCGTCTGTCATACGGGCGAGTTGGCCCGGATTGGGGTTTTGCAGCTCGATGTCTGGCAGATGACA
The DNA here is from genome assembly GCA_003537575.1 of Oxalobacteraceae bacterium. Classification (GTDB taxonomy): domain Bacteria; phylum Pseudomonadota; class Gammaproteobacteria; order Burkholderiales; family Burkholderiaceae_D; genus Paucimonas. The sequence continues at coordinate 100,380 of DPRS01000009.1, forward strand.
AGCAAGTGTGACACGGAAATGACATGACAAAATAGCATGTCATTTTTGTGCGTTTAGGAAATTTCTTGTCATCAAGTCGTCATAATTGCCATTTAGAGTATGGCCTGCCAACGAAAAGTCTTTTTTCAAGGAGTTCCCATGCGACTCGCTTACTACCTCAAATCCTTTTTTATCGCTGCCGGTGCCGCCTGTGTGCTGCAGGTGGCCCAGGCCGCCAGCATTACCGGCGCCGGTGCGACTTTTCCCTACCCGATCTACTCCAAATGGGCGGAATCCTACAAGAAGGCAACTGGGAATGACATGAATTACCAGTCGATCGGTTCCGGCGGCGGCATCAAGCAGATCAAGGCCAGGACCGTTGATTTCGGCGCTTCCGACATGCCCCTGAAAGCGGAAGACCTGGACAAGGAAGGTTTGATGCAGTTCCCAGTCATCATGGGCGGCGTGGTGCCGGTCCATAATGTGCCGGGCCTGGCTCCGGGACAGTTGAAACTTTCCGGCCAGGTGCTTGGGCAAATTTACCTGGGCAAGATCACGAAGTGGAATGCTGCTGAAATCGCTGCCGACAATCCCGGCGTGAAGCTGCCGGCCGACGAAATCACCGTGGTGCACCGCGCCGACGGTTCCGGCACCACCTTCCTGTTCACCGATTACCTGTCCAAGGCCAACGCCGACTTCAAGTCGACCGTGGGTGCCGGCACCGCCGTCAAGTGGCCCGCCGGCATGGGCGGCAAGGGCAATGAAGGCGTCGCCGCCAATGTCCAGCGCATCAAGCACTCGATTGGCTATGTGGAATACGCCTATGCCAAGAAAAACAAGATGGCCCATGCCCAGATGAAAAACCGCGACGGCCAGTGGGTGCAACCGGACGACGAGAGCTTCAAGGCCGCCGCCGCCGGCGCCCAGTGGGACAAGACCCCGGGCTTTGCCGTGGTGCTGACCGATCAGGCCGGCAAGCAGAGCTGGCCGATCACCGGCGCCTCCTTCATCATCATGCACAAGGCGCAGGCCGATGCCGACAAGGGCAAGGAAGTGCTGAAATTCTTTGACTGGGCCTTCAAGAATGGCGGCGCCATGGCCACCGACCTGGATTACGTCGCCATGCCGCCCACCGTCGTCAAGCTGATCCAGGATGCCTGGAAAACCCAGCTGAAGGATGGCGCCGGCAAGCCAATCTGGTAAGCCTGCGAACGACAGACATTCACGACCAGCATCCATGAACGCACCGCCTTCTTCCGCCATGACGGCTTCCAGGCCTTCCCCCGCCAGCCTTGACAGCGTCGGTAATCCCAAGCTTGCCGGCGTCATGCGCCGGCAACGCTGGCAGGATTTCCTGTTCCATAAAATCACCCTGGGCTTTGCCCTGTTCGTTCTGCTGGTGCTGGTCGGCATTCTCGTCTCGCTTCTGATCGGCGCCTGGCCTGCGTTCAGGGAGTTCGGCTGGGCATTTATCACCACCGTCGAATGGGACCCGGTCAATGATCAGTACGGCGCGCTGATCGCCATCGCCGGCACCCTGGCGACGTCCTTCATCGCGCTGTTGATCGCCTTTCCCTTGAGTTTCGGCATCGCGCTTTTCCTCACCGAGATTTGCCCGGCCTGGCTCAAGCGTCCGCTCGGCACCGCGGTGGAATTGCTGGCCGGTGTGCCCAGCATCATCTACGGCATGTGGGGCTTGTTCATCTTTGCCCCTCTGTTCGCTGAGTATGTGCAACCTTTGCTGAAGCAGACGCTGGGGCAATTGCCGGTGATCGGCGTCCTGTTCAGCGGCCCGATGATGGGCATGGGCATCCTGGCCGCCGGCCTGATCCTGGCGGTGATGATCATTCCCTTCATTTCTTCGGTGATGCGGGATGTCTTTGAAATCGTGCCGACGGTGCTGAAGGAATCGGCTTACGGCCTCGGCTGCACCAAGTGGGAAGTGGTGCGCAAGGTGGTCCTGCCCTATACCAAGAACGGCGTGGTGGGCGGCGTCATGCTCGGCCTCGGCCGCGCGCTGGGCGAGACCATGGCAGTCACTTTCGTGATCGGCAATGCGCACAAGCTGTCGTGGTCGCTGTTTGCGCCCGGTAACAGCATCGCATCGACCCTGGCCAACGAATTCGCCGAAGCTGAATCCGGCTTGCATGTCTCCTCGCTGTTCGCCCTTGGGCTGATTCTGTTCGTGATCACATTTATCGTCCTGTCGGCGGCAAAACTGATGTTGCTCGCCATGGCGCGCAAGGAAGGAGCGCAAGCATGAGCAACAGCAGCAATCCCGTCTATCGCCGCCGCCTTTTGGCGCATCGCATCGGCATCGCCTTGTCATTTGCCGCGATGCTGGTCGGCCTTGCCTTTCTGATGTGGATCCTGGCAACGCTGCTGATCAAGGGTTTCGGTGCGATCAGCCCGGCCCTGTTCCTCGAGACCACGCCTTCGCCGGACAGCGACGGTGGCGGCCTGATGAATGCGATCGTCGGCAGCCTCATGATGGTGGGGGCGGCGACACTGATTAGCACGCCGATCGGCATCCTGGCCGGCATCTACCTGGCCGAGTATGGCGAAGAAAGCTGGTTCGCCCAGATCACCCGCTTTGTCACCGACATCATGCTGTCGGCGCCGTCGATTGTGATCGGCTTGTTCGTGTATGCGATCTATGTTGCCAACGTCAGGCACTTTTCCGGCTGGGCCGGCACCTTCGCGATTTCGCTCATCGCCATTCCGGTGGTGGTGCGCACCACCGACAACATGCTGAAGCTGGTGCCCAACAGCCTGCGCGAAGCCGCATTTGCGCTCGGTGCGCCGCGCTGGAAGGTGGCCATGATGGTGCGCCTGCGCGCGGTCAAGGCTGGCGTGGTGACCGGCGTGCTGTTGGCGGTGGCGCGCATCTCGGGCGAAACCGCGCCGCTGCTGTTTACCGCGCTGAACAACCAGTTCTTCAGCGCCGACATGAACCGGCCGATGGCCAACCTGCCGGTGGTGATCTACCAGTTCGCCATGAGCCCGTATGAAAACTGGCGTTCGCTGGCCTGGGGCGGCGCCTTGCTGGTGACCTTCAGCGTGCTGGCATTGAATATCCTCTCGCGCACCGTGTTCCGCCAGAAAACGCAACGATGAATCGACAAGCTACCCACATGGAAAATCCCGCAATTATGCCCGCCGCCCCCAAGATGATCGAGATTTCGAATCTTGATTTCTACTATGGCAGCTTCCAGGGGCTCAAGAACATCAATCTCGACATCCATGACAAGCAGGTTACCGCTTTCATCGGACCGTCCGGTTGCGGCAAGTCGACCTTGCTGCGCACCTTGAACCGGATGTACGACCTGTATCCCGGGCAGCGTGCCGAAGGCAGCATCATGTTCCGCGGGCGGAACATCCTCGATCCCGCGCTGGACGTCAACATGCTGCGCGCCAAGGTCGGCATGGTGTTCCAGAAACCGACGCCTTTCCCGATGTCGGTGTATGACAATATTGCCTTCGGCGTGCGCCTGTATGAAAATCTTTCGCGAGGAGAAATGGACGAGCGCGTCGAGTGGGCCTTGAAAAAAGCCGCGTTGTGGGGCGAGGTCAAGGACAAGCTGAACCAGAGCGGCCTCTCCCTGTCGGGTGGCCAGCAGCAGCGCCTGTGCATCGCGCGCTGCGTGGCGGTCAAGCCGGACGTCCTCTTGCTGGACGAGCCCACCTCGGCGCTGGACCCGATCTCGACGGTCAAGATCGAGGAACTGATCGGCGAGCTGAAGCAGGATTACACCATCACCATCGTCACGCATAACATGCAGCAGGCGGCGCGCTGCTCCGACTATACTGCCTACATGTACCTGGGCGAACTGGTGGAGTTCGGCGAGACGGACCAGATTTTCATGAATCCGGCCAAGACGGAAACCCAGGATTACATCACCGGCCGTTTCGGCTGATTCGGCAACCATGATGCAAGGAGTAGGGAAATGACGGGCGAGCATTCTTCCAAACAGTACGACATGGACCTGGAAACGATTCGTTCCCGGGTGCTCCAAATGGGCGGCCTGGTGGAAAGCCAGTTCCAGGACGCCATCAAGAGCTTCCGCAACGGCGATGTTGAGTTGGCCCAGCAGGTGATCAAGGGTGATGAGCAGGTCAACCGCCTGGAAGTGCTGCTGGACGATACCTGCAACCACCTGATCGTCAAGCGCCAGCCGGCGGCCAACGATTTGCGCATGGTCATGTCCACCGTCAAGGTCATCACTGACCTCGAGCGCATCGGCGACGAAGCGACGAAAATTGCGCGCGTGGCGGCCAGCCATCAGGAGCGCAATGGCAGCAGGGTCAGCCAGTTCGAATTCGTGCGCGTGATCGCCGAACGCGCGCGCGACTTGCTGCACGAATCGCTGGATTCTTTTGCCCGCAAGGATGAAAAGCAGGCGATGAAGCTGATCGCGCAGGATGCCATCATCGACCATGAATACAGCATCATCATGCGCAGCCTGATCACTTACATGATGGAAGATCCGCGCACCATCTCGACGGCGCTCGACACCATCTGGGTGGCCAAGGCCATCGAACGCATCGGCGACCATGCCAAGAACATCGCCGAGTACGTCGTCTACGTGGTGGAGGGCAAGGATATCCGCCACAGCGACTACGTCACCACCAAACTCGAACAACAATGACCGAAACTTATGTCGGCTGATAAGACCACGATACTGATCGTTGAAGACGAACCCTCCATCGTCGAACTGGTAAGTTTCACCCTGAAAGAAGCGGGCTGGCAGGCGCTGGCGGTCAATACTGCCGGCGAAGCCTGGGAGTTCCTGCAGCGGCGCACGCCGCACCTGGTCTTGCTGGACTGGATGTTGCCGGACCAGGCCGGGCTGCGCCTGTTGGGACGCATTCGCGCTGACCGCCAGCTGCAAGCGCTGCCGGTAATCATGCTGACGGCGAAAAGCATGGAAGAGGACAAGATCGCCGGTCTCGACCAGGGCGCCGACGACTACATCACCAAGCCATTCTCGCCGCGCGAACTGACCTCGCGCATCAAGGCGCTGTTGCGGCGCAAGAGTCCGGAACATGCGCAGAACGTGATGTCCGTCGGTCCCGTCACGCTCGACCCGGTCAGCTGCAGCGTCAGCCTGAATGGCGAAAAACTCGATATTGGCCATGCCGAATACCGCCTCCTGAAATTCTTCATGGCTCACCCGGAGCGCGTTTTTTCGCGCAACCAGTTGCTCGACAAGGTTTGGGGCGACCATGTCGTCATCGAGGAGCGCACGGTTGACGTGCACGTGCTGCGTCTGCGCAAGGCATTGAAGGAAGCTGAATCCCTGATCAAGACGGTACGCAGCGTCGGATACATGCTGTCGGAAAAATGAACCCGCAACTGCTGTTCTGGATTCCCGCCGTTTTGCGGTTGCTGCTGGTCCTGTGCGGCGCCGCCGTCGTATGGGCTTTTTTCGGCGTGGTTGCCGGCTTGAGCGCCGCTTTCCTGGCCGTGACCGTACTGGCTTTTTTGCAGCTGTACTACCTCAATCGACTGGATAGCTGGCTCGACAATCCGGACAGCGAAAAAATGCCCGATGGCTTTGGCTCCTGGACCGATGTCTTTGCGCGGCTGTATAAAATGCGCCGCGACGACGAACGCAATCAGGCCGAGCTGACGGAATGGCTGGCGCGCTTCCGCCAGGCCATGAGCCGGCTGCCGGACGGTGTGGTCATCATGGACGACGTGCTGTTCCTGGAGTGGTGCAATCCGACCGCGCAAGCGCATCTGGGCCTGGATATGGAGCGCGACAAGGGCATGCGGGTCACCAACCTGATCCGCCATCCGGCATTCATGGATTACATCATCCTGGGGCGCTATGAGCAGCCCCTGACCCTGTCCCTGCGCGGGCGCAAGCTGGTGGTGCACATCATTCCCTTCGAAAACCGCAGGCAAATCCTCGTCACGCACGACGCCACTGAATCCGAGCGCATCGACATGATGCGGCGCGATTTCATCGCCAATGCCTCGCACGAATTGCGTACGCCGCTTACCGTCATCAACGGTTTTCTGGAAATCGCCGGCAGCCAGTCCAATCTCGACATGACCACGCGGCAGGCGCACATCAAGCTCATGAGCGAGCAAGGGCAGCGCATGCAGAACCTGGTGGGAGACATGCTGACCCTGAGCCGGCTGGAATCCGCCGACCTCCCGCTGCACGCTGAAAAGGTGAGTATCAAACCCTTGCTGGAGCAGATCCTGAGGGAAGCCAATGCGCTGTCGGCCGGCAGGCATGCCATCAGCCTGACGGTGGATGGTCCGGATATCAAGGGTAATATCGAGGAGCTGCGCAGCGCTTTCACCAACCTGGTCACGAATGCCATCCGCTACACGCCGGCGCCGGGCAAGATCGACCTGGCCTGGCAGGAGACGGAGGAGGGGGCGCAATTTGCCGTGCGTGATTCCGGCATCGGCATCAGTTCCGAGCACCTCGCGCGCCTGACCGAGCGGTTCTACCGGGTCGACAAGAGTCGTTCGCGCGAAACCCAGGGCACCGGCCTCGGTCTGGCGATCGTCAAGCATGTTCTGCTGCGTCATCATGGCGAGCTGGTGATTCAGTCGGTGGCTGATCAGGGCAGCACTTTCATTGCCAAATTTCCAAAAAGCAGTATTTATTATTAATATGGCCAGTCCCGGAGACTGAGATGTGCTGAGAGCTGCGTGTTTCTTCGCCAGAAGCATTGCGTATTTTCTTGCTTAACAGCACAATTTCACATGTTCAGTTCTTTCGCGCGCATGTGTTGCGCGTGTCTCGCAGCCATGTCTCGTCTCCGCGTGCGGTTTACCCTCCTTATCATTTCCCTGGTTACTGCATTAAGCGCTTGCACCACGCCGGCGCCTTCCGTGCCTCCTACGCCGCCGGCAACGGCGACCATGCAGCCCAAACCGCTACATCCCGTCAAGATTGGTCTGGCCCTGGGAGGCGGCGCGGCGCGCGGCTTTGCCCACATCGGCGTCATCAAGGTGCTGGAAGCCCATGGCATCGTTCCCGACATCGTGGTCGGCACCAGTGCTGGAAGTGTCGTCGGTGCCTTGTATGCCGCCGGCAATAGCGGCTTTGCCTTGCAAAAACTGGCGCTGGAAATGGATGAGGGGGCGATCTCGGACTGGTCGGTGCCGCTTTTCTCCCGTTCAAGCGGCGTGCTGAAGGGCGAGGCGCTGCAGAACTACGTCAACAAGGCGGTGCACAATCTGCCGCTGGAAAAAATGAAAATTCCTTTCGGTGCCGTTGCCACGGATTTGCGCAGCGGTGCGCCGATGGTTTTCCGCAAGGGCAATACGGGGCTGGCGGTGCGCGCTTCTTCCGCCGTGCCGAGCGTGTTCCAGCCGGTCCAGGTGGGCGGGCATATCTATGTCGATGGCGGCCTGGTATCACCGGTGCCGGTGCGCATTGCCCGTGAAATGGGCGCGGATTTTATCATTGCAGTGAATATTTCATCACAGCCCCTTGCGCAGCCGGCATCTTCATCGCTGGAAGTGCTGTTGCAGACTTTCGCCATCATGGGACAAAGCATCAACCAGTACGAGTTGAAGGAAGCGGATGTAGTGATCAAGCCTAATCTGGGTAACATGAAGGGCGCCGATTTTGCCGGGCGCAACCTGGCGATCCTGGCCGGGGAGCAGGCGGCCTTACAGCATTTGCCTGAAATCCGCCAAAAGCTGCAAGTCTTGCGGCAACGCTAAGTCAGCATCACTAAGCCAACATTAGCAAGCCGGCAGCAATAAGCCGGCAGCAATTAGCTGGCAACGTCTGCCTTCTCCGGCGCACCATCCGGCAGGCTTGGCTTTAAGACTCGGTGGAGATTTATTGGCTGTTCTCGGGTTCGCTGATGCGACGTCCGCCATTGAAGCGGCTTTTCCAGTAAGCGAGATCCATGCTTTCTATACGAACTTGTCCGCCAGCAGAGGGCGAATGGATAAATTTGTTGTCGCCAAGATAGATGCCAACATGGGAAAAAGTGCGGCGCAAAGTATTGAAAAACACCAGGTCGCCCGGGCGCAACTCCTGGCGCTCAACCTGTTCTCCAACCCGGCTGATTTCCACGGCGGTGCGCGGAAGCACGGTGCCCCAGGCTTGCTTGAAGACATGACGCACCAGACCACTGCAATCCAGGCCGGTTTCCGGAGAGTTGCCTCCCATCTTGTAGCGTATCCCCAACATGCCGATCGATTGCAAGGCCACTTCGGATGCCCGGTTGGTGAATTCCTTGAATTTGCTAACTTTTGCTACAGATTCTTCCGGCATGCCTTCCACCGCCGCAGCCGGCTGAACGGACAGTAGAGCTGCCAGAAAAGCCGGGTACAGCAGGTAATTTCGCTGTCGACGGGAAGGTTTGAAAATTATCATCTTGATAATTTGCGCAAATTGACACAAGGAATGTAAGCGAAAGCGCTCTTGCTGTCAAAAATTGTTGCCTATAAATATCCTTTCAAGATAGAGTGAAGTCATGGTTAAAGTTTCCCGGCAGTATGCTTACACACATCTCCAATGATATTCCGGTCAAGCCGCGCGTACTGATCGCCGACGATTCCAAAATCGTCCGGGCAACCCTCATCAAGCATATCCAGGGCATGTTCGATTTTCGCGAAGCCCTGAATGGCGAAGAAGCTTGGGAAACCTTGCTGATCGACCCCAATATCCGGGTGGTCATCACCGACTTGTCCATGCCCAAGCTGGATGGCTATGGCTTGCTCAAGCGTATTCGTTCCTCGGAAATCAGCCGCATCCGCAGTCTGCCAGTCGTGGTGGTGTCGGGTAGCGATGAGAAGGCCGAGCGCGATCGGGCCAAAGCTGCCGGCGCCAATGACCTGATCACCAAGGGTATCGAGACCGCCCAGCTGCTGTCGCGTTTGGACGTGCTGGCGAAGCTGGTCAATACCCAGCGCGAATTCGAGCGCAGCCTGGAAGTGCTGGCAAAAAACGTTTCTTCTTCTTCCCAGTTGCAACTGGCGACTCCGGCAGGTCTGGATTCGCATGCGCAAAAGGCGCTGACGATTGCGCTGGGTAACCGCAAGAATTTCGTGATTTTGAACGTCATGGTCGGCTTGCGTCATGCCCAGTTCGATGGCCAGGCTATGCTGCCGCCGCCTTCAGTAGTGCATGCCGTCGGCCAGTTGCTGCAACGGACGATCAGGCAGAGCGACCGCGTGGCGCAAACCGGCGAAGCGGAATTCACCCTGGCTACCGGCAGCATTCATTTCGATTCGGCGCGCAATTTCGCCCAGCGCATTTGCCGCGCCATTTCGAATGCCAATATGGTCAGGGATGAGCACATGTCCTTTATCGCCAGTTGCGGCCTGGTTTCCCTGTCGGAGCGGTATGAGGAGGGGGAAGTGCGGCCTGGTCTGGTCGAGTTGAAGGAAGTCGCCAGGCGGCGTGCGCAACTCGGTTTGAATCTGGCCACTACCGGCGTGGTCGGCCCGGAAGAGGAGCAGGCTTTCGGACGGGATGGCCGCCTGCCGGCGATGGCACCGGTTGAAATGCTGGCGCCGCCGAAGGATGCGCCAGCGCCGGTGGCGGCATCGGCCAGCCTGTCTTTTTATCAGCAGAACGAAGGGCAGGAGAGCCAGTCGGAGCCAATCGAATTGTCGACGCTGGTGCGCTGGATACGGGAAGGCAAACAGGACAAGGTATTGCAGCACATGCAGGACTTGTCGAATGAATTGCAGCCGCTGGTCGAGCTGCTCATGCGGCAGGCGCAAGGGCCGCGATAGTCCCGGCGGTTTTGCCCGGCAAGGGTGTTTTGCGCTATAATTGTACGGTTTAACTAATTTCATTCCGTCGTAGCGCAGACCCCCTTCCCATCGTCCCCGAACGGCCTTCATTCGCCTGCACGCTTTCGTACTTGGCGTGTGCGGTGACGGTTCGAGCAGGCACGGCGCAGCGACGGTAACAATTTCAGGAGTTACCCTTGCTGCCTTTTTTTTCTGGCCAAACAGAACCGGCCATCCTGGCTCTCGCAGACGGGTCGATTTTTCAGGGTTTTTCCATCGGCGCCCCCGGTCAGACCATCGGTGAAGTGGTATTCAACACTTCCATGACCGGATACCAGGAAATCCTGACCGACCCCAGCTACAACCGCCAGCTCGTCACGCTGACGTATCCGCATATCGGCAACGTCGGCATCAATCCCGAAGACGTCGAAGCCGCCAGGGTCCATGCGGCCGGCCTCATCATCAAGGACTTGCCGCTGCTGGCCTCGAACTTCCGTTCGCGCCAGACCTTGCCGGAATATCTCAAGGCCGAAGGCATCGTAGCCATCGCCGGCATCGATACCCGCAAGCTGACCCGCATCCTGCGTGAAAAAGGCGCGCAAAACGGCGCCATTATTGCCGGCCACGATATCTCCGCCGCGCAGGCCATCGACCTGGCGCAGTCCTTCCCTGGGCTGGCCGGCATGGACCTGGCCAAGGTGGTGTCGGTCACCAAGCCGTATGTCTGGAACGAGACGGAGTGGAAGCTCGGCGAAGGCTACGGCAAGCAGATCGCGCCGAAATTCCACGTGGTCGCCTTCGACTATGGCGTCAAGTACAACATCCTGCGCATGCTGGCCGAGCGCGGCTGCAAGGTGACGGTGCTGCCGGCGCAATCGACCGCCGCCGACGCGCTGGCGCTGAATCCGGACGGTATCTTCCTGTCCAACGGTCCCGGCGACCCGGAACCCTGCGATTACGCGATTGCCGCCACCCGCGAACTGGTCGAGCGCGGCATCCCGACCTTCGGCATTTGCCTGGGGCACCAGATCATGGCGCTGGCCTTTGGCGCCAGGACCGTCAAGATGAAATGCGGCCACCACGGCGCTAATCATCCGGTGCAGGACCTTGACACGAAGCAGGTGATGATCACCTCGCAAAACCATGGCTTTGCCGTGGACGCAGCGACCCTGCCGGCGAATTGCCGCGTCACTCACGTGTCGCTGTTCGATGGCACCCTGCAGGGCTTCGAACGCACCGACCGCCCGGCATTCTGCTTCCAGGGCCACCCGGAAGCCTCGCCCGGCCCGCAAGACATCGCCCCCTTGTTCGACCGCTTTATCGGGTTGATGGCGGACGCAACCAAGCAGGCGAAGATGGAGAACACGAAACATGCCTAAGCGCACAGACATTAAAAGCATTCTGATCATTGGCGCTGGCCCGATCGTTATCGGCCAGGCCTGCGAATTCGACTATTCCGGTGCCCAGGCCTGCAAGGCCCTGCGCGAGGAAGGCTACAAAGTCATCCTGGTCAACAGCAATCCGGCGACCATCATGACCGACCCGGAAATGGCCGATGTGACCTACATCGAGCCGATCACCTGGCAGGTGGTGGAACGCATCATCGACAAGGAGCGCCCGGACGCGATCCTGCCGACCATGGGTGGCCAGACCGCGCTCAACTGCGCGCTGGATCTGTGGCGCAACGGCGTGCTGGACAAGTACAAGTGCGAACTGATCGGCGCCACCCCGGAAGCCATCGACAAGGCCGAAGACCGCTCCAAGTTCAAGGATGCGATGACCAAGATCGGCCTGGGCTCGGCGCGCTCGGGCGTCGCCCACACCATGGAAGAATCCTGGACGGTGCAGAGGGAAATCGGCTTCCCGGTCATCATCCGTCCGTCCTTCACCATGGGCGGCACCGGCGGCGGCATCGCCTACAACGCCGAAGAATTCGAAACCATCTGCAAGCGCGGCCTGGAAGCCTCGCCCACCTCGGAACTGCTGATCGAGGAATCGCTCCTCGGCTGGAAAGAGTACGAGATGGAAGTGGTGCGCGACAAGAAGGATAACTGCATCATCGTCTGCTCGATCGAAAACCTCGACCCGANNATGGGCGTGCACACCGGTGATTCCATCACCGTTGCGCCGGCGCAGACCCTGACCGACAAGGAATACCAGATCATGCGCAACGCCTCGCTGGCGGTCTTGCGTGAGATCGGCGTCGACACCGGCGGTTCCAACGTGCAGTTCTCGGTCAATCCGAAGGATGGCCGCATGATCGTCATCGAGATGAACCCGCGCGTGTCGCGTTC
>DPRS01000028.1 GCA_003537575.1 Oxalobacteraceae bacterium
GTATTTCTTGGCGATCGAGATCACCAGGCGCAGGTTGGCCTCGGTCATTTCGCGCTTGGCCTGGCGCGCGCGGCGCTCGCCCGCCACCATCTTCTGGTTGATGGCGCGCAGCTCGGCCAGCGGAATGGCAGCCTGCTTTTCCAGATCGGCCAGGCGCGACTGGTATTCGCGGATCGCATGGATCTGCCGTTCCAGCGCCGCGCTATGGGCATAGGCGCAATCGATTTCGCGCTGCACCCAGTCGAGGTCGGTTTCGCTGCCAGGGAAGGTCTTGATGAAATGCTCGCGCGGCATGCCGCACTTGTTGACGGCCACGTCCAGCACTTGCCGTTCCAGCTTGCGCAGGCTGTCCATTTGCTTGCGCAACAAGTCGCACAGGCTTTCCACGGTTTTTGCCGTGAAACGGATGCTGATGAATTCCTGCGCGATCGCCGATTGCGCTTCGCCCCAGGCCTTGCTCGCGTGGCGGCCGGCATCGTGCTCAGCGCGCATCGTGGCAAAATGCGCGGCAATCGCGGCGAATTTCTTCAGCGCCTCGGCGCGCATCTGCCTGACCTGGTCGGCCGACAGGCTGTCGGAACCGCCGCCGGCATCGACGCTGTCGTCTTCCTCGTCCAGCTCTTCCTCGTCGTCCGCCAGCGCCGCGCCCTGCAACTCGTCTTCCGCCGGCGCGGCGGCATCCACGCCCGCTTCGGTAAAGCCGTCGATGATGTCGTCCACCTTGATCAAGTCCTGTTCCAGCTTGTCGGCCAGCGCCAGCACTTCGGCGATGGTGGCCGGATTGGCCGAAATGGCTTGCATCATTTCGGTCAGGCCTTCCTCGATGCGACGGGCGATGGCGATTTCCTGCTGGCGATTAAGCAGTTGCACCGTCGCCATCTCGCGCATGTACATGCGCACCGGGTCGGTGGAGCGGCCGAAATCGGCATCCACCGCCGACAGGGCGGTCGATACCACTGCTTCGGCGTCATCATCGCTGGCTACTTGCACCACGCCGTCGGAGAGCAGCAGGCTTTCGCTGTCGGGCGCCTGCTCGCACACCGTGATGCCCATCGAATTGAAGGTGCCGACCAGGTTTTCCAGGGTGTCGGCATCGGTCAGGTTGTCGGGCAAATGATCGTTGATCTCGGCTTGCGTCAGATAGCCGCGTTCGCGGCCGAGGTTGACCAGCAGGGTGATCTGCTTGCGCCGGGCTTCCCGTTCCGCTTCCGACAGGTTCTCGCCCGCCCGGGTCTTCTCGGATGACAGGTCGAAGATCTCGGCTTGTTCGGCTGCGTTCACAGCGGTGATTTCTTCTGTTTCCGGCTGGTATTGGGACGGCTTGCGGCCGCGCTTGGCGGCTTGCTTGACGGCCGGTAGCGCATAGGAGGATGTATCGATCGCCGCCAGTGCCGCCGCATTCGTGCCGCGCGTTACGGTGACGCTGCCCGATTTCAAATCGGCAGCCGGCTTCTTCACGACGGTTTTGCCGGCGGTTTTGATGACAGTCTTGGCGGCAGGCTTGAGCGCCACCGTGTCCGCTGCCGTGTTCGCTGCTGCTGCGGCGCCAATCATGCCGGTGTTTGCGGTTCTGGCCGCTTCATCGGCGGTGCGTGTCGCGGCAGAGGCAGGGACGAGGGCAGGGGCAGCGCTTGCCGAAGCTGTCAGCAATTTTGACACGGGTTTTTTGACGACGATCACCTTGCTTTGCGGAGCCTGCGGAGCGCTTGCTTCCGCGCCAGCGGAAGTGGCAGCAGAAGCATCGACTGCCGCCGGCAGTGGCACGGCTTCGCTGCGCACCGCCAGCCGCGAACGGCGGGTGACGACAGTAACCGGCTTGGCGCTCTGGGCGTCAGCGCCCGATTGCGTCAGCGTGCCAGAGTCTTGCGGCAGCACTGCTGGCGCCGAAATGTTTTCAGCGATTTTTTTGGTAAGCGACAGGGTTTTTACGGGCTTTGTCATTGCATCAAAGTTATCGATAACAACCCGTTATCCGGACACGGAAACAGCCAGCACCTGGGAGAAGATGGCGTCTCGACGTGTTCAGGGTAACGAGGGCGAAGCGAATCGCAGCGTGACCGGTTGCGGCGTCAGCTATCTCTTCAAGGGTGAAAACAGGAGTGCGGTACGATCACAGGATTCAGGAATGGTTCAAGCAAACGGGCCGCAGGCGCCAGAAGTTGGCAGGATGCGAAAAAAATGCAGTCGCGCATTATGTTTCATTGCGGCAAACGAGTCAAATCTTCTTGGTGAATATCCGTCATATGCAAAGCAAATATCTGGTGCGGATTGAAGGATGATCGCGAATAGTCTGTCGTCAGCCGAAAAACCAGTAGCACACGCCGATCGAGGCCAGCACGCCGGCAACATCCGCCAGCAAGGCGCAGCCGACGGCATGGCGGGCGCGCTGGATGCCGACCGCGCCGAAATACACGGCCAGCACATAGAAGGTGGTTTCCGTGCTGCCCTGCACGGTGGCCGCCACCAGCGAAGGGAAGCTATCCACGCCGGTCGTCTGCATGGTTTCGATCAGCATGGCGCGCGCCGCGCTGCCGGAAAAAGGCTTGACCAGCGCAGTCGGCAAGGCTTCCACGAAGCGGCTGTCCAGCCCCGCAACAGTCACCAGGTGGCGCAGGCTGTCGAGCACGAATTCCAGCGCGCCCGAAGCGCGCAGGACACCGATCGCGCACAGCATGGCGACCAGATAGGGCAGCAGGTTTTTTGCGACGTCGAAGCCTTCCTTCGCTCCTTCCACAAAGCTTTCATAGACTGGCACGCGGCGCCAGGCGCCCCACAGCAGAAACAGCAGGATCAAGCCAAATAGCACGAGGTTGCCGAGCAGGGAAGAGAAGGCCGCCAGCGCCGCCGCGGACAGGCCGGCAAGGAAAACCATTAACCCGCCGAGCACGAGAGCGGCGCCGCCCAGCCAGGCCAGCACCACCGGATCGCGCAACTTCAGGCGCTGCATCAGCGCCACCGAAAGGAATCCGGCCAGGGTCGAGGCACTGGTGGCGATCAGGATCGGCAGGAATACCAGGGTAGGGTCGGCGGCGCCCTGCTGAGTCCGGTACATGAAGATCGTCACCGGCAACAGGGTCAGCGACGAGGCATTGAGTACCAGGAAGAGGATTTGCGCATTGCTGGCCACCCTTGGCAGCGGGTTCAGTTCCTGCAGGGCGCGCATGGCCTTGAGGCCGATCGGCGTGGCAGCATTGTCCAGGCCTAGCGCATTGGCGGTGAAGTTCAGGGTGATCAGGCCGAGCGCAGGATGGCCCGCGGGCACTTCCGGCATCAGGCGGCGAAACAGCGGGGAAAGCAGGCGCGCCAGCACGTCGACCAGGCCGGCCTTTTCGGCGATGCGCAGAAAACCCAGCCACAGGGTCAGCGTGCCGAACAGCAGCACCATGACTTCCACCGACAGCCTGGCCATGGCAAACAGGCTTTCCACCATGGCGGCGAATACGCCGGCTTCGCCGCCAAGCAGCCAGCGGCCCAGGGCGCTCAGTGCGGCTACGATAAAAAAGCCCAGCCACAGGCCGTTCAGCATGCCTGATTCTCCCGATCACAGTGAAATGTGGGCATGATGATGCCGTTGATGGCAGGAAATTACAACCGGATGCCGCCTATTTTGTTTTTTGAATCAGGCGCGCTTACCAGCTGACTTGCAAGTCCTTCGCATCGCACAGATGCTCGATATGCATCCTGCTGTGCGAATCGTAATCGCGAAAACGCACGCCGATGCGGAAGTGGCCTTCGCCGTGCGGAATGCAGTAGGCGACCTTGGCCCAGACGTTGATCCTTTTGGCTTCCTCGCACAACTCTGCATCGAAGGCAAGGGCGCAGGCATCGTTTGTTTGCATGGCTTCGCTGGCAAGCAAGCCAATGCCGCCGCGCGAAATATCGACGATCCGGACAGGTTTGGGAATGGCATCATGTCCCAGCAGTCTGGCCGGGACATCATAGGCTTTTCGGGAGCTCGCCCGCTGTTCGGTCACAATAGATAACGCTGCATGTACGTCGGATGTCATAAAGCGGGAAGGAATTCGCAAACCAATGCGCGCTATTCTGCCTTGAAAGGCAATTGTTAAAAGTTAATTCTTGTAACGTGTGTGTCATCGCTGCAGCACTGGCGACAAGAAATAGGGTGAATCCGCTGGGGTAGCTGTCAGCTCATGCCTGATTTTGCAGCGTGCCCTGCATCTTTCGTTCCTGCAGTTCCGCCAGCTGCTTTTCTTCCAGCTCGCGCCGCTTTTCCCGCTGCTTTTTCAATTCTTCCTGGCGCATGGCTTCCAGCTCTTCTTCGGAAGGGCCATGGTCGATGGTGAGCGACATGGCGGCCGCCGATGCCGGCTCGCCGCGTTCGCTCTTGAGCTTGATATTCAGGCGCAGCTCGTTGGCCGAGTCGGCATTGCGGATGGCTTCTTCGTAAGAGATAAAACCGGCGTTGTACAGGTCGAACAGCGCCCAGTCGAAGGTGCGCATGCCCAGTTCGCGCGACTTCGCCATGATCGCCTTGATCTCATGGAATTCTCCCTTGAAGATGCGCTCGGCGATGCTCGGCGTGTTGAGCAGGATCTCGATGGCCGCCTTGCGGCCGTTGCCGTCGACGGTGCGCACCAGGCGCTGCGAAATGATGGCGCGCAGATTCGATGAAAGATCCATCAGCAGCTGGTTGCGGCGCTCTTCCGGGAAGAAGTTGATAATGCGGTCGATGGTCTGGTTGGCGCTGTTGGCATGCAGGGTGCCCAGGCACAGGTGGCCGGTTTCGGCAAAGGCGATGGCGTGCTCCATGGTTTCCGCATCGCGGATTTCGCCGATCAGGATGACGTCCGGCGCCTGCCGCAGCGTATTCTTCAGCGCATGATGCCAGGAATGGGTATCCACGCCCACTTCGCGATGCGTCACCAGGCATTGCTGCGACTTGTGCACGTACTCCACCGGATCTTCCACCGTGATGATGTGTCCGGGGGAAGTGCGGTTGCGATGATCGATCATCGCTGCCAGCGAAGTCGACTTGCCCGAACCGGTGCCGCCCACCACCAGCACCAGCCCGCGCTTGTTCATGACGACTTCCTTCAGTACTTCGGGCAAGTCGAGCTTTTCGAAATTCGGGATTTCCGAGGCGATGGTGCGGATCACCATGCCGACTTGCTGCTGCTGGATGAAGACATTTATCCGGAAACGCGACACGCCGGGAATGGAGACGGCGAAATTGCATTCCATTTCCTTCGCAAATTCCTCGCGCTGGCGCTCGTTCATCATGGCGTTCGCCAGCACGCGCGTGACATCGCCCGTCAGCTTTTGCGGACTCAGGGCCTGCATCGCCCCATGCACCTTCATGCTCGGCGGGTATTCATGCGCAATGAAGAGGTCCGATCCGCCGGCGCGGCTCATGGCGCCCAGCAGTTTATGCATGTAGTCGCGGGCTTTATCTTCGGTAAGGGCAGTCATGGCAGGCTGTTAGTCTATTCTCTCTAGAGACAAGAAGTGAAAACGAGATTAAATTGCGGAAAGATTATAGTGCCTGCAGGAAACTATTTCGCAATGAATCAGTGAGCGTGACGGCGAAGCGATATATGCCTTGATTTTTATCAATGATGAAAATCACTGAAAAATCATTCACTTAGGAAAGCTGATGCCAGGTTATCCACAAGGTTTTCCACGTTTGCCGGGGATAACCTGAAAAGGGCGATGACGAGACAGTCGGGGAAAAAATCCAAGCCGTTACGGCGAATGGAAGCGTGCTCTTTACCGAGCTTGCCGGCATTTGATGATGTAAGCGCCATGCGTGATTGCATAACGTCCTTCCTGCTGCGGCGCCAGCGGAATGCGTGCGAAATTGAGGAAGAGCTTCCGCTCCTTCCAGTCCGGAATGTATCTGTAAGCATGCATGCTGCCCGGGAAGGGAAATTCCTCCACGCGGCCAAGCACCGGGTTCAGTCCCATCCTGTCGTCGGTGGTGGGTTCCTCGACCCGCAAGCGCAAGACCTCATCCTTGTGTGCCTGCATCCCGGCAGGCAGAAAGGCGTAACTTCCCCATGTGTAGTCGGTTCCCAGGCCGCAGGCAACCCGCAGCATGCGGCCGGCTGCAATATCCGCTGCGGTATGGCCGGCCTGGCTGAATCGATCCAGGACCGGCCGGTTGAAGCTTTGCTGCATGTCTTTCCGCGTATAGACCTGCACCACCGTGACCCAGATTGTTTCCGCCGTCCTGGGCTGAGAAGCGCAGCCGGCCAGGGCGAGCAAGACAATCGGGAAAAGATGGCGCGGCATCCGCTTCTCCGGAAAACGTGCGCAAGCGCCGTTAGCGCACGGCGCGCAAGTCCAGTCGGCCTTCCGACATCGGCGGGCACCAGTAATAGCCGCCGGTGGTCGGCCGGCTGAAGCGGAACAGGGCATCGACGATGCCGTCCTCGAGGCCGGCCATGCGGCGCATCTGCGCTTCATAGGCATCGAGCGTATGGCCGAAGGCCAGGAACAGCAGGCCGGCCTGGCCGCCTTCCGTCCAGGGCATCGAGCGGCGCACCACGAAAGCTTCCGGACTGAAGCTTTCCTGTGCGGTGCGCTTGACGTGCGCCGATTCCGGCGCGTCTTCCAGTTCCTCATTGTCGCTCTTGCGGCGGCCCATGATGTGGTCCTGTTCCTGCTGCGGCAGCGCGGCGAAACGGTCGAGGTCGTGCGTCCAGTGCTGCACGGCGGCGAAGCTGCCGCCCGGAATGGCGCTGGCGATTGCCGCCTGCACGGCATCTTCGTCCTGCGGATTTTCCGTGCCATCTTCGTAGCCGGTCAAGTCATGCCCGGTCTTGTAGCGGAAGGCCTCGGTCGCCTGCACCAGGCGCAAGGCCGGCGCCAGCGCCGCTTCAAGCGCACGGCTACGATGCAGCAACTCGCCGCGATCGTCGCCGCGCAGCCAGCACCATAATGCATGCTGGCTCGAGGGAACATCGACACCGGCGCCGCCCAGCGCCGGAAATGCGCGCAAGCCATCGATGCGGCGGTCCAGCGCATGCACCAGCGATTCTCCCAGGCCGACGACAGCGGTGTCGCCATCGGCCATGCGCGCCAGGCGCTCAAGCGCCGCTGGCAAATCCGCCGCTGATTCAAGTGTGAAAAACAGGTGCCGCGCTTGCGGTGGCACTGGCGTGGCAAGAATGCCGGGCTGGTAATGCGTCATGGATTCCTCCTGGAAGAGCATGATTTTACAAAAAAAAACCCGCAGACCTTGCGGTTTGCGGGTAAATCCAATTCAAGAAGACTTGGAGGAGACAGGTGTAATCTTATCGACGAGGCGCATGGATGTCTGCTTTATATTGGCAATACGTGATATTCAGATTATGTATATTGCGTTGTGCCTGCAAGGCAGCGGCAATCTGCGCTATCCCGAGCCGGCGAAAGGCAAGCCTGCTGCGTACCCGGACTCCGGAATGCAGATGTCCAGGCATGCCGGTTGGGCTTTTGCCTGCATATGTAGGTACAATCGCAGTTCACCTTGCATTAATAACACCTTGCGGATACATGCCATCTTACCGGCCGTCCGCCAAACTTGGAGAAAAAGATGAATATTGAAGTTGTCGGCATCATTGGTTCCGGACAAATGGGTAGCGGCATTGCCCAGATTTGTGCTGCCGCCGGCCTGCGTGTCATCATGCGTGACATCAACGACGCAGCGGTCGCCAAAGGAATGGCAGCCATTTCCTCCGGCCTGGACCGCGGTATCAAGAGCGGCAAGCTGACAGCGGAACAGAAAGACCAGACCCTTTCCCGCATCCAGGGCACGACGGCGCTGGCGGACCTTGCCGCAGCCGATTTCGTCATCGAAGCGGCCACGGAAAATCTCGCCCTCAAACAGCAGATTCTGAAAGAGCTGGAAGGCATTGCCAAGGCTGACTGCGTCATCGCCACCAATACTTCGTCGGTGTCGATCACCAAGCTGGCTGCGACACTGGCCAACCCCGAGCGTTTTGTCGGCATGCATTTCTTTAATCCGGTGCCGGTCATGTCGCTGGTGGAAATCATTTCCGGCCTGCGCACCAGCGATGCTGTGATCGAGGCAACCCGGACGCTGGCCGAACGCGTCGGCAAGACTCCCATCTCCGTGAAAAACTCCCCGGGCTTTGTCGTCAACCGCCTGCTCATCCCCATGATCAACGAAGCCATCTTTTTGCTGCAGGAAGGCGCGGCGACTGCGGAAGAAATCGATGCCGGCATGAAGCTCGGCGCCAACCACCCGATCGGCCCACTGGCCCTGGCGGACCTGATCGGCCTGGATGTCTGCCTGGCCGTGATGGACGTGTTCTACCGCGATTTCAATGACTCGAAATACCGCCCGGCCCCGCTGTTGAAGGAAATGGTCGACGGCGGCCTGCTCGGCCGCAAAACCAAGCAGGGTTTCTATACGTATTAAGTAAAAAAAAGCCCGCAGGCCTTGCGGCTTGCGGGCAAATCCAATTCAAGAAGATTTGGAGGAGACAGGTGCAATCTTACTCAAGGCAGTGAATACGGTCTGCTTTATATTGGCAATAATAGATATGCGCTTTGCGTATAACTTGATGTCTTATAGCGAGATGTAGTCATTCTCTGAACTTCTTCCTTTCTTTCTTCCTCTTCCCAAGCCGGCAAAGCGAAACGTCTTCCAGCCGTCACCATCGCCCGCAACGCCGCAGTGCCTGTACCGTCCAAGTCCGTGCATTGATGTATCGCGGAAGGCGTTTTTTCCACAATTGCATCCCCAAAATAACGCAACCGCACTAGATCGAGTGTAGTATTTTGATAATGTTGAAATTTTGAAACTATATGGCTGCCATGTAGTTTTCCTATAAAAATCAAGAAAACATCGGGGAGAAAAGGGAATATGTCTGTTGCAATTTTTGGAATACTTACCGTCATAGCGGCAATTAGCGGACTATGGCTGGTCGTGCGCATCTGGCAAAGCAGTCCGGTTGGCGCAGTACTGACTTTCTTGACGGGTTTGCCAGCCTGGTATTTCCTTTACAAGTACTGGAATGATGAAGAAAAGGATATTCGCGTACCGTTTTTCGTCAATCTGGTCATCGTGCTTGTTTACTTCGTGGCGGCGCTGAATAACGTCGAGGTGTTCATGGATACCGGTCGGGAAGAAGAGATTGCCAGCGCCGAAGTTGCGCGAAGCAAGTCCAATCCGGAAATGGAACGCTGGTGCCGCGAGAAACACGACGCTGTATACGATCATGTCCTCGGCACTTGCGTCGAGCCCGATGCGGACCAGAAGCTTGCGGACAGCAGTCGGGCCGAGGATGTGATGGAGCAGCTCAGCCAGCATTTTTCGGCGAACGGCCTCAAGGCCAGCCTCTCCAGGGTGGATGCATCAACGCCCGGTGCCAGAAAGCTTGCCGATATGCCTGGTATGAATCGCTGGATGCAATTCGAAATTCTCAGTCAGTCCGTGATGCCGACCATCGTCATGGTTGGCGAATGCGCCTCGGAGGATGAGTGCATGCGCATTGAAAAAAACCTGAACCAGCCGGATTCTCCGCTTTCTTCCGCACGCAACGGCAACCTGATGTTTCTGGGGTTTCACGTGATGGGCGATGCCGGAAAAATCGCGCGGGCAAAAGAAGCCTTCCAGGGGTTCAAGGCCGCGTTCTAGCCGCAGGCGTCAGACCGCAGGTGCGGCAGGCAAGGCAATGAATCTGGTAGAAGATGCTGATGCCTGATGAATTGCCTTGAATATTCGCACGCCCATGCTAAAATCAGTCGCATGGATACCGTCACTCTTAAAAGCGAGCATACCTTTGCCGCGATTGTGGAAGCCGCATCGGAAATAGCGGCAACGCAAGGCATCGGCAAGCTGTCGCTGGGCGAAGTGGCGAAACGGCTCAACATGAGCAAAAGCGGGGTGTTTTCCCGCGTCGGTTCGCTGGAAGCCTTGCAGAACGCGGTGCTGGACGAGTTCGACCGGCGCTTTTCCGCCGCCGTGTTTTCGCCGGCGATGAGCCTGCCGCGCGGCTTGCCGCGCCTGGACGCGATCGTCGAAGCCTGGATCAAGCGTACCTGCAGCGTTAGCCAGGCGAGTTCCTGCCTCTATGTTGCCGGCTCGTTCGAGTACGACGACGTCGCCGATCCCTTGCGCGAACGCCTGCAGGATGGCGTCAAGCGCATGCGCGCGGCATTGCGGCGCACGATCCTGCAAGCCATTGAAGAAGGCCATCTGCGTTCCGATACGGATCCGGAGCAGCTGGTCTTCGAAATCTACAGCATCATCGTCGGCGCGATGCACGACACGCGGTTTTTGCACGACACGCAAACGAAGGAGCGCCTGCGCAATGCCTATGCCAGGCTGGTGTCGACTTGCCGCAGTTTCCATTACCGTGGATAGAAAATGGAAACTATGGTTTTTTTTCATCTTAATTCGCACGAGTGTGCGAAAAATGGAGATCATCATGCTGTGGCTTTTCCTTGCGGGCGGCATCGGCTTAACGATGCTGGGCCGCCGTTTCATCCAGTGCCTGCGGCAGATTCCAGACCGGAATGAGGATTTTGATGTGACATCGCTGGCTGCCGGGTTCACGCCTCACTGGCCGGCGCCGATGTAATTTTTTTGTTCAACCCCGGCAGCGAAAACTGCCTCTTCAGGAAGGAGCATCATCATGCATGACCCGGTCGTCATCGTAGGCGCTGCACGCACTCCACTTGCCGCATTCCAGGGCGAGTTTTCCTCCTTGTCCGCCAGTGAAATCGGCGCCGTCGCCATTCGCGCCGCGGTCGAGCGCGCGGGGCTCGAGCCTGCCCATATCGAAGAGGTCATCATGGGCAACGTCCTGATGGCGGGGCAGGGCCAGGCGCCCGCGCGCCAGGCGGCCATCAAGGCGGGGCTTCCGCTTTCCGCCGGGGCGGTCACGCTGAACAAGGTGTGCGGCTCAGGGATGCAGGCAGTGATGTACGCGCATGATGCCATCCTGGCCGGCACCAGCAGCGTGGTGGTCGCCGGCGGCATGGAATCCATGACCAATGCACCCTATCTGCTGAGCAAGGCGCGCGCAGGCTTTCGCGCCGGCCATGGCAGGATTTACGACCACATGATGCTCGATGGTCTGGAAGATTCCTATGAACCGGGGACCGAGCCCGGCAACGGCCGCGCCATGGGCCTGTTTGGCGAACAGTGCGCCGCCAGATACGGCTTTACGCGCGCTGAGCAGGATGCCTTTGCGATGGAATCGGTGACGCGCGCCCAGGCCGCGGCCGGCAATGGCGCGCTGGCCTGGGAGATCGCGCCAGTCACTGTCGTTGCGCGCAGCGGCGCAATGCTCATCGATCGCGACGAGCGCCCGCAAAATCTGAAAGTCGAAAAAATCCCGATGCTCAAGCCTGCCTTCAGCGAAAACGGCACGATTACGGCGGCTTCTTCTTCCGGCAACGCCGATGGCGCGGCGGCCCTGGTGCTGATGCGTGAATCCACCGCAAAAAAGCTAGGCTGCCAGCCCATCGCAAGAATCATCGGCCATGCCCGCCATTCGCAGGAGCCGGAATGGTTCACCACAGCGCCGGTCGGCGCCATCGCCAGGCTGTACAGCAAGGCCGGCTGGCGCACCGGAGAAGTGGATCTGTTTGAAATCAATGAGGCTTTTGCCGCCGTGACGATGGCAGCGATGAAGGAGCATGGCATCCCGCGCGACAAGGTCAATGTCCATGGCGGCGCCTGCGCAATCGGTCACCCGATCGGTGCATCCGGCGCGCGCATTATCGTCTCCCTGCTTGGCGCATTGCGGCAGAAGGGCGCCCAGCGCGGGATTGCCGCGCTATGCATCGGCGGCGGCGAGGCGACCGCCATCGCCGTCGAACTGGTCCAGCCTCAAGGCTGATAGCGCTTGCCGAACAGGGTGGCGAAAAACCCCCTGTGCGGCTTGGCTTCGACGGCCTGGGATGCGGGTTTTGCGGCTGGCGGCGCGGCAGCGATGGTGGGCTGTTGCTGAGGATGATGCGCTTCATACCATTTGCCGAAGCGCAGATCGTGAGTAAGGATGTGCCCCACCAGCCACTTGTTCAGGAAGCGGCGCAGCTCATGCACGCGTTCCTCGGTCCAGGGCTCGCCGCTGCTGAGGAAGTCGGCAACGCTGGAAGCGAAACTTTCATGCAGCTTCAAGTGTTGCTCGAATCCCGGGTAGCCGCTCTGTTCCATGAGCGCCTGTTCGTTGGTAAAGTGCACGACGACATATTCCAGCAATTCTTCGACGGTCTTGTCTACTGAATCCAGGTCCAATGCCTTGATGAGCGTAAAAAGATGTTCGTGCTCACTATCGACCTGGTCGATTTTGACCCTGAAGCCTTCACGCCATTCGATGACGAAGGGGTGCTGGACGGGAGGAGTAGCGACTTCGTGATTCATGATAGATCCTTGCCGATTGGGAGTGAATCCGTACTGTTTGCTCTATTTGCTTGCCCTGTGCGTCATAAGGGATTTTTCATTGACAAGTTTAAAATCGGCGAAGTAGGGATGAGGTTGATCTGGATCAACTAATTCTGGCACGCATGGGGTAGGGGGGGGCTGGCACGTACCAAACGTCTGGTCGGAGCGAGCCGGGATGCCGGACGCTTCCCGATCAATCGGCCGCGATCACGGACCCAAGGTCGGGCATGCGGCGCTGCGCGGACAGTTCGGCAATGACCCAGTTCCTGAAGAGCGCCATGGTGGCTTCTTTTTTCTCGTTGCTGCGCCATACCAGGTAATAGCTGAAGGCGCCGCGCGAAGTAATGTCGAACAGCCGGACCAGGCGCTGCGTGCGCAAATGCTCTTGCACGAGCAGCGACCTTGCCAGGGCGATCCCTTGCCCGGCCAGTGCCGCCTGGATGGTATGCGTGACTTCGTTAAAGGCAAGCGTGTTTTCCGGTTCCTCAGGCGGCAGTCCGGCCTTTTCAAACCAGTCTCGCCAGGAAATGACGGAATGCCGCAGCAATGAAAACTGCTTGAGGTTTTGCAGTGAAATCCCCGGATGCTCTTCGAGGAATGCCGGGCTGCAGACAGGGAACACTTCTTCATCCAGCAGCTTGATCTTTTCGACGCCACGCCAGGCGCCATCCCCATAGCGCAAGCCCATGTCGACTGTCTTGTCTTCCAGGATGGACAGATCGGGCGTGGTGCGGATATTCAGGACCACCTCGGGGTGAAGCTGATTGAATGCCTTTAAATGCGGAATCAGCCAGTTCTCGGCAATCGGCGCCATGACTTCGAGCGTCAGGATGCGTCTGTCGGCGTTCTCGCGGGCCGGACTATCCGGGAAAATCGTTTCAAGTTCATCCAGGATCCTGCGGACCTTGTCGGCGAGCTGCCTGCCTGGCGGCGTCAGCAGCATGGCATTGCCGGACCGGTAAAACAGCGCATAGCCCACCCGGTCTTCGAGCGCGCGGATTTGCTGGCTGATCGCACTATGCGTAATGAACAATTCTTTCGCCGCCGCCGAAAAGCCGTTCAGGCGCGCCGCAGCTTCGAATGCGCGGATCGTGGCGATGGGCGGCAGTTTTCTATGCACGGGTTGTCTGGTTCACGCTGATTGGCAAGATCAGGATGTTAGTTCTGATTACATCCTGAGTCAAAATTTCTCGTTCGCTTTCAGGAGAATGGCGTTGCACACTTGGTTTTTCAGTCAATGCGGAGAAAACCGTGGATAAACGGGCGCTTGCAGGATTGCGGGGTATTCAGGTCGCCGGAGCCCTGCTATGGATTTACCTGGTCTGGGGCAGCACCTATCTGTCGAACCGGATTGCGCTGGAAAGCATGCCGCCATTCCTGATCTCCGGCATCCGCTTTTTGATCGCCGGCTGCATGCTGCATGCGATCAGCCTGCTGATGGGCGGCAAACTGCCGTCGCGCGGCGACTGGCTGGCGGCCGCCGTGCCGGGCGTGCTGATGATCGCCGTCGGGCAGGGCTCGATGGTCCTGGCCGTGCAGACGCTGCCATCCGGGATCGTGGCGCTGTTGTTTGCCATGCTGCCGATCTGGACCACGCTGATGCAGTGGGCGCTGCCTGGCGGCGCACGGCCGGGCGCAGGCATCCTGGCGGGGCTGCTGATGGGCAGCGTCGGCATGGCCCTGCTGGTTAGTGGTGGCGGCAGCGGCGGCCCGGGAGCACACTGGGATGCGGGCGCGCTGGCGACTGTGGTGATCGGCACTTTGTCATGGGCAGTGGCGGCCTTGTACATCAAGCGTGCGCCCCGTCAGGGCGCTGCCATGCAAGCCTCGGCAATGCAGATGCTGACGGGCGGCGCCTGCCTGGTGCTGTTTGCCGCGCTGAGCGGAGAATGGCATGACTTCACCTTCGCGCAGGTGACTGCGCGTTCGGGCTGGACGGTGACTTACCTCGTCGTCATCGCCAGCGTGATCACTTATCCGGTCTATAACTGGCTGGTGAAGGCGGCTTCGCCTACGCTGGTCTCGACGTTTGCATTCGTCAATCCGGTCGTGGCTTTGTATCTGGGATGGCTGGTATATGAGGAAAGAATGATCACGCTTACTATCTTGTCATCCATGCTCATTCTTTTCGGCGTTGTCGTCATAACATTGGCGCAGGCCGTGGCAAGCCGGAGGCGCAGACAGACGCTGCCGGAAAAACAGGCAGGTGCCGCCGGCCCGCAAGCCTCCGCTTCATGCTGAGCACTGTCTAGGCCGGTGCGGCCGCCGCGAGGCGCTTGACCAGCAACTGGTCGATCCGGTAATGGTCGACATCCAGCACCTCGAACTTGATGCCGTCGAATTCGACGCTGTCAGTGCGCTTGGGCACCTTGCGCAGCATGTACATCATGAAGCCGGCGGCGGTTTCGTAATTCTCTTCTTCCGGCAGGGTTTCCAGGCCGAGGGTGCGCTTCATGTCCCCCACCGGCGTGCTGCCGTCGATCAGCCATGAACCATCCTCGCGCTGCAGGATCTGCTTGTCCTCGTCCAGCGGACTGCCCCAGCTGCCCATCACGGTCAGCATGATGTCGCTCAGGGTGATCACGCCCATGATGAGGGCGTATTCATTGATCACCACGGCAAAGGTTTCCTTGGTCGCGCGGAACCTGTCGAGCAGCTCCGACAAGGTCAGCGTATCCGGAATGATCAGCACGGTGCGGATGCTCGATTCATTCAGCTGGAACATCGACTGCTTGTTCAGCAGGCGCACCAGGATATCGCGGGTATCCACGTAACCGATCACATGGTCGATCACGCCATCGCAGACCGGGAACTTGGACCACTGATGCTGCGCGATCTTCTTGCGGATGCTGTCTTCCGGTTCGTTCAGGCTGAAGAACACCACGTTATCCCGGGTGGTCATGGTCGAGCTCACTGGGCGCGACTCCAGTTCGAAGACATTCTCGATGAAATGCTGCTCCTGCTTTTGCAGCACGCCGGCCTGGGCGCCGGCTTCGACCGCGGCAGAAATCTCATCGAAGGTAATGCTGTCTTCGCGCGTCGTGTCGATCTTGAACAGACGGAACAGCGTGTTGGCGACTAAATTGAGTGCCCAGGAAAAAGGCCGGCAAATGCGGATGAACCACAAGACAGGGTTGATCACGATGACGGCGATGCGCTCCGGCGCGATCATGGCCAGTCGCTTGGGCATCAGGTCGGAAAACAGGATGAACAGGGTGGTGACGGCAATGAAGGAGAGGATAAAGCCGATGTCGTCCAGCCAGGGGCCGCTGTAGAAAAGGGCAATCCATTCAATGAAATAGGGGCGCAGGGCGCCTTCGCCCAGGATGCCGCCGAGGATGGCGATGGCGTTCAGGCCGATCTGCGAGGCGGCAAAGAAATCCGCCGATTGCGCCTGCAGCGCCATGACCTTCAGGGCGCGCTCGTCGCCGGCTTCGGCCAACAGCTTGAGCTTGATCTTGCGCGCGCCGGCCAGGGAGATTTCCGTCAGCGAGAGGAAACCTGCGGTGAGTACCAGTAATACCAATAAGATTACATGCTGGAACAAGCTCACAAGGCACCCGGGGAAAATTGCTGAATGTTCAAAATATTGTTTTCAGCAGTATAAATTTTGTAACAGGGGAGTCAAGCGCAGCAACGGCAGCGTTGCCGCCCTCCCGGCACGCGAGCATTGAAGATTTCGTTTTCATGTTTTCCGGTGCATCCGCGCCACATGGTATCGCCAATTTATCATTTCCATGGGGAAACTTTATGGCACAATCCGCTAATATCATAGCAAATGGCTGCTATTAAACGATCCGCGGCAAAAACCCTTCGGTAGTAACAAAATTCCATCCTGGCATTTTTCCAAGATTTTTATTGCAATAGAATTATTTTGTGGCGCCGGTATTGCCGGCATAGATGACATGAAACTGACCATTCGGAACAAGCTTTTTGTGCTGCTGACCTACAGCTGGCTCATTATCTGGGGCTTCATGCTCTACAGCGCTTTTCACGTCAAGGACTTGCGCCTGCAAGAGCGCCAGACCCAGCTCTCCATTGCCATGCAAATGGCGCACTCCATTGCCACCGATTACACGCGCCTGGTGGAAGCCGACCGGATGACCGAATCCGAAGCGCAGAGAGAAGCCATGCGCAGCATTACCAATCTGCGCTTTGGTGAAAACGGCTACTTCACGGTGCTGGGTCCGGACACCATCCTGGCGCATCCCCTTAACCAGTCCTTGCCAGGCAAGCGCCATGAAGAGATCAAGGATAGCAAGGGCAACGTCATTTACGGCGACGGCTACCGTGCAGCCCTGAAAAACGGCAGCGGCTACTTCAGTTATTTCTGGCCGCGCCCGAACGAGACCGAGCCAAGCGAAAAGATGTCCAGCGCCATTCATTTCGCCCCCTGGAACTGGGGCATGGCCACCGGCCTGTATATCAAGGATATCGAGCAGGCCTTCCGGGCCGATCTCATCAAGTACGGCGCCCTTGGGATGTCGCTTGGGCTGGTGCTCAATCTTGTTGTGTTTCTGATTGGCCGCGGCATGACGCGCTCGCTCGGCTGCGAGCCGGAATTTGCGGCAAGGATTGCCGCACGCATCGCGCAGGGCGACCTGGCCACGCCGGTCGATGCCGGAAAAGCCAGCCAGGATAGCCTGCTTGCCGCCATGAGTGCGATGCAAAACAGCCTGCAGAACATTGTTTCCCGGGTGCGCCAAGGGACAGAGACGATCTCGTCATCGGCAGAGCAGATCGCCGCAGGCAACTTGGACCTGTCTTCGCGCACCGAAGAACAGGCCAGCTCCCTGGAAGAAACAGCCGCCTCGATGGAAGAGCTGACAGCCACCGTCAAGAACAACGCTGAGCATGCGTACATGGCAAATCAGCTCGCAGGCACGGCGTCCGATGTGGCCGGCAAGGGTGGCGCCGTCATGACCGATGTCATCGATACGATGGACGGCATCAAGGATTCGGCGCGCAAGATCGCTGACATTATTTCCGTCATTGACAGCATTGCTTTCCAGACCAATATCCTGGCCTTGAATGCCGCGGTCGAAGCAGCGCGTGCCGGTGAACAGGGACGCGGCTTTGCCGTGGTGGCCACTGAAGTGCGCACGCTGGCGCAGCGCAGCGCCGCGGCCGCCAGGGAAATCAAGGAGCTGATCGGCGACTCGGTCGACAAGGTCGAGGCAGGCAACGTCCTGGTGCAAAAAGCCGGCGCGACGATGGAGGAGATCGTTGGCAGTATCCAGAAGGTGACTGACATCCTGGGCGAAATTACATCCGCCAGCGCCGAGCAAGCCGCCGGCATCAATCAGGTCAACCAGGCCATCGCCCAGATNNGACCAGGTGACCCAGCAAAACGCCGCGCTGGTCGAAGAGGCCGCGGCTTCAGCCGATGCCATGAAGGAGCAGGCGCAGCAGCTGGTGGCGGCCGTGAGCACGTTCAAGCTCGAGGAGGCGGCGCGCTGACTGCGATACGGCCTGCGGGCCTGCTGCAATAACCCGGATAGCTTATGTGAAGACGGCGGTTACCCGGGTGTCGCTCCGCTCTCGCGACCCCGCAAGGTAAAGGCGATTTACCAGGTGCCGCCAGTGTAATTCTTGCCGAAGCGGTTCCGGTAAATCTCGTCATGCTTCTTTCTATAGCGGTAGTGCGAATATCCCGCACCTGCCAATGTTGCCAACCAGGCACCTGCACCCAACAAAAACGCAATCATGTTTATCCTTTTGATGTGCGCAGCATTCTAATTCACCGAGCTATCCATTGGAATCGTCAAAGTAACAAGTTTGTAAATATAGCATCGACGGGATCCAACGTAGTAATCAGGAAAAAAACGCCGGACTCTTTTTCGCCCGGCGATATTCGTCCCGTTATTTCTTGCCGTGCTTAGCGGCAGCCAGCTCTTCTTCAATCAATTCCAACAGTTCTTCGTCGCCAAACTTTGGCAGCGGCCTGCCGTTGACAAAGAACTCAGGTGTCTTCGTCACGTTGAGCACCCTGACGTCGGCCATATCCTGTTGGAGGGCCCGGTCGATATCAGGTAACTGCATGTCACTTCGTGCCCGCTCAATATTTACACCCACATTGCTGAGGGACTGCCAGACACGGTCGACTATTGCCGTATGGTGCTCCGTCCATACGTGCTGGGTCGAAAGCAACGCTTCCAGCGATTCCCAGTATTTCCCTTGTCGCCGCGCTGCCTCCAGTGCTTTGACGACTTCGTCGGAGCCACGATGGAACGGCGCATAGCGAACTGTCAGGCGAATTTTTCCCGGATTTTTCGCCATGATGTCCTTCACAAATGGATAGAACGCCGCGCAGGTTTCACATGCAGGATCGAGAAATTCGACGATGTGGACCGGTGCATTGGCATCTCCCATGGTCGGGGAGTGGAAGCGAACGAGCGCCTCGCGGTTTCTGGCGGCGGCCTCTTGGGCCTGCTGCGCTCGCATATTCTTGATGTACATTGTCGCGCCGCCAAATGCGGCAGCAAGCAGCACAATGGCTGCGATGAAAATTGTTCGTTGTTTCATTTTCTATTTTTGAAATAGATTGCGAGAAGGAGAAGGTTGATTACAGTGAAGGATGCAACGGAAAGCAGAGGAATGGTTACAAAGCCAAACCATTCGACTTCCACTTGCGAACAAGGCACGCCCTTCGTACAGGGCGTCATGGTTTCAGGGATGATTCCTTCCACTAGCAGCATGTGGTACACCGCAACGAGCCAGCCTGTAATGGACAAGGGTAGTGCGTAGCGAATGACCTTGGGATCCAGTGGGAATAAGCCGACGGCCAATACGAAAACCAGCGGAAACATGAAGATGCGTTGATACCAGCAAAGCACACAAGGAGTAAATCCCATTACCTCACCGAGAAACAACGCTCCGAGGGTGGAGATGGTTGCCGCCAACCAGGCGCCAAACACAAGAGGCCATGACGCGCTCATCTCCTGAGTGGTAAAACTATTTCGAACTTCAGTTATTGACTTGTTCATGATGGCTGTCTGAAGGAACGTACGCGCGTTGAGCTTGGGCGCATCTTACCGTACCGAAGCACAAAAGGGCACAGGCGGCTGGCGCAAATTCAGAACAAGGATACCGAATCGATCCCGGGCAGCGCATGGACGGTTCTGTTCAAAGATTTGGTGCTGTGTCACTGATGATCTTGGGGCGCTTGCGCAAGGTGCTTGTCACTGTCTTCGCCAAGAGCTATTTTTGATGCGCTAGCGGCCATAATTCACCTATCATGGCTTACCGTACCGGTATGTAAAACCCGATGTATTCTCAAGGAGATTTGATGAAAAGCACGATGAGCGTCGAGCAAGACGACGAGCAATATCGCGATGTACGCGTTGAATTCGCCCCGGACGATGATTTCAAGAAACGGGTTTATACGATCCGGCTGTCGCTCGACAAGGAGTTTGGGATGATTTCCGAGAGTGACTGGACTTACGTTGCAAATGAAGGCGCGGCGGTAACCGAACTCGACAACGATCCCCCGCCAGAGGTGCTGGAAGCCTACGCAGCCCTGAAATCGCAAGCGGAATCTCTTGTAGAGCAAGAGCCGTGAAAAGCGACGGAATGTCAGCACGGATCACCCAGGTATACGGAATTGTTGTGGCAATTGAAAAACACGATATCCTAAGCAATTAAAACTGCCAGGAACCGTGATGAGCCGAAGTATCCTCGATGAGGCACATATCCATCCCACCATTCGCGCGACTATTTCCAATGACAATGCCGACATCGTGGCTGAAGTCAAAGCGGCAATTGCGGCCAATCCTGTGGTCGTAGTAGGGATGGCTCAAAACCCCTTTCCAAGAAAGGCACGGACTGTCCTTTCCGCTGCCAAGGTTCCCTGCACATATCTGGAGTACGGCAGCTATCTCACTGGCTGGCGGCGTCGCGCTGCACTCAAGATGTGGACCGGATGGCAGACCTTCCCGATGATATTTATAAAGGGCGTATTGATCGGGGGCGCAAGCGATTTGCAACGGCTTATTTCAAATGGTGAGCTATCCAGTATGCTCAAAGCCGAATCCTGACATGTCTTCAATCGACATCGCCTGCAACGACGCAGCCGAGCTGATTTCCCAGGCGGATAGCTTGTTGATTACTGCCGGCGCCGGTATCGGCATCGACTCCGGCTTGCCCGATTTTCGGGGCGACAACGGCTTCTGGAAAGCCTACCCGGCGCTGGGTAATCTCGGCATGCGGTTCTGCGAAGTAGCCAATCCGGAGGCGTTCAAGTCGATGCCCGCCATTGCCTGGGGCTTCTATGGCCACCGTCTCAAGCTGTATCGGGAAACTGTTCCACATGCAGGATTTGCGCTACTGTTGAGCCTGTCCCGAAAAATGCCCAACGGCGCTTTCGTATTCACCAGCAACGTCGATGGCCAATTCCAGAAGGCCGGTTTCGATCCTGATCGCATCATTGAGTGCCATGGCTCGATCCATCATCTGCAATGCTTCAACGCGTGCGGACAAGCGGCCTGGCCGGCAGATGACTTTGCGCCTGTCGTCGATGTCGCGCATTGCAAATTACTGTCTGATTGGCCGACTTGCCCGGGTTGCGGTGGACTGGCGCGTCCCAACATCATGATGTTCGACGATTGGGATTGGGATGCCAAGCGCACCGAACGCCAGCAAGCCAGATTTGAAGCCTGGATGGCACGGACGGAAAGGCCGGTTGTCATCGAAATCGGCGCAGGCACGGCCATACCAACCGTACGCTACTTTGGCGAGGAGGCGGCGTGCCCGCTGATCCGCATCAATCCGACCGAATGTCAGGTGGGACTGGCGCGAGACATTGCCATTCCTCTGGGGGC
Source organism: Oxalobacteraceae bacterium (assembly GCA_003537575.1). Taxonomy (GTDB): domain Bacteria; phylum Pseudomonadota; class Gammaproteobacteria; order Burkholderiales; family Burkholderiaceae_D; genus Paucimonas. Next base: position 21,181 of record DPRS01000028.1, read on the forward strand.
CCTGGATGGCATCACCCGTATTGCCAATGACCTACAGAAAATGCTTGGAGCCTGACGCCGGGGTTTGGGCTGTAATACGCTTGAGCCGTTGTCCATAAATCCCCCAGACGCAATCAGCGCCATCCACTGTGCCGCACAGCGCCCAGCCGGTACCGATCTTCTTGGCTACCACCGGGCTGCCGATTTCAGCTGCCAGCTTTTGCGCCCATTGCGTTGCCGAACCTTGTCCCTTGAAGAGTTCATTACCCTCGAAGATGACCGTCGCGTCAAAAACCGGGGTTGCGAAAATTGTCGTCACTGGTATTTCCCTTAAGTTGGCTTGAATATTGTACGTTCTCGCAAGCCCCGCGCGCTACCAATCCAGGGAGAGCAATTGCTGCGCCATCGGCAGCAGGCATAGCGATGGAATCTCGTCACGAGTCGCCCAGGTATAGCCATCCATCTCCGGCGTCGGCGCACCCGTCTCGCGATGGGAAAAATAACTGGTACAGACCAGGTGGCCAAGGCAGTTCAGATTTTCCGGCGCACGCACCTTGTACAGATGCAGTCTTTTATGCTTTTGATAGGCGAAGCCACCGATTTCTTCAAAGGCGGAATGGGCAAAATCGAGGCCGGTTTCTTCCCTTAATTCCCGCTTTGCCGCTGCCAGCGTGGATTCGCCGGATTCTCGCATTCCCTTGGGAATATCCCAGTGACGGGTGCCCGTGACGTGGCAGACAAGGAGTTGTCCGCGGTGATTGAGAATCAGGGTGCCGCAGGAAGTCGGCATTTCAATGGGGGCTGGGGCATGCGCTAAAGCTGTCATGCAATCTCCTTAAAGGAACAGTGTGCGTGGATATTTCCTTGCCATCGACACGTCCGAATGCCCGGCGGCACATAACACCAGGCATGCGGAAAAGCGCTAGCGCCCGGCAGCTTGAGCTGCGAGCGGAATATTGCGGAAAACGTGAGGTTTGTTTTGCGTAGGAAATGAGAAAGGGGCCACGTTTTCACGTGGCCCCTTAATGAAGCTTGGCTCCCCGACCTGGACTCGAACCAGGGACCTGCGGATTAACAGTCCGTCGCTCTACCGACTGAGCTATCAGGGAAAGGAGACAAGATTATAGGGGCAATCTACGATCTTGTCAAAGCATTGAAGCAATTTTGTTACTTACAGCACCTTGGCGATGGCATCGACCACGTTGTCGATATTGCGCGAATTCAGGGCTGCCACGCAGATACGGCCGGTATCCACTGCATAGATCGAGAATTCGTCGCGCAGGCGGCCGACCTGGTCCTTGGTCAGGCCGGAATACGAGAACATGCCGCGCTGCTGGATGACAAAGTCGAAATTCTGGCCGGGCACTTTGGCTTTCAGCTTTTCCACCAGTTCCTTGCGCATTTCCTTGATGCGCACGCGCATGGCGGCCAGTTCCTCTTCCCACAGCTTGCGCAGTTCGGGAGTGGCGAGGACGGTAGCAACCACCTGGCCGCCGTGGGTCGGCGGGTTGGAGTAGTTGGTGCGCACGACGCGCTTCAGCTGCGACAGCACGCGGGCGGCTTCCTCGGCGCTGGCGGCGACGATGGACAGGGCGCCGACGCGCTCGCCGTACAGCGAGAACGACTTCGAGAAGGAATTCGAGACGAACAGCGGGCCGCCGGCGTCAGCGAAGCGGCGCACCACCTTGCCGTCGGCGTCGATGCCGTCGCCGAAGCCCTGGTAAGCCATGTCGAGGAAGGGCACCAGGCCGCGCTGGGTGACCACCTCGATGACCTGGGTCCACTGGTCTTCGGTCAGGTCGGCGCCGGTCGGGTTGTGGCAGCAGGCGTGCAGCAGGACGATCGAGCCGGCCGGCATGGTCTGCAGAGCTTGCAGCATGCCGGCGAAGTTCACGCCGCGTGTGGCGGCATCATAGTAAGGGTAGTTGTTGACGACGAAGCCGGCCGATTCGAACAGGGCGCGGTGGTTTTCCCAGGACGGATCGCTGATCCAGACTTGCGCATTCGGCGAGAAGCGCTTGAGGAAGTCGGCGCCCAGCTTGAGTGCACCGGTGCCGCCGATGGCTTGCGCGGTGACCGCGCGCTTTTCAGTGATGACGTCGCTGTCGGCGCCGAACACCAGTTCCTGCACTGCCTTGTCGTACGCTGCCAGGCCTTCGATCGGCAGGTAAGTGCGCGGCGCCAGTTTTTCCATCAGCTGCGCTTCGGCTTTCTTCACGCATTCCAGCAGCGGCACCTTGCCGTTGTCGTCGTAATAGACACCAACGCCGAGGTTGGTTTTGCCGGGATTCTTGTCGGCGTTGTAAGCTTCGGTGATGCCGAGGATGGGGTCGCGGGGGGCCATTTCAATGGCGCCGAACAGGGAGGCGGAAACAGGTGCGTTCATCGTGATAACATGAAAAGTTGGCTGCATTGGTGGTGATGCAGCGGGGTTGTCCATCCACAAAGCCACGTTTTTGATACGGGTTTTGCGCGGAATTGCAACCTATTATTCTACCAAAGGTCGAACATACATGGCTGAATTAACCCAGGTTCCCAGCGGCATCGACGAATCCCGCATCGTTACTTTCCCGGACTCTCCCTACCAGCTGTACCAGCCGTTCCCGCCGGCCGGCGACCAGCCGACGGCGATTGCGCAACTGGTGGAAGGGATCGGAGATGGCTTGTCGTTCCAGACCCTGCTTGGCGTGACCGGTTCGGGCAAGACCTATACGATGGCCAACGTGATTGCCCGGCTGGGGCGGCCGGCCATCATTTTCGCGCCGAACAAGACGCTGGCGGCGCAGCTCTACAGCGAATTCCGCGATTTTTTTCCGCGCAACGCCGTCGAGTATTTCGTCAGTTATTACGATTACTATCAGCCGGAAGCCTATGTGCCGCAGCGCGATCTCTTCATCGAGAAGGATTCGGCGATCAACGAGCACATCGAGCAGATGCGCCTGTCCTGCACCAAGTCGCTGATGGAGCGGCGCGACGTGGTGATCGTGGCCACCGTCTCGGCCATCTACGGTATCGGTAACCCCAGCGAATACCACCAGATGATCCTGACGCTGCGTTCCAAGGACAAGATTAGCCAGCGCGACGTCATCGCCCGCCTGATCCAGATGCAGTACGCCCGCAACGAGGTGGATTTCGCCCGCGGCACCTTCCGCGTGCGCGGCGATACCATCGACGTCTTCCCGGCCGAACACGCCGAGCTGGCGCTGCGCATCGAAACCTTCGACGACGAGATCGACAGCCTGCAGCTGTTCGACCCGCTCACCGGCAAGGTACGGCAGAAGATCCCGCGCTTTACCATCTATCCCGGCTCGCATTACGTCACGCCGCGCTCGACCGTGCTGCGGGCGATCGAGTCGATCAAGGAAGAATTGCGCGAGCGCCTGGAATTTTTCCGCAAGCAGGGCAAGCTGGTGGAAGAGCAGCGCCTGGAGCAGCGCACCCGCTTCGACCTGGAAATGATGGCCGAGATCGGCTTCACCAAGGGCATCGAGAACTATTCGCGCCACCTGTCCGGTGCCAAGCCGGGCGATCCGCCGCCGACCCTGGTGGATTACCTGCCGCAAGACGCCATCATGTTCCTGGACGAGTCGCATGTCATGCTGGGACAGCTCAACGGCATGTACAACGGTGACCGCGCGCGCAAGACCAACCTGGTCGATTACGGCTTCCGGCTACCGTCGGCACTGGATAACCGGCCGCTCAAGTTCGAAGAGTTCGAGGCCAAGATGCGGCAGTCGGTCTTTGTGTCCGCGACGCCGTCCGACTATGAGGGCAAGCATTCCGACCAGGTGGTCGAGCAGGTGGTGCGGCCGACCGGCCTGGTCGATCCGGTCGTCATCGTGCGCCCGGCCAGCAGCCAGGTCGACGACCTGATGTCGGAAATCACCGAGCGCATCAAGAAGAGCGAGCGCGTGCTGGTGACCACGCTGACCAAGCGCATGGCCGAGCAGTTGACCGAATTTTTGGGCGAGAACGGCATCAAGGTGCGCTATCTGCACAGCGACATCGACACTGTCGAGCGGGTGGAAATCATCCGCGATCTGCGCCTGGGCACCTTCGACGTGCTGGTCGGGATCAACCTCTTGCGTGAGGGCCTGGACATCCCGGAAGTCTCGCTGGTAGCGATCCTCGACGCCGACAAGGAAGGCTTCCTGCGTTCCGAGCGCAGCCTGATCCAGACCATCGGCCGCGCCGCCCGCAACCTCAACGGCACCGCGATCCTGTACGGCGACCGCATGACCGATTCGATGAAGCGCGCCATCGGCGAGACCGAGCGCCGCCGCGCCAAGCAGGTTGCCTTCAACGAGGCCAACGGCATCATCCCGCGCGGCGTGTCCAAGGAAATCCGCGAGCTGATCGACGGCGTCTACAATCCGCACGAGGCGCGCCTGGAATTGCAGGTGGCCGAGGAGCGCAAGGATTACGAGGCGATGAGCGAGAAGCAGATCAGCAAGGAAATCAAGCGCCTGGAAAAACTGATGGTGGAACACGCCAAGAACCTCGAGTTTGAACAGGCGGCCAAGGTGCGCGACCAGCTGCACACCCTGAAGGAAAACCTGTTCGGCGCGCCGGGCGCCGACAATGTCGTGTCGCTGACGGGCAAATAGCTGCGCGCCGGCTGACTGCGGCTACAATCGATGTTTTTGCGCGAGACCCCAGCGATGACCGCCACAGCTACCATAGCCGCCGCCGTGCCGCCGGCCATCCTCGACATGCTCGCTCTTGCCGACGCTTCCTGGCGCCCGGCCTTGCGCACCGGCCTGGAAGCGCTCGCCGCCGCCCATCCGGCCTACCTGCCGGCGCTGCTCGAGGACGATTACCTGCCCACCGAGGGCCGGCTGTTCGCCGCCTTTGCCCAGCCCTTGCCGGCGGTGCGCTACATCCTGGTGGGCGAGGGACCTTATCCGCGCCCGGAAAGCGCCACCGGCTTTTGCTTCATGGATGGCGCGGTGCAGTCACTGTGGTCGGACAGCGGTTTGTCCAAGCAGGTCAACCGCGCCACTTCGCTGCGCAATTTCATGAAGCTGCTGCTGGTGGCCGATGGCCGCCTGAAACCGGATAATACTTCCGGCGCGGCGCTCGCGCATATCGCGCAGGAAGCCAATGCGCCGGGCTCGGTGCTGATCCAGACCCGCGAAGAGCTGCAGCAAAACCTCACCAACCGTGGCTTCCTGCTGCTGAACGCGGCATTGGTATTCCGTCCGCACGTGCCGCCGCTCAAGGAAGCCAAGGCATGGCAGCCCTTATTGGAAGCCGTGCTGGAAGCGCTGGAACGGCACGCCGCCGCATCGAAGCAGCCGCTGCCGACCCTGGTCCTGTGGGGGAAGATCGCCGAGCAGCTGAAGTCGGTGCCGGCGCTGCCCGATTTTCCGCAGGCGGTTTCCGAGCATCCGTATAACCTGACGTTCATCCTCAATCCCGTCATGCAAGCCCTGTTCGGGCCGCTGCATCTGCTGCAAAAGTCAACGGAAAAGCGCATCTGATCACTGTCAAACCCGGACCGACCTTTGTGAGTCATCAAGGAATGGTTGGCATCCCCCGGTAACAACCTCGTCCTCGCAGCCCTCTAAGCTGTGACGGGAAAATCACGGGCTTGTAAAGATTGCCATCTCTGTAAAGCTTGCAAGGCTGATGCGTGTCGTTTTGCCGCTGACGGCGGCATCGGCGCAGGCGCGCAATATCGCTGCAACGCAGCATGCAGGCGCGGTTTCTTGCAGTGCGCAGCAATTGAGTCTCCGCAACGCGCTCATGATTTTTCTGGTATGGTGATTGCGTATGCATCACCGGGCACCTGATGATCAGGGAGGTGGGGATGAATGCGATGCGGCTGACAGTTCTATCGTGCGGATGTGCCTGTGCTTGTGCGCTACATGCGGCGCAAGCCGAATCTGTCGACGACGCTGCGCAGGGAGGAGTGATCAAAGACCCCGCGCCGGACACGCTCGCAGATCGCCCGGCCAATGATGATGCTGGCGCGCCACTCCCCGCTGCACCACTCGCTTTTCCTGGCCACGAGCCTGAACCAGCCACGAATGGACTGCGCTTGCAGTTCGATTCCGGCGCGATGGAAAACGTCCATCGCATCGTCGGTTTCTGGCCCAGCGTGCACTGGCTCAATTCCCGTAACCGCGGCAGCAGCATGGCGGCACTGGGCTACACCTGGCGTAACCTCAGGCTCGAAGGCGCGCTGTTCAAGGAGCGTGATGCTGGCCAATCCCGCAACGGCAATACCGAGTTGCTGCGCCTGGATTCGACCAAGAAACGACTCGCCTACAAATTCGGTCCACACTGGGCGTTTCAGTTGAGCCGCGGCTATATCAACGCGCCCGACCAGTTCCGGCCAGACCAGAAGAGCCGCCGCCGCACCGCGTCGCTCACTTACCGCAGCACGTTTGATAACAATCCGTGGCACACCACTCTGGCTTACGGATGGGGCAGGGGCTTGTCTGGTGAAAACAGCAGCGCTTATCTGGTGGATACCGCCCTGCAGATCGGTCCGCAGCATACCTTGTTCGGCCGCATCGAGCGCGCCGGCCATGATGAATTGTTCCGCGAGGAGGACGGGCCGCGCCAGCGTGTTTACGAAGTCAACAAGATGAGCGTCGGTTACCTCTATGAAGTAAAGACCGATGGGCCGGCCAGGCTTGATATCGGCGGGGTAGTCAGCCGGCGTTCGATTCCGAAAGAACTTCTGAATTACTACGGAGACAAAACCATTTCCTACACGGTTTTTTTGCGCTTGCAGATGAAATTCAACTAGCGCGACAGCAAGCCGGATGGCCCGATTTGCCCGGCCATTCATCCGTTCTTATATTTTTTCCTATTGGAAATTTTCCTCGAATCCTTCCCGGGTTCCATGCTCCAGCCATTCCTGACGGCTTTAGTCGACTTTGGTATAATAACTGAATAAAATACTCAACTAATCGGGATATTCGCTGTCGAAAAGCAATAAAATTCGGTCAGCGGACTCAGGGCACACATGCATTCGAGGTAAACGACAGATGAGATTGACGACCAAAGGACGTTTCGCCGTCACTGCAATGATCGATCTGGCCTTGCGCCAGGAGAAGGGGCCCGTCACGCTGGCTGCCATCAGCCGGCGCCAGGAGATTTCCCTTTCTTACCTGGAGCAATTGTTCGGCAAGCTGCGCCGCCACGAAATCGTCGAGTCGGTGCGTGGGCCCGGAGGCGGCTATAATCTTGCCCGGCGCCCCGAGGATGTGACGGTGGCCGACATCATCATCGCGGTCGACGAACCGCTGGACGCGACCCAGTGCGGCGGCAAGGGTAATTGCCACGGCGCCGACCATGACAGCGGCCTGCATTGCATGACGCACGATCTGTGGTCGACCCTGAATGCCAAGATGGTTGAATACCTCGATTCGGTTTCCCTGAAGGATTTGGTGGATCAGCAAAGGCAGAAGACTGCTGACGAGCGCGTGGTTTCGGTCGTGCGCCCCCACGTTGTGGTTTGATTGGAGTGATAAGAATGAACGCCCCCCTGGAAAAGAGCCTGCTGGATACCCTCAAGGCGCCGCACTTCCCGATTTACATGGATTATTCGGCGACCACGCCGATCGACCCGCGCGTGGCCGACAAGATGATTCCCTACCTGCGCGAGCAGTTCGGCAATCCCGCCTCGCGCAGCCACATGTATGGCTGGACCGCCGAGAAAGCCGTCGAAGAGGCGCGTGAGCAGGTGGGCAAGCTGGTGAACGCCGATTCGCGCGAAATCATCTGGACTTCCGGCGCGACCGAGAGCAACAACCTGGCCATCAAGGGCGCCGCGCATTTCTACAAGACCAAGGGCAAGCACATCATCACGGTCAAGACCGAGCACAAGGCGGTGCTGGATACCGTGCGTGAACTGGAACGCGAAGGCTTCGAAGCCACCTACCTGCAGCCGCAGGACAATGGCCTGATCACCCTCGAGCAGCTGGAAGCGGCAATGCGCCCGGACACCATCCTGGTGTCGGTCATGCTGGTGAATAACGAGATCGGCGTGATCCAGCCGATCGACGAAATCGGCGAACTGTGCCGCAAGAAGGGCATCATTTTCCACAGCGACGCCGCGCAGGCCACCGGCAAGGTCAAGATCGACCTGGAAAAGACCAAGGTCGACCTGATGTCCTTTTCCGCGCACAAGACCTATGGCCCGAAAGGCATCGGCGCGCTGTACGTGCGCCGCAAGCCGCGCGTGCGCATCGAGGCGCAGATGCACGGCGGCGGCCATGAGCGCGGCCTGCGTTCGGGCACCCTGGCGACCCACCAGATCGTCGGCATGGGCGAAGCCTTCCGCATCGCTCGCGAGGAAATGGACGAGGAACTGACACGCATCCGCGCCCTGCGCGACCGCCTGGCCAAGGGCCTGCTGGAGATCGAAGAAGTCTACGTCAACGGCGACATGGAACATCGCGTGCCGCATAACCTCAACGTCAGCTTCAATTACGTCGAAGGCGAATCGCTGATCATGGCGATCAAGGATATTGCCGTATCAAGCGGCTCGGCCTGCACCTCGGCCAGCCTGGAGCCGTCTTACGTGCTGCGCGCGCTGGGCCGCAGCGATGAGCTGGCGCACAGCTCGATCCGCTTCACCATCGGCCGCTTCACCACCGAGGAAGACATCGACTTCACGGTGAACCTGCTTAAGGCCAAGGTCGGCAAGCTGCGCGAGCTGTCGCCGCTGTGGGACATGCACAAGGAAGGGATCGATATTAATTCGATCCAGTGGGCGGCACATTAAGGAGAAATGAAATGGCATATTCGGAAAAGGTCCTCGACCACTATGAAAATCCGCGCAACGTCGGTGCCTTTGAAAAGGGCGACGATTCGGTGGGCACCGGCATGGTCGGCGCGCCGGCCTGCGGCGACGTCATGAAGCTGCAGATCAAGGTCGGCGAAGACGGCGTGATCCAGGATGCGAAATTCAAGACTTACGGCTGCGGTTCGGCGATCGCATCAAGCTCGCTGGTGACCGAGTGGGTCAAGGGCAAGACCCTGGACCAGGCGCTGTCGATCAAGAATACCCAGATCGCGGAAGAGCTGGCGCTGCCGCCGGTAAAGATCCACTGCTCGATCCTGGCCGAAGACGCCATCAAGGCGGCGGTGCAGGATTACCAGGCCAAGCACGGCGCGGCCAAGGAAGTGGCGTAAGCAGGCTGCTGCGTAAGTAAGTTACATAAGCGCTTGAGGGATTTCATGCCCCGGAAAAAAGGGGCGTCGAGGAAAGCAAGATGGCAATTACATTGACAGAAAAGGCAGCCAGGCACGTTTCGCGCTATATCGAGCGGCGCGGCAAGGGTATCGGCCTGCGCTTCGGCGTGCGCACCAGTGGCTGCTCGGGCCTGGCCTACAAGCTGGAGTACGTGGATGAATGCACCGCCGAAGACCAGGTGTTTGAATCACATGGCGTGAAAGTGTACGTCGATCCGAAGAGTCTGCCTTATATCGACGGCACCGAGCTCGACTTCGCGCGCGAAGGGCTGAACGAAGGCTTCAAGTTCAACAATCCGAACATGAAAAACGAGTGCGGCTGCGGGGAAAGTTTCGGCATCTGACGTTTTCCGAACGTTGACCGCCCGTCATAACGTTCCCCCGACTGACGAAGCCTGTTGAAGTCTGACAGGCTTTTGTTTTAAGAAACCATGCAAAACCACTTCGACCTTTTCCATCTGCCGCAGCGCTTCGACATCGACCCCGATGCCCTGGACCGCGCCTACCACGAAGTGCAGAACCAGGCGCATCCAGACCGTTTCGCCAATGCCGGCGGCGCTGAAAAGCGCGTGGCCATGCAATGGGCGACGCGCGCCAACGAAGCCTACCAGACCCTGAAGAACCCGCTGGCGCGCGCCAAATACCTGTGCGAGCTCAACGGCATGGATTTGCAGGTGGAATCCAACACCGCCATGCCGCCAGCCTTCCTGATGCAGCAGATGGAATGGCGCGAGCAGCTGGAAGAGGCGCACGCGGCAAAAGACATCGGCGAGCTGGAAAACCTCGAAGGCGAACTGCGCGCCGCGCGCAAGTCCGAGACCGCCGCATTGGCGGCCAGTCTCGACGCCGGCGACTATCATGCGGCTGCGCAGGGCGTGCGGCGCATGATGTTTATTGAAAAATTCGAAGAAGAAGTGGCCAGGGTGTTCGACCTGGTCAGCGAATAGGAACACTGAGGAAATACTGAGTTTATGGCGCTTCTGCAAATCTCCGAGCCGGGCATGTCCACCGCGCCGCACCAGCACCGGCTGGCGATCGGCATCGATCTGGGCACCACCAATTCGCTGGTCGCCACCGTGCGTAGCAGCATTCCGGAAGTGCTGGTCGACGACGAGGGCAGGGCGCTGTTGCCATCGGTGGTGCGCTATCTGCCCAACGGCCATGCGCACATCGGCTACAAGGCGCAGGCGGCGCAGGTGTCCGACCCCAAAAACACCATCGTCTCGGTCAAGCGCTTCATGGGTCGCGGCCTGAAGGATATCGCTCACGCCGAAAACATGCCCTACGATTTCCTCGACACGCCCGGCATGGTGCAGCTGAAAACCGTGGCCGGCGTGAAAAGCCCGGTCGAGGTCTCGGCGGAAATCCTCGCCACCCTGCGCCAGCACGCTGAAGACATGCTTGGCGACGAGCTGGTCGGCGCGGTGATCACGGTGCCGGCCTATTTCGACGACGCCCAGCGCCAGGCCACCAAGGATGCGGCCAAGCTGGCCGGCCTCAATGTCCTGCGCCTGCTGAACGAACCGACCGCGGCGGCGATCGCCTACGGCCTCGACCACAATTCGCAGGGCATCTATGCCGTCTACGACCTCGGCGGCGGCACTTTCGATATTTCCATTCTCAAGCTGACCAAGGGCGTCTTCGAAGTGCTGGCCACCGGCGGCGATTCGGCCCTGGGCGGCGACGATTTCGACCATCGCCTCTTGTGCTGGATCATCGAGCAGGAAAAGCTGGCACCGTTGTCGGACCAGGATACACGCCTGTTGATGGTGAAGGCGCGCGAAGCCAAGGAACTGCTGTCCACCAAGTCGGAAACCCAGATCGACGCCGTGCTGCAAAGCGGCGAGCAGGTGCACCTGACGCTGTCCGCTGCGACTTTCTTTGAAATCACCCAGCACCTGGTGAAGAAAACCCTGCAGCCCTGCAAGAAGGCGCTGCGCGACGCCGGCCTCGCCGAAGAGGATGTCGACGGCGTGGTGCTGGTCGGCGGCGCCACCCGCATGCCGCACATCCGCAAGGCGGTCGGCGAATTTTTCAAGACCACGCCGCTGGCCAATATCGACCCCGACAAGGTGGTGGCGCTGGGTGCGGCGATCCAGGCCAATCTGTTGGCCGGTAACCGCGCCGCGGGCGACGACTGGCTGCTGCTGGACGTGATCCCGCTGTCGCTGGGCATCGAGACCATGGGCGGGCTGGTCGAAAAAGTCATTCCGCGCAATTCCACCATCCCATGCGCGCGCGCGCAGGAATTCACTACTTTCAAGGATGGCCAGACCGCGATGTCAATTCACGTGGTGCAGGGCGAGCGCGAACTGGTGTCGGATTGCCGTTCGCTGGCGAAATTCGAGCTGCACGGCATTCCACCGATGGCTGCCGGCGCCGCCCGCATCCGCATCACTTACCAGGTCGATGCCGACGGCCTGCTGTCGGTGTCGGCGCGTGAATTGCGCTCCGGCGTCGAATCCTCGATCACGGTGAAGCCTTCCTACGGCCTGTCCGACGACGAGATTGCGCAAATGCTGCAGGATTCGTTCAAGTCCGCCGAAAGCGACATGCAGGCGCGCGCCTTGCGCGAGGAGCAAGTGGAAGCCGAGCGCATCCTGCTGGCCACCGAAGCGGCGCTGGCGGCCGACGGCAGCCTGTTGTCCGAGGAAGAGCTGACAGCGATCGCCGGCCTGATCGAGCGCCTGCGCCAGGTGGTGCAGGGAAGCGATCACAACGCCATCAAGACGGCGGTGCAGGAACTCGCCGCCGGCACCGAGGACTTCGCCGCCAGAAGGATGGACCGCAGCGTGCGCGCCGCCCTGTCCGGCAAGAAGCTCGACGAAATTTCATCCCTTTGATACCGAGGTAGCCGTGCCCCAGATCGTTGTTCTTCCCCATGCCACCCTTTGTCCGGAAGGCGCCGTCATCGACGCGCAAAAGGGCAAGAGCGTGTGCGATACCTTGCTCGAGCACGATATCGAAATCGAGCATGCCTGCGAAAAATCCTGTGCCTGTACCACTTGCCACGTCATCGTGCGCGAGGGTTTCGATTCGCTCAACGAAGCCGAGGAAAAGGAAGAAGACTTGCTCGACATGGCCTGGGGCCTGGAAGCCGCTTCGCGCCTGTCCTGCCAGGCGGTGGTCGGCGACGAGGATCTGGTGATCGAAATCCCCAAATACACGATTAACCAGGTTAGCGAAAACCACTAAATCGGGAGCGTAATATGAAATGGACCGATATCACCCAGATTGCGGAAGAGTTGCACGACAAGTATCCCGACGTCGATCCGCTGACGGTGCGGTTTACCGATCTGCATAACTGGGTGTGCGACCTGGACGGCTTCGACGATGATCACAAGCGCTCCGGAGAAAAGATCCTGGAAGCGATTCAGGCCGCCTGGATCGAGGAAGCAAAATAAAAAGGGCGGCCCACGAGCCGCCCTTTTTTGTATCCTGTCCGTTCTAGCCGCGCAAAGTCAGCTCGCCATTGACGATGCGCACGCGGTCGCCCACACGCCAGTTGTCGGTGGTTTGTTTGAAACTGCGCGTCGTGCCGTCTTCCATGCGCACCTGGACGAGATAGCTGCTGGTAGAGCGGGCGCGTTTTTCGACTTCATTGCCGGCATAGCCGCCGCCCACCGCGCCGGCCACAGTCGCGATTTTCCTGCCGCTGCCGCCACCGACCTGATTCCCCAGCACGCCACCCAGCACGGCACCGGCGACAACGCCCAAGCCGCTGGCCTGGCCCTGTTCCTGCACCGCCTGCACCGATTCTACCCGGCCGCAGTCATAACAGATCGCGCGTGCCTGCGCCGTCTGTTGCGCGTAGCTGTTTGATGCCGGGCGCGAGGTGCTGCGCTCGGACGTTTGCGCGGCCTGCCTGGGCGCGGGCTTTGGGGCCGGTTTTTGCGAGGCATTCTCCGGCTGATCGGCTGCCGGTTTTGCTTTCGGCGCGGGGGCATTGGCATCCGCCTGCGCCGCAATCACAGCTTGCGCTTTCGATTCCGTCTCTGTTTGCGCAGGCTTGTCGCCGGCTGACGCCATCAGGCTCGCGACCGCGGCGCTGCCGGGGCCGCTTTCGCTGTGCGAAGTCGGCAGCAGGCCGGTGATGGCAGCGACGCCGGTCAGGCTCAGGACCGTCACCGACACGGCGGCGATGGCGACCAGGGGATGAATGCGGTTCGGTTTGTTAGTGCTTTCCATGCGGGGCTCCCTTTGCTTGGTGATGTTGAAAGTTGCCTTCTTAAGAACTGATTATCAAAGGAAAGTTTCAACAAAAATAGACGGCAAGTGGTGACAGATGTAAGGGGTTGTAACTTTCATCGGGCACAGGGAATAAAAAAGGGCCGCAGCGCGGCCCCTTTCACATGGCGAAAGACGAAGCTCAATCTTCGCGGCGCAGGTGCGGGAACAGGATCACGTCGCGGATATTCGGCGAATCGGTGATCAGCATCATCAGGCGGTCGATGCCGATGCCGCAGCCGCCGGTCGGCGGCAAGCCGTACTCCAGCGCGCGGATGTAGTCGGCGTCGTAGTACATGGCTTCGTCGTCGCCGGCTTCCTTGGCGGCGACCTGGGCCTGGAAGCGTGCGGCCTGGTCTTCGGCGTCATTCAGCTCGGAGAAACCGTTAGCGATCTCGCGGCCGGTCATGAACAGCTCGAAGCGCTCGGTAATGTTCGGCACGGTGTCGGAAGCGCGCGCCAGCGGCGACACTTCCACCGGATAGTCGATGATGTAGGTCGGGTCCCACAGCTGCGCTTCGGCAGTTTCCTCGAACAGCGCCAGCTGCAGCGCGCCCAGGCCGGAATGGGCATGCGGCTTGACGCCCATGGTCCGCAGTTCGTGGCGCAGGAAGCCCTCGTCGTTCAGCTGCTCGCTGGTGTATTTCGGCGCATACTTGTTGATCGCCCCGACGATCGTCAGACGCTCGAACGGCTTCGACAGGTCCAGCTCGCGGCCCTGATAGGTCAGCTTCGCCGTACCATGCGCATCGATGGCGGCCTGGCGGATCACCTGCTCGGTGAATTCCATCAGCCACTTGTAATCGACGTAGGCAGCATAGAATTCCATCATCGTGAATTCCGGATTGTGGCGCGGCGACACGCCCTCGTTGCGGAAGTTGCGGTTGACTTCGAACACGCGCTCGAAGCCGCCCACCACCAGGCGCTTGAGATACAGCTCCGGCGCGATGCGCATGTACATTTCCATGTCCAGCGCGTTGTGATGGGTGATGAAGGGCTTGGCCGCGGCGCCGCCCGGGATCACGTGCAACATCGGCGTCTCGACTTCCATGAAGTCGTTCTTTTCCATGAAGCGGCGGATCGACGACATCGCGGCGGTGCGCGCCTTGAAGGTGCGGCGCGTGTCCTCGTTCATGATGAGGTCGACGTAGCGCTGGCGGTACTTGGTTTCCTGGTCGGCCAGGCCGTGGAACTTGTCCGGCAGCGGGCGCAGCGACTTGGTCAGCAGGCGCAGGCTGTTCACCTTCACCGACAGCTCGCCGGTCTTGGTCCTGAACAGTGTGCCTTCGGCGCCGAGGATGTCGCCGAGATCGTAGTGTTTGAAGGCGCTATAGGCTTCCTCGCCAAGCAGGTCCTTGGTGATGAAGAGCTGGATGCGGCCATCAGCCTGCGGACCGGAGGCATCCTGCAGCGTAGCGAAGGATGCCTTGCCCATGATGCGCTTTAACATCATCCGGCCGGCCACCGAAACCTTGATGGCCTGCGCTTCCAGGGCTTCGCCTTCGGCGGCACCGTGCTGCGCCTGCAGGTCGGCCGCCTTGTGCTGCGGACGGAAATCGTTGGGAAAGGCGATGCCTTTCTCGCGGATCGCCGCCAGCTTGGCGCGGCGCTCGCCAATGATGGAATTCTCGTCCTGCGGCTGCGCCGCAGTCTCGGTTTGTTGCGCGTTTTGCTGAGTCATGATGAAAGTGCGTATTTTTTATGTTTGAGGGCCGGGCAGAGCGTCGGATCAGACGCCCTGCTTGAGCGATGCGGCGATGAAGTCATCGATGTCGCCGTCCAGCACCGCCTTGGTGTTGCCCACCTCGTAACCGGTGCGCAAATCCTTGATGCGCGACTGGTCCAGCACGTAGGAGCGGATCTGGTGGCCCCAGCCGACATCGGTCTTGGAGTCTTCCAGCTTCTGCTGTTCGCTCATGCGATTGCGCAATTCCAGTTCGTACAGTTTCGCCTTCAGCATGTCCCAGGCTTCGGCGCGGTTGCGGTGCTGGCTGCGGTCGTTCTGGCACTGCACCACGATGCCCGAGGGCGCGTGCGTCAGGCGCACGGCGGAATCGGTCTTGTTGATGTGCTGGCCGCCCGCGCCGGACGCGCGGTAGGTATCGACGCGTACGTCGGCCGGGTTGATGTCGATCTCGATCGAGTCATCCACTTCCGGGTAGACGAACAAGCTGCAGAACGAGGTATGGCGGCCGTTGGCCGAGTCGAACGGCGACTTGCGCACCAGGCGGTGCACGCCGGTTTCGGTACGCAAGAAGCCGTAGGCATAGTCGCCCTCGACCTTGATCGAGGCGGTCTTGATGCCGGCGACTTCGCCCTCGGAGATTTCCAGGATCTCGGCCTTGAAGCCCTTGCGCTCGCAATAGCGCAGGTATTGCCGCATAATCATCGAGGCCCAGTCCTGCGCTTCGGTGCCGCCGGCGCCGGCGGTGATGTCGATGAAGCAGTTGTTGGGGTCCATCGGATTGTTGAACATCCGGCGGAATTCCATGCCTTCGACACGTTTCTTCAGCTCTTCGGCATCGGCTTCGATGGCGACGATGGTGTCGTCGTCGCCTTCCTCGCGCGCCATTTCGAACAGGTCGGTGGCGTCGCGCAGGCCGGCTTCGATCTCGGTCAGCGAGACGACGATGGCTTCGAGGGATTTCTTTTCACGGCCGAGGTCCTGGGCCCGCTTCTGGTCATTCCAGACGTTGGGGTCTTCCAGTTCGGCGTTGACTTGTTCCAGTTTCTCCGACTTCGCAGCGAAGTCAAAGATACCCCCGTAGTTCAGCCTCACGGGAGGTGAGGTCCGCCAGCAGGGCGGAAAGGGCGTTGAGGCGTTCAGCTTCCATGGTGGGGTTCGTGTTTGTTCGGTGAAACCGAATATTATAACTTAGGGGAGGGTGAGAGGCGAAAGCGGGACGCGTTAATTCTCATTTCAGCCGGGAAGCCTTGCGTTTTTCCTCGCGTTCGACATATTGGTCAATTGCCTCGCGCATGAGCCAATGCGGCTAAAAATGATAATAATGAATTAATGAAAAGATGAAAAATTGGTTATATTTATTTGGCGCAATAGTTGCGGAAGTCATCGCAACATCGGCGCTTAAGGCTAGCGATGGTTTTACGAAGCTATGGCCGACCGTGCTCCTAATTGTAGGTTATAGCGCGGCTTTCTACTTGCTTTCTCTGACCCTTCGCGCCATTCCCGTAGGAATTGCTTATGCAGTCTGGTCGGGCGTTGGCATTATTCTGATCTCGGCGGTGGCCTGGCTTTGGTATGGCCAAAAGCTGGATCTCCCGGCGATGATCGGCATGGCGCTCATCGTGGCAGGGGTGGTTGTGCTCAACGTGTTTTCAAAGACAGTCGCGCATTAGCGGCGTATCAATCAGACGAGCAGGTGGTGCCTCGTAGCAGCGCGACATTCTCCCGCATGCGCACATGCAGCGTTCCTGTATCAGCGTGTGCAGCATATTGGGATGCCCTTTTATGAAGATGGATTATGGCGCATAAGACAACTTCTATGACAGATATGATGATGGGCGTGTACTTTCATAAATGTTGTTTTATATGATGTAAACCGTTATCTATGATGGGATTGCGAATGAAAGCCGGCGCCACGCCCGTTGGCGCAACCACGCGCGGTGTAAACTCTGCGCCGCTACTGTAAATTTCCGTATTACCTATGACTATTACCATCAACGAAGACCTCAAAGCCTACATCGACCCGCTCACCGAAGACGAATACGCCTCACTGGAGCGCAGCTTGCTGGCCGAAGGCTGCCGCGACGCGCTAGTGCTGTGGGGCGACCTGCTGGTGGACGGCCATAATCGCTACGGCATCTGCCAGAAGCATGGCATTCCTTTCAATACCATCCAGAACGAAACCTTCAAGTCGATGGACGACGTGCACCTGTGGATGATCGATAACCACCTCGGGCGGCGCAGCGTGTCAGACTTCCAGCGCGGAGTGCTGGCGCTGCGTAAGAAGGAGATCATGGCGGCGCGTCTGGCGCAGACCGTGGTCGAATCGGCGCCGACGACACAGGGCGCGGAAAACCCGCCGTCGCAGGCTGACGGCGCAGATGCTTCCGTCCGTCACGTCACGCCGCCGCTGACGCGCGAAGCCTTGGCGCGCGCGGCGCGGGTGAGTAGCGCGACGCTCGGCCAGATCGAAAAAATCCGCAAGACGGCGACGCCCGAACTGGTTAGCGCAGTCAAATCGGGCGAGATTTCCATCAATGCCGCCGCCGTCGTCGCCACTCTGCCTACCGAGAAACAGGTGGCAGCGGTGGCCGGCGGCAAGAAGGAATTGCGCCAGGTGGCGCGGCAAGTGCGCGAGAGCCGGTTGCCGCCCAAGCAGGAGCGTGAGGTCGAGCCTCCACCCGCCGATGCCACGCCCGAGCAGCTCGAAATTCATCGCCTGAAGCAAGTAGTCGCGGAACTGACTGAAGAGCGCGACCAGCTGAAAAAGAAGGTGCAGCACTTGACGATTGCGCTGGCGGAGGCGCGCGGAGGATAAGCGTTGTGACGCAAGCCCGGGTTTCCGCATGAACCTTGCTTATTCTGTTTTGCAGGAAATCCTGGTTAAAAAATAGGCTTGCTAGAACTATCGCCGTCTGGCAAAGGTCAGATGAAAAGAATACTTTTCAACTTTTAAATTGCATTGCATGGTAGAGATTGCTGGCAAGCGTCGCCGATGTATCGTCATGGCAGTTACCGCATTAACCCTCACCGCAGCAGCCTACAGCGGCGCTCCCGTAAAGCTGGACGGAGGAAACGTACAGCCCACCGATAGCGGCACCCTTGCCGCACCGGCCGAGGATGCGGAAAGTCTGCTCGGAGCAGACGCCAGGGTCGTCGAAAATACCGGCGATCTGCCGTCGCCGCCCGTCGATATCATAGAACCCGTCGATGCTGCGTCGGCGC
Source organism: Oxalobacteraceae bacterium (assembly GCA_003537575.1). Taxonomy (GTDB): domain Bacteria; phylum Pseudomonadota; class Gammaproteobacteria; order Burkholderiales; family Burkholderiaceae_D; genus Paucimonas. The sequence goes on from DPRS01000028.1 coordinate 39,509, forward strand.
CGCCATCCGGGTACGGCGCTTCACCTTCGCAGCATCCGCAAAGCACTGTTGTTGCGGGGGCGTTTGCCGGGAGCGTGCTTAACGAGTCGTTTGATGGAAAAACGATGACAGGCTTCGGCACGGCAATCATTGACGACGACAACGTTTATCTCGTCAGCGGCAAGGGCGTGAATGGCTCCAACGCAATCAAGGTGAATTATCGCGGCAACAGCAAGGGCAGCGAACGGGTCATCGTCAACTACAAGCTGCCCCGCTCCTTGCAATACACGCTGAATTTCGACGTGAATTTCTGCGCCGGATTTGACTTTCGCAAGGGCGGCAAGCTGCACGGACTTGGCTCGGCCAATCCTGTCGCGGGCGGCAAGGAGGTATCCCCGCCTCGCTGGAGCGCCAGGAGCATGTTCCGCCGTCAAGGCGGACTGCAGAGCTACATTTATAGCCAGAATATGAAGGGGAAATATGGCGATGTCGTTATCGCAAAAAACTTCCGATTCCAGCCGGGCCGTTACTACGCCCTGACTCTTCAGGTGGTGCTCAATAATCCTGTCGCGGCAAGTAACGGCTATATGCGCATCTTCGTCGATGGCACGCCAGTGATTTATCACGGCAATATCAAGTTCCGTTCAACGGAGTCGCTGGATTCCCAGATCAGCACCTTAATGTTCAATACTTTCCATGGCGGCCACGCCGCCGATTGGGCGCCCCGCAACGCGAATGGATCGTACAAGGTGGATTGCGCCTATTTCGACAATTTTGCGGTATCTCCATTGCTTGAAGTGCGATACGCGCTTGTTATGTAAATGTGTTCCCCGGCGTGTTGCCGTCTCTTGTTGCATCTTCTTATATTTCACTTTTGGTTAAAGAATAATATTGACTCCAAGTGCGCTTTGAATTTTGACCGAATCACCTAAGCTACCTAGAAGAATAAAGCAACCCAGGGAGATCATCCTTCCGAGAACGCCCATGCAGCAGTCCCGCGGTCTCGTTGTCATCCTTCGGAGTGCTACATCATGAAAAGATTTTGGTCAGTTTTCGCATTGTGGGTTTTGTTGATTAGTGGTTTAGGTGTCGATGGCGCGGCTTTCGCTCAAACCGATGAACTTGGTCAACCCACTGATTTAGATGTCGATGGCGCGGCTTTCGCTCAAACCGATCCAGATGCAGGTTCCACCGCAGTGCCGCAAGTCCAGCAGCAAGTCCCGCTCGGCCAGCAGCGATGGATGAATGGCCGGCTTCCTGCAGCGCTGCGTGCGGACGCGCTCCTTGGCGCGATGACGCTGGACCAAAAGCTCCAGCAGATCTACAACCTGCCCGTCGTTAACATCGACCTGCTGGACGAAAACCCGCCCTGTGAATTTCAACGGGTGGGGCGGCATATCGAGGGCATCCCGGAGTTGGGGATCCCGACCTTCCGCTTCGCCAACGGTGGCACCGGCATCCGGGGCGGCGACTGCCTTCCTGAACCGACCGCAACGGCGCTACCGAGCGCGGTGGCCTCCGCAGCCACCTTTGACCAGCAAGTCAATTACGAGTGGGGGCAGGTTCTCGGTGCGGAAATACGCAGTTGGGCGCATCAGTCGCTATGGGGCCCTGGCATCAACATGATCCGGACCCCGTGGGGCGGCCGCAATCATGAGTACATGAGCGAGGATCCGTACCTGACCGGCGCGATCGTGACACAGCAGGTCCTGGGCATTCAGTCGAACGGCAAGACGCACGCGACGATCAAACACTTCGTCGGCAACGAGTCGGAGTACCAGAGTGAACGCTGGACGGCGGCCTCCAGAATTCCTTCCCGCGCCATGCACGAGATCTACCTGCTTCCCTTCGAGATGGCTATCCGGGATGGTAAAGCCGCTTCCGTCATGTGCGCGTTCCCGTACCTTAATAACCAGTGGGCGTGCGAGAGCTCTCCACTCTTGAATCAGACACTGCGCCAGCGGTGGGGCTTTGATGGGTACATCGTCAGCGATCGTCGGGCGCTGCACAGCACGGTAGCTTCGATTCTTGCAGGCACCGGCTTTGAACTGGATTTCCTGCCAAAATATTACACACCCTCTTTGATCAAGGCAGCCATCCAAGCTGGCCAGATCACCGAAAGCAACATCGACGCGCTGCTGCGTCCGCGTTACCTCAAGATGTTCCAGTTCGGCCATTTCGATGAAAAATACGACACCTTCTTGCCGACCGACTTCGCGGCGAATGCCGCGGTCGGCCGGAGAGCGGCCGAAGGCAGTATCGTGCTGCTGAAGAATGACGGCCTGCTGCCGCTCAGCCAGAACGTGCGTTCCATTGCACTGATTGGCCCGAACTGGTTTGCCGGCCGGGCATCGATGCCCCCCCGCAACGGTGACCCAGATGAAATCACCAACGTGATCGCTCCCTATACGATCACACCGCAGCAGGGGCTTCAGCGCACCCTGCAGTCACTCGGCTCCAGCGCACCGGTAACTTATAACAGTGGCGCCAACATTGACGCTGCCGTGCAGGCCGCGCGGCAAGCCGATGTCGCGGTCGTCATGGTAGGCGACAACCCGCGTGAGACCGTGGACAAGACCACACTGGCACTGCCTGTGATCAATGGAGTCAATCAAGAGCAGCTCGTGCCAGCCATCCTGGCGGCAAACCCGAACACGGTCGTCGTGCTGAAGACCGAAGGGATGGTGCTCATGCCCTGGCTGCCACAGGCCCGTGCCCTGATCGAAGCCTGGTATCCGGGGCAGGATGACGGCGACGTCGTCGCGAACGTGCTGTTCGGTGTCACCAACCCGTCGGGCAAGCTCCCGGTCACCTTTGGCAATACGGCCAAGGAAGCGGCTTATGAGACCGACGCCCAGTACCCGGGCATCCGGGTGGCCAACGGACTCGGCGGCAAAGGGTTCTTCGATACGACGGCCGGCGGGGAGCAGCTCACCGCGGAGTACAGCGAGAATCTGCTGGTTGGATATCGCTGGTACCAGGCGCGCAATGTGCAGCCGGTGTTCCCGTTCGGGCATGGGCTGTCCTACACGACCTTCGCGTACAGGGACATCAACGTGACGTCAGCCAATACGGGGGGCAGAACCGTGGTGACGGTCACCTATACCATTACCAACACTGGCGGGCGGGCCGGAAAAGAGGCGTCCCAGGTATACCTGACCCTGCCCACGGAAGCAAGGGAGCCGTCCAAGCGGCTGGTCGGCTTCCAGAAGGTCGAGCTGCAGCCGGGACAGAGCCAGCAGGTATCTGTCACCATCGACTGTGCCGCCTCTAATCATCCGTTCTCGTATTTCCAACCGGCCGACGAATCGCGCCTGGAAGAATGGGCAAACGGTGACTGGGTGACGCCCGCCGGCCCGTTCACTGTTCACGTCGGCACTTCGTCGGCGCAGACGCCGTTGCAGAGCCAGGTGATGCTCGGCGCTAACGCAGCGCGTCGTTGCCAGCCTTGACCACCAATGCAGGCGGCGAGAAAACCCTTTCACGCCGCCTGCGCATGCTCCACCAGCAGCTGCACTTTCGTCACGCCGTTGAATTCATTGTTATCCAGCCGGAACGCCACTTCCACCCGTTCCGGCAGGGCGTCCGCGTGGCCGAACCAGATGGCGTCGTAACGGCGGCCATCTTTTTCCAGCTGAAGTTTCAGGTGCTTGTCCTTCAGCACGCGCTGGTTAATCACCCTGAAGATGTCGCAGAACACCGGCGCGGCAAAGCCCTGGCCCCACACCTGTTCATCCAGCATGCTGACGAATTGCGGCGTGAAATGGGCTTCTTCCAGCGCGCCGTCGGTTTCGATGACGCGCTCGAGCGCGCTGCCACTGAGCCATTCGCGGCCGACATCCTCGAAGGCATGCGCGAAGGCGTCGAAGCCTTCGGCTTTGACGGTTAATCCGGCCGCCATGGCATGTCCGCCGAACTTTTCGATCAAGCTGGGAGCGCGCTTGGATACCAGGTCGAGCGCATCGCGCAAATGAAATCCGGCGATCGAGCGGCCCGAGCCCTTGACGTTGATGCCATCACCGGCCGGGGCGAAGGTGATGGTCGGGCGGTAGAACTTGTCCTTCAGACGCGAAGCGACGATGCCGATCACGCCCTGGTGCCAGCTGGCGTCGAACACGGTGATGGTCGAGCGGTTGGCCGGGTCGAAGTCGTCCAGCAGTGTCAGCGCTGTATCCTGCATGCCCGCTTCGATTTCGCGGCGATCGCGGTTGATGGTGTCGAGCTGGCTGGCGATGGCCCAGGCACGGCCTTCGTCTTCGGTGGTCAGGCATTCGATGCCGAGCGACATGTCGGCCAGGCGCCCGGCGGCGTTCAGGCGCGGCCCCAGGCCGAAGCCGAGGTCGAAGGGCGAGGCGCGCCGCGCTTCGCGGCCGGCGGCGCGGAACAGCGCCGCCACGCCGACCTGCATGCGGCCGGTACGCATGCGCTTCAAGCCTTGCGCCACCAGGATGCGGTTGTTGGCGTCGAGTTTTACCACGTCGGCCACGGTGCCGAGCGCCACCAGGTCGAGCAGGGCATCCAGGCGCGGCTGGCTGGCGGCGTCGAAGGCGCCGCGGCGGCGCAGCTCGGCGCGCAGCGCCAGCAGCACGTAGAACATCACGCCGACGCCGGCCAGGTTCTTGCTGGGGAAGCCGCAGTGCGGCTGGTTCGGGTTGACGATCACGCGCGCATCCGGCAAGTGGTCGCCCGGCAGGTGGTGGTCGGTGACCACCACGTCGATGCCGCGCCGGTTCGCCTCGTCCACGCCGTCGATGCTGGCGATGCCATTGTCCACCGTGACGATGATGTCGGGCGACTTTTCGCGCACGGTCAGCTCGACGATCTCGGGCGTCAGGCCGTAGCCGTATTCGAAGCGGTTGGGGACGATGTAATCGACGCGCGCGCCCAGCATGCGCAGGCCGCGCAGGGCAACCGCGCAGGCGGTGGCGCCGTCGCAGTCGTAGTCGGCAACGATCACCAGCTTCTTGCAGGCGTCGATGGCGTCGGCCAGGTAGACGGCGGCGGCTTCCACGTGAGTCAGGCTGGATGGCGGGATCAGGGCATTGAGCTCGCTGGTCAGTTCGCGCGCATCGGCCAGGCCGCGCGCGGCGAACAGGCGCGCCAGCACCGGATGGACGCCGCCCTGGCGCAGCATTTCGGCATTGCGGATATTGAAAGGGCGAGTGGCGATGCGGGTCATGGCAGCAGGCGGTCGAGGCTCGGCTTGATCCAGAACTTGCGCAACGAGGCTTTGCTCACGCCATATTCGGCCAGCCCGGTATTGTGGGTCAGGATGAGGTTCACGTGCTTCAACCTGCCGCCTTGCAGCGCAGATAAAAGCAGCACGAACCAGTTGGTTTCGAGGATTTGCAACTGCTGCAGCCAGTTGCCCCAGTCGGCGGCCAGCGCCGGCGCCTGCAGGGCGTCGAGCAGCAGCAGGCCGCGCCGTGGCCGGGCCAGGACGATGTCGAAGGCGTCGCAGTCGCCGTGATTGCGGGCAGCGGATGCTCCCGGCGCCAGGCCCCAGCCATGCAGCCTGAAAGTATCGGTGTAGGGCGCGGCGGACGCCGGAGCGTGCGTTCCGTGCGCCATGCTGGCGCCCCCCCACAGCCACAGCGAATTGACCGGCCTGGCCCCGCGCGCCTCGCGTTCGGCATTCACTTCATGCATGTGCCAGTGCATCTGCACTTCGTTTTGCAGCTTGCGCCAGGCCAGTTCGGCTTCGCCTCTCGGCATCCAGATATCGATGTTGTGGCCGCAAGCGGCGTCCGGGGTGGCGGTGTGCAGGTCGGACCAGTCGTCCGCCTGCACGAACCAGGTGGCGGCGTCGCCGTAGACCAGCGTCTTGCCGGCTTCTTCAAATAGCGGCCGGGCGGCTTCGAACAGCAGGCGCGATTCGGCGTCGGGCAGCACCAGTTGCCGCGGATCGGTCAGTACTAGGTGGTCGCGGGCAATGTGAAAATGTACCGGTTGCACCACGAACCAGGTGCCGGTTTCAGCTTGCAAGCCATGCTGGCGCATCAGCGCATCGGCCAGCGGCGGGCTGCTTGAAGTCGCCGTATAGTCAGCGAGGAATTTGCCTGCCAGCCAGGTTTCATGCGGCAAGGCACGTGAAAAGGGATCGAAGCTTTCGCTTTGCAAGGCTTTTGCGCGGGCCAGTAACATTGCCAGCGCGGGAGTGTTGCATTGTCGGAGCAGATCTTTTGCCAAATCCGCCGGAGGCAAGCCGAACGGCAACAGGATGTCGAGTTGATTCATGCCGCGATTATAGAATGTATGGCACACTGCGGGCTGCATGACGGGCTGACAAGATGCATAAAGGCAAGCCCTTTCAGGAGTATTTCTTTTGAGTATTGTTAAAAATTTACCATTTGAATGGCTGGTAGGGCTGCGCTATACCCGCGCCGGCCGGCGCAGCGGCCGCAACAGTTTCATTTCATTCATTTCCCTGATTTCCATGGCCGGCATCGCGCTGGGCGTGGCGGCATTGATCGTCGTGTTATCGGTGATGAACGGCTTCCAGAAGGAAGTGCGCGACCGCATGCTGTCGGTCTTGTCGCATATCGAAGTTTTCGAAGCTTCCGGCGCCATGCCTGACTGGCAGGAAACCGCCCGCGAAGCCTTCACCAACAAGGCGGTGGTGGGCGCCGCCCCGTATGTCGCCGGACAGGCCATGATTACCCGCGACGATACCGTGCGCGGAGTGGTGGTGCGCGGCGTGCTGCCGCAGGAAGAGCCAAAAGTGTCGGACGTCGCCTCGCAGGTACGCCAGGGCTCGTTCGACCACCTGCAATCCGGCGAATTCAACATCGTGCTGGGCGGCGAGCTGGCGCGCTCAATCGGCGTCGGCCTGGGCGACCGCGTCACCCTGATCGCGCCGCAGGGGCAGGTGACGCCGGCCGGGGTGATCCCGCGCCTGAAGCAGTTCAACGTGGTGGGCATTTTCGAGGCGGGCCATTACGAGTTCGATTCCTCGCTGGCCTTCATCCATCTTGAAGATGCCGAGAAAATGTTCAAGCTGCCGGCGCCTTCCGGCCTGCGCCTGAAGATCGCCGACATGCAAAAGGCGCCCGAGGTGGCGATGGAATTGTCGACCGTCCTGACCGGCAACGTGCTGATCCGCGACTGGTCGCGCCAGAACCGCAACTGGTTCGCCGCCGTGCAGACCGAAAAGCGCATGATGTTCATCATCCTCACTCTCATCATCGCGGTGGCTGCCTTCAATCTGGTGTCCACGCTGGTGATGACGGTCACCGACAAGCAGGCCGATATTGCGATTTTGCGCACCATCGGCGCTTCGCCGCGCTCGATCATGAAGATCTTCATGGTGCAGGGCGCGGTGGTCGGCCTGATCGGCACGGCCATCGGCGTGGGTCTCGGCGTGCTGGTGGCGCTGAATGTCGACGTCATCGTGCCCTTCATCGAGGGCTTGCTGGGCGTGCAATTCCTGCCCAAGGATATCTACCTGATCAGCGCCTTGCCGTCCGACCTGCGCTGGCCGGATGTGTGGACCATCGGCGGCGTCGCGGTGGTGCTGGCGTTCGTGGCGACCCTGTATCCGAGCTGGTGGGCGGCGCGCGTCAAGCCGGCGGAGGCCTTGCGCTATGAATGATGCGAGTGCAAATGTGAATGTGAACGCGAATTTGGGTGATGTGGTGCTGTCCTGCCGCAACCTGGGTAAGACTTTCACCCAAGGGAAATACTCGGTCGAGGTATTCCGCAGCATCGACTTTTCCGTGTCGCGCGGCGAGCGCGTGGCCATCGTCGGCGCTTCCGGTTCCGGTAAATCGACCCTGCTGCATTTGCTGGGCGGTCTGGATGAGCCCAGCGCCGGCAGCGTCAATCTCCTGGGCAAGAATTTGTACAGCATGAACGAGGCGGCGCGCGGCGATTTGCGCAATGCTTCGCTCGGCTTCGTGTACCAGTTTCATCACCTGTTGCCGGAATTTTCCGCGCTCGACAACGTGGCCATGCCGCTGATGATACGCCGCATGAAACGTGCCGATGCACAGAAAGAGGCGGCCGCCATCCTGGAACGTGTCGGCCTGGCCAAGCGCGTCACGCACGTGCCGGGCGAGCTGTCCGGCGGCGAGCGCCAGCGCGTGGCCCTGGCGCGCGCGCTGGTGACGCGCCCGGCCTGCGTGCTGGCGGACGAGCCGACCGGCAACCTGGACCGGCCGACCGCGCACAAGACCTTCGACCTGATGCTGGAATTGTCGAAAACGCTGGGCACTGCCTTTGTGATCGTCACCCACGACATCGAACTGGCGCGGCATTGCGACCGCATTCTGCGGCTCTCGGAAAACGGCTTGCAGCCTCATGTGGATTGATACCCACTGCCATCTCGATGCAGGCGAATTCGCCGGCGAAGAGGGCGAGGTGGCGGCGCGCGCCGCGCGCGCTGGGCTGGACTGGATCGTGATCCCGGCGGTGGCACGGGACAATTTCGCGCGGGTGGCGCAGTTGGCGCGGCAAAATGCGAATTGCGCCTATGCGCTGGGCATCCACCCGATCTTCGTGCCGCAGGCCGCCGAAGACGACTTGCACCATTTGCGCGAGACGGTGGCCGCGTCCATGGACGATGCGCGCTTTGTCGGCATCGGCGAGATCGGCCTGGATTTCTTCGTGCCGCAACTGAAGAGTGGCGCGCTGCGCGACAAGCAGGAATTTTTTTACAGCGAACAATTGAAGATCGCACGCGACTTCGGCCTGCCGGTGCTGCTGCACGTGCGGCGCTCGGTCGATATCATCCTCAAGTACCTGCGCCGCATCGGCGTGCCGGGCGGCTTCGCCCATGCCTTCAACGGCAGCTTCCAGCAAGCGGAAGAACTCATCCGGCTGGGATTCAGGCTGGGATTCGGCGGCGCCATGACGTTTACCCGCGCCCTGCAGATCCGCCGGCTGGCGACACAATTGCCGCTGGAAGCCATCGTGCTGGAAACCGACGCGCCGGATATCGCGCCGGTGTGGCTGCACCCGGGACGCAACAGTCCGGAAGAATTGCCGCGCATCGCCGACGTGCTGGCGGGCTTGCGCGGCGTGGCGGCGGAAGAAGTGGCGCGCGTCACTTCCGCCAATGCGATGGCGGCCTTGCCGCGTCTGGCTTCCCTGTCCGCGTAAATGCGCAGCGCCATCCTCGGTTTCGTGGCTGGCGCGGCTTGGCTGCAGATGCAGCCGGATCTGCCGGGGATATGGACGATGCTGGCGCTGGCGGCCGGCGTGCTGCTGCTGGCGCTATGCATTGCCTATCTTTCCCGGATTTCCGTGCCGGCAGCGAATCCGGCGGCGATCGCCTCTCATGTTACGCGGCGGCTTGCGGTGGCTGCGCCGGTTTTGCGTCTGACCGCTCTTACCGTCTGCGGCGCGCTGGCCGGCTTTGCCTGGGCGGCGCTGCTGGCACACTATCACTTGCGCGAGGAATTGCCGGAAGAATGGGAAGGCCAGGATATCACCGTCATCGGCACCATCGACAGTCTGCCGTACCGTTTCGATCGTGGCATCCGTTTCAATTTCGCTGTCGAGCGGGTGGTGATGCCAGGGGACCGGAGCGGTAGCGAAGCTCAGGGCGGCAAGGCCGGGATAGTCACCGCCGCGATCGCGGGGGATGACGGGGCTGGCGCGGAAACACCGCAGGAAGCGATGACTGCTGCTGTGCCTGTGCTGCCGTCGCGGCTGGCGCTATCCTGGTATGGCGGTTTCCGCGGTGAAGATACCCAGACCGTGCCGGGCCTGCTGCCAGGGGAGCGCTGGCAACTGACGGTGCGCCTGCGCCGGCCGCACGGCAATGCCAATCCGCACGGATTCGATTACGAGGTTTGGTTGTTGGAGCAGGGCTTGCGCGCCACCGGCTACGTGCGGCCCGACCGGCGCTCCCTGTCGAACAACCGTAAGCTAGATGATTTCGTGCCGGGCTTTTCCAATGCGGTCGAGCGCAGCCGTCATTGGCTGCGCGAACGCATCGTTGCCGCCTTGCCGGGCAAGGAATACGCCGGCGTGATCGTCGCGCTGGTAGTGGGCGACCAGCGCGCCATTGCCCAATCCGACTGGCAAGTGTTCAACCGCACGGGCATCGGTCACCTGATCTCGATTTCAGGATTGCACATCACCATGATCGCCGGCCTGTTCGCCGGGCTGTTCCAGTTTCTCTGGCGGCGTTCCTTTTTCACGCGGGCGCAATTGCCGCTGTTCCTGCCGGCACAGAAAGCGGCCACCCTGGCCGGGGTGGCCATGGCCCTGGTTTACGTCCTGCTGGCCGGCTTCGGCGTGCCGGCGCAGCGCACCCTGTACATGCTGATGGTGGTGGCGGCCGCCCTGTGGTTCGACCGCCTCACCAGCGTCTCGCACGTGCTGTGCCTGGCATTGGCTGTGGTGATCCTGCTCGATCCCTGGGCGGTGCTGTGGCCGGGGTTCTGGCTATCCTTCGGTGCGGTGGCGATGATCCTGTATGCAGGCACGGGCCGGGTTGCGCATGCGCCGGCAGTTGCGCCGCTTGCCGTGCCCGCGCAGGCTGGAATTGCAGCCGTCCCCGGTGCTACCGTCGGTGCTGCTGCCACTGCCGCCACTGCCGCCACTGCCGCCACTGCCGCCACTGCGGCGCCGGCCTGGCGACGCTGGTGGCACGCCGTTAGCGCCAGCCTGCGCGAGGCCGGCCGCACCCAGTACGCGGTGACGCTCGGCCTGGTGCCGCTGACCATGCTGCTGTTCGGCCAGGTGTCGCTGGTCAGCCCCGTCGCCAACGCGCTGGCGATCCCTCTGGTGAGTTTTATCGTCACGCCGCTGGCGCTGGCCGGCAGCATCCTGGCGATGAAGCTGCGGTACGGGCGCAGCGAACCACCGCACGACGCCTCGTCAGCTGTCGCACAGGCGTCTGATTGATGTGGGGCCGCGCGTNNTGCGCTGGCTGGGACTGGCGGGCTGGCTGCCGCTGTTGCTCAACGCTCCGGCCACGCCGCGCCCCGGCGAAATGTGGGTAACTGCTTTCGATGTCGGCCAGGGCACGGCGCTGCTGATCGAAACGCCGGGCCGGCGCCTGCTGTACGACACCGGCCCGGTATATTCGCCGGACTCCGACGGCGGCAGCCGCGTGATCCTGCCCTACCTGAAGGCGCGCGGCATCGATCGCCTGGATGGCATGATTGTTTCGCACAGCGACACCGACCATGCCGGCGGCGCGCTGTCGCTGCTCGAGGAAATCAAGGTCGGCTGGGTGTCTTCCTCGATGGCCGAGGATAGTCCGATCGCGCGCGCCGCCGCCGAACACCGGCGCTGCCAGGCAGGCCAGGACTGGGAGTGGGATGGCATGCGCTTCGAGATGCTGCATCCTGCGCCCGCCAGCTACGACAATCCGCACCTGAAACCGAATTCGCGCAGCTGCACCCTGAAGATCACGCATGGCGACCATGCCATCCTCCTGCCCGGCGATGTCGAACGCGTCGACGAGGCGGAACTGGTCGAGAGCCAGGGCGCGAAGCTGCGCGCCAACGTGCTGCTGGCACCGCACCATGGCAGCGGCACTTCCTCGACGCGAGATTTCCTGGAAACTGTCGAGCCGCAGCTGGCGCTGTTCCAGGTCGGCTACCGCAACCGCTACAAGCATCCCAAGCGGGAAGTGTATCAACGCTACGGCGAATTAGGCATCCGGCGCCTGCGTAGCGACGAATCGGGCGCCGTGATGCTGCATTTCGGCACGACACTTAAAGTGGTCGAATACCGCGGCGAACATGCGCGTTACTGGTATGGAAGGTAGGCAAGCCTTGATGCAGCCCAATGGATGCATCACTTTGATTTCCTTGTAGTCATCGGATGTTTCATGGTTGTCAAGGATTCGCTAGAATGCCCGTGCACTTGCTGTCGGACAGAACCTCTTATTTACAGGAACCCCATGCGCCGCATCCATCGACAAGCCATCTTCGGCCTGACCCTCTTGACCGCATCCGCGCTGGCTACGGCCGACATGCTGGGCGATTACCGCCGGGTGACGGACGGGGGCAGGGCGGTCAACCGTCTCGATATCGACAACGATTCCCTGCAGTTCAACCGCGACGATGGCTTCTATTCGAGCGGCTTGCAATTCAGCCGCGCACATGAGTTGCGCGAAGGCGAGCGCATCACCGCATTCGGCTGGCGCTTCGGCCAGCAGTTCTACACCGCCTCCGACATCAAGCTGTTGCCGCAGCAGATCAACCCGAACGACCATCCGTACGCCGGCTGGCTGTACGGCGGCATGTTCAAGGAAACCCGCCGCCAGGACGGCAGCAGCCTGCTGTACGGCATCGATATCGGCTGCCTCGGCCCCTGCGCCGGCGGCCGATGGACCCAGACCAAGCTGCATGATCTGATCGACGAGCCCTTGCCGCGAGGCTGGAGCCGCCAGGTGCGCAACGAATGGGGAGCGATCCTGTATGCGGAAATGGCGCCGGTGCGCTGGAAGCCGGCTTCCTGGCTGGATGCCACACCGGTGATCCATGGCCGCTTCGGCAATATCCATACCGACGCCGGTGCCGGCGTCACGCTGCGCGCCGGCCGCCTGCCAGCCTTCGAGGACGGCGCCGGTCTGCATGCCTATGCGCGCCTCGATGCCCGGGCAGTTGCCTGGAACGCCACGCTGCAGGGCGGCTATTTTTCTTCCAATGACCCGCACACGGTCAAGCCCAAGCGCCTGGTGGGCGAGGCCGAGGGCGGCCTGGTGTGGAGCAACGGCACGGTCGCGCTCAGCGCCGCCTTCGTGCGCCGCAGCACCGAGATCGATGCCCTGTCGAATGCCCGCGGCGCACAGAATTTCGTGCGCCTGATGCTGACCTATGCGCCCTAAGCGGTGACGGCGATTGCCGGTGGCGCGCAAATCCATCTTGCTTTGCTTGCCTGTAAGCTGATTGGCAAGTCTGCCTGATTCGCCTGTTTTGTTGCGAAAAAGGAAATCTTTTGCCGCCGGCTTTGCGGTATAATTTCAATTTCCCGCATGTGCCGTCCGGCACCTTCAGCAATGACCAAGTTTGTATTCGTTACTGGCGGCGTGGTTTCATCCCTGGGCAAAGGGATCGCCGCAGCTTCCCTGGCCGCTATCCTTGAATCGCGCGGCCTCAAAGTCACCCTTCTCAAGCTCGACCCGTACATCAACGTCGATCCGGGCACCATGAGTCCGTTCCAGCACGGCGAAGTGTTCGTCACCGAAGACGGCGCCGAGACCGACCTGGAC
>DPRS01000038.1 GCA_003537575.1 Oxalobacteraceae bacterium
CATCGAGGCGATCCAGCGCATGTTGAAATCGATGCCGCGCGCGCCAGTTTTACCTTCGAGCAGCTCGCCAATGTAGCGTTGCACCGGCCCATACCAGTGGCGGGTATTGGAAGCATTGATCGCGTATTCCCTGGTATCGGCCGGAATTTCCATGTCGCGCTGGGTCAGCACCCAGGAACCCATGTCGCGGTCGAGCGTAAAGCAGTTGACGCCGTTGCCGGTAGTAAGCACTAGCACGGTTTGCGGGCCGTACACGGCATAGCCGGCGGCAACCTGGTTGACGCCCGGCTGCAGGAAATCCTTTTCCGTCGGTGAAACCATGCCTTCCGGCGCCTTCAGCACCGAGAAGATGGTGCCGATGGAGACATTGACGTCGATGTTGGACGAGCCGTCGAGCGGATCGAACAGCAGCAGGTATTCGCCCATCGGATAGCGATTCGGGATCGGATGGATGGTTTCCATTTCTTCCGAGGCCATGGCCGCCAGGTGGCCGCCCCACTCGTTGGCTTCCAGCAGGATTTCATTGGAGATGACGTCGAGCTTCTTCTGCACTTCGCCCTGCACGTTTTCGCTGCCGGCGCTGCCCATGACTTCGCCCAGGGCGCCCTTGCCGACGGCATGGCTGATGGTCTTGCAGGCGCGGGCGACGACTTCGATCAGCAGGCGAAGTTCGGCCGGGACGGTATTGTGCAGGCGCTGTTCTTCGACGAGAAAGCGAGTGAGGCTAAGGCGTTTTGTATCGGTTGTCATGTTGTTTCTTTAGTTTGCCAGTGATTTCGAAATTACTTCAAGCACGTCGCCGGACAGCGCCGGGGCATCGGCGACGCGCTGCAGCGCTGCGCGCATCTTTTCGCGCAGCGGCTGCGCATACTTGCGCCAGCGGTCCATCGCGCGCGTCAGGCGCGCCGCCACCTGCGGGTTGATGGCATCCAGGGCGATGACATGCTCGGCCCAGAAGTCATAACCGCTGCCGTCGGCGGCGTGGAATTGCGCCGGATTGGCGTTGCAGAAGGCCAGCACCAGGCTGCGCACGCGGTTCGGATTCTTCAGCGTAAAGGCAGAGTGCCGCGCCAGCTCGCGCACCGCCGCCACATCGGTGCCGCGCGCGGTGGCCTGCAGTGTAAACCACTTGTCGATCACCAGGGCCTCATGCTCGAATTCTTTATAGAAGTGCTCCAGCCGCTGCCGGCGGCCGGGCGCGCCGCTGTTGACCAGATCGGTCAGCGCCGCCAGGCGGTCGGTCATGTTGGTGGCGTGGTCGTACTGGTGCTGCATCAACTCGTGCACGGCATCGTCATCCAGTTCGCGCAGATAAGACAAGGCCAGGTTTTTCAGCGCGCGCTTGCCGATCGACTGCGGATCCGGGCTGTAGGCTCCCGGCGTCTGGTTGCCATGGTAAGCCTCCAGCAAATCCTCCCGCAAATGCTCCGCCAGCGTGCGGCGCAGCGTCAGGCGCGCACGATGAATGGCGTGCGGATGGATCACGTCCATTTCCTCGGACAGCATGGTTTCCGAAGGCAGGGTCAGCGCCACTTCGCGGAAGGCCGGATCGAGCCCGGCATGCCGCAGCGTGCTGCGCAGCGCCTCCACCAGCGCCGACTGCTCGGCAACCGGGGCGCCTGCCGCTGCCGCCGTCACGCCGGCATCCTCGCCGTCGAAGGTCTGCGCCACCGAGTCGGCCAGCAGCAGCTTGTCGACCAGCACCAGCAGGCGCCGCGTGGCCAGGCGCTGACCAGCTTCCCAGCGATTGAAGGGGTCGCTGTCATGTTTCATCAGGAAGGCCAGCTCGGTGTCGGTGTATTCGTGCGCCAGCACCACCGGCGCGGAAAAATTGCGCAGCAGCGAAGGCACCGGGTATTCGCCCACGCCATGGAACACGAAGCTCTTGCTCGCCTCGGTCAGTTCGAGGATGACGGTGGTCGGCGCATCCGGCGCGGTGACGCGCGGCGCCAGATGCAGGGGCATGTCGCGGCCGCTGGAATCGAGCAGGCCGACCGCCACCGGGATGTGGAAAGGCAGCTTGTTTTCCTGCCCAGGGGTCGGCTTGCAGCTTTGCGTCAGCGTCAGGGTATAGGTTTTGGCGTGCGCGTCGTATTCGCCGGTAGCCGCCACGTGCGGCGTGCCGGCCTGGCTGTACCAGCGCTCGAATTGCGACAGATCGCGGCGGTTGGCGTCGGCCATGGCAGCGCGGAAGTCGTCGCAGGTCACGGCCTGGCCGTCGTGCCGCCGGAAGTACAGCTCCATGCCGCGATTGAATCCTTCGCGCCCCAGCAGAGTCTGGTACATGCGCACCACTTCGGCGCCCTTTTCATACACGGTCACCGTGTAGAAGTTGTTGATCTCGATGTAGGAATCCGGGCGCACCGGATGCGCCATCGGGCCGGCGTCTTCGGCGAACTGGGCCTGGCGCAGCACGCGCACGTCGTCGATGCGCCGCACGGCGCGGCCTGAGTCGGTGCCGATCATGTCGGCGGAAAACTCCTGGTCGCGGAACACCGTCANNTGTGGAAGTATTCGTGGCCGACCACCGATTCGATGTTGAAGTAATCGATGTCGGTGGCGATGCGCGGATTGGCCAGCACGAACTTGGTATTGAAGATGTTCAGGCCCTTGTTTTCCATGGCGCCCATGTTGAAGTCGCCCACCGCGACGATCATGAAGCGGTCGAGATCCAGTTCCAGGTTGAAGCGCTCCTCGTCCCAGCGGATGCTGTTCTTTAGCGAATCCATGGCGTGCTGGGTCTTGTCGAGATTGCCGTGCTCGACCCAGACCTGCAGCAGGACTTCGCGGCCGGACTTGAGCTTGAACGCCTCTTCCTGGCATACCAGGTTGCCCGCCACCAGGGCGAACAGGTAGGATGGCTTCTTGAACGGATCTTCCCACAGGGCGTAATGGCGGCCGTCGTCCAGGTCGCCCTGTTCGACCAGGTTGCCGTTGGACAGCAGCACCGGATAGCGTTCCTTGTCGGCGCGCAGCATCACGGTGTATTTGGCCATCACGTCCGGCCGGTCCGGGAAATAGGTAATCTTGCGGAAGCCTTCGGCTTCGCACTGGGTAAAGAAATTGCCGCTGGAAACGTACAAGCCCATCAGCGAGGTATTCTTTTCGGGCTGCAGCGCGGTTTCGATTTCCAGCGTGACCAGCGCGGGCGCGTTCGGAATGCGCAGCACGCCGCCATCGAGCCGGTACTGCTCGTCGGTCAGCAGCTTGCCATTCATGCGGATCTGCACCAGGCGCAGGTCATGGCCGTACAGCACCAGGTCGCGTTCGGGACTATGCCGGTTGCGCACCAGGGTGCTGCGGGTAGCGACCCGGGTATCCGCCGGATCGAGGTCAAAGCCCATCTCGACCTGCTCGACGCGGTAGGCGGGCGCAACATACTGGTGGCGGTGAATGGTCGGGGGAGTATCGGTACGCATCACGGTGGAGTCCTGCGAAAGAATGGCGCAAAATAGGATTTTACCAACCCGGAGGGGGAATCATGAAATTTGTATCGGTTGCCGTCATGCTTTGCATCATGCTCGGGCTGGCTTCCTGTACCCAGGAGCAACAAAACCAGCTCAGCCGCTCGGTGCAGAACTGGACCGGCACCAATGGCGTGCTGGAAGTCTATGCCGGCGACAAGGTGGTGCGGCGCTTCCTGCGCATCGACAAGATGACCACAGCGATGGGGACCGACGACGGTCGTCCGCGCTCCTATCGTTACGGCTACGGCGTCCTGGATGAAAACCTGAACATGGTGGCTGATTCCGGCGAAAAGAAGGTGTACTTCGAAATCAGCGATTTCGGCAGCAATTACATCTTTTTCGAGAATCCGCGCTAAAAAAGCTGGACTATCATTCACTATGTCACCGAATGAAACGGAGCCTGCGATGAAACGCGCTTATTCCCTGATCTTCCTTGCCGCGCTTGCGTTCCTGCTGGGCGGCTGCGCCGCGCCGACGATCCGCAGCGAAGTCACGGCCTTTCATGAATGGCCGGCACAATTGCCCGACAAGTCGTTCGCTTTCGAACGCAACCGCGCGCAAGACAATGACCTGGAATACCGCAACTACGAGTACCTGGTGCGCGCCGAACTGTTGCGCCTGGGCTTTACCGATGCGGCCGCTGCCCGGCCAGCACTGAAAGTCAGCCTGACTTACGGCGTCACCGACCGCGACGTGCGCATCGTCGAGCCGGTGGTGATCAACTCGGGCTGGGGCCCCGGCTTCTACGGTCCGGGCTGGCCCTACCGCTACCGCTATTACGATCCGTTCTTCTATGACCCGTTCTGGTCCATGCCGCCGGTGGTCAGCTACCAGGAATCGAATTACCGCCTGTACCGGCGCCAGTTACAGGTCGTCATTGCCCGTGCCGCCGATGGCAAGAAACTGTACGACGTCACCGTCACCAGCGAAGGCAAGACTCCCTCGCTGGCGGCGATCATGCCTTACATGGTGAAAAGCGCCTTCGCCGATTTCCCGGGCAAGAGCGGCGTGCCGCGCCAGGTCGAGCTCGAATTCAAGCAAAACCCTGTAAAAAACGGCAAGCCTCAGGAGTAATAAGCCTCGGAAGCCAGGGTAAGCGCCACTACCAGCAGCACCGCCGCCGCCAGCACGAGCAGCAGGCGGCCGAATTTCGGCGTCCCCGCATCGTCGCCAATATTGGGGTCGGAGTCGTTTTTTTGAAGATCAGGATGCATGACTGGTCGGTTCAATCGATTGGACCGGGATGCTTTCATGCCATGAGAATGAATGCACCTCCGGCCCTGTTTTTGTTCAAGGCAGCAGGATGGTCGACCCGGTGGTCTTGCGCCCTTCCAGGTCGCGGTGCGCCTGCGCCACATCCTTCAAGGCGTAGCGCTGGTTCACGGGAATCCTGACCTTGCCGCTTTCGACCATGGCAAACAGGTCGGCCGCCATCTCTTCCAGGCTTTCGCGCCTGCCGATATGCGTAAACAAGGTCGGCCGGGTCACATACAGCGAGCCGCGCGAAGCCAGTTCCTGCAGGGTGAATGGCGGCACCGGGCCGGAAGCGGCGCCGAAGCTGACCAGCATGCCCAGCGGCGCCAGGCAATCCAGCGAGGGAATGAAGGTATCCTTGCCGATCGAGTCATAGACCACCGGCACGCCGGCGCCATTGGTGATTTCCTTCACCCGCTCGACGAAATTTTCCTTGTTGTAGTTGATGACGTGGGCACAGCCATGCGCCCTGGCCAGTTCCGCCTTCTCATCCGAGCCGACCGTGCCGATCATGGTCACGCCCAGTGCTTTCGCCCACTGGCAGGCGATCAGGCCGACGCCGCCGGCAGCCGCATGAAACAGGATGGTTTCGCCGGCGCGCAAGGGATAGGTGCGGCGGAACAGGTATTGCACCGTCAGGCCCTGCAGCATCATGGCCGCGCCAGTCTCGAAATCGATCGCATCCGGCAGCTTCACCACATGCTTCGCCGGCATCACGCGCCCCTCGGCATAGGCGCCGGGCGGCTGCGCGGCATAGGCAATGCGGTCGCCCGGCTGCAGGTGCGTCACGCCCTCGCCGACCGCCTCGACCGTGCCCGCCGCTTCCATGCCGAGACCCGCCGGCAGGGGCTGCGGATAAGCGCCGTTACGGAAATACACGTCGATGTAATTCAGGCCGCAGGCGGCATGGCGCACCCGCACCTCGCCCGGTCCCGGCGCGCCGACCTCGACGTCGACATATTCCATGACTTCCGGGCCGCCGACCCGGGATATTCTGATTGCTTTAGGCATGCGTGACTCGCTTGATGAGAGATGGACAATGCCGGCATTGTAATACCTGACGGCCAAGCCTTGCCTGACGGTGCGCCAGGCCTCCCCTCAAACCTTCTTGCGCGACAGCAGATACATCCCGCCCAGCACCAGGGCCGTGCCGCCCAGCTGGATTGCCGTGATCGGTTCGCCCAGCACCAGCGCGCCCAGGAACAGGGTCGACACCGGTCCGACCATGCCGGCCTGGGAGGCGCTGCCGGCGCCGATCTTTTCCACCCCCAGCATGGTGAGATACACCGGCAGCACCGTGCAAAACACCGCATTCACCAGCGACAGGCCATACACTTCCGCCGGCTGCACCAGCATGGCTGCCGGCCGCAGCAGGAAAAACTGCAGGACACAGGCGGCGCTGGAAACGCACATGGCATAAGCAACCAGGCGCAGCGTGCCGACCTTGCGCACCAGTTGCCCGGACATCAGCAGGTAAATCGCATAGCTGATCGCGCTGCCCAGCACCAGCGCGCCGCCCAGGGTGAGGTTGCCGCCTCCGCCCACCTGCACGTCGTGCAGGAACACCAGCACCGTGCCACCATACGAAATCAGCAGGGCCAGCCATTCCAGCCGCGAGACTTTCTTTTTGAGGAAGAAGAACGAAATCAGCAGGACGAAGGAAGGCGTCAGGAACAGGATCAGGCGCTCCAGGCCGGCGCTGATGTATTGCAGGCCAAGGAAATCCAGGAAGCTCGACAGGTAATAGCCGACCAGGCCGAGCAGCACGATCCTGGCTAGCTCGGCACGCGTCAAGGGTTCCGCCGTGCGTGCCTGCCACAGCGCGATGGCGGCGAAGAACGGCAGCGAAAACAGCATGCGGAAAGCGATCAGGGTGACCGCATCGACGCCGTAGCGGTAGATCAGTTTGGCGACGATGGCCTTGGCCGAGAAAAATATCGCACCCAGGGTGGCGATGGCCAGGCCGGCGAGGAAAGCGCGACGGGCCGGCGCAGTTGCAGAAAAACTTGTGGACATCCGGCAATTGTAGGCCTTCTCCCGTTCGCTTGTCGCCGACCGTCCCGGACAAGATCGCGAACCAGCGCCGAAATGCCTGACTGACGGCGTTTTCGGAGTGGTGCGGCATGGTAAAATCCGCACTCATTTTGGTGTCTGCGGTCGCCCCGGCCGAAACGGAAACCTTCAGTTTTTACTTTGCAAACAGACACTTGCAAACGCTTACCGGGAAAGAGTTGTCATGGCAGGACATAGCAAATGGGCCAATATCAAGCACAAGAAGGCGGCAACTGACGCCAAGCGCGGCAAGATCTGGACTCGACTGATCAAGGAAATCACAGTCGCCGCGCGTATGGGCGGCGGCGACATCAACGCCAACCCGCGCCTGCGCCTGGCAATTGACAAGGCGGCCGACGCCAACATGCCCAAGGATAACGTCAACCGCGCCATCCAGCGCGGCACCGGCGGCCTGGATGGCGCCAACTACGAGGAAATCCGCTACGAAGGCTACGGCATCAACGGCGCCGCCATCATCGTCGACTGCATGACCGACAACCGCGTGCGCACCGTGGCGGAAGTGCGCCATGCCTTTTCCAAGTTTGGCGGCAACATGGGCACCGAAGGCTCGGTGGCTTTCCTGTTCCAGCATTGCGGCCAGTTCCTGTATGCTCCGGGCACCAATGAAGACGCCCTGATGGAAGCTGCGCTCGAAGCCGGCGCCGAAGACGTGGTCACGGATGAAGAAGGCGGCATCGAGGTGTTGTGCCCGCCGAACGATTTTTCCACGGTCAAGGATGCGCTGGAAAAGGCCGGATTCAAGGCGGAGGTAGCCGAGATCATCATGAAGCCGGCCACCGAAACCGTTTTCACCGGCGAAGACGCGCAAAAAATGCAAAAGCTGCTGGATGCGCTGGAAAACCTGGACGATGTCCAGGAAGTCTATACCAACGCCGTGATCGAGGAATAAATACATGAAAGTACTGGTAGTCGGCTCCGGCGGCCGCGAACACGCGCTGGCCTGGAAAATCGCGCAATCGCCGCGCGTGCAAATGGTCTATGTCGCGCCCGGCAACGGCGGCACCGAACTCGATCCGCGCCTGAAGAACGTGCCGATCAGCGAACCCGGCTGGCTGGCGCAATTCGCCATCAAGGAAGGCATCGGCATCACCCTGGTCGGCCCGGAAACCCCGCTGGCCGCCGGCATCGTCAACATCTTCCGCGAGCAGGGCCTGAAAATCTTCGGCCCGACCAAGGAAGCTGCGCAACTGGAAAGCTCCAAGGATTTCGCCAAGGCCTTCATGAAGCGCCACGGCATTCCCACTGCCGAATACGAAACCTTCGCCGACGCCGAAGCCGCCCACGACTACGTCAACCGCAAGGGCGCGCCGATCGTCATCAAGGCCGACGGCCTGGCTGCCGGCAAGGGCGTGGTGGTAGCAATGTCGCTGGACGAAGCGCATGCCGCCATCGACGCCATGCTGTCGGATAACAAGTTGGGCGACGCCGGCGCCCGCGTGGTGATCGAGGATTTCCTCGACGGCGAGGAAGCCAGCTTCATCGTCATGGTCGATGGCCACAACATCCTGCCGCTGGCCACCAGCCAGGACCACAAGCGCCTGCAGGACAACGACCAGGGCCCCAACACCGGCGGCATGGGCGCTTATTCGCCGGCGCCGATCGTCACGCCCGCCCTGCACGCCAGGGTCATGCGCGAAATCATTGTGCCCACCGTGCAGGGCATGGCCAGGGATGGCATCCCCTTCTCCGGCTTCCTGTACGCCGGCCTGATGATCGACAAGAATGGCACCCCGCGGACGCTGGAATTCAATTGCCGCATGGGCGACCCGGAAACCCAGCCGATCATGGCGCGCCTGAAGACCGATTACCTCACCGTGCTCGAGCACGCCGTCAACGGCACGCTCGACAAGATTGAGCTCGAATGGGACCGCCGCACCGCACTGGGCGTGGTGATGGCCGCCGCCGGTTACCCGGAAGCGCCGAAGAAGGGTGACGCCATTCACGGCATCCCCGCCGAAACCGCCGACTGCGTTTCTTTCCACGCCGGCACCACCATCGATAACGGCAACCTGGTCACTTCGGGCGGCCGCGTGCTGTGCGTGGTCGGCCTGGGCGACAGCGTCAAGATGGCGCAGCGCCAGGCTTACCAGGCGGTGGAACAGATCCAGTTCAGCGGCATGCAATACCGCCGCGACATCGGCTGGCGCGCGATCAAGCGCTAATCGGGCAACAGGATCAGGACACGCATGGATTCCGCCTCCGTCAAAAGCTATCTGACCGGCCTGCAGACGCGCATCGTCGACGCCCTTGCGGCCATCGACGGCAAGCCCTTCCTGGCCGACAGCTGGCAGCGCCCCGAAGGCGGCGGCGGCACTTCGCGCATCATCGAAGAAGGCAATGTCTTCGAGCGCGGCGGCGTCGGTTTTTCACATGTAACGGGCAAGAACCTGCCGCCCTCGGCCGCCGCCAACCGCCCGGAAATCGCCGGCCGCAGCTGGGAAGCCATGGGCGTGTCGCTGGTGCTGCACCCGCGCAACCCGTATGCGCCGACGGTGCACATGAACGTGCGCTTCTTCGTCGCCACCGCCGCAGGCGAAGAGCCGGTGTGGTGGTTCGGCGGCGGCATGGACCTGACGCCCTATTACGGCTTCGAGGAAGACGCCCGCCACTTCCACCGCACCTGCAAGGATGCGCTGGCGCCCTTCCGCGGCGACCTGCATCCGCGCTTCAAGAAGTGGTGCGACGAGTACTTTTTCCTGAAGCATCGCAACGAGCAGCGCGGCGTCGGCGGCATTTTTTACGACGATTTCAATGCGCTCGGCTTCGCGCAAAGCTTCGCCATGACGCAAAGCGTCGGCAACGCTTTTCTCGATGCCTACGTCCCGATCCTGACGCGCCGCAAGGATGCGCCTTACGGCGAGCGCGAGCGAGACTTCCAGGCCTACCGGCGCGGCCGCTATGTCGAATTCAATCTCGTGTTCGACCGCGGCACCCATTTCGGCCTGCAGTCGGGCGGGCGCACCGAATCGATCCTGATGTCGCTGCCGCCGCTGGTCAAATGGCGTTACAACTGGAGCCCGCAAGCCGGCAGCCCGGAAGCGCAACTGTATTCCGACTTCCTGGTCGCGCGCGACTGGGTCTGACGGCTGCGCGGCCCGGCCTGGCCGCGCCGTCCATGCTGCATATAGGCAAAAATAAGCAAGAATAAGCAAAAACAAACAAGAACAAACAGTCGCCGCGCTGCCGCCGCCGGCAGTGTTAGACTATATATAACAATACCCTTTCTATCAGGACCAAGCCTCCGCATGGATATCAAAAAACTGCAAGCCCTCGTCGTTGACGCCCTCGAAGACATCAAGGCGCAAGACATCCGCGTCTACGACACCACCCAGCTGACCAGCCTGTTCGACCGCCTGGCCATCGCCTCCGGCACTTCCAACCGGCAAACCAAGGCGCTAGCCGCCTCGGTGCGCGACAAGGTCAAGGAAAACGGCGGCACCATCATCAGCATGGAAGGCGAAGACACCGGCGAATGGGTGCTGGTCGACCTCGGCGACATGATCGTCCACATCATGCAGCCGGCCATCCGCGACTATTACCGCCTGGAAGAAATCTGGGGCGAGAAGGAAGTCAAGCTGGGCGCGGCCAAGCGCATCTCCAAGCGCACGGCCAGCGAAGCGGCGGAAGAAGAAGCGCCGAAGAAACGCGGCCGCCACCTGGCCGCGAGCCGCGCCGCCGCCGAGGCCGAAGCCGAAGTGGCGCCGAAAAAGGCGCCGGCACGCAAGACCGCAAGCGGCGCAGCCAAGACCGCCACCAAGACGGCAGTCAAAACAGCGACCAAAACCGCCGCCAAAACACCCCGTACCGCCGCTAAGACCACCGCCGGCAAGACCGCTGCAGCCAAAACCGCCGCTCCGCGCAAGACTGCCGCCAAAACCGCTGCCGCGCCGGTCAAGGTGAAGGTTGCCACCCGCAAGTCTCCCGCGAAGAAGTCGCCGGCGAAAAAGGCTGGCTAAGCGTCCGGCATGCAATTGGTCATTGCCGCCGTCGGCCACAAGATGCCAGCCTGGATCGAGGCCGGCTTCGCCGAATACGCCAAGCGCATGCCGCCCGAATGCCGCCTGCAGCTCAAGGAAATCAAGCCGGTCGACCGCAGCGGCAGCAGGACTGCCGAGACGGTCATGGCGCAGGAGCGCACCCGCATCGAGGCGGCGATCCCGAAAGGATCCCGCATCGTGGCCCTGGATGAGCGCGGCAAGGACATCACCACTGTACAGTTAGCCAATTATCTGACACAGTGGCAACAAGACGGCCGGGATGTTACATTCGTCATTGGCGGCGCCGATGGCCTGGATGCACAATTCAAGGCCGGCGCCGATTTGCTGGTACGCATTTCCAGCCTGACCTTGCCGCATGGCATGGCGCGGGTGCTGCTGGCGGAACAGCTTTACCGGGCGTGGTCGATTACGCAGAACCATCCGTATCACCGCGCATAGGCTTATGTATAGTCAGATGTACGCTGCATGAGCAGGGCAACAGGCAACCTTTCCAGAGTATTTGAGCAAGCAGGGCATGAGACCAAGCGACCATAAAATCTACCTCGCCTCCAAGAGCGCGCGCCGGCGCGAGCTGCTGCGCCAGATCGGCGTCGAATTCGAACTTTTGCTGTTGCGCGACCAGACACCGCGTGGCCCCGAGGTCAGCGAAGAAGTGCAGCCCGGTGAAGCCGCCGAAGACTACGTTGCCCGCGTCACCCTGGAAAAAGCCGAGTGCGCGCACCACACCATGCTCTGGCGCAAATTGCCCAACCGCCCGGTGCTGGCGGCCGATACCACGGTGGTGGTCGATGGCCGCATCCTCGGCAAGCCGTCCGGTTATCCGGAAGCGGCCGACATGCTGCGCCTGCTCTCCGGACGCACCCACGAAGTCCTGACCAGCATCGTGGTGCGCCATCACGACGACACCCTGCAGATCACGCAACGCTCGGTAGTGCGTTTCGCCGCGCTACCGGAAGCCGCGATCCATGCCTATTGCATGAGCGCCGAGCCCTACGACAAGGCCGGCGGCTATGGTATCCAGGGCATGGCGGCGGTCTTCATCGAAGAAATCGCCGGCAGCTATTCCGGCATCATGGGACTGCCCTTGTTCGAAACCACGCAGTTGCTGCGCCAGGCCGGCGTGCGCATCCTCGACGTGAACGGCCGCTGAGCGGCGACCGAGTTTCCCCATGAGCGAAGAAATCCTCGTCAACATCACGCCGCAGGAAACCCGGGTCGCCCTGGTGCTGCAGGGCGCGGTGCAGGAATTGCACATCGAGCGCACCCTGTCGCGCGGCCTGGCCGGCAATATCTATCTCGGCAAGGTAGTGCGCGTGCTGCCCGGCATGCAATCGGCCTTCATCGACATCGGCCTGGAGCGCGCCGCCTTTCTGCATGTGGCCGACATCTGGGAAGCTCGCTCGCGCGAAGGCGGCGGCGCCCCGACGCCAATCGAAAAACTGCTGTACGACGGCCAGTCGCTGATGGTGCAGGTGGTCAAGGACCCGATCGGCACCAAGGGCGCGCGCCTGTCGACGCAAATCTCGATCGCCGGGCGCATGCTGGTCTACCTGCCGCAAGACCCGCACATCGGCATCTCGCAGCGCATCGAAAGCGAAGCCGGGCGCGAACAGTTGAAGCAGCGCGTGCAGCAACTCTTGCCGCCGGAGGAAAAAGGCGGCTTCATCATCCGCACCATGGCCGAGGAAGCTTCCGAAGCCGACCTGCAGATGGATATCGATTACCTGCGCAAGACCTGGTCCAACCTCAGCGCCCTGACCAAGACGCGGCCGGCGCCGCTCTTGCTGTACCAGGACCTCAGCCTGGCGCAGCGCGTGCTGCGTGATTTCGTCACTGACGACACCGCCGGCATCCGGGTCGATTCGCGCGAGAATTTCCTCAAGCTGCAGCAATTCGCCACCACCTACACTCCCTCGGTGCTGCCGCGCCTGGAGCACTACACCGGCGAGCGGCCGCTGTTCGAACTCTACGGCGTGGAAGAAGAAATCCAGCGCGCGCTGGGACGCCGCGTCGACCTGAAATCCGGCGGCTACCTGATCGTCGACCAGACCGAAGCGATGACTACCATCGACGTCAACACCGGCAGCTACGTCACCGGCCGCAACTTCGACGACACCATCTTCAAGACCAACCTGGAAGCCGCGCACGCCATCGCGCGCCAGCTGCGGCTCAGGAATCTCGGCGGCATCATCATCCTCGATTTCATCGACATGGACAGCGCCGAGCACAAGAATGCCGTGCTGGCCGAGCTGCACAAGGCGCTGGCGCGCGACCGCACCAAGATCTCGGTGTCGGGCTTCTCCGCGCTGGGCCTGGTGGAAATGACCCGCAAGCGCACCCGCGAATCGCTCGCCCATATCCTTTGCGAACCCTGCCCTGCCTGCAGCGGCAAGGGCCAGGTCAAGACCGCGCGCACCATCTGCTATGAAATCCTGCGCGAACTGCTACGCGAGGCGCGCCAGTTCAATCCGCGCGAATTCCGCATCCTTGCCTCGCAAGTGGTGGTGGACATGTTCCTCGAGGAAGAATCGCAGCACCTGGCCATGCTCGGCGACTTCATCGGCAAGCCGATTTCGCTGCAAGTGGAATCGCAATTCCACCAGGAACAGTACGACATCATCCTGATGTAAGAATCAGGGGCTCAAAAATACTCGTAGGGTTTCATCCTGACGTCGGGACTTGAGGCGCGCTGCACCTCGGCCGGCGTCAGCGCCGGCTTGTCCCACCAGATGGCACGGGCCTCGCGCTGCCTTTTCTCGAGGTCCGGATACTGTTGCTTCAAATCATTGATGAACCCGGTCAATTCGGATTCATAGCGCTGATTGTGCTTGGAGAAATGCATGGCGATCAGGAGCAATTGAATTTCCGCACGCATAGGGCAGCATCCGCTGTCGCCCTGTTATCTCTCCATCATAGGCCCGCTCTGCGGGAATGCAAGGCTTGCAGGCGGTTTTTGCCGCCCCTCATCCTTGCTGCACCGGCGTCGAATACTGCAGATGGTATAGCTTGGCGTAAATGCCGTTTCTCTGCAGCAGTTCCGCATGGGTTCCGGTTTCGGCGATCCGGCCATGGTCCAGCACCACGATCAGGTCGGCACGCTCGATGGTCGAGAGGCGATGCGCGATCACCAGGGTGGTGCGGCCGCGCATCAGCTCGTCCAGCGCCGCCTGCACCGCGCGCTCGGACTCGGTATCCAGCGCCGAAGTCGCCTCGTCCAAGATCAGGATCGGCGCATTCTTGTAAATCGCCCGCGCGATCGCCAGGCGCTGGCGCTGGCCGCCGGACAGGCGCATGCCATTGTTGCCGATCGGCGTCTCCAGTCCCTGCGGCAGATTGGCGACCACGTCGTCCAGGTGCGCAGCCCTGACCGCCGCCTCGATGCGCGCGCGGTCGGGATGCGTGTCGCCATAGGCGATGTTGGCGGCCACCGTATCGTCGAACAGCACGACGTTCTGGCTCACCATGGCAATCTGCGCGCGCAGGCTGGTCAGCGCGATGTCGCGAATCGGTTCGCCATCCAGGCGGATTTCGCCGCTGCTGACGGAATAGAAATCCGGCACCAGGTTCACCAGGGTCGACTTGCCGCCGCCGGAAGTGCCGACGAAAGCCACGGTCTGGCCCGGCGCGATCGCCAGGTTAACGTTCGTCAGCGCCGCGCGCTCCTGTCCCGGGTAGACAAAGCCGACATCGATGAATTCCAGGCGGCCTTCGGCGCGGCGCGGCAAGACCTTGCCGCCGGTGCGCTCGGGCGCGGCATCGATCAGGCCGAAAACGTTTTCCGCCGCCGCCAGCCCGCGCTGCAGCGGGCCGTTGATTTCAGCCAGGCGCTTCAGCGGCGTCACCAGCATCAGCAAGGCGGTGATGAAGGAAGCGAAGCCGCCAACCGTGGCCTGGCCCTCATCGGCCTGCAGCAGCGCGATCACGATCACCACCGATACCGCGCAGGCGGTCATCAGCTGCGTGATCGGCATCGTCGCGGCGAAGGTGCTGGTCATGCGCATGGTGAAGCCGCGCAGCTTGTCGGCACGCTGCTCGAAACGCCGCTTTTCGTAATCCTGGCCGCCAAACACCTTGATCACCTGCACCGCGCGGGTGGATTCCTCGATCACCTGGGTCTGCTCGGCGCTGATGTCGAGCAGCGTCCTGGTCAGCTTGCGCAAGCGTTTGCCGGTGATGCGCACTACCACGGCGATCAGCGGCAGCAGGACGAAGGCCACCAGCGTCAGCCGCCAGTTCAGCCACAACAGATAGCCCATCAGGCCGGCGACCGTCAGGGTGTCGCGGATCGTCGCGGTGATCACGCTCTTGAGCATGTCGACGATCTGCTGCACCTCGAACATCATCGAGTTGATCACCTGGCCGATCGAATTGCTGGCGTAGTAGCCGATCGGCACGTCCAGCAGGCGATCGAACATCTGCTGGCGCAGCCGGTTCATCATCCGCGTCGACACCCAGGCGATCATGTAGGTGGTCAGGAAGGTGGACAGCCCGCGCACCAGGAAGATGCCAACCACGACAGCCGGCACCAGCCACAGGGAAAACGACACCTTGCCGGTGAAGCCCTTGTCCAGCAGGATTTTCATCATCGCCGCCAGCGCCGGTTCGGTGGTCGCGGTCAGCACCATGCCGACGAGGGCAAGCGCCAGGCGGCCCTTATAATCTGCCAGGATGCTGGTCAGGCGCTTGAAATGCGGAGAAAGTAGCATTGTGTAATAGGTGGTTGTGCGTCACTCGCGCCAGTGCTCGGCGATCCAGGGCGCGCGCCTGACGAAGCGGAGCGCGCGGTTGCGCCGGCCTTCGAGGGCATCCGGCGGATTGACTTCGCCGTGAAAAATCAAAATACGGGCGCCGGCCGGGATGATTGGCGCCAGGAAGTAATTCAGGGGCCAGCGCGGAATGCAATGATACTTGTAGCTGCTGCACCACTCGCCCGGCCAGTAAGCCAGCTTGCCCTGCTTGTGCAAGACGTCCGAAAGGTAGGCTTGCTCGTTGCGGAAATTCTTGCGCGCTTCGGCCTGGGTGGCGCGGAATTGCGTCAGCACGTCGGCATGGGCGCCGAGCTTGAAGCGATACACGGAAGAATTGCCGGTGACGCGCCAGGGCCGCTTCCAGTCATGGATGATGAGGAATTCGCCCGGATGCTCGAAGAAACAATCGATGCTGTCGACGATCACCACATCGAGGTCGAGGAACAGGGCGGTCCCCCGCAGGCCGTGCAGGTCAGCCTCGAAAGTCGTCAGCTTTTTCCAGCCGCGCTCAGGCAAGCCCTCCGGCAGCTTCAGATCCGGGATGGGCAGGCATTCGACTTCCGCGCGGATGCCCTCGCTGCGGTCGGTCAGGCAGACGAAGCGAAAGTCGCCCCGCAAGTGGCGCCGCACCATTGCGTACAGGCGATTCACATACTCGGGGCCGTACTTGACGCCCCACTTCATGCACAGGATTACGCGATCGGCAGTCGCCGCAACGGTATCGGAAGTTGTCAAAAATTACTCCGCCGGTCAGATAGAAGGAATGGAATCAGCGATTATCCCCCGCTTGTTCCCACTTGTGCAACGGCTTCCTTGCGCCTTGCACAACGGCGGGAAAGCAGGCATCACCATGATAAAATCCGCCCATCTCCGCACGATCACGCTCCCCAACCGGGGACACTGAATGATTAAATGACACCTGCCCCCCGTATCGACGACGTCACCGTCGTCGTCGTCACCTACAACAGCGCGCACTGCATCGCCGGGCTGGCGCCGACGCTGGCCGCGCTGCCGCACGTGACGATCGTCGACAATGCCAGCAATGACGGCACGGCGGATACGGCGGCACAAGCCATGCCGAATGCCCTGATCCTGCGCAACCAGGAAAATCGCGGCTTCGGCGCGGCCAACAACCGCGCCCTGCAGCAGGTAAAAACGCCTTATGCGCTGCTGCTCAACCCGGACTGCCTGCCAACGCCGGAATTCCTCGCTGGCCTGCTGGCCGAGGCGGGACAATACCCCGATGCCGCCATCATCGCCCCGCACCTGATCCGGCGCGGCGGCGAAGTCGAAGTCAGCTATCGCTGGCCCGGCACCCACTGGCGCTCGCGCGGGCCGGCGGCGGAAGGCACTTGCTGCGTCGGCTTCGTGTGCGGCGCAGTCATGCTGCTGAATATGCAAGTCATACGCGAGATCGGCTTCTTCGACGAGGATTTTTTCCTGTACTACGAAGACGAAGACCTGTGCCAGCGCGTGTTTGCAAAGCGCAAAGCCATCCTGCTGGCGCCCCATGTCACCGTGACCCACCTCTCGCGCGGCTCCGTGCGCGGCAACAGTCCGTTGCGCGCGGAATTCTACCGCGGCTATCATCATGCCCAGTCCAAGCTGATTTTCACGGCAAAGCACCTGGACGCAGCGCGCGCCGCGCGCCTGCGCCGCAAAACCCTGTTGCTGGCCATCGCCGCGCTGCCGCCGCGCCTGCTGGCACCGGTGCCGCGTTACGTGGCGCGCCTGCTGGGCCGTATCTGCGGCCTGTGCGCGTCTCCTCCCCGACACAAGGCCGAAACAGGCCATCCTAAATGAAGCCAGCCCTGCCAGGACTTGCCAAACGATGAATACACCTGCAACTGAACGACTTGACAACACGCTGCCGTCGCCGAAACTGACGATCGGCATTTTGACGCTCAACGAAGAAAAGCGTATCGCCAGTTGCATCAAGAGCGCGCGCTTCGCCGACCAGATCGTCGTCGTCGACAGCGGCAGCAAGGACAACACTCGCGCAATCGCCGCCGCGCTCGGCGCCGAGGTTCATGAATATCCGGAATGGCAAGGTTTTGCGATACAACGCAACCGCGTCTTGCGGCATGCCCGGGGCGAATACATTTTCTTTCTGGATGCCGACGAGGAAATCACGCCCGAACTGCAAAAGGAAATCGAAGCCGTGGTCGCCGCCGGCCAGGACGAGATATGGGCAGTGCAATGGAACCAGGTGGCTTTCGGCCGTCCGCTGACGCTGATGAAAAGCACCGGCGGCATCCAGCGCATGTTCCGCACGGGCTCGATCCGCGAGTTCACCGGACTGGTGCATGAAAAGGCTGAAATGCATGGCGGTGAAGGCAGGCCGGTGCGGCGCTTCCGCGCCCGGCTGCTACATTACTCGCGCGAATCGATCTATGGCAGCCTCAACAAGCTGGCGCAATACGTTCAGCTCGGCGCGGCCAAGCGCGCCAAGGCGGGCAAAAAAGGCGGCGTGCTGCGCGGCCTGGCCTCGGCCGTAGCGATTTTTGTCAGGCTGTACATTTTCCGGCGCGGCTTCCTGTGCGGCGCCGAAGGCTTCCTGTTCTGCTTCTATATTGCCCTTGAATGCTTCTTCCGCTATGCCGCCATCAAGTACGATGTGAACGGGCTGGAGCAAGCAGCCATGCGCGGGTAAGGTTTCATGAATCGACTCGCCCAGGCGCCCCTGGTACTGGCAACGCTGCTGTTCCTGAGCTTTCCCGCTGCCGTGGGGACCGCCAACACCCTGATGGCGCTATTCCTGATCGCCTTTATCCTCACAGGAAACTACCGCGAGCGCTGGCAAGCCATTCGCGGCAACCCGGTCATCATGGCGGCCTTGCTGCTGTATGGCGTGATACTGCTGGGCATCAGCTATTCCTCCGCGCCCGTCTGGGATATTGCCCTGCATGTCAATAAATACAGCAAGCTGTTTTTCGCCGCCCTGCTTTTCTCCGTGCTGGGCGACAGGGACTGGCAGCGCCGCTGCATGCATGCATACGCGGCGGCCATGCTGTTCATTCTGGCATCGACCTGGCTAAACCTCTGGTTCGTGCTGCCCTGGTCGAAAACCCAGGTGCCCGGCTGGGGACTGTCCCACCATGTGTTTGGCGACTACATCACGCAAAACGTGATGATGTCCTTTTTCGTGCTGTTGGCCCTGGTGCACGCCCGCGCGCAAGAATCCGGCGCCGGGCGCGCCGCCTGGCTGGCTATCGCGCTGCTGGCCGCCGTCAGCATCACGCACCTGTCCCAAGGCAGATCCGGCTATCTGCTGCTGGCGACGGCATTGCTGATTTTCGCGTTTGCCGCCCTGCGCGGCAAGGCGCTCTGGGGCATGCTGATCGCCAGCGTCCTCGGCCTTGGCCTCGCCCTGTCGAGTTCGCCCTTGCTCATGCAACGCTTCGAAAAGGCAGTCGTGGAAGCCCGGCAGGGCGATGCGGACAACCAGACAGCGATCGGGCATCGCCTCTACAACTACAAGAAAGTCCCGGAACTGATCATGGAAAAGCCCTTGCTGGGATGGGGCACGGGAGCCTATCACACCGAGATTTGCCGGATCGTCGAAAAACCGGAATGGTGCAAGATTTTCAATTGGCACCCGCACAATCAGTTCCTGTTTTTCGGGACCGACCATGGCTTGCTGGGCATGCTTGCCTATGCGGCCCTGCTTGCTTCCATGGTCTGGCTGGCCCTGCGCGACAAGGAACCCGGTTCGCGCACGCTGCTGCTGGGGCTGGCAGGACTGCTGGCTGTCGACAGCCTGGCCAATTCGCCGCTCTGGAGCACTCGCGAAAACCACTTTTTCACGTTCATGCTGGCCCTGCTGGCCGCCAGGAGCGGCCTGGCGTTGCGCCGCAATCAGGGATCGCCAAGGGCATAAAGCGGATCGCGCAATTTCCTCCGCTGCCGGCAATTGCGCAGGTAAAATAAGGGGATGACCTCCCCGCAATTCATTCACCTCCGTCTTCACTCCGAATACTCCATCGTCGATGGCCTGGTGCGCATCGACGACGTCGTCAAGGCCGCCGCCAAGGACAGGCAGCCGGCGCTGGCGATCACCGACCTTGCCAACCTGTTCGGCATGGTCAAGTTCTACAAGGCTGCGCGCGGCAAGGGCGTCAAGCCGATCGCCGGCTGCGACGTCTGGATCAGCAACGACGAGGACCGCGACAAGCCCTCGCGCCTGCTGTTGCTGGTCAAGAACCGCGACGGCTACCTGCAACTGTGCGAATTGCTGAGCCAGGCCTGGTTGACGAACCTGCATCGCGGCCGCGCCGAAATCCGCGCGGAATGGCTGGAAAAATTGCCGCCAGGCGGCCTGATCGCCCTGTCCGGCGCCCAATCGGGCGATATCGGCATGGCCATCGAGAACGGCAACCCGGCTGCGGCGGAAAAATGCGCGCAACGCTGGGCGCAAATCTTCCCCGGCCATTTCTACATCGAAGTGCAGCGCGCCGGCCAGCCCAACATGGAACCGCACCTGCGCCAGGCCGTGGCGCTGGCGGCCCGGCTCGGCTTACCGGTGGTGGCGACCCATCCGACGCAATTCCTCAAGCCCGAGGAATTCATCGCCCACGAAGCGCGCACCTGCATCGCCGAGGGCGAAATCCTGGCCAATGCGCGGCGCGTCAGGCGCTTCAACGAGCAGCAGTATTTCAAGACGCAGGAAGAAATGGCGGCGCTATTCGCCGACATGCCGGCGGCGCTCCAGAACACCATCGAGATCGCCAGGCGCTGCAACCTCAACCTGGAACTGGGCAAGCCCAAGCTGCCGAATTTCCCCACGCCCGGCATGACCATCGACGAATTCCTGGTGGCACAGTCGAAGGCCGGCCTGGAAGAGCGGCTGCTGCACCTGTTCCCGGACGAAGCCAAGCGCGAGGAAGCGCGACCGCGCTATGAAGCGCGCCTGCAGTTCGAGACCGACACCATCGTCAAGATGGGCTTTCCCGGCTACTTCCTGATCGTGGCCGACTTCATCCAGTGGGGCAAGAACAATGGCGTGCCGGTGGGCCCGGGGCGCGGCTCCGGCGCAGGTTCCCTGGTGGCGTATTCGCTGAAGATCACCGACCTCGACCCGCTGCGCTACAACCTGCTGTTCGAGCGCTTCCTGAATCCGGACCGCGTCTCGATGCCTGACTTCGACATCGACTTTTGCCAGGAAAACCGCGACCGCGTGATCCAGTACGTCAAGGACCGCTACGGCCGCGACGCCGTCTCGCAGATCGCCACCTTCGGCACCATGGCCGCCAAGGGCGCGGTGCGCGACGTCGGCCGCGTGCTGGACATGAGCTACATGTTCTGCGACGGCATTTCCAAGCTGATTCCATTCAAGCCCGGCAAGCAAGTCACGCTGGCCGACGCCATCGAGGAAGAGCCGCTCCTGAAGGAGCGCATGGAAAACGAAGAAGAGGTCAAACAGCTGCTCGACCTGGCGCAACAGGTCGAAGGCATCGCCCGCAACATCGGCATGCATGCCGGCGGCGTGCTGATCGCGCCGGGCAAACTCACCGATTTCTGCCCGCTGTACACGCAGGGCGGCGACGCCGGCGTGGTGTCGCAGTACGACAAGGATGACGTCGAAGCGGTCGGTCTGGTCAAGTTCGACTTTCTGGGCCTGACCACGCTGACCATCCTCGACCGCGCGGTGAACTACATCAAGATGCTCGACCCGGCCATGGCCGATTTCGCGCTGGAGAAACTGCCGCTGAACGACCGGCCATCTTACGAGCTACTGACCAAGGCGAAAACCGTCGCCGTGTTCCAGCTTGAAAGCCGCGGCATGCAAGGCATGCTCAAGGATGCGCGGCCCGACCGCTTCGAGGACATCATCGCGCTGGTGGCGCTGTACCGCCCGGGCCCGATGGACCTGATCCCGGATTTCTGCCGCCGCAAGCACGGTGAGAAATTCGACTACCCCGATCCACGCACCGAAGGCATCTTGTCCGAAACCTACGGCATCATGGTGTACCAGGANNCAACAAGTCGCACGCCGCCGCCTACGCGCTGCTGTCCTATCACACCGCCTACCTGAAGGCGCACCACCCGGCCGCGTTCATGGCAGCCAACATGTCGCTGGCGATGGACGACACCGACAAGGTCAAGATCCTGGTCGAGGATTCCGTCGATATCTGCGGCCTGACGATCCTGCCGCCGGATATCAACCAGTCGGAATACCGTTTCATCCCCGTGGGCGAACCGGGCAAGAAAGCCCTGCAGATCCGCTACGGTCTCGGCGCGGTGAAGGGCTCGGGCCAGAGCGCGATCGAGGCGATCGTCGCGGCGCGCAAGCAAGGCGGTCCGTTCACCGACCTGTTCGATTTCGCCAAGCGGGTGGACAAGCAGCAGATCAACCGCCGCACCATCGAATCGCTGATCCGCGCCGGCGCCTTCGACTGCTTCAATGTCGACCGCGCCATCCTGCTGGCTTCGGTCAGCCTGGCCCTGGAAGGCGCCGAGCAGGCGGCAGCGGCAGCCAACCAGGTCAGCCTGTTCGGCGACGACAGCGACATGGCGGCGCCGCCGGAATACATCAAGGTGCCGGCCTGGAGCGAAAAGCAGCGCCTGACGGAAGAGAAATCCGCGCTCGGCTTTTACCTGTCCGGCCATCTGTTCAACGCCTACGCCCCCGAAGCGCGCAAGTTCGCCCGCACCAAGCTGGCCGACCTCGCCCCTTCGCGCGACCCGCGCGTCATTGCCGGCGTCATCACGACCGTCCGCACGCAAATGACCCAGCGCGGCAAGCTGGTCATCGTCACGCTCGACGACGGCAGCGCCACGGTGGATGTCACGGTCTACAACGAGCTGTACGATCCCAACCGGCGCCTGTTCAAGGAAGACGAATTCCTCGCCGTGCTGGGGAAAGTCTCGGAAGACCGCTTCTCCGGCGGCTTGCGCATTTCCGCCGACAAGGTGATGGATATCGCCGCCGCCCGCGCCGCGTTCGGCAAGTCCCTGCGGCTATCGATGAATGGCCAGGCCGACGCCAGGAAGCTGCGCGAGATGCTCACGCCCTTCCAGCAAGCCGAAGACGCCTGCCGCGTGGTGGTGCAATACACCAAGGATGGCGCGCTGGGCGAACTGCAATTGTCGGAAGAATGGCGCGTGCGCGGCGACGATGCCTTGCGCAGCAAGCTGGGCGAATGGCTGCGGGAAGAAAACGTCTGGTTCGAGTATTAATTAAACCCGCAACAACCGCTCATAAAGCACCGTCGCATAATCCTGCCGTGTCGAACAAATAATGTGAATGTAGACCGTCTGGCCAGGCTCGTCGATCTCATACAATACCTTGTTCTGTTTTTGCACCACCATATGGCGATATTGCAGCATGCCCAAGGGGAGTAGCTCCGAAACCGGCGCACCAAGCCTTGGATTGTCCTTCAACACGAAGATCGCATTCCGGATTTCGCTATAGACTCGGGCCGCGGTCTCGCTGCCAAAGCTGGTCCGGACATAGGCGTGGATGGCGGCAAGGTCTTTCTGAGCCTCTTTCAGCAAACGAACTTGGTAGGTCACCCGAGAATTTCCTTGTCCATCCGGGCAAAGACATCCTCGGCCGCATCAAATTCTCCGGACTCAATTTGCTTACGCCCCATCGCCAGCAGCTTGAGCAAGGCCATCGCCTCCTTGCCCTCCTCGTAACTTTTTATATCCTGAACGACGAAGGTGGCCACGCCATTTTGGGTAATAACCAGCGGCTCGCGAGACTGCGTAATATCCTCGACAATTTTTGCGACATTGTCCTTGAGATAGCTTACTGGCCTGATTTGCTCTGAATAGCGCATGAAATTTCTCCCGGCCCGACAGAACAGGCGACCAGACATAATAAAGTCTGAATTCAGCCAGGTCAAGACATCCCAAATCATCGGGAACAACAACCAGGCATGATATAATAAATCATGCCTGATAAAAAAATTGTCGATGAAGTCCATCACATTTCCGCGAAGCGCGGCAATGGTCAATTGCGCCGGGAGATATGGTGCGACGCCAAGGGTAATGTCACTCGCTACAATCTTGCATACATTAACCACGCGCTTCAGGAAAAAGACAATGGCAGAGTCGTGGGTTACGACAATCAGCATGGCTATCATCATCGCCACTATTTAGGCGAGGTTTCACCTGTCGTTTTTTCCAGTTTTGAAAATATTGAAGAGTTGTTTGAAGCCGATTGGATTGCGCTAAGGAGTTCGAAATGAGCACATTGACGTTAAAGACCGGAAATGAAGATAGTTTCTTCAAACGCGGGAAAAAGCTCGCCAAACTAGCCGATGCCGGCACACCTATTCCGCATGAGTTGGTCATCAGCTTTGAAGAACCAGCGGATTTGCTCAAACTCCTCACGGCGGCACGTCTTGATCTGTTTCGCGCCATTAAAGAATATCCCGATTCAATCACGGGCATTGCTGAGCGTTTAAATCGTGATCGCAGTGCCGTAAAGCGGGATATCGATCAACTTGCCGAAGCAGGACTGGTGTTGGTTGAGCCGCAAGTGTTGCCGGGCCATGGTCGCATGAAACAAGTCCGTGTCGTAGCGGACCAGTTCCGGCTCGAAGCCCAGCTTGCCTAGCACCATTGGAACACAGCGCCTATAATGCCGGCAAATCAAAGACTTAGAGAATTTTCCATGCCGTCATCCAGCGCCCCCATCGTCAACATCGCCGCCTATAAATTCATCGGCTTCGACGACACCGAGGCCAGGCGCCCGCAATTCCAGGCCCTGTGCCGCGAGCTCGACCTGAAAGGCACGATCCTGCTCACCCCGGAAGGCATCAACCTGTTCCTGGCCGGCGTGCGCGCATCGATCGACCGCTTTCTCGCCTGGCTGCGCAGCGACGAACGCTTCGCCGATATCGAAGTCAAGGAAAGCTATTCCGACAAGCAGCCCTTCAAGCGCATGCTGGTCAAGCTGAAGAGCGAAATCATCACCATGAAGATGCCGCTGATTCAGCCGGAAAAGGGCCGTGCCCCGGCCATCGATGCCAAAACGCTCAAGCGCTGGCTCGATGCCGGCCATGACGACGACGGCAAGCCAGTGGTGATGATGGATACCCGCAACGCTTTCGAAGTCGATGTCGGCACCTTCGACAATACCCTCGACTACCGCATCAAAAAATTCAGCGACTTCCCCGAAGTGGTCGCGCAACACAAGGAAGAGCTGGAAGGCAAGACCGTGGTGACCTTCTGCACCGGCGGCATCCGCTGCGAGAAAGCGGCGATTCACATGCAGCAGGTCGGCTACGACAGCGTGTATCAGCTCGAAGGCGGCATTCTGAAATACTTCGAGGAAGTCGGCGGCGCTCACTATACGGGTTCGTGCTTCGTGTTCGATTACCGCACCGCCCTCACCCCGGCGCTGGAACCTTCAGGGGAAATCCGCTGCCGCGATTGCGGCAATGTGATCAAGGCGGAAGATCCCGCTGAACCGCTGCGTATTTACGGCAAGCTCTGCCCGCATTGCGCAAACGACGCGCCAGCCTAGCCGACACCACCAGCCTGGCCGGCACTTATTCCCCCACGGGCGCGCCCCAGCCCACATCCGCCGTCATGATGACATCACCGTCATTGCGCAGGACAGCCTCAGCAAGCGGAACAGGCAGCGCAAGCGCGACGGGGGGCGCCACCGGGGCGCGCAATGCCGCCAGCCGGTCCTGCTCTTCGTACTGGCCATCCATGTGCAGCCAGGTCGCGATGCCCATGATGACCCCGGCCACGACCGACAACGGGGTAGGCGCCGCAGCCAGCACCAGCAGATTATTGATCGCGGCGCCGCTCCAGACAGCCGCCCCCGCTTTCAGGGCGGTGCGCTTCTCTTCCTCCGGCAGCGTTTCGGCATACTTCACCAGACCGATTTTCAAACCGGTCATGGCCAGCACGCCCAGGGGCGATGGCGAAACCAGCGGATTCATTTCCACCGCCCCGGACGCCAGGCCGATGCCCGTCGTCACCCCATCCGCCACCGCCGCCGTCATGGCCGTATTCTCGCCCTGCAGGAGCGGGCTCGCCGGTTGGCCAGGCAAGGCGTTACCGGTAACACTGGCCATGCTCATGGCGTCGGCCGAAAGCGCACCGTTATAGACATAATCGGACGGCACCTCCTGGCCAGAAGCACCCTGGTGCGAAAGCCCCAGACATAGACCGGCCATCGCCGCACACCTGGAAAAAAAACGCTGCCATGACGGATTTTCCATTGTCCCCTCCATGAACCGAGTCATGTTTAAGGGTAGGAATTCCGGCTAATGCGGGGCTTGATAGAACCTAAGGAATTTCCCGGCGCGATCAATCCATATCAATGGACGAGCAGAAGAAATGCCCTGTTGTCAAGATGGCGAGCAGGAAAATTATTATTCAATTAAAAAGAAACAAAAAGTAACAAACTTTTTGTTGTTTTATCTTGTACATTTGATCAAGCAATCATGTACTATTGATACTATGCAATAAAAGTTGTATTAGAATCCACCTTAGTCTTGCCTTTATCCGCCATTCAAAAACAAAGAAAGGGTCTTCCCATGAAAAAACTGTTCCTGGCTGCTTTGATGTTTAGCGTGTTCTCCGGCCAAGCCCTGGCCCAAGCTGCAGCCGCTCCGGCCGCTGCCGGTGGCGCTAGCGGCACCGCTGGTGCTGGTGCTGGTGCCGCTGCTGGCGCTGGCGCCGGTACCGCTACTGCTGCAGGCGCTGCTGCTGGCGCTGCTGCCGCTGGCGGTGCTGCTGCCGCTGCCGGCCTCTCGGTTGGTGCCATTGCCGTTGGCGTTGCCGCTGCCGGCGTTCTGGCTGCAGTTGCCAGCAGCGACAGCACCAGCACCCACACCGCAACGACTCATCACTAATGCACTAGAGGTGACGTCGAAATGCGCCACCTTTTCTGCTTGGAAAATAAAAAAGCGACCTTTCGGTCGCTTTTTTCAATGCCCCCTGATTTCCGTCATTCTCTGCGGTGGCTCTGGCACCCGCTTGTGGCCGCTGTCACGGAAAGGTTACCTAAAACAATTCCTGCACCTGCTCGGTGAAGAAAGCCTTTTGCAGCAAACCGTGCGGCGAGTACAAAGCACCGAGCATGCCGACATCCTGCTCGAACCGGCGCGCCGCCCCCCAGCCAAGCCGGCACCCCGCAACGCGTGCTGGAATTCGCGGAAAAGCCCAGCCACGCTCTTGCAGAACAATATAAAGACGATATTGTTCGCCTAGAAGACCGCTATGGCAGAGCATAAGACCCCTGCCATTGGTGTTTAGTTTTCAGGATTGCTACTTTATATCCGTACTGAGGCTAAATGAGCTTCCCTCTTGTACGTAAGTTCACTCATCAATTTTTGCTCAATGAGTTCCGCGAATCTTTCGTACTTGGACATGGTTGCCTGGGCATCTGCATATCCCACCCAATCAGTACTGAATCCCGCTTCGCCCATCAAATGGAATAGTTGCTGCCTGTCTATCATGGTACGCACCTATAAGTTGCTTAAAAAACGCCAGAATCACTTCCAAAATTTAGAACCAAGCATCCTTATAGCCAATGCGTTATCTCAAAAATAACGCTATTTAATGCATTTTTACAATCGTTGTATTTTAAAAATTAAAAATATCAATATTCATTGTTATTTCACAAAACTTTCACTAAAAGTAGAAGTTTTTTTAATACAATGTTGTTTCTATTCTGGTCACTTTACTCCTCAAGTGCCACAGCTCCACCGCAAAGCTTTGTCTGCGGGAAAATAATTAAAGAACAAACATGAAGTTGGTTGAAAATCTCGCCTTAACCAAGTTACCGTGGTACTTCGGAAAAGAATTTGAAAAATGGATTCTTGTCGGCGTCGATACGGTCGCCTTGCTTGCGACTTTTTACCTGACTGCTGTCCTCACATTGCTGTTTGACGCGCACGCAATCGACACCATATTTCCGGCGCAGATGCTACCAAGCGATTATCAGCGAGCAGAAGGCCAGTTTGTGCTGATACTACTATCAATCATCGCTTTCTGGACCAAAGGACATTACTGGAAGCGCCGTCCTTTCTGGAGCGAACTGCACGAAGTACTCAAGATTTTTTTCATCATGGCACTCGTGGAATCCGCACTGGTGCTGTTTGCTGAGTGGCCACTTTCTCGCGCGGATATCCTGCTGAAATGGCTGCTTGCTCCCTTGATTATTTTAAGCAGCCGCTTCCTGGCCAAACGACTGCTGACTTTTATGGGCGGCTGGATTCGCCCGATGGTCATTATCGGTACGGGAAATAATCTCTTCGAAACCGCCAAGGCATTCGAAGATGAACCGCTGATGGGGTACCGCCTGATGGCGTTTATGGTGCCCGAAGGTAAAGTGAAACCCGAGATCGAATACAAGAGCAGCACAGGCGACAGCATTCCATTCATCTCAATGCCCCGCAAACCACAAGGCTTGCTGACACAACTAGGGAATCCGCACGTGGTACTCGCCCTGGAACAAGGTGAACTCAATGCGCGCCCAGAGCTGGTTCAGCAACTCAGCGACCTCGATCAAGACACGCAGATCGTGCCCTCGCTGCGCGGCTTGCCCCTGTACGGAATGGAAGTCAACCACTTCTTCAGTCACGAAATCCTGGTCCTGACGGTGCGTAACAATCTGGCGCGCCGTGCTCCACGCATCTTGAAGCGCAGCTTCGATATCGTTGCCTCACTGGGATTGCTTGTGATCGGTTCGCCGCTATTGCTTTGGATTGCCGCGAAAGTCGCCGCCTCGGGCCGGCCGATTTTCTATGGTCATAAGCGTGTAGGCCAAAACGGTAAAAGCTTCCTCTGCTATAAGTTCCGGACCATGCAGACAAACGCGGCACAACTCCTCCAGGAGTTGCTGGAGCGCGCCCCGGAAGCGAAAGCCGAATGGGAACGCGACTTCAAACTCAAAAATGACCCTCGCATTACGCCGATCGGCCACTTTCTTAGGAAAACCAGTCTCGACGAACTGCCGCAACTGTGGAATGTACTCAAAGGTGAAATGAGCCTAGTCGGCCCGCGCCCGGTGGTGGATGCGGAGCTGGAGCGCTACGGCAAGCATGTGGATCTTTATTTGAAAGCAAAACCTGGTATTACCGGCCTTTGGCAAATCAGCGGTAGAAACGACATCAGTTACGACACCCGTGTATACCTCGATGGATGGTATGTGAAGAACTGGTCCTGGTTTAACGACATCGTGATCTTAATCAGGACAGTCAAAGTCATTCTCAAAAGAGACGGCGCCTATTAAAGATTTCCCAAGCGCGTCGCAATAGATTCAAATACATGAAGAAGAAAATCACCAAAGCCGTTTTTCCAGTGGCCGGGCTCGGCACCCGTTTTTTACCTGCGACGAAAGCTAGTCCGAAAGAAATGCTTCCGATTGTGGACAAGCCATTGATCCAATATGCTGTCGAGGAGGCAGCCGCGGCGGGTATCACAGAAATGATTTTCGTGACAGGTCGCAACAAGCGCGCCATTGAAGACCATTTCGATAAAGCCTATGAACTGGAAGCAGAACTGAAGGCCCACAACAAGCATGCCTTGCTCGAGGTGCTGCAATCCGTCAAACCTGACAATGTACAATGTGTGTACGTACGGCAAGCGGAAGCTTTAGGACTAGGTCACGCCGTACTCTGCGCCGAGCGCCTGGTAGATGA
This sequence comes from Oxalobacteraceae bacterium, assembly GCA_003537575.1. Taxonomy (GTDB): domain Bacteria; phylum Pseudomonadota; class Gammaproteobacteria; order Burkholderiales; family Burkholderiaceae_D; genus Paucimonas. The sequence continues at coordinate 29,157 of DPRS01000038.1, forward strand.
TGAGCCCTTTGCCGTGATTCTTGCAGATGATCTACTGGATGGGCATGTTCCAGTCATGCGGCAAATGGTAGACCTTCATCTAAATTGCGGCAGCAGCATCATTGGAGTGGAGTCCATCGCTCGCGATAAAAGCCGTTCCTATGGCGTAGTGGCCGGGTCTGCAATAGCTGAACGTGTATTAAAGCTGGACGAGATCGTTGAAAAACCTGTTCCGGAAGATGCACCATCGGACATGGGTGTCGTTGGCCGATATATTTTGTCGCCATCGATTTTCAAGCATTTGCGTAATTTGCAGCCAGGTGCCGGTGGCGAGTTGCAACTTACCGATGCGATTGCAGCGATGATAGGTGAGGAAACCGTTTTGGCCTATCAGTTTGACGGCACTCGGTATGACTGCGGCAGTAAACAAGGCTATCTGCAAGCCACTGTTCAGTTTGCTTTAAAACATCCGGAAGTCATGAACGAATTTCGGATTTTTTTGGAATCAGTGAAATAACTCCTTTGATTCTCATTCCAAGAAGTTTTATGTAGCTAATTGCTGACGAACCCATTCGGCGTAATTGCGCGCATACGGATGTACGCCATGATTAGTTATTGCATCTTCTAATGATGCCCACTTCCAACAACTATGCTGCTCGTTTTTTCCTTTTGGAAGTTTCAGAGCATGCACCTCTTCTGAAGTAAGATGCAGCCATTGAGGTAGATTCACATAGTGTGTTGAGATATTGTCAGCATAAGCGCTATCCTTATAAAAATGATCCCATGCGCCCATAAAAGCTACACGATTTATCATCTCGACCGGCCCGTCAATTTCATCACACCAAATGCGCTTCAATGCCGCGATCCAGGATTCATTTTTTCTTATTCTGCCGCCTGGAGTAAACCAGAAGTTCTGTGCAGGCCGATTGTTTCTCAAACCAAGTAACAGCTCTATCTGGTCAAAGCTAGAACAGGTAATTACTAAATCAATTGATACGAGAGGCAATAAATTACATGCATTTGAGAATGCGGCCTTAGAAATAAAGCCAGCCGCTCCTGCCTGATGCAAATTGTCGCGATGTTTCTCAGCCATTGATATAACACAGTATAAAAAAATTCACATCAATATCAATTGTAAATTTTGCAGTATAGAAAACATTAGCGAATTTAAAGAGCTATGGCAGTATCGTTATAAAGCAACGACTATTTTTCATCTATCATTTCACGGCAGAAGTGTTCGCCCAGTCAGCTAGTTCCTTCAGTCTTTGTGCTACCGAAAGTGTTGACAGCCTTAATAGAGTTTCCAAACAATTGCATTAGTGAATTAGCTCTGAATTAGGAAGTAAGTCTCTTAATTTCTTTTTCATATTCTTTTTCGGACTAACTAAAACAGCTCGCTTAGCTATTTGCAATAAGGGAAGATCATCTAAATGATCCGAAAACATTGCATCTAAAGTGGCGATTTCCAATCCGAGTATTCTTGAAAGTTGAGATAATTTAGTTTGACCAGTATTGTCAACGCCTTGTTGCCACGGCAAATTTGGATCACCGTAAGCCACTAATACATCTATGCCTAAGCTGCTAGAAAAATGCTTCATATACAAAAAAGGAGCGGCGGTACACAACGCAACAATGTAGCTTTCGTTATTTTTGTAATACATCATCTCATGCAGAATTTTAGGCCTACTAGTCATCCTCAAAAAGTCACAAAATAGCATCAATGAACCATTGGTCAATTGCTCGCCAACTGCAATAACTCTTACTTTAAACTCAAGGTGAGTAATTTTCTTTAGAAATTTAAGCTTCACACTAGTGAAAAGATGAAACAAAGATTTAATGTCTAGTTTAACAACTAGAGAAATTAGTAGAAAGATGAGGAATATTCGAAATGAATTAAATGGTATAACTGTGCCATCAAAGTCAAATACGACAACCTTTCGCTTTATCATTTAAAGTCCTCAGACCAGGGAAACCGGATAAGAACTCTTTTGAATAAACTAACGTCAGCCTTTAGCAAAGGCATTTCAAAAGTTTCGGTCAACACAGCAATAAAACATTGTGCATGTGGATTGATCTCCTTAATAAGGCCGATCGCCTTTGATAAGGTAATGCCGGAGTCAATTGCGTCATCTACAACCAAAATACTAGATGCGCTTAGAATTTGACTTCTAGTCTCCGTATCACAAACTGGCTTCTTGCCATTGTAATATTTGCAGCCTCTTTTGTAATAGCGATACTCACGGATATTACTTTCTAAGCGTCTTAATATGTTTAAAACCATTCTAGGCAACAATTTAAGTGCATAAGAAATCAAAGGGTTTTTTTTGATTGCAGTACCAGGCCTTTGATATCCAATAGTTGCGTAGGGGATATTATTAAAGTATCCGTTCTCGACCATTTGTAAGGCAACTAAATCTCCTCCACGTAAAATACCTATAACCAAATCTGGGGTATTCAACTCACAAGCTTTTGATGCCAATTCCCCGCATGCCCTTGAGAAATCGCGGCTGTTCATCGTAAGAACTGGCATGGTGAATAATTCAAAAATCTTCATTCACGTTCACCATAGAGACGCATACGTAGTCTTTTGAAGTTATGGAAGCTTGTCATCATCTTTTCTGATGTGCCTCCTCCACACAATCGTGATACTAGATACTTTATTACCTGCTTTGTAGACAATATTAAAAACCCTATATTGGTAAATGTCCCAATCTTATGAATTTTGCGGACAGTATAGGATTCGACGAGTAATCTAAGAGCTCTCTCCGGCTTTGTACTCACGCCACCATAGCCCATTGCCGTTATATCGACTGCCGGCACATATACTGGTGATGTATGTTTTGCATCGCGGAGGACCAATTCAATATCAGCAATAATTCGAAATTTGGTATTAAAGCCGCCAATATCGATTAACATTGATTTTCGAAAAAGAGCCGCCATAATCGGGATTGGGAAATTGCACCAGATATGTTTTCCTGTAAAAGACCAGGGGTTTTTCCAATCTGCACCTATTCGATCCATTGGAGAACCGTCTGAGCCTAGTGCCACAAGATTAGAGTAAATAATGTTGTGGCCGGGCATTTTCTTTAAAGTTTCGCTGCAATTCAAGAATTGATACAAAGAATCTCGCTTTGCTAATCGATCATCTGCACCGATAAATAAAATCCATTCCCCCTTTGCACGCCCTACTCCCTTGTTCCAAGCATCGTAAATGCCATTATCTGGCTCAGAATGAAAATTAATTCTTTCATCATTAAAACTTTTTACTATTTCAGCTGTTCTATCAGTAGATCCACCATCAACTATCACTAACTCTAGATTGCTATACGACTGTAATACAACGCTAGAAATTGCTTCACTTATAGTTTTATCGGCATTAAAACAAGCTATAACGATCGAAACAAATGGCATTTCTGATGCCACTGCTCCACTTTGATTAGTCATTTACTGGCCTTAAAGTTGAAAGGGAAAATTTTAGTATGCTTTTTCATTAACACCATTTCGACAACGTATTGCGAGATGAAGATTAATGAAATTAATGCTGCTGAAAGTTTAATATTTTTTGTAACGGCGTAAGATGAAGCTGCAATGCATGTTGCTAGCATTACTTGTGTCAATAGCCGCCGTACTAATTTGTCATATCCGCTAATCCAGAGATAGAACCCTTTAGGCCCAGTTGCCAAATTAAAAAGAGCTGCCAACGTAAGGTAGGAAATAACAGAAATTACGTCCTCTGTTTGACTTCCGAGATATTTTTCTCGAACGATAGGAATTATGAAATAGCCCAATATCGCCAAAAATATGGAAAAAATAGAGAGGACGGCTGCCCAACGATTAAGTAACATCTGTGCCTCTTCTACTTCGTTCTTACCTTGCTTCGCAAAAATTTGAGTTGAAATCACGGGATTTACCGATGAGATAACTACTGAAACAATTTGAGCTAACCTAGCGCCTACTACATAAGCCGAGAAATCTCGTGGTGAAGAAATCACAGATAGGATAAGTTGGTCTATTTGCATTGCAAGAAATGCCATCGTGGACGTCTTAAAAGAATTAAATGCAACGGCCACTTTGCGTTTAGCGGAAATATAAATTTTTTGGTAGTGCAGCTTGCCTTCAAAATTACTTAGTGATGTCTTGGCTAAGTGAGTAGTAATAAGAAAACCACAAAAAAACGTCGCATAGGACAACCGGCTTATTAATGTTGTAGTGCTTACGCCGGCAAAATATATTGAAAAACCGAGCACGACAAATCCAGCCACCGGTGCTGCCACACTGGCAATCGAAGAGAATACATTTCGACCCGTTGCGCGATATAAGTCAGCTGTGATTTGCGAACCTGAAAGCCCACATACCATTAACACAAAGCAAAAAATAGTGTCGCCATTTGCCTTGGCAACAAGGCCGTAATAAAGCGCTGAGCCCAGCGACCCTGCAATCGTTGTAGTCACCAACAACAGCATAAGTACTGCAAGGATTTCAACAGCAACTCGATTTCTATCAACATCTGTTCGGCAAGAAATTCGAAGCGAGACAACTGACAGTCCAAATTGCCCTACTGCACTTGCCAATCCTGACCATAGCTGAAATGCAAATATATTTGCCGATTCTTCTGCATTAAGGTTAATAACGATAAGTAGAAATATTCCAAATTGAAATGCTGCACCGGCCAATCTAGCAAAAATTGGTAAGGCCAAATTAATAAATTTGCTTATGAGTGCATTCATTTCGAGCCAGATGCAGAAACTACAAAAAATGCATTTTCATTGTTATTAAAGCCGAACTTGATCGTATCAAGTTACGAGAAGACTATTCGGCATCATGTCTCGAATCTCTAAATAGCTAGTCGCATGTACAATCCTAAATACTTGCAATGCGATGTATCGATTCGAATGGATTTACGATAACAATATTAGCTACACACAATACGGCAAAATTTGTTATACCGATCAACAGAGAAGTTTATTTTGTGCAAGTTAGGCTGCTTTTGTATAGGCTTCCAAAAGCTTGTCAACATGCTCTTCAATAAGAAATTTTTTACTTTGCGCCACTGAAATCTCATGCTGTTGCTTTAGTGAGTCTTCATTTTGAACCAGCAATTTCCGCACAACTCTCTCCAAATCTTCAATATTGTTACTCTGAAAAAAGAGACCGGCATTTCCAGCCACTTCTGACACGCCTGGAATAACCGGTACGATAACAGGAAGACCCGCAGACATTGACTCCGCGACGACAAGGCCAAAACCTTCTAGCGTTGCAGTGTGAATATATGCATCGTACTGAGAGTAAACGTCTTTTAAATCTGCGAGCACTCCCAGAAACCGTACTCGATTACTTACCCCAAGGTATTCAGCCAGTCGTTTAAGTTCAATTAAAAGATGACCATCTCCAATGATGTCTAGGGTCAGTCCTTCAATACGTGCCAACAAATCAATCTGAAGAGCTATATTTTTATCTTCAACGAGTCTGCCAACAGTAACTAATTTAAACGGTGAGTTCTTTATATAATTTAGAGGCAATCTTTTAGAAGGAGAAATTGCATTATCAATCACCATCGCCTTGCGCCTTGCTAACGAAGGATTCCAGCGAACTGTAGCTTTTCTTACTCCTTCACTAATGCAAATTACAAAATTAGAAGGGATGTAAAGAAGAAAATCCAGCGGCCACAAATACCATTTGCGGCGATTGTTGGTGGTATTGTGTTCAGTATGAATTAGCCGTTCCGTAAATCCTAAAACTTTCGCAATTGCTCCGTATAGCATTGCTGGATAAAGATGTGTATGAATAACATCTGGTTTTATATTTTTTACAATCACAAGATATTCAAACAATGAGCGATATCTTGGTTTTTTAAGAATTCGAAAATATATACCTCGGTCCAAGTACCGCTTTTCCATTTTCTCATTACCCGGCTCTAAAGCAATGACTTCAACGGAATGACCTCTTCTTATTAATTCCTCAGCTTCAAGCAATAAGAGTGCTTCTGCTCCACCCATCTGCAAATAATTTATTGTCTGAACAAATTTCATTTCATTTTGCGGTAATTATGTTCTATTACTTCCGTATTTAAATTTGGCTACGCCAATAAGGCCCAAAATGCTCATGATTTCAACTCTTTCCAATCCAGCCACTGGTGAAGTTGACACCACAAAACTCACTATAAATATTGATGCCATAAAAGCCACAATTAATGTTTGTGGCAATTGGTTTAAATTACGAACAACGTTAAGTTTCAAGATATAACCAGCCATCAGAGTCAATATCAGACCGGCAACACCTCCGAATAACATGGAGTCCTCGATTACATTGTGCGCAGAAACAGTATTGAGTTCTCTTGTCGTAAAATCACTTAACGCTAAAGCTGCTCGATCACTAATACCTTCCGCCGATTGGCCGAGAGGATAGTCCAGTAATGAACTAATTGCATAAATCCCCAACACGGCCCTTTCAATATCACCAGCATTGATATCAATATTACTTTCAACCCAAGACCCCGCTAAAAAGTAATATAGATACTTAACCCCTGGCGAAAGTACTGGTAAGTAGAAAGCTGCAGAGGTAAAGCTTCGAGAAAAGTTTTTCAGTTTAGGAGAAATATAGAAAGCTAAGAGAAACAGTAAGATTCCATAAAACAATAGCAACTGCCCTCTGCTATTACTGGTTAGTGCAATAAAATAGCCAAGAGCAATTGCCACACCACTAAACATTTTTGAGATGCTGGATCTTGAAAAGAAAAAAAGCGCCAAAAAATATGAAACTTGTACGGCAGAATATTTCGCCATATATGCTTCACCTGTCATGACAAGCCAAGAGCTGTATATTGTGTAGCCTGCTAGAACTCCAATTGATAGTCGTACAAAAATGCTGTAACTATCATTTAATACAGTGATACATATAACCACTAATACCAGTAACTTTAAGAACCAATCGTATGGCGAGCCATGCATATAAAAGATAAGTATTAGTGGAACAAAGACGCCAATAATTGGTGCAACGCTCTTGTTTAACTTTAGTTTTATGAGTAGTTCAGATATCCAAATAAAAAGCAGCAAAAGCTCTGACGGCCTGAATCCTGTCGGGCCGTAAATATACATATCAATGCATGCGGCAATCACCCCTAATAGAATAATGATTGCATTCTCGACAAATTTATTCATTAATGAACTAACGTCCCAATGCATTCATAAAAGATTTTTAAAAATCATCTTTTATTCAGGGGTTCTTTTAAGGTTTTAATTCAGATTGCATACTCAATGTGATGAGCCATTGAGGCCAGCATGCTTACCCTGCAAAGACATAGAGGCTGCTTATCTCAAACAGCTATCAGTAAAAGCGCCTCAGCTTACTGAGGAAGCTGCTGACCAAATAAGGTGCGCCACAGCAGATTTCCTCTTTAATCCAATTAGCGCTACCAATAAGAATCATCTCAAGACGCTGAAAATACCAAAATGCAACTCAAGGTTCGACAAAAAAGCAGACTGGTCTCAAGCTGTAAATAATCTTAGCAATCTTCTAGGATTACTTATGGCAAAGCTAAATTAGTTAATTAAAACTTGGCATTCAAATATTCTTTAAAACTCCGATCGCATCTTTAATTGAATAATGATGGTTCCCGACGAATAAGCCGTTACGATCGATATGGTCTGCGTTCGGCAACTCCCCAAACACATCTGCCACGAAGTATTTCATCACTTCATTCTTAGCGAAATTACCAGCGACAATTGGGCGGCATTCGAATCCAGCTTGGTTCAATTTGTCTAACAATTGACGTCGGCTCAAGGTGCTACCAGGGCGAATGACCAAACTAAATCCAAACCAGCTGCTTGCACCTATCTCTTTCTGGATCATTACATCAGGATGATCTTTCATCACCTCTTGCAGGAGCAGGCCGTTTTCACGGCGAGACTTAATCATTGCCGGAAGTTTCTTGACTTGCTCAACGCCGATAGCACCAGACATTTCGAGTGGACGCACGTTATAGCCTGGCAAGACAAATCGGAATGATTCCGTAAACGGATCATCACTCTTTTCGCCGCAAACAAGATTATATTTTGGAAGGTTACGGGTCCACCCATGTGCACGTAAAGACAGCAAGATATGGAAGAGCTCTTCATCGTCGGTGACGATCAACCCGCCTTCCATGGTAGAGATATGATGGGAAAAGAAAGAGCTGAACGACCCCATAACACCGAAAGTGCCTGCTTTCTTGCCATTGAATTCTGCCCCCATCGATTCGCAATTATCCTCGATGATGCGGATAGGACGATCGCCAATAATGGATTGAATTCGGCTGAAATCATTAGGATTGCCTAACAGGTTGACAGCCATGATGAGGCGGGTATTTTCAGTAATTGCCGCTGACAACTGATCGAGATCGTAATTCAGTGTTTCAAGATCGATGTCGACAAATCGCATCTTTAACCCATACTGGTGCAGCGGGTAATAAGTTGTGCTCCATGAGACAGCTGGAACAATAACTTCATCACCTGGTTTAAGGGCATTGTTCTTTGTATAGAACAGCGCTGCCACCATCAGTAGGTTCGCAGACGAACCGGAATTGACCATCACTGTGTAGCGACTGCCAATATATTCAGCAAAAGCCTTTTCAAATGCTTGTACATTGGAACCCATAGTAAACATACCCGAAGAGATTACCCTCTGGATTGCATCGAGCTCATCTTTATCCCAAGTCGCGGTAGCAAGTGGATATTTAAAAGCGGTCATTTATTATTTTCCTCAAGGTAAAATTTATAAATCTTTTCCAAACCTTCGCGCAGCACTGTCTTTGAGGCCCATCCCCAGGCATTTGCCCTGCTTGTACTGACAAGCTTCTGTTTCATGCCAACCGGTTTGCTAAGGTCATGTTGAAAGCGCCCTTTGAACCCCACAACTTCAGCGGCGATCTGATAATACTCATTTACTGCCCAATCAGTGCCTAATCCGACATTCATCAGAGCCGGCGCAGTATCAAAATTTTCTACGCATCTCCAGATGCAATCTGCCAAATCACCTGCATACATGAATTCTCGACGAGCCGTTCCATCGCCCCATATGTCTACTTCTGGGACATTATTTGTTTTCGCCACATGCAGCTTATGAATGATTGCCGGCACCATATGAGAATGCTTCGGATCAAACTTGTCATGTCGACCATAAATGTTGCATGGAATTAGCGTTTTGTATTGAAACTCCGATGCTTCTCGGGTGATATATTCACACAAGCGAGCTACAGTTACCTTGGCGATGGCATACCCTTCATTGGTTGGCTCTAGTTCACCTTGAAGCACCATTTCTTCCGCAAGTGGATTGAGGGCGTTTCGCGGATACATGCAAGAACTACCCAAATTGATGAGTTGCCGAACGCCTGCTTGCCTTGCCGACCAGACAACGTTGCGGCCCATATCGAGATTCTCGAGCAAGAACCGCACAGGCTCACGCATGTTTGCCTGGATGCCGCCAACTCGCCCTGCTGCATGAATAATCATGTCCGGCTTATATTGATTGATATAGTTAGTTACTGCCTGACTATCCAGCAAGTTCAGATCACGACTGCTTGGCGTAAGTAATTCATATGAGCTTGCTGATAAGTGTTCGCATACATTGCGCCCCACCATTCCGCTTGCGCCAGTTAGGAGAATACGTTTGTTGTACATGCTTACAAGAATTTATTCTGTCGTGTTGTAGACTGCGTAGCCATGTTGCTTAAGAAGGGCGTGCTGCTTCGCTTTCTCCAGGTCCTTAACAACCATTTCCTTGCACATTTCCTGCACAGTGATCTCTGGTGTCCAGCCAAGCTTCTGTTTAGCTTTTGCAGGATCACCTAAAAGTGTTTCCACTTCGGTAGGACGGAAATAACGTGGATCGACACGGACAATGACATCGCCAACTTTGAGGCCCGGTGCCTTGTCACCATGGATGCCCACCACGATGGCGCGCTCATCTACTTCGTTTCCTTCAAATCGCAACTCGATTCCAAGTTCTTCTGCTGTCCACTTAATGAATTGGCGAACGCTATACTGAACTCCCGTTGCAATTACAAAGTCTTCCGGTTGATCTTGCTGCAGCATCAGCCACTGCATCCGAACGTAATCCTTAGCATGCCCCCAATCTCGCAACGCATCCATGTTTCCCATGTAAAGACATTGCTCAAGACCCTGAGCAATATTCGCCAAACCACGAGTAATTTTCCGCGTAACAAAAGTCTCACCACGGCGAGGGCTCTCATGATTGAACAAGATGCCGTTACAAGCATAAATACCATAAGCTTCACGGTAGTTAACCGTGATCCAATAAGCATAAAGCTTAGCTACCGCATACGGGCTACGAGGATAGAACGGGGTGGTTTCTTTTTGCGGAATTTCCTGAACCAAGCCATAAAGCTCCGAAGTCGAAGCCTGATAGAAGCGGGTTTTTTTCTCCATCCCCAGAATACGAATTGCCTCAAGAATACGTAAGGTGCCAATTGCGTCCACGTCTGCAGTGTATTCAGGCGATTCAAAGCTCACCGCTACATGACTTTGCGCACCCAGGTTATATATTTCGTCCGGTTGCGTTTGCTGAATAATACGGATCAGATTACTGGTATCACTGAGATCACCATAGTGAAGATTAAAACGTGCATTCTCAACGTGCGGATCCTGGAAAATGTGGTCCACCCGTTCAGTGTTAAACAGGCTGGCACGACGTTTAATCCCATGTACTACATATCCCTTTTCGAGAAGGAATTCGGCAAGGTAAGAGCCATCCTGTCCGGTAATACCGGTAATCAGAGCCACTTTGGGTTGTCGAGCTGTAGATGGATTCATTGTTTTCCTATAAAAATTCCATATATCGAGACAACTTGGATTCGAAAATTGCGCTCGACATTTAAGTTAAAGATATGGCGTATTATTTAATCGCCTAAAAGGTTAATGCGTCAATTTTTAATTTTTCAGCGACCATACTTATCTTCGAAGCGAACGATGTCATCCTCGCCCAAATAACTTCCCGACTGCACTTCGATAATTTCTAAAGGAATGGTGCCGGGATTGGATAAGCGATGAACCTCTCCCAAAGGAATATAAGTCGATTGGTTCTCAGTTAATGTAATTGTCTTATCACCACAAGTAATTTCAGCGGTGCCTTTCACCACGATCCAATGCTCGGCACGGTGATAATGCATTTGCAAACTTAGACTGGCCTTTGGCTTGACCTGTATTCGTTTCACCTTAAAACGGTCTGCCTCATCGATGCTGTCATACCAGCCCCAAGGGCGGTGAGCTTTTCTATGTAAAACTGGCTCACCACGCTTTTGCTGATTAAGCGCCGTAACGATATGCTTTACATCCTGACTGCATGACTTGTTCGCAACAAGAACAGCGTCCGGAGTTTCGATGACGACAAGATTTTCAACGCCTACCAGGCTAACCAGGCGGCTAGTAGCATGTACAAGGGTGTTGCGGCTGTCCGCAGCCAGCACATCGCCCAAATGGGCGTTACCGGACGCATCCCTAGCCTGCACACTCCAGACTGCATCCCATGCGCCCAAATCATTCCAGCCTGCCGCAAGCGATACCATTTGGATCTGGAATTCACTACCGGGGCAATGCTCTATCACGGCGTAGTCAATGGACTCGCTGGGTATATTTGCGAATATTGCCTTATCAGGGCGGATAAACGGTGCATCGACAGTTTTGCCTGCCCATGCTTGTTCAGTCGCAGTCGCGATGTCGATTTGAAAATGCCGCAATGCTCTTAGCCAGGTACTGGCCTTGAGCACAAACATGCCGCTATTCCATGCATATTCGCCGCTGTCCAGATAAGCCTGAGCAGTTACTAGGTCCGGCTTTTCAACAAACTCGATGACGGCATGTTCCTGGTGTTGGCCTGGCTCATTCTTGTGTTTGATGTAGCCGTAACCGGTTTCTGGGCGAACCGGGGTAATGCCTAGAATGACAATAACGCCCGTCACGGCGGCTCGAACACTGTCGCGTAATGCACGTGTAAATGCCGCGCTATCGGTAACAGTCTGATCAGCTGGTGTAACAACCAGAATCGGATCTTCTCCGTTTGACGTGGCCTGTAGCGCTGCCAAGGTCAATGCAGGCGCAGTATTCCGACCGACTGGTTCCAGCAACAGCGTAGCTGAAACGGATTTCAGCTCTCGTAATTGGTCAAGCGCGAGAAAGCGGTGCTCTTCATTCGTGACAACGAGCGTTTCACCGACCACTATATCCGTATCGGAAAGCGCATTTATTCGCTCTACGGCCTGCTGAAAAAGGCTGTTGGTGCCCGATAGCGAGAGAAACTGCTTGGGAAAGCCCGCACGGGAAAGCGGCCATAGGCGTGTTCCTGAACCACCGCAAAGGATGACTGGGATAATGTTGTTCATTATGATTGCAGACTTCCCATTTTTTTATTTTTTGTATTCCATGCTACCGATAGCTCTTGCCAACGGCTGGTGCTTAGCGGATCTCGACGAGAGCGTCGGTAAGCTTCGATAACGAATGCCAGCAGGATGCCGAGGATGCTGCCCCCGACCAAACCAAGCAGAAGAATGATTGTCCGTTTCGGCTTAGATTTTTTTTCGGCAGGGACGGCTTTGTCCAACAATTGGATCACGGACGCATCCTTCGCCTCATCAATTTTGGCCAACTCATATTGCTTTGCCAGCAACTCAAACATCGTTTCGAAATACTTTACATCGCGTAGCTTGCGTACATATTCGACACCAACCGCTGGAAGTTTCCCAGTTGGCACCATGAAGTCACCATCTTTGGCGAACTGGGTTTTTTCCAGCTTTTGCAATTGCGCCTTAAGACCGTGCAACTCTTCTTGGGTGCGTAAAAATTCCGGATTCTGTCCGGTTGCAAAAGTGCGCATAGCGCTCAACTGCACTTCCTTGGCGGCAATCGCGCCCTTAAGTTGAGCAATGCTGGAAATAATGGCTTGCACCTGCCCTTCGGGCTGGATCATGCCGGTTTTTTCTTGCGTAGCACGTAAGACAACTTCCGCATTAGCCAACTGGTCTTTCGCCTTTTTCAACTGCTGTTCAAAAAAGAGACGTCGCTGTGATGCTTCAGAAATGGCCATCGTTTGAGTCAGCTTCATTAGTTCGTCCACATAGGCATTCGCTAACTCTGAGGCAAATTGGGGATCCTTGTCGCTGACACTGATGGAGATCAATCCATCTTTCTTGCCGCTAGCAAGCTGGCTCACATTGGCTAACTCCTTGCGCGCGTCATCGATCACATTGCTCTCATACCGCTCTTGTAACTTAAAGCGCGTGATCAGGTTGTCCGCGATTGTGCGGCTTCCAAGTATTCCCACATACAGGTCCCCCGGACTTTTAAGACTAGCAATGCCGCCTACGGCACCTGCCAGCCCGCCCAATTGTCCCAGCATGGCGGACACTCCCGAACTCTGCTGTTGCGGCGGCATGATCGTCGCTGTGCTCGTGAATTTTGGAGCCATCAGCAGGCTAATGGCCAATGCCAGTACAACGCCCAGGATTGGCATGCCGAACACTAGCTTCTTATGACGCGCCAATACTATTAATAAATCGAGAAGATGAATTTCATCTTCCTCTTTATTCTTGGCATCTAAGCGACTATCTTTATTTTCCAATGACTGTAGCATCGTTTTTTCCGATTAATCTTTCAAGACCTTGAGCCCAGCTGCACCCAAACCGAACTGGTAGAAGATTGCCGTCCACTCTTTCAGACTTTGTCGCCACGAGCTGCGATCTGTTTCTTCTGGAACCACGATGGTGTCACCGGGATTGACTTGAGCGCCGCCCACGCCGCCGAACCAGCCGCTACCACTTTGAGCCGTACCATCAGCGCGTATCACGTACAATTCCGATGTATCTCCTGTCGCGGTTGGGCCGCCGGCCAGAGCGAGGTAATCGTTTATACTACGACGCGATTTGTAGATGAATGAATTTTGCTGAAAGACAGAGCCAAGCACGTCAACCGTGCCCGGTTTGCGCGGGATATAGATACTGTCGCCGTCATGCAGGGCCAGATCCGGCAAATGCTTTACCTGAGCCTCACCATCCGGCAGCTCGAGCACGATCCGGCCTTCGGCTTTGACCGCACGAAGTTGTTGCACCAGACTCCTTTGGCGCTCGATTTCCGCCGTGATCGTTGCGATATTATCTTTATCGGTAGTGTTTGCAAGGCGTTGCGCACCGGTACTTTCAAGATTGCGCTCGAAACGTGCAGCCACTTCGTCCAGCTTGGCTTGCTGAGCGCGCTTGACAGATTCGCGCTTCAGTTGGGTAGCGTACACGTAGCCATTATCCGTTGCGCCCCCTAGTCGCGAGATCAATTCTCGCAACGTCTCGCCTTTCTTGATCTGGAATACGCCGCTTTGCTTCACTTCCCCGGACACGCGCACATATTCGTTCTGAACCTGCACCTGTACCGGCATGGCTGCAGGCGAAAATACGCGCAGGATATCGGTGGGCTGTACCGGGATACTGGTCAGGCGTCCGGCAATGGCAGATTTATCTGCTACCAGATCAGCCACCGTCTTGTAATGGTTATCGACGTTTTTTTCGACGATGATTTGTTTTTGGTCGGCTGACGAATCGACTCCACCGGCGAACGCCAGGATATCTGCCACGGAGCTCGAGCCCTTCAGCTCGAAAATCCCCGGCTTTTTGACGTTGCCGGTCAGCGCGACCAACGGTCCAGCTTCGGGGATGTAGATAACATCGCCGTCGCGCAAGCTGATATCGCGACTCTTGTCGCCCTTTGCCAGCATGTCGTACAGGTCGAAGGTAGTCACCGTTTCCGCGCCGCGCTTGACCTGGATATTGCGCATGGATCCGGAGGCATCCGGCCCGCCCGATGCAAACAAGGCGTTGAGCAGCGTGCTCATCGCATTTAAGGTATAGGTGCCCGGGCGTGCCGCATGCCCCACCACATAGATTTGCAGCGCGCGAGTTTGCGCAATGCTGGCAGTCAGCTCAAAGTTGCTGAAGAATTTACCGATGGCTTTCTTAAGATGCTCTTGCAAGTCGCGATACTTGACACCTGCAACCTTGACCGACCCAATTTGCGGGATATAAATTGCGCCGCTGCGGTCTACAGTCGCATTAACATCGATATTGACCATACCCCAGCCACGGATTTGCAGCTCATCGCCAGAGCCAATGACATACTCAGGGTTGACCTGGACGGCATCAATGGGGGAAAAAGTGGTCGGAACATCGCCGAACAAATCATGGCCAAAAATTGCAAGCCTATTTCCCGTGACCGTTTCCACATAGGTTTCAAATGCACCTTTAGCCTGCTCAGCTGGCTTGGCTTGCCGGGCAAACTGCTGATTGTTTTGCTGCCCTGCCTGCTGACGCTGGTCAGCGCGATTGCTGGTGATGGAAGGCAAACCTCTTTCACCAGGCAATTCCATGCCTTGCATTCTGCCCGGCATCGCAACTCGTTCGCCGATATTTTGAGCTGTGCTGTAAGCTGAAACCGTTCCCAACACGCATGCAGCGCACAGGAATTTCACCATTGGCTTGAGAAGTATGCTGTTCTTGTTCATGCGTTTCTTTGTCTGAAGGATTTTAATAAGTGGTTTGCCATGTCACCCCGTATTCGCCGCCGCCGCCATTGAACGAGACGTAGGATTTTCTGCCCTGCCGCTGTGCATCCCACAGCCAGCTGCCGGTCGCATAGCCAAGAATGCCGCCCACCACCGCGTCGGAAAACCAGTGCTTCCTGGCAGCGACACGTCCCATCGAACCGACAGCGGCAACGCCGTACAGCCAGGGCGCGTCGTATTCCTTGGCAAAAGGCGTCACCGTGGCGAAGGCGACCGAGGCGTGATTGGATGGGAAAGACGAATCGGAGCGCCTGGCGGCACGCGCCCAGTTGCCGCGTTCTTCCAGCGGCCGCGCACGACCGACCGCGTACTTGCTGGCGATGCTGAAGCCGGCGGAGGCAAAGCCGGACTGCAGCGAAATAAGACCGGTGTTTTGCATGCGCTCGTCGCCCAGTGCCGCCGCCAAACCTGCGGCGCCCATCATGGCGATCGGCATCGCCTGGCCGAACTTGTCCAGCCCTTTGGTGACGCTCGATCCGGCATGGTCCTTGGCGAAGCGGTCAATTACCTTGTCGCTCAGCGACGCCACCACCACCGCGCCGGCGGTCATTCCCACGTCCTTGAAAAAATCCGGCGCATTGGGCAAGGCGGAAGACGAGCTTTCCAGGCGCTGGCGCATGGCCGGCCAGGGATTGCGCAAGGGCAGTACCGGCGGGTTCACGGCCGGCAGGTTTTGCTCATCCTGCCGCTCGGCAAAATTGCCCAGACCATCGTAACTGGTCAGGTCGCGCCGCGGGTTTTCCACCAGGTCGTAGAGGTCACCGGGCGACGCCACCATCTGACCGACGTCACGTGTCCAGGGCGAGATCGCCATTCCCGCGCCCGCCAGCGTATCGCTGGGCAGCATGCTGCGCAGCGGGATCGACAGGAAGATGCCCCTGTCATGGTAAGGCGCGTCTGGCCTGCCGGGGCTGGTAATGTCTTTGCCGTTGGTGCGTGTATACCAGAAGCCGACTTCGATACCCGACTGGAAGCGGCGCTTCAATTCCATGCGCACGCCCTCATCCTTGGCCAGGAAGCGCCCGACGCGGGCCGTGGCGGTCATGTCATACGGCAGGCGGTAATGCAATGCGCCCAGTGCGGTCATGGTCTGGTAATTGCGCTTGCCGAACCAGCCCTGGAAATCGCGCTGCTGCAAGGCATCTACCGTCAAGTCGACAGCCCAGCGGCTATCCTTGGGCAGATACATCACTTGCGCGCCGACGCCGCGATACATTTCTTCGTACAGGCCGCCGGATACCCGCGCATACCAGCGCTCGGCCGGCATCATGTATTGGTTGACCAGGAGCCGGTGCAGCTTCAGGCGGCTGCCGCGCTTGTAATCCGCCACATCCGTGCGCACGTGCGGCAGCAGGCTGTTGGAAGGTTGCGTGACGCCGCTGACGTTTTCGATCAGCTTCAGGCCCATGGCGCCGTTCAGGTAAAGTCCGTTGCCGAGGCGCTTGTTGTAATTGGCGCCGGCTGCCACTTCATAGCGCAGGGCACCACTGGGGTCGTTGAAGTAAAAGCCGACCCTGGGCGCCAGCTTGAAGCGGTTGGCTTCGCGGTCTTCGGAAATCAGCTGGATGCTCTCGCCATCGTGCGCCGTCAGGACTTCCAGCCCTGCATTGTCCTTGACGCCGACCAGCACGCCTTCGCGGTCGGCTTGCTGTATGTCGTCCTGGTTCGGATAGCGCACCAGCACCGTCTCGAGGAATTGCTGGCGCGGGATGCGGCCGTCCAGGTAGTTGGCAAGCTTGTCGAGATCGAAGAATTCGTATGTCGCGATCGGTTGTTCCAGCCGGGTGTAAGTGACATGGATGCCGCGCAGCTCGGCCGGCGCGAATGCCAGCGCGATGCGGGTGGCGCGGCCGACCGCGCGCCCCAGGTTGGAGATGCGCGAATTGGTCAGCGACAGGTGCAGCGTATGGCCCTTCAGTTCTGCCCGAATGTTCTTGTAATCCTGCTTGCCAAGGACATCGATCATGGCGGTGCCATGCGCCGGATCGTTGCGCCACTGCTCGAGGGTCGGACGGGGACGCGGCTGCTTGGGCTGATAATACGGCGGCTCGTAAATCTTGGGAATGAATTCCCGGGCGCCGAAAGGAATGCTGACGTAGGCATTGATGCTGGAATGGTCGCGGTGGCGCGCCGCCTGCACGCCTAGCCAGCCCCAGCGATACTCGACGCCGACCGACGGGCCTTTCTTGCGCTGGCCAGCATCAGTCTCGGCAGCGCGAAAATCTTTCGGATAATCGTTGGCATCGTACTCGGCCACCAGCGCCCAGTCCGGCAGGCTTTGCGGCCGCCAGCGCAGGCCGGCGAACACGCCATCCGGTCGCTGGTTGCCGTAACCGAAGCTGGCTTCCAGGTTTTTATTCGGGCCGAAGGTTTTGCTGGCGACGACGTATTGGCCCTTGAACAGCCCGGTGCCGAATACGTCGGTGATACCAAGCGCCATGGCAGGACGCCAGCCGTTTTCTTCAAGGAACTGCAACTTGGTATCGATCACCTTGTCTTTATAGCGACCGTATTGGCCGCCATAGGCATTGGGATCGCTTGAAAAGCCCGGGATACCAGTGATCGAGACATAGCGGCCGGTCACTTCCAGGAAAGGCAAAAAGGTGGAAGTAGCCCATAGCGCGCCATAGGGACTATCGTAACTGTAGCCTATGTTGAAGTTGCCGTCCGTCTCCACTGCTGCGCTGGGCATGTTGATATACCCGGTCTGGCCATTCAATGCGGGCGCGGCAAAGGCTTGGGCGCCGCTGACCACCAGGCAGCCGCACCAGGCACATTTCATAGATGTTCGCAGCGCTGAAAGCAAATCCGACAACCCGAAAAAAAGCCGTCAGATTTGATCAAATCTGGACCACGGCGAAACAAACAGCAAAATGGCTATAAATTCAATTGAAAGTAACCAGAAACAAGGATTGCGCTACCCACCATCATGGCTAACGCTACTTTTAGTCTCCTGGAGAATGTCTAGGCAGTACTGTAGCGCCCAAATGTGACAACTTGATTATTATCAATAGTTAGCGATTTTAGCATGCCAAGTTGCAGAAAATCATTGCTTTGTCGCTTTATGGAAACTCTTTATTCTTACTTTTGTTTATCCGAATTTCGCTAAGAACAACTGAAAGTTAAATACTGTTACAACGCCAAAGTTTATTATTATCTTCATATGCAATGCAGCATGCTATTTGTCGCGATGGACTATTTGAAGCTTTGCAGGTCAATGGCGGATTTCCCCTTATTTCCTGCATTTTTAAGTAAAATTCGCAATTCGACTTCAATTTACTTTGGATAAAAATTCCACATGATTATTGTTACAGGCGGGGCAGGTTTCATCGGATCGAATTTTGTCCTGGACTGGCTGGCGCAATCAGATGAGCCTGTCATCAATCTGGACAAACTGACCTACGCAGGCAATGTCCAGAATCTCGCGACCTTGAATGGCGATGCGCGCCATATCTTCGTCCAGGGCGATATCGGCGACAGCGCCCTCATCAAATCCCTCTTGCAGCAATACCAGCCGCGCGCCATCCTGAATTTTGCAGCGGAAAGCCATGTCGACCGCTCGATTCATGGTCCGGCCGACTTTATCGAGACGAATATCGTCGGCACCTTCCGCTTACTGGAAGAAGTACGCGCGTACTGGAACCAGCTCGGAGATGAAGCAAAAGGCGCTTTCCGCTTCCTGCACGTCTCCACCGATGAGGTCTATGGCTCGCTGAAAAAGGATGACCCGGCCTTCAGCGAAACCAACTGCTACGAGCCCAACAGCCCCTATTCGGCCAGCAAGGCATCCAGCGACCACCTGGTGCGCGCTTATCACCATACCTATGGCTTGCCGGTGCTGACCACCAATTGCTCGAACAATTACGGCCCTTACCACTTCCCGGAAAAGCTGATCCCCCTGATGATCGTCAACGCCCTGGCGGGCAAAGCGCTTCCAGTGTATGGCGATGGCATGCAGGTGCGCGACTGGCTGTATGTGAAAGACCACTGCAGCGCGATTCGCCGCGTGCTCGAAGCCGGCCGGCCGGGCGAGACCTATAACGTCGGCGGCTGGAACGAGATGCCGAATATCGACATCGTGCACCGGGTGTGCGCCCTGCTCGATGAATTGCGCCCACGCCCGGATGGCAAGCCTTATAACGCACAAATTACGTATGTTGCCGACCGCCCCGGCCACGACCGCCGCTATGCCATCGATGCCGGCAAGATCGAACGCGAACTGGGCTGGAAGCCGGCAGAGACCTTCGAAACAGGCATCCGCAAAACCGTGCAGTGGTACCTGGATAATCCGGAATGGGTTGCCAACGTCCAGAGCGGCGCTTACCGGGAGTGGGTCGAAACCAATTATGCGGAACGCGCGCAATGACCGCGCCGAAAACGATTCTGCTGTTTGGCAAGGGCGGTCAGGTCGGCTGGGAATTGCAGCGCAGCCTGGCGCCTTTGGGCAAGGTGATTGCGCTAGATTTTGACAGCAAGGAACTGTGCGGCGACTTTACCAACCTGGCAGGCCTTGCCGCCACCGTGGCAGCCGTGCGGCCCGACTTTATTGTCAATGCCGCCGCCCATACGGCCGTGGACAAGGCCGAGAGCGAGCCGGAACTGGCGCGCACCATCAATGCGATGGCGCCCGGCGTGCTGGCGGAGGCAGCGCAGCGGGCAGGCGCCTGCCTGGTGCACTATTCGACGGATTACGTGTTTGACGGCAGCGGCGACCAGCCCTGGAAAGAAACCGATGCGCCGGCGCCGCTGAATGTGTATGGCGCCACCAAGCTGGAAGGGGAACAGCGGATTGCCGATGCCTGCCCGAACCACCTGATTTTCCGCACCAGCTGGGTCTATGCCGCGCGTGGCGGCAATTTTGCTAAAACCATGCTGCGCCTGGCGAAGGAGCGTGAACGCCTGACGGTGATCGACGACCAGATCGGCGCGCCGACCGGCGCCGACCTGCTGGCCGACGTCACCGCGCATGCGATCAGAAGCATCGCGGCGCAGCCGGAACTGGCGGGCTTGTACCACCTGGTGGCGGGCGGCACGACTTCCTGGCATGGCTATGCGAAATTCGTGGTGGCGCATGCACAGCAAGCCGGCGTGGCGCTCAAGACCACGGTTGACACAGTCGACCCGGTACCGACCAGCGCTTTCCCGACGCCTGCCAGGCGGCCGCATAATTCGCGCCTGGACACCGGCAAACTGCAAGCGGCGTTTGGCCTCACTCTTCCTGACTGGCAGCAGGGCGTCGAGCGCATGCTGACTGAAATTATCTGATCCCTCACTGACCCATCATGACCCAACGTAAAGGTATTATCCTCGCCGGCGGCTCCGGTACCCGCCTGCATCCGGCCACCCTTTCCATCAGCAAGCAACTGCTGCCGGTGTATGACAAGCCGATGGTGTATTACCCGCTCTCTACGCTGCTGCTGGCCGGGATACGCGACATACTCATCATCAGCACGCCGCAGGATACGCCGCGCTTTGAACAGCTGCTGGGCGATGGCTCACAATGGGGCATCAACCTGCAATATGCGGTGCAGCCGAGCCCGGATGGCCTGGCGCAGGCCTTCCTCATTGGCGAGGAATTCATCGGCAATGCGCCCAGCGCGCTGGTATTGGGCGACAACATTTTTTATGGCCACGACTTTTCCACATTGCTGAAGAATGCGGATGCGCAGGCCGAAGGCGCCACGGTATTTGCCTACCACGTGAGCGACCCGGAACGCTATGGCGTGGTTGCCTTCGATGCACAGGAAAAGGCTGTCAGCATCGTGGAAAAGCCGCTGCAACCCAAGAGCAATTATGCCGTGACCGGCCTGTACTTCTACGATAACCAGGTGGTGGACATCGCCAAGGCGGTCAAGCCGAGCGCCCGCGGCGAACTGGAAATTACGGCGGTCAACCAGGCTTACCTGGAACAAGGCAGCCTGAACGTGCAGATCATGCAGCGCGGCTATGCCTGGCTGGATACCGGCACGCACGACAGCTTGCTGGAAGCGAGCCTCTTCATTTCCACGCTCGAACACCGGCAAGGCCTGAAGGTGGCTTGCCCGGAAGAGATCGCCTGGCGCAACGGTTTTATCGACCGCGAACAATTGGCAAGGCTGGCGCAGCCGCTCAGCAAGAATGGCTACGGCCGCTATCTGCAACAGCTTCTGAAGGAGCCGCTGTCAAAATGAATGTCATCGCCACCGCACTGCCTGAAGTGCTAATTTTCGAGCCGCGCGTTTTTGCCGACGACCGCGGCTGGTTCATGGAAAGCTATAACCAGGCCGTGTTTGAAAAAGCGGTGGGATATGCCGTGCCATTCGTGCAGGATAACCATAGCTATAGCAAGCGCGGCGTCTTGCGCGGCCTGCATTTCCAGCTGCCGCCTTATGCGCAGGGCAAGCTGGTGCGCGCCACGCAAGGCCGGGTATGGGATGTCGCGGTGGATATCCGCAAGAGCTCGCCGACTTTCGGCAAATGGGTAGGGGTAGAGCTGAGCGCCGAGAACCGCCGCCAGCTCTGGATCCCGCCCGGCTTCGCGCATGGCTTCATCACCTTGAGCGAAACGAGCGAATTCATGTACAAGACGACGGCACTGTACAACAAGGCGTCGGAAGGCGCGATCGTCTGGAACGATCCGCAACTGGCCATCGCCTGGCCGGAAATTCCGCAGGCGGAAGTTTTACTTGCGGAGAAGGATGCCGCCGCGCCGCTGTTGAAGGATGCACGGGTGTTTGAGTAGCAGGGATCGCGCTCCTTCCTTATTCCTTACGCTGACTTGATCGTCAGCGTGCCGGTAAACATTTCTCCAGGCGCCAGATGCACTGGTCGCGCCACCCTGACCGGCTCGATGCAGACGAAGTGCTGCCAATCCGCATCCGGCAAATCGGCCAGCTGCCTTGCGCCCTCTTCACCGGGATTCCACACCATCCATTGATCGAAGCCGTTGGCCGACAGCGTCAGCCAGCGCTCGCCCGTCCACAACTGCAGATCAGGACAAGCATCGTAAAGCCTTTCGAACGGTTCGCTGCCCAGCGTCAGGACCGGCGCCTCGTCCGCCAGCAGTTCCGGCCGATAGCGGTCGCTTATTTTCAGCCCATGCAGGCCGTCAATGCGCATCTGTCGCAGATCCGGCAACCGGAAATAAGGATGCAGGCCACCGGTAAACGAGAAAGCGCTTGTACCCGTGTTCCGAATGTCCAGTGCGATTCTCAGGTGATCGGGATGCAGTTCCGCTTTCAGCTGCAGGCTGGTGCC
The DNA here is from genome assembly GCA_003537575.1 of Oxalobacteraceae bacterium. GTDB lineage: Bacteria > Pseudomonadota > Gammaproteobacteria > Burkholderiales > Burkholderiaceae_D > Paucimonas. Next base: position 51,963 of record DPRS01000038.1, read on the forward strand.
ATGCGGCCACTGCGGATAATCCTGCTCGCTGATATCCAACGTGTAGCAGAACATTTCGCCACCCGCTTCTTCCCGACTTTCGCGCAAGGTCCACGGCATATCCCGCACGTAGCCATGCTTGCGCAATGGCCCCGCCTCGGCGAATTGCGGAAACAGAACCGGCACGCCGCCGCGTGCCGGCGCCGAAGTGCCCGCGACAATCGGGCTGAGATAAAAAAATTCGCCATAACCTGCCATGCCGGCAGACAGCAACTGGGCGCCCAGCGCCTGGTGGCGCAGGCTGCCCGTGTCGAAACCGGCCCCTGAAATATTGTGGAGATCTTGTGGCATGTTTATTCTCTGATCATGCGCATTGCGCACAACAATCCATCAGTAAGCGCCAAATACCTTGTCCAGCGCTGCAACGATGCGAAGCTGGCTGCCTTGTGCCGAATCGACGTAATCCTTCAGTTCTTTGACCGGGATTGCACCAAGTTGCGCGGTATCCAGGAAATAATCTTTCCCTTCCACTTGAATGACAGGACATAGATCCGCTGGCGGCTGAACGACTTGGAAAATCTCCAGGGAACGCAGCGGTATCACGATCCGCGTGGCCAGTCCGCTGATGGAGTCGCTTTGCACATCGAGAAGGTAGGGAATGGTCTGTTTCGATTTTCCGGGGTTGCGATAAATATCGAATCGCCCCATCAGAATGCCCGCCATTCCTGCAATGCCACACCGTCTTCTTCGACTCTCTTGTTGTAGGCGGCGATAAACTCGGCATGCTGCTCATTCCATTGCCGTTCCTTTGCAGTACGGATGGCTTGGCGCAGGGTTTGCTCACAGACTTGGGAAATGTTGATGCCAAGCTCCCTGGCATCGTTGTAAACATCAATCGGCAAGCTGATGTTGGTAGGTTTTTTGGCAACTTTACTAGTCAGGCGGTTCATGCGGGCTCCTCTCTGCGCATAGAGTATGCGCATGAATCTTGCGCATTATATACCCTGACAGGAAAAGCCTTCCTCCCCTAAAATCCATGTCTTGATTATTCTTTATTCATCGATTTCACCGCATGAACTACATCGGCCGCTTTGCCCCCTCCCCCACCGGCCCCTTGCACCGGGGTTCGCTGGTAGCGGCCATGGCCAGTTACCTGGATGCCCGTGCGCACCACGGCCAGTGGCTGGTGCGCATCGAGGATATCGACGAGCCGCGCTGCCCGCCGGGCACAGCCGAAGATATCCTCGCCACGCTCGCTGCCTTCGGCATGCATTGGGATGGCGAAGTGGTGTGGCAGAGCCGGCGCAAGCAGTTGTACGAGGCGGCGTTCACGCGGCTCTCCCCTTGGGTGTATCCCTGCGGCTGCACGCGCCGCGAGATCGCCGATTCGCGCATCGGCATCGCCTCCGACGGCGCCGCGGTGTATCCGGGCACCTGCCGCCATGGCCTGGCGCCGGGCAAGACGGCGCGCGCCTTTCGCGTGCGCGTGCCGGATGCCGGCGATCCGGCTGGCGTCATTACTTTCGAGGATCGCTGGATGGGCACGGTATCACAGCCGCTGGCGACCGCGGTCGGCGACTTCGTGCTGAAGCGCGCCGACGGTTTCTGGGCTTATCAGCTGGCGGTGGTGGTGGACGATGCCGACCAGGGCATTACGCACGTGGTGCGCGGCGCGGATTTGCTGGATTCGACGCCACGCCAGATTTATCTGCAGCGCTTGCTGGGAATGCCAACGCCAGCCTACCTGCACGTGCCGGTGGTGACCAATGAGCTTGGGGAAAAGCTGTCCAAGCAATCCGGGGCGCTGGCGCTCGATGCGAACGCGCCGCTGGCGGAATTGTTGCGCGCGGCGCGGTTTCTGGGGCTGGAGGGGCTAGAAGGACTAGAGGCACTTGTGGTGCCTGCTGCGCCGGGAGTGCAGGAAGAAGCGCTGGAACAGTTCTGGCGGCAGGCGGTGGCAGCGTGGTGCGTGCGGATCGGTCGCGCCTGATGCTCTCGATAGGAGCCGCAATTCCCATAAAGGGAATGATGGCATCCCAATCAGGAATTAAAGAGATTTATTTGCTCAGCGCTTGGGCATGCCGCCCAGCAGGGCCGCCACTTTGGTTTTCTGTGGCTTGGCGGCGGAAGAAGTTTTCGAAGCCGGCGTGCCGCTTTCCAGCGCGGACACTGGTGCCGGCTGTTGCGGCTCATAGGGCTTGAGGAACCACGGGTCGATCTTTTCCTTGCGCTGTGCAGGCGCATAGGCATTGCGCTCGCTGCGACCGCTGCGTTCCTCGTCGCGGCGCGGACGGCGTTCTGCACCACGTTCGCCGCCATAGCCGCTGCGGCCTTCGTCGCGGCGCGCACGTCCTTCGCGGCCCTCACGGCCTTCGCCGCCATGCGCGCCGTGTCCGACATGCGGCACAAATCCGGCCAGCTCGGTCGGTGCCAGTTGCTTCTTGATCAGCTTTTCGATATCCACCAGCAAGCGGGCATCCTTGTCCGTCACCAGGGAAATCGCGTCGCCCAGGGCGCCGGCGCGGCCGGTGCGGCCGATGCGGTGCACGTAATCTTCGGCGTTGTAAGGCAAGTCATAGTTGATCACGCAAGGCAGCTCGGCAATGTCGAGACCGCGCGCGGCGACGTCGGTGGCAACCAGGATTTCAATCCCGCCCTGCTTGAAGGCTTCCAGCGCCGCCATGCGCTCGGCTTGCGACTTGTCGCCGTGGATGGCAGATGCCTTGAGGCCCTGCTTTTCCAGCTCCCGCGCCACGCGCGAGGCGCCGATCTTGGTGTTGGAAAACACGATCACCTGCTTGAGGTTGCGCTCGCGAACGATGTGCGCGACGGCCTGGCGCTTGGCTTCTTCCTCGACCTTGTAGATGATTTGCGTGACGTTTTCGGCAGTGGCGTTGCTGCGCGCGACTTCGATGGTCACCGGCTTGTTCAGGAAGCTGTTGGCCAGCTTCTTGATCTCCGGCGAGAAGGTCGCGGAAAACATCAGGTTTTGCCGCTGCTTGGGCAGCAGGTTGATGATGCGTTGCAAGTCCGGCAAGAAGCCCATGTCCAGCATGCGGTCGGCTTCATCCATCACCAGGATTTGCGTCTGCGACAGGTTCAGGGTCTTTTGCTGCACGTGGTCCAGCAGGCGTCCCGGCGTGGCGATGACGATTTCGACGCCGGCGCGCAGCGCGGCGGTTTGCGGCGCCATGTCCATGCCGCCGAACACCACGGTTGAACGCAGCGGCGTGTAGCGCGAATAAGCCTTGACGTTGTCGGCGACCTGGTCGGCCAGCTCGCGCGTCGGCGTCAGGATCAGCGCGCGCACCGGATGGCGAGCGGGCGAGGCGCTGGTGTTGGCATGCGCCAGCAGCAGCTGGATGATCGGCAGGGAAAAGCCGGCAGTCTTGCCGGTGCCGGTCTGCGCCGCGCCCATCACATCGCGCCCTTGCAGGACCACGGGAATGGCTTGCGCCTGGATCGGTGTCGGGTTGACATATCCCTGGTCGGCAAGCGCGCGCAGGATATCGGCGGACAGGCCGAAATCCTCGAAACGGATAGTTGCGGGAGTGGTTTGCGCAGTGGCGGACTGGTTGTCGGACATGGTTTCTGGGTGAGGCTCCCGGGACTCGGACACCTCGCCAGAAAGACTTGCCAGGCGGGCGTGGGCGGGAAAACGACTATCGAAATTCCCTATTATACGCCACTGTCCAGACGTGATAGCACTCAGGACCGTATCTGGTCAAGTTTTCCAGGCAAGCGCATAAATCCAGGCAAGCGCATAAAGCAGGCGGGCCAACGGGCCTAAGGCATTTGTTACGCCTACAGCGAAATTCATATAACCATTTTTTCATTAAAGCAATCAGAACAAGCAATACCCGGCTCGCATTCCTTGCCTTTAACTCCCTATATTTCCATCACAATGCGCCCTTCGACCTGGCCGCTTTTGAGTTTGCTGAAGATGGCATTGACGTTCTCCAGGCGATCAATCGAAATATGGGAGGTGACTTTACCTTCGCCGGCGAACATCAATGCTTCCTCCAGGTCTTTGCGGGTGCCCACGATCGATCCCCGGATCGTCTTTGCGTTGAGCACGACATCGAAGATCGGCAGTTCAAAACTACCCGGCGGCAAGCCGACCAGGGTCATCGTCCCGCGTTTATGCAGCATTCCAACCGCCTGGGCGAAAGCCGAGCGCGACACAGCGGTGACGAGTACGCCATGAGCGCCGGCAATGGTCGATTGCACCACGCCGGGGGCGTCTTGCGTTGCGCAGTTAATCGTCATGTCTGCGCCGACGCTCCTGGCGAGATCCAGCTTGGCGTCGTCGATATCCACGGCAATCACATGAAACCCCATTGCTTTTGCATACTGCACCGCCATGTGGCCCAACCCGCCGACGCCTGAAATGGCCACCCATTCGCCCGGCCTGCGGTCGAGCATCTTGAGTCCCTTGTAGACGGTCACCCCGGCGCACAGAATCGGCGCCGCCGGCGCGAAATCAAGGTTGTCCGGAAGCTTGCCGACGTAGAGCGGATCTGCCAGAACGTATTCGGCATAGTCGCCGTTGACGGAGTAGCCGGTCATCTGCTGCTCGCCGCACAGCGTCTCCCATCCCGTAATGCAGTGCTCGCAATGCCCGCATGCCGTATGCAGCCAGGGCACGCCGACCCGGTCGCCTTCTTTCAGAAGCTTCACGCCGGCGCCGACTTTGGCCACATAGCCGGCGCCTTCGTGCCCCGGAATGAACGGCAGGGCCGGTTTCACAGGCCAATCTCCGTCGGCGGCATGGAGGTCCGTGTGGCACACGCCTGTAGCGACGATTTTGACGAGGATCTGGCCAGGGCCGACCTCCGGAACGTCAACGTCCTCAATGACAAGGGGCTGGCCGAATTCATGCACGACCGCCGCCTTCATTTTCTCTGCCATCGCAATCCCCTTCCGGTTACGCTGAAAAGCCCAGCGCATTCATGCTTTGAGAAAGAAATTCTGACAATCGTGCATGGGCAAAGGTTCAGAAAATGGGATCGCTGTGCGCGCAGCGATATCGGCGGACAGGCGCATAATATCGACCTTGGATAAGGAAGCGATATGTCTACTCAGGAAAACAAGCCCGGGCATTCCCCTGCTGCCATGGCAGACAGCGATAAGCGCCGCGCCGCACCTCCGCCATCGATCTCGCTCGGGATGACGACGCGTCACTTGCTGACATCTAAGCAATTTCAGGAAAGCATGAGCGTGAAGCCGCCGCCTTCCGTATTCATCGCGTCAGTCGCCGGCGCGCAAGCGGCACTGGCCTTGCTTTCGGCAATCGTCCTCACCACGCTATCGCCCTGGTCGGAGATGGTCGGCTTTCCTGCGCTGGGCGCCCTGGCCTCGCTGTTTGGCCGCTACGCCCCGCTGGAGCGGCGCATGCGCATCGTGCTGATTGCCGCCGCCTTGCTGACCTTTGGCGTGCTCGTTCCGTCGCTGGCCTCCTATGCGGGCGCATCGGACACGGTCATGGTGCTGACCCTGGCCGTGGTCGCCGGTATCGCGACCATGGCCGTTCCCCACTGGCGGCTGGGTGCTCCGGGCGCTGTGATCATCGTGTTCGCGGCCGGCGGCGCGCAAGCGCCGGTTGCATCGGCGCACATGCTGATCGAGCGGGTTGCGCTGACCCTGGCGGGCGGCATTGTGGCCTGGATCGTCTGCATGCTGACGGATCGTCTGCGCTCGGCGCCGCTCAACAGCCTGCGCCTGCCGCCGCCGCCGCACCGCCCCTTCAGCCACGAACTGTTCGCTGCCGGCCGCATCGCAGTCGGCGCGGCAAGCGCAGCGCTGATTGCGCACGCCGCCGGCTGGCACTACCCTGCCTGGGCGGCGATCGGCGCCACGGCCGTCATGCAGGGCGGCCATCTGCACGTGACCATGAACCGTGCCCTGCAGCGCATGGCCGGCACCGTGGTCGGGGCATGCATCGTCTGGGCGATCCTGGCGCAGTCGCCGTCCTTCTGGATGCTGGTGGCGGCGATCGTGGTTTTCCAGTTTCTCACCGAAGTGGTGATCGGCTATAACTATGCCCTGGGGCAGATCTTTGTCACGCCGATGGCCCTCCTGATGACTTACCTGGTCGCGCCGGCGACGTCCGCCAACATGCCGGTGGAACGGGTCTTCGATACGATCCTCGGCGCGGCGCTGGGCATCATCTTTGCGGTCATCTTTTCGACGATGGATGACCGCGCCTACCTGGCCAGCCATCGCAACAAACTGTAGATCTTGACTCATCCTATAGCTTGGATTGTTTCCACTGTCCAGAAGCTGCGTGACGCATTTCACCACAGCAAATCTAGCCCTCGCTGTCACTAACAACGATGCCACCATATCAATGAGCGAGTTCAATGCTTATATCTCCGCTCATGATAGGGTTCGCAAACCAGGCGGTAATTGGCCCACACGGCAGCGAAATTTTTTCAATACCTTGCAATAGACATCGAACCAGGAGCTGAACTTGAAAAAACTATTGATCGCATTGGGTCTTAGTCTCGGTTCCATTTCAGCAGCACATGCCATGGACATCGCCGCCGGCGTTGACGCCGGCACCACCGGCGTGGGCGCCCATTTGAGCATTCCAGTTGCACAGAACTTTAACGCCCGCTTTGGCTTTGGCATCCTGAACTACTCGTTCAACGAAAACACTGACAATGTCGCTTACGACCTCAAGTTGAAGCTCAAGACCGTTGATGCCCTGATAGACTGGCACCCGATGGGCAGCGGTTTCCGTGTCACCGGCGGCCTGGCCTACAATGGCAACAAGATCGAGGGTACCGGCCGCCCGGCCGTCGGCGGCAGCTACAACTTCAACGGAAACAGTTTCCCAGCCAGCACCGCTGGCCAAGTGGATGCAAACATCGATTTCCGCAAAGTCGCCCCGTACATCGGTATAGGCTGGGGCAATGCGCTAGCCAGGCAATCCGGCGGCTGGTCTTTCCAGGCTGACCTGGGGGTGCTGTTCCAGGGGTCTGCACGTACCAGCCTGGTCAACACGAACTGCACCGCCGGCGCGGCCGTGTGTAACCAGATCGCCACCGAACTGGCTGCCGAAAGCGCCGCCCTGACCGAAGACATCAGGCAGCTTCGTCACTACCCGGTTGTACGTATCGGCGTCGCCTATAAATTCTGAATGGTTTCATCCGTCAGGCGCAGCGAAATGGCACTGGCGAATGACAAAAGAGGGTTAGCGAACGTTTCGTCGCTAACCCTCTTTTCGATTGGTGGGCCTCCCGTGAGTCGAACACGGCACCAACGGATTATGAGTCCGCTGCTCTAACCAGGCATGAGCTAGAGGCCCGAAAACTGTGCTGTCGGCTGAAATTTGTTGGGGACAGAGTACCGCTGGCGCTTAACTCGGTCCCGCAATTCAGTTAATTAACTGCCTTCGAGGAAGCTCTTCAGCTTGTCGGAGCGGGAAGGATGGCGCAGCTTGCGCAATGCCTTGGCTTCTATTTGCCTGATGCGCTCGCGGGTGACGTCGAACTGCTTGCCCACTTCTTCCAGCGTATGGTCGGTCGACATCTCGATGCCGAAGCGCATGCGCAGCACCTTGGCTTCGCGCGGCGTGAGCGAATCCAGCACATCCTTGACCACCCCGCGCATGGACGCATGCAGCGCGGCGTCGGACGGCGCCAGGGTATTGTTATCCTCGATGAAGTCGCCCAGATGTGAATCGTCGTCGTCGCCGATCGGTGTTTCCATCGAAATCGGTTCCTTGGCGATCTTCATGATCTTGCGGATCTTATCTTCCGGCATTTCCATCTTCAGGGCCAGCGTTGCTGGATCCGGCTCGGCGCCGGTTTCCTGCAGAATCTGGCGCGAGATGCGGTTCATCTTATTGATGGTCTCGATCATGTGCACCGNNGAAATCACCAGGCGCAGGTTGGCCTCGGTCATTTCGCGCTTGGCCTTGCGCGCCTTCATTTCGCCGGCCGACATGCGCTTGTTGATGACGCGCAGGTCCGGCAGCGGCAGCACCACGCGCGCCTGCAGGTCGATCAGTTTCTGCTGCAGTTCCTTGATGGTGGGCACGTTACGGCCCAGCACGGCGCTGTAATCCTTGTTGGCGGCGACTTCGCCATCGACCCAGTCGAGATTGGTTTCATTGCCCGGGAAAACCTTGATGAAATGGGCGCGCGGCATGCCGCAGCGATTCACCGCCACATCGAGGATCTGCTTTTCGATATGGCGCACTTCATCGACCTGACCGCGCAGGGTGTCGCACAGCTTTTCGACGAACTTGGCGGTAAAGCGCAGCCCCAGCAATTCGTTGGAGATGGTTTCCTGCGCCTTGACGTAGGGCTTGGAATTGTAGCCTTCCTTTTCGAAAGCCTTGCGCATCTTGTCGAACTGCGACGAGATGTTGCTGAATTTATCGAGGGCGTCACGCTTCAACTGCTCGAGCTGCTCGGCCGAGAAGCCGGCGGCGCCACCGCCGCTGTTGGCTTCCTCTTCCTCTTCTTCCTCTTCTTCCTCTTCCTCTTCTTCCTCTTCTTCCTCATCGGCGGAAGCGGCGACGGCCGGCGCGGCGGCGACTTCTTCGGAAACGTTCAGGTCGACCATGCCGTCGACGATTTCATCGACCTTGATTTCCTCGCCTTCGATGCGCTCGGCGGCGGCGAGAATTTCGGCGATGGTGGTCGGACAGGCGGAGATCGCCTGGATCATGTCCTTCAGGCCTTCCTCGATGCGCTTGGCGATTTCGATTTCGCCTTCGCGCGTCAGCAGCTCGACCGAACCCATCTCGCGCATGTACATGCGCACCGGATCGGTGGTGCGGCCGAAATCGGAATCGACGGTGGACAGGGCGGCTTCGGCGGCGGCGTCGGCATCTTCGTCGGAGGCGACGTTGGCGACGGCGTCCGACAGCAGCAGGGTCTCGGCATCGGGCGCCTGCTCATAGACGGCAATGCCCATGTCGTTGAAGGTGCCGATGATGCCTTCGATCGCTTCCGGATCGACGATGTTGTCCGGCAGGTGGTCGTTGATTTCCGAATACGTCAGGAAGCCGCGGTCCTTGCCCAGCTTGATCAGGGTCTTGAGCTTTTGCCGGCGGCGTTCGAGCTCTTCCTCGGAAGCTTCGGTGTCGGACGAGAAGGCGTCTTTCAGGAGGGCCTTTTCCTTGGCCTTGCGGTCTTTCGCGCGCGCCTTGTCGGCGGCCTTGAGCTCGGCGCGTTCGACAGCGTTCAGCGCGGCGACTTCGTCGTTCTCAGGCTGAAAATCTTTCGGTTTGCGACCGCGGCGGCCCGGCACTTTCACGCCCGGCAAAACATAGCCGGAAGTATCGATGGCTGCCAATGCCGCGGCATCGGTAGTCTGGCTGACCGGCGCGGCTGAAGTGACCAGAATGGTCGCCTTGGGTTCCGCCTTGGCGGCCTTGCTGGTCTTGCCGGTCGATTTCGCTTCGGATTTCTTGGTCACAGGGGCTTTCGCTGTTACCGGCACTGCCTTGGCGGCGCCGGTGGGTGAAGGTTTGACTGCGGCGGATTTCGCGGCGGTTTTCGGCGCGGCCTTCGCCGCCACCTTAGATTGGGTCGGCGCGGCTGTCGTCAAGGCTTTGGCCGGGGTTTTTGCAGCTGATTTCGGGGCTTTTTCCGCAGTTGCAGTCTTGTTCCTGGCTGTTGTCTCCTTGGCGGGCGCAACCGTCTTTACCGGCTTGGCGGCGCTCTTGGCGGCCGTCGGCTTGGTGCTCTTGGTGCTCTTCGCGGCTTTGGTCGAGGGTTTCGCGGAGGTCTTGGTCGCGGACTTCTTCATTGCGTTCGCCATGGAATCAACTGTCAATTAGAGGTTAATCTTGCTACGCGGTTCATGCAACTGATGCACTTGTTCCGGCCCAAAAACCCGAAACGCATTTCGCTCATTCATCCCGCTGGCGCAGCAATGCGGCGGGGGTTATGCGCTAAGGCCTTGAATCAAAAGCTTTTAATTATAGCACAGGCGAAGGTGTTCCTTCAAAGACACGGACTCAAATTGTCTGAATTACCACGCTATCCTTGGCCGGATTCGGCTTGCGCTTCGCGCCGCAATTGATCTTGCGTCAACATCAGCTCGCGGTAACGCTGGCGCGCCTCTTCCGTTTGCAGGCCGCCGGCGGCCAGCTGCTCCAGCTCTGCTTTTAAATGTTTCATTTTAGTCTGCCGTAGCGCTCCGGCAAGCTCCAGGCGAGCCGTGTCGCTATCGGATTCTTGATCCGCCGCAATCTCGGCAATCAAATCCTCGAATTCTCCTCCAGAGGCGCGCAATTGTTCGGCCAGGGCGGCGAATGTCGCCTGTTCGCCCATGGCGCGGGTGGCGCCGATAAGTTGCAGCAATATTTCCGCGCGCTCGGGCGCCAGCTGCGCCAGCACATCGAGCGCGTCCTGATCGAGCCCGGCGGCCAGTTCCGGATGGGCCACCAGCAGCCGCAGGATCTGCCGCTCCAGCCCTACTGGCGCCGGCCGGCCGCTCTTCGGCGGCGCCACGCGGGCGCGCGCGACCGGCCTGGCCAGCTCGAACAGCGCCTCGATCTCCGCCGGGGTCGATTGCGTCATCTGCGCCAGCGCGCGCACGATCTGCAGGCGCAGCGCCGAGGCCGGCATGGCTTTCAGCAGCGGCTTGGCATCGAACTGCGCGCGCGCCCTGCCCTCGGCGGTACGCAAGTCATGCTCACCGGCGACTTCCTTGAGCAGAAAGCGGGACAGCGGCATGGCATCCTTGATCTGCTCCTCGAAAGCGGCGGCGCCGAATTCGCGCACATAGCTGTCGGGGTCGTGCTCGGAGGGCAGGAACAGGAACTGGATGGTCTTGTCGTCGCCGGCATACGGCAGGCAGGCATCCAGCGCGCGGCGGGCGGCGCGGCGGCCGGCGGCGTCGCCGTCGAAGCTGAACACCACGTGGTCAGTCTGGCGCAGCAGCTTTTGCACATGGGTCGGCGTGCAGGCGGTGCCGAGCGTGGCCACTGCCTGCGGAAAGCCGAGCTGGGCCAGCGCCACCACGTCCATGTAGCCTTCGGTGACCAGCACGTAGCCGGCGTCGCGGATGGCCTGGCGTGCCTCGAACAGGCCGTACAGCTCGCTACCCTTCTGGAACAGCGGGGTTTCCGGCGAATTCAGGTATTTCGGTTCGCCCTGCTCCAGCACACGCCCGCCGAAGCCGATCACCTGGCCCTTGGTGTTGCGGATCGGGAACATGATGCGATCGCGGAAGCGGTCGTAGCGCTTACGGTTGGCGCCCTCTTCCTCGCTCCTGTCGATCACCAGGCCGGCTTCGACCAGGGCATCGTTTTGATAATCCGGGAAGACCGTGCGCAGGCTGTCCCAGGCATCGGGAGCGTAGCCCATGCCGAAGCGGGCAGCGATTTCGCCGGAGAGACCGCGCTTTTGCAGGTAGGCGATGGCATTCTGGGCACCGCGCAACTGGCGACGGTAATGATCGCCGGCGCGCGTCATGACTTCCGACAGCGCCAGGGTCCTGGCTTGCGCTTCGGCGCGCTGCGCCGGCGGCAGGCGGTCGTCGTCGTCCGGCACGGTCATGCCGACACCCTGCGCCAGGTCCTTGACCGCATCGACGAAACCGACGCCGGAATACTCGATCAGAAAGCCGATGGCGGTGCCGTGCGCGCCGCAGCCGAAGCAGTGGTAGAACTGCTTGGACGGGCTGACGGTGAAGCTGGGGGATTTTTCGTTATGGAAGGGGCATAGCCCCATGAAATTGGCGCCGCCCTTTTTCAGCTGGACGTACTTTCCCACCACGTCGACGATGTCGACCCGGTTGAGCAAGTCCTGGATGAAGGATTGCGGAATCACTTCGGCTGCATCAAGCCTTGGCCAGCGCCGCCTTCACCTGAGCGGAGACTGCGGTCATGTCGGCGCGGCCGGCCAGCTTGGCCTTCAATACACCCATCACCTTGCCCATGTCTTGCGGGCCGGCTGCGCCGGTGGCAGAGATGGCGGCGGCGACTTCGGCCTGCACTTCGGCGTCCGACAGGGCTGCGGGCATGTAAGCCGAGAGAATCGCCAGCTCGGCCTTTTCGGCATCAGCCAGGTCCTGGCGGCCGCCGGCTTCGAACTGGGCGATCGAATCCTTGCGCTGCTTGACCATCTTTTCGATGATGCCGAGGACCAGGGTGTCGTTGAGCTCGACGCGCTCATCGACTTCCTTTTGCTTCATGGCGGCGGTCAGCAGGCGGATGGTGCCGAGGCGGGCACTGTCCTTGGCGCGCATGGCGGTTTTCATGTCTTCGGTGATCTGTTCTTTCAGGCTCATGCCATCTCCATGGTCGATTGACTAAAAACGCCAAAACCCGCTGCGGACCGTTGCCGGAGCGGGTTTGCGCCAGGTCCGCAAGACTGCGGACGAGAAATCAGTACAGCTTTTTCGGCAACTGCTGGCTGCGGATGCGCTTGTAATGGCGCTTCACGGCAGCGGCGAGCTTGCGCTTGCGCTCTGCAGTCGGCTTCTCGTAAAACTCACGCGCACGCAACTCGGTCAGCAGACCGGTTTTTTCGATGGTGCGCTTGAAGCGACGCATGGCAACTTCGAACGGCTCGTTTTCTTTCAGGCGAATAGTGGTCATGTAAAAATCAAACCGGATAATTTATGGGAAAGAACGCGATTGTAGCAGGTTTAAATTTTGATGGGAAGATGTTTACTGGGATGCGTTTCTGGCATGCACTTATGCCGGTTATACCGCCTGTTTTTACCATCTGCTTATGCCGCCTGCCCGGCCGCGACGCCGGATGACCAGGCCCACTGGAAGTTGTAGCCGCCCAGCCAACCGGTGACATCGACGGCCTCGCCCACGAAGTACAGGCCGGGCACCTTGTTAGCCATCATGCTTTGTTGCGACAGTTCGCGCGTATCGATGCCGCCGCGCGTGACTTCGGCTTTTTTGTAGCCTTCCGTGCCGTCCGGGGTGATGCGCCAGGCGTTGAGGGATGCGCCGAGTTGCCGCAATTGCTTGTCCGGCAGGTCGGCCAGGCGAGCGTCGCCTTTCATGCCCTGCACCTGCAGCCAGCTTTCCGCCAGGCGCGCCGGCAGCCATTGTGCCAGCGTGTTGGCAAGGTTCTTCTTGCTGTTGGCCTTGGCGTGCAGCAGCGCTTCGGTCAGGTCTTCCTGCGGCGCCAGGTTGATGGTCAGCGCGGCGCCGGGCTGCCAGTAGCTGGAAATCTGCAGCACGGCAGGGCCGGACAGGCCGCGATGGGTGAACAGTAAATCTTCCAGGAAGTGGCCGCGCGCCTTTTTCTCGCCCGTCTCGATCTCGACTTCCAGGGCGATGCCGGCCAGCGGCACGAAGGGCTGCCATTCGCCGGCGCCGAAGGTCAGCGGCACCAGCGCCGGGCGCGGCTCGACCAGCTTGAGGTCGAACTGGCGGGCGATGCGGTAAGCCAGATCGCTGGCGCCGATTTTCGGGATCGACAGGCCGCCGCTGGCAATCACCACGCTTTGCGCGAGGATGTCGCCGGCATCGGTGTCGATGCGAAAGGTTTCGCCTGCCTTGGCGATGGCCGCCACCTTGCACGGCATCCGCCAGGCGACATGGCCCAGATCGCACTCGGCCTTGAGCATGGCGATGATGTCTTCGGCGGAATCGTCGCAGAACAGCTGGCCCTTGTGCTTCTCATGGAAGGGGATGCGATAACGCTTGACGAGGTCGATGAAGTCGCGCGCGGTGTAGCGCGACAGCGCGCTCCTGCAGAAGTGCGGATTGTCGGAGAGGTAGTTTTGCGGGCCGGCGTCGAGGTTGGTGAAATTGCAGCGGCCGCCGCCGGAAATGCGGATCTTTTCCGCCAACTTTTCGGCATGGTCGATCAGGACGACCTTCCTGCCGCGCTGGCCCGCTACCGCGGCGCACATCATGCCGGCAGCGCCGGCGCCAATGACTGCTACATCGTACTGAATTGTCATGGATTATGCATTTCGGATAATCCATGATTGTAAGCGAGGAACAGGCGCGCCGGCGGCACAGCCGGCAAGCTCGCCGGACAAGCCGGGTGCAGGGGAATGCGTCGGGCTTGAATCACGTCTCATTCAAACCATACGGCGCATTCCCCTGCACCCGCCGGAGTCAGCTGGCGCTTGCGGTGCGTTGTTGCAGGATATGCGCAGTGCTGTCGGCGCAACGCACTACGTCGCCGACCACGATGATCGCCGGGCTGCCGAGTTCCGATGCGGCCAGGTCTGCGGGCAAGCGCGCGAGCGTCGTGATCAGCTGCGCCTGGGCGGCGCCGGTGGCGGACTGGATTACCGCGACCGGGGTCGCCGGCGCCTTGCCGCCGGCCAGCAGTGCCGCCTGGATTTCCGCGCAGCGGGCGATGCCCATGTAGATCACCAGCGTCAGATCGAGCTTGGCCAGCGTTTCCCAGTCCGGGTTGGCATCGCGGGTCTTGCCGTGGCCGGTGACGAAGACCGCGCCCTGGCTCCAGTTGCGGTGGGTCAGCGGGATGCCGAGCGATGCCGGCGCCGCCAGGCCGCTGGAGATGCCGTTGATGACTTCGACCTCGATGCCGGCGGCGCGCAGGTGCTCGCGCTCTTCGCCGCCGCGGCCGAATATGAATGGATCGCCGCCTTTCAGCCGCACGACGACGCGGTCGGCCTGCGCTTCTGAAATCATCAGGCGCTCGATGAATTCCTGCGGGGTCGACTGGCAGCCGCCGCGTTTGCCCACGGGGATGACGCGGGCTTCGGGGGATGCCATCTTCAGCACTGCCGGATTGACGAGGTCGTCGACCAGCAGCACATCGGCGCGGGCGATGGCCTTGGCGGCCTTGAGGGTCAGCAGGTCGGGGTCGCCGGGGCCGGCGCCCACCAGGTAGACTTTAGCGGGATGGTTCGTCTGGGTTCGCATGATGGATCTGCCTTGTTCGTATCTGTCTCGATACTAGCAAGCAGTGTTCCACCTGTTCGGCGATTGGTTGCGGCACCGGTTGGGTGCCATTCAGGGCTTCCCTGATCCACGCGGCAGTAGACGTCGCATCACTTGAGGGCGGCAGCGGGGGCATTTCATCGACCGGCTCCTGTTTTTGCACCAGCACAGTGCGTTGCCTTTCGTGAAACCATTCGATTTGCTGGGCGCGCTTGGCATGGGCGACCGTCTCGCCTTCCGTGCCGCGCATCAGGAAAGCGTCGCCGCGTTCGGGCGGCGCTGCGGTGGTGAAATAGCTGGAGAGCATTTCCAGGTATTCCGGATGCGTGTAGGACGTCAACCGCAGCGCCGGCTGGACGAACGGCTGCAGGATCTTGACCAGGGTATGGGTGGAACTGCGCACACCGAGGATGCGCCGCAGCGACAACTGGTGCGCCAGCTTCGGCGCCAGCAGGTCGATCGGCATGAAGGCCGGCACGCCGCGGGCGAATTCGTCTTGCGCCGCCAGCGCCGAGCCCGCCGGCGGCAGGCCGAGCTGATGGAAAATCTCGGCGGTGGTGACGCGACCGGGATCGTGCAGCACGCCATGCACCAGCACCGGCGCGCCGGCGCGGGCCAGCAGCAGCGCCAGCAGCGGCGTGAGATTGGGCATGTTGCGCGAACCGTTATAGCTGGGGATGACGATGGGCGCATAGTCGCCCGCGGGGGCCGGCAGCAGTTCGAAGGAGCGTTCGGCGGCGTCGAGGAAGCCGGCCAGTTCTTCGACCGATTCGCCCTTGATGCGCATGGCCAGCAGGATCGCGCCCAGCTCCAGGTCGGAGACGCGTCCATCCAGCATGGCGGCATACATGAGATCGGCATCGGCGCGCGACAGGCTGCGCGCGCCCCCCGTTCCGCGGCCGATTTCCTTGATGAAGCGGGCGGCGGCGAGAGCTTGGTTTTCGTGTAGAGGATCCATGCGCGAAGCTTACTACGAAGTGCATTGGCCGACAGCAGAAACTGGCGGGCGCAGGATCGACATGGCGGGCGCAGCTACGCGGCAGCCTTGATGGAAATTTTCTGCGCAAAAATGATCTTCTTCAACTCGGGCACGCACGAGCCGCAATTGGTGCCGCACTTGAGCTTGTCCTGCAAACCCGCCAGGCAAGCATCGCCATCGCCCGCCATGCCGGCCAGGGTGTCGCCGATTTCGCCTTCCGACACATTGAAGCAGTTGCAGACGATCTTGCCGCGTGATTTGAAGCCCTGCGGCGCCTGGCTGGACGGCATCAGCAGCAGGCGGCCGAGCGCGGCGACCGCCTGGCCTTCTTCCAGGTATTGCTTCAGCCAGTGCTCGGCGGAGGTGTCGCCCGCCAGCGCTACCGCCGCCAGCTTGCCATCCTTCACCAGGATGCGGCGCGCATTGCCGCGCTTTTTGTCGTCGTAACGCAGCACCTCAGCGCCGACCAGGTGGAATTTCGCTTCGATTTCGGCCAGCAGTTGCGGCGCGGCGGCATAATCGTCCGCGGCGCGGAACAGCACCCCGACTTGCTCGCGCCCGAACAGCGTGCATGACGCATACGCGAAGTGGCGCATGTAGGGGCGCAGGCTTGCCTGCAGGGCCAGCACAGCGGAGGGCTCGACCCAGCCGAACACCAGGAAACGCCAGGGCAATTCCGCCTTGAGAATCTTCGCGGCCGCATGTTTAAGTTCCGGCTGCTTCGAGTAGGGGTCGATTGCCGGCAGGGTCAGGGCATTGACGCCATGGCTGCCCTCGCCTTCGCGGCCGCGCCCGGAGACGTATTCCTCGCCCCAGTGCATGCCGATGAAAGCCTGGCCGGGACGCATGTCGTCGCCGGCCGCCGCCGGCAGGATTTGCGAGCCGCGCCGGCTGGTGACATGCACCAGATCGCCTTCTTTGATAAAGCGGCGCTCCATGTCCTGCGCCGCCATCACCACCGCCGGCTCGGACTGATGCGCGAACAGTTGCGCCACCGTGCCGGTGCGGCTCATGCCGTGCCACTGGTCGCGCAGGCGCCCGGTGCTGAGGCGGAAGGGGTAGCGCGCATCGACCGGCTCGGCCACCGGCTGGTAGGCAGTATTGACGAATTTCGCCCGGCCATTGGATGTCGGGAAGACGCCGTCTTCATACAGGCGTTTTTTACCGCCGGCGGCACCCTGCGGGTATGGCCATTGCTGCGGGCCTTGCTCTTCGAGGATCCGGTAAGACAAGCCGGTGATATCGAGGTCGCGTCCGCGCGTGGATTCGCGGTGCTCATTCCAGATTTCCTCGGTGGTCGCGTACGGGAACAGGGTGCGCGGCCTGTCCAGCAGGGCTTCGAGCTTGCGCGCGAAGCGGATCACGATTTCCCAGTCGTGCAGCGCTTCGCCGGGCTTGTCGAGCGCGGCCTTGATGCGCGTGATGCGGCGCTCGGAATTGGTGACGGTGCCTTCCTTTTCGCTCCAGCTGGTGGCCGGCAGCAGCACATCGGCATAGTCGGCGCTGGCGATGGTCTTGTAGGCATCCTGCACGATGACCAGTTCGGCTTTTTTTAATGCCTCGCGGATCAGCTTCTGGTCCGGCATCGATTGCGCCGGGTTGGTGCAGGCGATCCACAGGATCTTGATTTCCCCCGTGCGCACCGCCTCGAACATTTCGACGGCGGTCTTGCCAGGTTTGCCCGGTACGTCCTCGATGCCCCACAGTGTTGCGACTTCGGCGCGGTGATCCGCGTTGGCCAGGTCGCGGTGCGCCGACAGCAGGTTGGCCATGCCGCCGACTTCGCGCCCGCCCATGGCATTGGGCTGGCCGGTCAGCGAAAACGGCCCGGCGCCGGACTTGCCGATCTGCGCGGTGGCCAGGTGCAGGTTGATCAGGGCGGCGTTCTTCATCGTGCCCGAGGCCGACTGGTTCAGGCCCTGGCAGTACAGCGACAGGCTCGCCTTCGATTGACCGAACAGGCGCGCCGCCGCCACCAGGTCTTGCTCGCGAATGCCGCAGATTTCGGCGACATGGGCCGGCGTGTAGTCGCGCACGGTTTTCCGCAGTTCGGCAAAGCCTTCGGTATGCGCCTCGATATAGACGGTGTCGATCAGCTCTTCCCACAGGCAGATGTGCAGCATGCCGTTGAACAGCGCCACGTCGGTGCCGGGCAGGATCGGCAGGAACAGGTCGGCTTCGCGCGCGGTATCGGTCTTGCGCGGGTCGGCGACGATCACCTTCATCTGCGGATTGGCGCGGCGCGCGGCTTCCAGCCGGCGGTACAGGATCGGATGCGCGTAGGCGGTGTTGGAGCCGACGATGAAGACCACCTCGGCCAGTTCGATATCTTCATAGCAGGCCGGCGGCGCATCGGCGCCCAGGGTTTGCTTGTAGCCCGCCACCGCGCTCGACATGCACAGGCGCGAGTTGGTGTCGACGTTGTTGGTGCCGATCAGCCCCTTGGCGAGCTTGTTGAAGACGTAGTAATCCTCGGTCAGCAACTGTCCGGAGATGTAGAAACCGACGCTGTCCGGGCCATGCCGGGCGATGGTGTCTGCGAATTTTTGCGCCATGTAATCGAGACTGGCATCCCAGGTGACGCGCTCGCGCGCGCCGCCGCCTTTGTTGCGTTCCGCGCGCATTTCCGGATAGAGCGCACGCGCCTGCTGCTGCAGCACCGGACTGGCCGTCAGATGCAGCGTGCTGCCCTTGGTGCACAAGCGGCCGAAGTTGGCCGGGTGATCGGGGTCGCCCTTGACGCCCAGCACCTGGCGGCCGT
This sequence comes from Oxalobacteraceae bacterium, assembly GCA_003537575.1. GTDB lineage: Bacteria > Pseudomonadota > Gammaproteobacteria > Burkholderiales > Burkholderiaceae_D > Paucimonas. The sequence continues at coordinate 70,539 of DPRS01000038.1, forward strand.
CGGACTCGATGATCACGCCGCAGCCGACGCCGCAGTAGCAGCAAGTGGCCCTGGTTTGCCGGAGCTCGCTCATGCGGCTTTCGCCTCCAGGCCGAGCGCGTTCAGTTCATTGACGTCGAGATAGACCTTGCCATCCTCCACCTTGACGGCGAATTTCGGCGTGCACCCTTCGTCCGGCGCCGTCGCGCAGCCGGAACCGAGCTCGATGTTCCAGTTATGCAGCGGGCAGGCGACCCGCTCGCCGAAGACGATGCCTTGCGACAGCGGGCCGCCCTTGTGCGGGCACTTGTCGAGCAGCGCGAATACCTTGTCTTCGCTGTTGCGGAAGACGGCGACGTCGGGCTGGCCGTCACGCTTGACCACGCGCGCGCCCAGTACGGGAATGTCGCCTACCTGGCAGACCGGTTTCCATTGTTGAGTCATGTTGTTTCCTTGTTCGTAAAGTGGCAGCAGCTGGACAAGCGCAGCATCAGACGCTGAGCGGCGCGAACTGGCGGGCATCGACCATCGCCTTTTCCTGCTCATGCCAGGGATCGGGTTCGCCATCCAGCGCAAACAGCAGGCGCTCGTACAGGGCCTTGCGATTGGCTGCGTCTTCCAGCACCTTCTTCTTGACGTAATCCAGGCCGACGCGGGAAACGTAATGCACCGTGCGCTCAAGGTACCAGCCTTCCTCGCGATACAACTGCAGGAAGGCGCCGGCGTATTCGAGCACTTCCTCGTGGGTCTTGAGCTTGACGAAGAATTGCGCGACTTCGGTCTTGATGCCGCCATTGCCGCCGACGTAAATCTCCCAGCCGGAATCGACGCCGATCACGCCGACATCCTTGATGCCGGCTTCGGCGCAATTGCGCGGACAGCCCGACACGGCCAGCTTGACCTTGTGCGGCGAATACATGCGCGCCAGCGCGCGTTCCAGCTCCTGCCCCATGCGGGTGGAATCCTGGGTGCCGAAGCGACACCACTCGGAGCCGACGCAGGTTTTCACCGTGCGCAAACCCTTGGCATAGGCCAGGCCCGAAGGCATGCCGAGGTCATGCCAGACTTCGCGCAAGTCTTCCTTCTTCACGCCCAGCAAATCGATGCGCTGGCCGCCGGTCACTTTGACGGTCGGGATCTTGTATTTATCCACCACGTCGGCGATCCGGCGCAGCTCGGAGGCGCTGGTTTCGCCGCCCCACATGCGCGGGATCACCGAATAGGTGCCATCCTTCTGGATGTTGGCGTGCGAGCGCTCGTTGATGTAGCGCGATTGCGGATCGTCTTTCGCTTCATGCGGCCAGGTCGAGATCAGGTAATAGTTCAGCGCCGGGCGGCAGGACGAGCAGCCGTTGGGGGTGCGCCATTCAAGGAAATGCATGGCATCCGGGATGGTCAGCAGCTTGTTGGCCCTGATGGCGTCGCGCACTTCCTGATGGGTGCGGTCGGTGCAGCCGCACATCGGCTTGGCCTTGGCGGAAGTGGAATAGTCGCCGCCGGCGGTGGCCATGATGATCTGTTCCACCAGCCCGGTGCAGGAGCCGCAGGAAGCCGAGGCCTTGGTATGCTTGCGCACGTCTTCCAGGGTGAACAGGCCCTTTTCCTTGATCGCCTTGACGATGGTGCCCTTGCAGACGCCATTGCAGCCGCATACTTCGGCGTCGTCCGGCATGGAAGCCGCCTTGGTATGGCCTTCGTGGCCGACGTCGCCAGGACGGCCGGTATTGGCTTCGCCGAACATCAGGCTGTCGCGGATTTCGCCGATGTTCTTGCCTTCCCTGAGCAGCTTGAAGTACCAGCTGCCATCGACGGTGTCGCCATACAGGCAGGCGCCGACCAGCCTGTCGTCCTTCAGCACCAGCTTTTTATAAACGCCGCCGATGGGGTCGGACAGGACGATTTCCTCAGTGTCTTCGCCGCCCATGAAGTCGCCCGCCGAGAACAGGTCGATGCCGGTGACCTTCAGCTTGGTCGAGGTTACCGACCCCTGATAGCGGCCGATGCCGAAGTTGGCGAGATGGTTGGCGCACACCCGGGCCATTTCGAACAGCGGCGCCACCAGTCCGTAGGCGGTGCCACGATGGCTGACGCATTCGCCGACGGCATAGATGCGCGGGTCGAAGGTTTGCATGGTGTCGTTGACGACGATGCCACGATTGCAATACAGCCCGGTCGATTCGGCCAGCGTGGTGTTGGGACGGATGCCGACCGCCATCACCACCAGTTGCGCCGGCACTTCGCTGCCGTCGTTGAAGCGCACCGCTTTCACGTGGCCGCTCTTGCCGTCATCCTGATCGCCGAGGATTTCCTGGGTGTTCTTTTTCAGCAGGAAGTTCAGGCCACGCTCTTCCAGCGACTTTTGCAGCATCTTGCCGGCGACGGCATCGAGCTGGCGATCCATCAGGGTGTCCGACAGGTGCACCACCGACACTTCCATGCCGCGCAGCTTCAAGCCATTGGCGGCTTCCAGGCCCAGCAGGCCGCCGCCGATGACGATTGCCTGCTTGTGTTTCGCGGCCGCCTCGATCATGGCGTTGGTGTCCTGGATATCGCGGTAGGAAATCACGCCTTCCAGGTCCTTGCCAGGCACCGGCAGCACGAAGGGATTGGAGCCGGTCGCCAGCAGCAGGCGGTCATATTCCGCCGTGGTGCCATCCTCGGCGATTACCAACCGCCTGGTGCGATCGATCTTCGTGATTTTTTTGCCGAGGTGCAGGGTGATATTGTTATCCTCATACCAGTCGACATCGTTGAGCATGATGTCCTTGATGGTCTGTTCGCCCGCCAGCACCGGCGACAGCAGGATGCGGTTGTAATTCGCGTACGGCTCGGCGCCGAACACAGTGATGTCGTACACATCCGGAGCGAGCTTGAGCAACTCCTCCAGCGTGCGCACACCGGCCATACCGTTACCCACCATTACCAGCTTCAGCTTTTTCATTGCACTACCCTCCTGGTTGTCCTCTTGCCTCTATCTAGCAAAAGCAATGCCAGTTGCCGGTGCAGGAAAAAAGCCGGAAAAAGTGCAGCAACGCCTTATCTTGGTGAAGATCCGCATCCCATTTGGTGCACTACGTTCTGCGAAGCGGTTTATTCAGGTGCATGCGCAAACTCTTGCGCAAAACCTTATATAAGACACGCACGAAAACAATGGCACGGCACTTGCATAGTGCGTTCCATTCACTTTTTTGGACACCAGAGGACACATGCAAAAATCATCATTCTGGAAGGCCGGCCACACGCCGACGCTGCTGGCGGCATTCTTTTATTTCGATCTCAGTTTCATGGTCTGGGTGATTCTCGGCCCGCTTGGCATACAGATCGCCAAAGACCTCGGCCTGTCGGCCGCGCAGAAGGGCATGATCGTCGCCACCCCGTTGCTGGCCGGCGCGCTGCTGCGTATCGTGATGGGCGTGCTGGTTGATCATCTAAAACCGAAGAAGGCGGGCGCCATCGGCCAGGTCATTGTCATCGCCGGCCTGTTGTGGGCCTGGCTGGGCAAGCTGGACAGCTATGCCGGCATTCTCGCGCTGGGCGTGCTGCTGGGGGTGGCAGGCGCCGCCTTTGCGGTGGCGCTGCCGCTGGCATCGCGCTGGTATCCGCCGGAGCACCAGGGCACGGCGCTCGGGATTGCCGGCGCCGGCAATTCCGGCACGGCGTTTGCCGCGCTGTTTGCGCCCAGCCTGGCGCTGGCCTTCGGCTGGCAAAATGTATTCGGGTGGTGCCTGATCCCGCTGGGAATCGCCTTCGTCGTCTATATGGTATACGCCAAGGATGCGCCCTCGGCGCCGCCGCCGAAGTCGATGATCGAGTATCTGCACGTATTGAAGGACAAGGATGCCTGGTGGTTCATGTTCTTTTATGGCGTGACCTTCGGCGGCTTTTCCGGGCTGGCGTCGTCGCTGGCGATCTACTTCAACGGCCAGTACGGCCTGTCGCCGGTCATTGCCGGTTACTTCACCGCCGCCTGCGTATTCGCCGGTTCGCTGGTGCGCCCATTGGGTGGGCAGATTGCCGATCGTATCGGCGGCATCAAGACCCTCTCGATCATGTACATGCTGGCGGCAACTTTCCTGTTCATCGCCAGTGCCGGATTGTCATCGCCGGTGATGGCGGTGGTGATCTTCGTGCTGGCGATGCTGTCTCTGGGCACCGGCAACGGCGCCGTGTTCCAGCTGGTGCCGCAGCGGTTCAGGAAGGAGATCGGCGTCATGACCGGACTGGTCGGCATGGCCGGCGGCGTCGGCGGCTTTTATCTCGCCTCCAGCCTGGGCTACTCCAAGCAGCTTACCGGCAGCTATCAGGCCGGCTTGACCATCTTCGCCTCGCTCGCGGTGGTTGCCCTGATCGGCCTGTCGCTGGTGAAGGGCCGCTGGCGCACCACATGGGGCAGCGCGGCAATGACGACGGCTAAAATTTAAATATGCAACTACTTATCGACGCCGGCCATGCCACCGCAGCAGGAAACCGTCCCCGCAACGAGGATTTCGTCGGCATGGTCACGCCCGGCGAGCCGGAGCTTTCCACCAGGGGCTTGCTGGCGGCGATCGCCGATGGCGTCTCCGGCAACGAAGGCGGACGCCAGGCTGCCGAATACACGGTGCGCGGCCTGCTGACCGATTACTACGCCACGCCGGACACCTGGCCCGTGACGCAGGCATTAGACCGCGTGCTCAAGGCGATCAACAGCTGGGTGCAGCAGCAGGGTTCGATCCGGCCGGAACTTTCCGGCATGGCCACCACCCTGACCTGCGTGGTGGTGCGCGGCAGCTTCTATTACTTTGCCCATGTCGGCGACAGCCGGTTATACCTGCTGCGCGAAGGCAAGCTGACACGGCTCTCGGCAGATCATGTGTGGGACCGCCCGGAAATGCAGCACGTGCTCACGCGCGCCATCGGCCTCGATTCCCGCCTGGCCGTCGATCACGGCATGGGGGAGCTGCGCGAGGGCGATGTCTTGCTGCTGACGACCGACGGCGTCTGGTCGGCGCTGCCGGAATACGACATCGGCGCCATGCTGGCGGAACTTGCCGCGGACAAGCGCGATGCCGCCGCAACCGCGGACGCGCTGGTCGCGGCAGCGCTGCAGGCCGGCTCGAGCGACAATGCCAGCGCGCTGGCTTTGCGCGTCGATGCCCTGCCGAAGGAAAACCTGCGCGACGCGGTGCTGGCTTCGCGCCAATTGCCGTTGCCGCCGAAACTGAAACCAGGCCAATCCATCGACGGCTATCGGGTCGAAGAAGTGTTGCATGCTTCGCAGGCGACCCTGGTTTACCGCGTCATCGATCCGGCAAGCCAGCGCCCGCTGGTTCTGAAAACCCTGCACCCGGACCGTGCCGGCGACCCCGATGAATGCGCCGCATTTGCGCACGAGGAATGGCTGGCCAAGCGCGCGGTGGCGCGCTTCTTTGCGCAAGTCGTCGCGCCGGCGCAAAGGAACTACCTGTATTACCTTTGCACCTGGCATGAAGGCGCGACCATCCAGCAGCACCTCGACAGCGGCAAGCATTTCACCATGCCGGAAGCCATCGCCCACGGCACGCGGCTGGCGCGCGCGGTCGGCGCGCTGCACCGCCGCAGCATCCTGCATCGCGACATCAAGCCGGGCAATGTCCACCTCGGCGCCGACGGCGAATTGCGAGTGCTGGATTTCGGCGTGGCGCAATCCGGGCTGGACGCCGAAACCGGCGATGCCGCCAGGGCCCCGCGCGCCGGCACGCCTTCGTTTCTGGCGCCGGAACTGTTCGATGGCGAGCATCCTTCGCGCCAGACCGACCTGTATGCCGCCGGCGTCACCCTGTACCAGATGCTGACCCGCCATTACCCCTATGGCGAAATCGAACCCTTTCAGCGGCCGCGTTTCGGCGAGCCGGCGCCGCCATCGCGCTACCGCCCGGACATCCCGCTCTGGCTGGAAAATGTCTTGCTGAAAGCGGTGGCGCGCGATCCGGAGCTGCGCTTCGAAACCGCCGAAGAATTCGTCCTTGCTCTCGAAAGGGGCTCCAGCCGCCCGCTGGCGGCACCGCGCAAGATGCCGCTGGCCACGCGCACGCCGGAAACCCTGTGGCGGGCGATTGCCGCCATATCGGTGGTGATCAACCTGCTGTTGCTGTATTTGCTGGTGGTACGCTAGATATTAATTATTAATGCAATGATGAAATCCGGGCTCAGCTTTCTCGTCGCCGCGCGCCAGTGCGAAATTGGCGAACTCGAACAACTATCCCGCACCAGTGAACTGGTCGGCGTGATCAGCCGGTTCGCCCACGTACTTCAGCGCGAGCGCGGCATTTCCAACATGTTTCTCGGCTCGCAGGGCAAGCGCTTCAGCGAGCAGTTGCTGCAGCAAGCGGCGGAATGCAGGCAGGTGGAACGCGACGTGCGTGAGCATTTCGCCCTGCTGGATACCGATGCCATCCGGATGCGCAACGGCGCCCGCCTGTTCAGCCGCATTGCCGTGGTGCTGCATGGGCTGGACGGCCTCGACGAACTGCGCCGCCGCATTGCCGCCATGGCGCTGACTTCGCACGAATCCACCGATGCCTTCAGCCGCCTGATCGCGGGCTTGCTGAACGTGGTGTTCGAGGCGGCAGACAGCGCTACCGATCCCGGCATCACGCGCGCGCTGGTGGCCATGTTCAACTTCATGCAGGGAAAGGAATTCGCCGGCCAGGAACGCGCTTTCGGCGTGGCGATGTTCGCCTCGGGTTACGTCGATGCCGCCAGGCAGCACCACTGGCAGCACCTGATCGAATCGCAGCAGGCATGCTTCCAGGTGTTCGCCGACTTTGCCGATCCCGCCGTACGGGCGCGCGAGCAGTCCAGCCAGAAAGCAGCCGTGCTGGCCGAACTCGACCGCCTGCGCCGCGCGGGCAACGGACTGGGCGCAGGCGGCCGGCTGGATCTCGGCCTGACCCAGTTCTGGTACGACTGTTGCACGCGCCGGATCGACTCCATGAGAACCGTCGAAGATGCGCTCGCCCTGCATCTGCGCCAGCTGTGCGAGCGCAAGATCACCCGGGCCCGCGAAGAACTGCGTGATCATCAGGCGATCCTGGAAACGCTCAGGCGACAGGCGAATGTGGCACCAGCCGACGCAGCTACTCGTTACGGCCCCAACCTGGAACGTTCCATTCCCGGCATGCTGCAGGAACAGTCGCGCCGGCTGCAAGCCATGAGCGACGAGCTCGACACCGTCCGCAGCGCGCTGAACGAACGCAAGACCATCGAACGCGCCAAGGGCCTGCTGATGGCGCACCGGCAGCTCAACGAGCAGGATGCCTACAAGATGCTGCGGCGGACGGCGATGAACCAGAAGCGCAGGCTGATCGATGTTGCCGAGGCTGTGCTTTCCATGGCGGACATGCTGCCCCGGCATACCCGCTAGCGCGACGCGCATTGGTGCACAGCAGGCACAAAGCGGATACACAGCGGATACATAGCAGGGCCACAGCGTCACACGCTGGTGCGCACCGAAACGCTTCAATGCGCCGCGATGGCTTCCCATAAACGGGCACATGCCTCTTTTCATTCCAATGCTTACCCAATAGTGTGCAGCGCGCCGCCATTTTTTCCGGCATGTCCTCGTTTGCAGCTAGCGACGCACCATGCCGGCCTTGGCACGAAGTCTGCTAATAGAAGAGGGAACCCGCGCCAACGGCGGTGCGAGTCACGGTCAAACCTGACTTCGGGACAACGGCGTCCATCCTCCGCTTGATGTTTGCAAGCGGTGCGATGGACGCTTTTTTTTATCGCCTCATGGGGAGCTGACAATGGATCACAATTCCAACAAACCTTCGAACCTGACCCGACGTTCGGTCATCAAGAGCGCCGCGGCCCTTGCGGGCGCCGGCATGGCGGGCGCACTGTGGCCCTCGATCGCATCGGCGCAGAGCGGCGCGCTCGAAACCAAAGCGGCCAAGCTCGGCTTCATCGCGCTCACCGATGCGGCGCCCTTGTTTGTCGCCGATGAAAAGGGCTTCTTCAAGAAGCATGGCATGACCGAAGTCGAAGTGCTCAAGCAATCGTCCTGGGGCACGACACGCGACAACCTGGTGCTGGGCTCGAAGAAAAACGGCATCGATGGCGCGCACATCCTCACGCCGATGCCTTACCTGATCAGCACCGGCGCGGTCACGGCCAATAACGTGCCGACGCCGATGGTCATCCTGGCGCGCCTGAATCTCGGTGGCCAGTGCATCTCCGTGGCCAACGAATACAAGGACTTGAAAGTCGGCCTCGATAACAGGGAATTCAGGAAGGCCTTGCTCGCCAAGCGACTGAAAACCGGCAAGCCGGTGAATGCCGCCATGACTTTCCCCGGCGGCACCCATGATCTGTGGCTGCGCTACTGGATGGCCGCCGGCGGCGTCGATCCGAACCGCGACATCACCACCATCGTCGTGCCGCCGGCGCAGATGGTGGCCAACATGAAGGTCGGCAGCATGGATACCTTCTGCGTGTGCGAGCCCTGGAACCACCAGCTGGTCAACCAGAAGATCGGCTACACCGCGCTGACCACCAGCGAGCTGTGGATGAACCACCCGGAAAAATCCTTCGCCATGCGCGCCGATTACGTCGAAGCCAACCCTAACTCGGCCAAGGCATTGCTGAAGGCGATCATGGAAGCGCAGATGTATTGCGAAGACCCGAAGAACCGCGCCGAAGTGGCCGAGATCTGCTCGCGCCGGCGCTGGATCAATGCGCCCGTAGCCGACATCATCGACCGCATGAAAGGCGACTTCGATTACGGCACCGGCCGCATCGATTCGAACAGCAAGTTCCAGATGCGCTACTGGAAGGATAACGCCAGCTATCCGTACCAGAGCCATGATCTGTGGTTCCTGACCGAGAACCAGCGCTGGGGCTATCTGCCGATGAGTCTCGACACCCGGAGCCTGATCGCCAAGGTCAATCGCGAAGACCTGTGGAAAGCTGCGGCCAGGGAACTGGGCGTCGCCGCCAAAGATATTCCGGCCTCGACCTCGCGCGGCATCGAGAAATTTTTCGACGGCAAGGTATTCGATCCGGCCAAGCCGAAGGCCTACCTCGACAGCCTGGCGATCAAGACCATCAAGACGGCCTGAGCCCAGGGACTAACCACGATTTGAAACACAGGAGCATTCCATGAACACCTCTGAAACCATCGGCTCCATCCCGCTGGCAACGCCGGCGAGGCAAGCCACACCCGCCTGGCTTGCCGCAGCCGGCCGCAACATCCTGTCGCAAGTGCTGCCACCGATGATCATTATCGGCCTGCTGGTGCTTATCTGGCAAATTCTCGGCTCGCGCCCCGGCGCGTCCCTGCCGAGTCCGAGCCAGGTGGTGAACGATACCTGGGATCTGATCGTGGATCCGTTCTTCAACAACGGCGGCAACGACGTCGGCCTGGCCTGGCAACTGCTGGCGAGCCTCGAGCGCGTCGCCTACGGCTATTCGCTGGCAGTCATCGCCGGGGTGAGTCTCGGCGTGCTGGTCGGCCAGTCCACCTGGGCGCTGCGCGGCCTCGACCCGCTGTTCCAGGTGCTGCGCACGGTGCCGCCGCTGGCCTGGCTGCCGATTTCGCTGGCCGGTTTCCGCGACGGCAATCCGTCGGCCATTTTCGTCATCTTCATCACCTCGGTCTGGCCGATCATCATCAACACCTCGGTCGGCATCCGCAATATCCCGGAAGATTACCGCAACGTCGCCAGGGTGATCCGCCTGAACGGCTTCGAGTACTTCGGCAAGATCATGCTGCCGGCTGCCGCGCCCTATATCTTCTCGGGCCTGCGCATCGGCGTCGGCCTGTCCTGGCTGGCCATCATCGCCGCAGAAATGCTGATCGGCGGCGTCGGCATCGGCTTCTTCATCTGGGACGCCTGGAACTCATCACGTATTTCCGACATCATTCTCGCCCTGGTCTACGTCGGCCTGGTCGGCTTCATGCTTGACCGCATCGTCGCCTGGATCGGCAAGAAAATCACCCGCGGCACTTCCGCCAGCTGAAGGAGATCATCATGAACAAGCCCTACCTCACCCTCTCGCAGGTCGACATGAGCTTCGGCAGCGGCCCGACCGCTACCCAGGTGCTCAAGGGGATCGACCTGGCCGTCGAGCGCGGCGAGTACATTTCGCTGATCGGCCACTCCGGCTGCGGCAAGTCCACCGTCCTGAATATCATCGCCGGCCTGCTGAAGGCAACGTCCGGCGGCGTCATCGTGGATGGACGCGAAGTCAATGCGCCGGGACCTGACCGCGCCGTGGTGTTCCAGAACCATTCGCTGCTGCCCTGGCTGACGGTGTACCAGAACGTCGAGATCGCCGTCGACAAGATCTTCGGCGACACCAGGAGCGCGGCGGAACGCAAGGAGTGGATTCTGCACAACCTCGCCATGGTCAACATGTCGCACGCGCTGAATCGCCTGCCGTCGCAGATTTCCGGCGGCATGAAGCAGCGCGTCGGCATCGCCCGCGCCCTGGCGATGGAGCCCAAGGTGCTGCTGCTCGACGAGCCGTTCGGCGCGCTCGACGCCCTCACCCGCGCGCACCTGCAGGATGAAGTCATCCGCATCCAGTCCGAGCTGGGCAATACCGTGGTGATGATCACCCATGACGTCGACGAGGCCGTGCTGCTGTCCGACCGGGTTGTCATGATGACCAACGGCCCCTCGGCCACGATCGGCCAGATCCTTGAGGTCGACCTGCCGCGCCCGCGCAACCGCATCGAACTGGCCGGGAATCCGGTCTACAACCACTGCCGCCAGGAGATCCTCACCTTCCTGTACGAAAAGCAGCGCAAGCTCGAGTCGATCAGCGTCTCGCGCCAGGCCAGGCCCGTCGCCAGGAAAGAAAAGGCGACTGCGTAGGCAGGAGCCCAGGAAGCGCTTGCGGGAGCCTGTTGGCAACGGAATACGCTACAATCCGTGTTTGATCCAAACCAGCAGCGTCCCCGCGCGCTGCTCTTCGCTTCCCATGCTTGTCCTCGGCATCGAATCCTCCTGCGACGAAACCGGCGTCGCCTTGTACGATACACAAGGCGGCCTCTTAGGCCATGCCCTGCATTCGCAGGTGGCGATGCACGAAGCCTACGGCGGCGTGGTGCCGGAACTGGCGTCGCGCGACCACATCCGCCGCGCCTTGCCATTATTGCAGCAAGTGCTGGATCAAAGCGGCAAGCCCTTGTCCGCCGTCGATGCGATCGCCTACACGCAGGGACCGGGCCTGGCCGGGGCGCTGCTGGTCGGCGCCTCGGTGGCCTGCGGCCTCGGGCTAGCGCTGGACAAGCCGGTGCTGGGCGTGCACCACCTGGAAGGCCACCTGCTGTCGCCGCTGCTGGCGTCCGAGCCGCCGGAATTTCCATTCGTCGCCCTGCTGGTGTCCGGCGGCCACACGCAACTGATGCGCGTGGACGGTGTCGGCCGCTATACCCTCCTGGGTGAAACCATGGATGACGCCGCCGGCGAAGCCTTCGACAAGTCGGCGAAGCTTCTCGGACTGGGCTACCCGGGCGGCCCGGCGATTTCGCGCATGGCCGAGTTCGGCGACCCCAATGTCTACAAGCTGCCGCGGCCGATGCTGCATTCGAAAAACCTGGATTTCAGCTTTTCCGGCCTGAAGACCGCGGTGCTGACGCTGGTAAAAAAACATCCGGCCAATATCTGCGAACAGGACAAGGCCAATATCGCGCGCGCCTTCGTCGATGCCATCGTCGAGGTGCTGGTGGCCAAGTGCGTCGATGCACTGAAGCAGACCGGCATGAAGCGACTGGTCATCGCCGGCGGCGTCGGCGCCAATGCGCAATTGCGCGCCGCCTTGAACGCCGCGGCGCAAAAGAAGCGCTTCCGCGTGTTTTACCCGGAACTGCAGTTCTGCACCGATAACGGCGCCATGATCGCCTTCGCCGGCGCGCAGCGGCTGATGCGCAACCCGGACGCCGCCAGCCGCAACTACTCCTTCCAGGTGCGGCCGCGCTGGCCGCTGGAGGAATTGCCGCCGGCGTGACTGCCGGCTTTCCAAGGGCGTCAGCACGCCGCCGCATTGTTATCTGTGGGAAAATAACCTTCTTGTTTCCCGAGATTCCCCCATGCCCACGTCCCAACTGATCCAGTATGCCGGCGCCGCCATTTTCGCCATAGCGGTGCTGCATACCTTCTCCACCAAGTTCTTCGACCACCTGTCGCACACCCATCCGCGCCATGCCGGGCTGTTTCACTTGCTGGGCGAAGTCGAGGCCGTGTTCGGCTTCTGGGCAATGGTGCTGATCCTGTTCATGGCCGCGACGGCCGACCTTGGCTCCGCCATCGGTTACCTGGAAAGCCAGAACCTGGTCGAGCCGCTGTTCGTGTTCGTGATTTTGGTGATGGCGGGCACGCGGCCGATCCTGCACCTGGCGCGGCGCCTGGTGGACTGGATCTCGGCGGCCCTGCCGCTGGCCGCCCCGGTTTCCTACTACATCACCTGCCTGACAGTGGTGCCGCTGCTCGGCTCCATCATCACCGAACCGGCCGCGATGACCCTGGCCGCCCTGCTGCTGCGCGACCGCTTCTATGTCCAGGGCATTTCCAAGCGCCTCAAGTACGTTACGCTGGGGATCCTGCTGGTGAATGTCTCGATCGGCGGCGTGCTGACGCCCTATGCGGCGCCGCCGGTGCTGATGGTGGCGGCCAAGTGGAACTGGGACCTGTTCTTCATGCTGAGTAATTTCGGCTGGAAGGCGGCGCTGGCGGTCGCCATCAATGCGGCTGCCGCCGGCATGCTGTTCCGCCGCGAGCTGTCGGTCCTTAATACGCCGGCTGCCGACGCCGGCAAGACCGGCATGCCGCTGCTGGTGGTCGCCATCCACCTGCTGTTCCTGCTGGGCGTGGTTTACTTCAACCATCACCCGGTGGTGTTCTTCGGCCTGTTCCTGTTCTTCCTGGGATTCACTGAAGCGTATAGCAAGCACCAGGACCCGCTGATGCTGCGCGAAGGCTTGATGGTGGCGTTTTTCCTGGCGGGGCTGGTGATTCTCGGCGGCCTGCAGAAATGGTGGCTGCAGCCGCTCCTGGCCGGCATGGATGCCACCGTGCTGTATTTCGGCGCCACTGCGCTGACGGCGATTACCGACAATGCGGCGCTGACTTACCTCGGCTCGCTGGTGGAAGGCATTTCCGACCAGGCGAAATATGCCCTAGTGGCGGGCGCCGTTACCGGCGGGGGGCTGACCGTTATCGCCAACGCGCCCAACCCGGCCGGCTTTGCCATCCTCAAGGGCAGCTTCGACGAGGAATCCATCAGCCCGCTGGGATTGCTAGGCGCGGCATTGCCGCCGACCATCGTCGCCATGCTGTGCTTCTTGCTGCTGTAATTTATTTCTTCTTGCTGCCGATGCGGCTTTCCTTGCCGGCCAACAGATTGCCGATATTGCCGCGATGCCGGTAGACCAGCAGCGCGCTCATGACCAGCACCGCCAGCAGGATTTCATCGGCGCCGAACAGCAGGCCGTAATAGAACGGCGCGAACACCGCCGCCACCAGCGCCGCCAGCGAGGAATAGCGGAAGGCATAGGCGATCACGAGCCAGGTTACCAGCGTCGCCAACCCCAGCCAGGCATTGATGCCCAGCAGGACGCCCAACGCAGTGGCCACGCCCTTGCCGCCGACGAACTTGAAAAACACCGGCCACAGGTGACCGACGAATACCGCCAGCGCCACCGCGGCGACGCCGCCGTCACCCAGGCCGTATTGCGGTCCGAATGTCTGCGCCAGCCACACCGCCAGCCAGCCCTTGAAGCAATCTCCCGCCAGCGTCACAATCGCCGCGGCCTTGTTGCCGCTGCGAAGCACATTAGTGGCGCCCGGATTTTTCGAGCCATAGGTGCGCGGGTCGGCCAGGCCGAACACGCGGCTGACCACCACCGCGAAAGAAAGCGAACCGATCAGGTAAGCGGCCAGTGTGAATAGCAAAACAGTCATTATCTTCCCTTGGAGCTTTTATAGTTTTTTCAATATTCAATCCGCCAGCGCGCAATGTACCGGCCTGGCATGCAGGGTCGCCACCAGCACTTGCGGGACGATCCCGACCAGGTAACCGCGCCGGCCGCCGTTGATGTATATCTTTTCCAGCCCGAGCACGCTTTCCTCGACATACACCGGCATCGCCTTGCGGGTGCCGAACGGCGAAGTGCCGCCGACCAGGTAGCCGGAATGGCGGCTGGCCACTTCCGGCTTGCAGGGTTCGACCGACTTGCAGCCGATCTGCCGCGCCAGGTTCTTGGTGGAGACCTTGCAATCGCCATGCATCAGCACGATCAGCGGCTTGGCCGCCTCGTCCTGCATCACCAGGGTCTTGACCACGCTGTGCTCGTCGACGCCCAGCTCGCGCGACGAAACCGCCGTGCCGCCATGCTCTTCATAGGCATACGGGTGTTCGGAAAAGACAATGCCGTGACGACGCAGGAATTGTGTCGCCGGCGTTTCGGAAACGTGCTCTTTTTTGGCCATGCGTGTTACGCTAAACCTGTCCGCAGATTGAAACCGGGGCCTATTATGCAACAAGAAATCCGCTTTGCGACCTTCAATGTATGCAATCTGGCACTGCCGGGCATGACTTTCTATGACAATCTGCCGCCCTACACCCCGGAAGAATTCGAAGCCAAGCTGAACTGGCTGGCGCGCAAGATCGATGAAATCGATGCCGATATCATCGCCTTCCAGGAAATTTTTTCGCAATCGGCCTTGCGCGATGTCCTGGCGCGCAGCCGCAATTACCGTGAGGCACATCATGCCGGCTTCGATCCCGATCCCGGCATCGAGCCGCTGACGCCCAGCGTGGCACTGGTGTCGCGGCTGCCGCTCGCCGCCGCCCCGGCGGCTTTCCATGGCCTGCCGCCGGCCCTGCTAGCCAGCCTGGCGCCGCAGGCCTCCCCGCTGACGCGCTTCACCCGGCCGCTGCTGCATGTGCAAGTGCAAGTCACGCCGCAACTCAAGGTCAACGTGCTGGTGGTGCACCTGAAATCCAAGCGCCCGGATTACCTCGACGGCGAAGATGTCAACGATCCCGCCCTGTTCGACCTGGCCTCGCTGCGCTCGCTATACCGGCGCGGCACCGAAGCGGTAGGATTGCGCCATGTGCTGGATGGCCTGATGCCGGAGCACGGCCATGCGCCGCTGGTAGTCATGGGCGACTTCAATGACATCGCCGAAGCGGTCACCACGCAATTGGTCACCGGCGTAGGAAGGCCGCAGCCGGAAATGGATGGTCTTGGCGACGGCTTCGGCCGGCGCCTCTTCGACAGCTACCGCATCCAGGCACGGCGCGATTTTTCACGCGATGTCGGCTACAGCCATATCCATGAAGGCGTATTCCACACCATCGACCATGTGCTGGTGTCGAAGGAATTCCATCCCGGCTGGCCGCACGCGCTCGGCGCGGTTACGGAAGTCATGTACATGAACGACCATATCCAGCTTGGCAATCCAGAAGCCTCGGACCACGGCGCAGTGCTGGTGAAGGTGGCATTGCGCGACCCCGCTTAACCATCTAGCCGCGCGGATGGTGCTGCGCATGTAGCTGCTTCAGGCGTTCGCGCGCGACGTGAGTATAGATCTGCGTGGTGGAGATGTCGGCATGCCCCAGCAGCAGCTGCACCACGCGCAGGTCGGCACCATGGTTGAGCAAGTGCGTGGCGAAGGCATGGCGCAGGGTGTGCGGCGACAGCGGCGCGTTGATGCCGGCCTTCTGCGCATATTTCTTGATCAGGGTCCAGAACATCTGCCGCGTCATGGCGCCGCCGCGGCCGGTGACGAACAGCGCATCGTCGCTGCGGCCGTTGAGGATCTCGCCCCGGGCCTGGCGCAGGTAGCGCTCGATCCAGGCGCGGGCTTCCTCGCCGAACGGCACCAGCCGGGTCTTGCTGCCCTTGCCGGTAATCCGCAGCACGCCCTCGTTCATGCCGACCTCGATCGATTTCAGCAGCACCAGTTCCGACACCCGCAAGCCGCTGGCGTACATCAGTTCCAGCATGGTGCGGTCGCGCAAGCCAAGCGGCGCATTCACGTCGGGCGCGGCCAGCAACGCCTCGACCTGGGCTTCCGACAGGGTTTTCGGAAAGCGCGGCGGCTGCTTGGCCGATTGCATGTGCAGGCACGGATCGGCCGCGATCTTTTTCTGCCGCAGCGCCAGCTGGTAAAAACGCTTCAGCACCGCCAGGCGCCGGTTGGCCGAAGTGGCCTTGGTGTCGGCGTGGCGGGCGGCAAAATAGGCCAACAAATCTTCTGCCTGCGCAGCCAGCAAAGGTTGGGTGCGTTCGGCGCGCAGCCAGAGGGCGAACAGGCGCATGTCGCGCCGGTAGGCTTCCAGCGTATTTTTTGCCAGGCCGTCTTCCAGCCACAGGCTATCGCAGAATTCATCGATGGCGGCCTGGTCTTCGGGGGCCACGCCCGGAGGGCACGCGGGGCGAGGCTTGCCAGCGCGGGGCGTCAGTGGCTTAAGCTGCGTAAGGGACTTACTCACTTGTATCCGGCCACGCCTTCATGCGCCAGCAGCCAGCGCTTGACGCCGACATGGAAGCCAGTGGCGTCGTCATGGTTGGAAAAGCCGCCCAGGCCGCCGCTGGCGGTCACGCGGTGGCAGGGAATCACCAGCGGAAACCAGTTGGCGCCGCAAGCCTGGCCGACCGCGCGCGGCGCCCCGCAGCCGACAGTCCTGGCGACGGCGCCGTAGGTAAGCACCTCGCCGCGCGGAATGGCGGCGATCGCCTGCCAGACCTTGCGCTGGAAAAGCGTGCCGACCTCGGCCAGCGGCAGGTCGAAGCGGAAATCGGGCTCTTGCAGGTAGCGTTCGACCTGGCGCACGGCCAGCTCGGCGGGACGGTTCGCCGGATCTTGTTCTTCGAGCGAAAACGAGGAAGGCAGGTACACCAGTTCCTGCACATGGCGGGGATCGCTGCGGATACCGACAAAACCGAAGGGAGCGGGAACGATGGCGGAAAAAATCCGGCCGGTCTGCGAGGAATTCATGGCTGCACAGCTTAGCGCAAAACCGCCGGCAACGGAACCGCGTCCCACCTTGCCCTGGCCGCAATGCCCCGCCCGTGGCAAAATCCGCAAAAGAAAAAGGGCGCGTCTTCCGACGCGCCCAAACCCTTGCGCTGGCATTTCGGGCCGCTTTGATAGCGGCATTCTCAAAACACCTGTCTCCTCATCACACGGTGCAGTCCGTCTGTATTTGTATTATTACGTCACCTCGCTCCTTCAGATGTCGCTTTCCTTTGCAGGGTTCTCATCGGCAGGCCGCAGCGAACACTGTGTCCGTATGCGTGTTGCCTAACATAAGAAAGCCAGCGATAAACACTGTAGCAGTGAAACTCCGCGCTTATCTGATGAAAATCAAGCAATTAACTTTTTGTGCCGACATTTTTCCAACGAAAAAATTAAAAGAAGAAATTATAATTTTTCTTCAAGGAAAGCGTCTGAATGCCTGTGCTGATCCCGTCTGCGCTGATTCCGCCGCTTATTTCACCAGCAACACCGGCACCTTCGCCAGATTCAACAGCTTGAGCGACACCGAACCCAGCAGCATGGTGGAAATCTGGTTCTGGCCGCGTGTACCCATGACGATTTCATCGAAGTCCTGCTCCTGGGCATAACGCGCCATCGTTTCGGCCGGCTCGCCGACGAAGACATGCGTGTGATACGGGATGCCGGCGTCGTCGAGCAGCTTGCGCGAGCCTGCCAATGCCTTGGCGCCGTCTTCCTGGTGCAGCTCCTTGATCTGCGCGGCGCTGATGAAGGTGCTGACGCCGCCATGCAGCGGATGCTGGACATTCACCAGATGCAGCTCGGCGTTTTCCCGCCCGGTCTGGATTTTCTTGACCAGGTAGGCAAGCGCGCGCAATGCGCCGGGCGAATCATCGCAGGGAATCAGGATTTTGGACATGTACCGCTCCGCAAAAAATGGTGTTGAATTGCTTGTTGCAGGGAAGGATCAGGAGGCGTGGGGCGGCTCGCCCGGGCGGCTTTGTTCCGCCAGGTCTTGCAGCACCGGGGCACGCCGCGCCTCGGTGCGGGCCGCCAGCGCTTTGCCGACCACCACCACCACCACCGCGCCGACCGCCGGCCCCACCCACTTGGCCAGCGGGAACGCCGCCATCACCGCATCGTGGACCGCCACGTCCGACACCAGCATGCCGCCGGCAATCCAGCCCAGCAGCGCGCCGCCGAGGACGACCACGATCGGGAAACGGTCCATCAGCTTGATCACCAGCTGGCTGCCCAGCAGGATGATGGGGATCGACAGCAGCAGCCCGAAAATCACCAGGCCGAGGTGGTCGCCCGCCGCGCCGGCAATGGCGATGACGTTATCCAGGCTCATCACCGCATCGGCGACGATGATGGTCTTGACCGCGCCGAACAGGGTCGCGCCGGCTTCGATATGATGCCCGCCCTCCTCCGGTTCCGGCTGCAGCAGCTTGATGCCGATCCAGAACAGCAGGACGGCGCCGACGATTTTCAGGTAGGGCACCGCCAGCAGGCTCACCGCGAAAAAGATCAGCACCACGCGCAAGCCGATGGCGCCGGCCATGCCCCACAGGATGCCGAGCTTGCGTTCGCGCTCCGGCAGGCGGCGGCACGCCAGGCCGATCACGACCGCGTTATCTCCCCCCAATACGATATCGATCGCGACGATTTGCAAGAGCGCGATCCAGAACTGAGGGCTGGTGAAATCCATGATGACCTTTCCAATTTTGCAAACTGATGCGAAAACAGCCAGCATTATGCGCTGTTCTGCCGCCCCTGAGAATCATTGACTTGCAGAAACAAGTTATGCCGAGTATCTTTCCGGATTCTCTCCGCTGCCATTTCCCGTCTTTCGCTTCATGTCGATCGCGTCCCTGCTGCTGCCCGACTTCACCCTGATATTGCTCGGCTTTATCCTGTATCGCACGACCAATTGGGGACAGGCTTTCTGGAGCGGCATGGAAAAACTGGTGTATTACGTCTTGTTTCCCGCCCTGCTGTTTTATTCCACCACGCGCGCGCCGCTGGACCTGGCCAGCACCGGCAAGATGGTGCAGACAGCCATGCTGACCCTGGCCGGCGGCATCGCGCTGGGCTGGCTGGGCAAGCCGCTGTTCCGCCCCGGGCCGATGCTGTTCGAGTCGGGCGTGCAGACCGCCTTCCGCTTCAATTCGTATATCGCGCTGGCGCTGGCATCGCGCCTGGCCGGCGAACAGGGCGTCGGGCTGATGGCGATCATCATTGGTTTTGCCGTGCCGGTCGCCAACCTGGCGGCGGTCCATGCGCTCACGCATAAAGAGGGCAGCCTGCTGCGGGAAATGGTGAAAAACCCGCTGCTGATGTCGACCCTGTGCGGCGTGCTGTTCAATCTGGCCGGCCTGCACGTGCCGGAAGTGCTGGGCGCCAGTTTGTCGCGGCTGGGCAATGCTTCGATCGCGCTCGGCCTGCTCATGGTCGGCGCCGGCTTGCGCCTGTCCGGCCTGCACGAGGCCAAGGGCCTGGCGGCCTGGTTCACCGCCATCAAGCTGCTGGCGATGCCGGCGCTGGCCTTTTTCATCGGCCGCTGGCTGGAGCTGCCGCGGCTGCAACTGCAGACCGCGGTGCTGTTCGCCGCCCTGCCTACCGCTTCCAGCGCCTATGTGCTGGCGGCGCGCATGGGCGGCAACGCTCCCTTCGTCGCCTTCCTGATTTCGGCCGGCACGGTGCTGTCGGCCCTTACTTTGCCGCTGTGGCTGGGGCTGGTCAGGTAAGGCGCCGGCTTTACCGTTCGCGATACAGTTGAATGATCGCCGACAGGTCCTTGTCTCCCCACCCGCGCGCAATCAGCATCTGATAGAGCTGTTGCGAAACCGCACCTAGTATCACCGGCTGTTTGACTTCGCGCGCGGCATCCACCGCCAGGTTGACATCCTTGAGCATGATTTCAGCCGTGCCACCCGGCGCATAGCCATGCGACGCTGGCGCGTCGGGCGAGACGCCGGGCCACGGATTCATCGTGTCGGAACTGAAGCAACGGCCGGATGATGTATTGATGGCGCTTGCCAGAACCTTCGGGTCTACTCCAAGCCTGACGCCCAGCGCCATGACTTCGCTGGTGCCGGTCATGGAAATCGCCAGCAGCAGGTTGTTGCAAATCTTGACCACTTGCCCGCTGCCGGGCCCGCCGCAATGAATCACGTTCTGGCCCATGGTTTTCAGCACCGGTTCGATGTGCGCAAATAACTCGGCATCCGCTCCCACCATGAAAGTGAGCGTGCCGGCCTTGGCGCCCAGGGTGCCGCCGGATATCGGCGCATCCGCCATTCTCCGGCCATCCGCCGCCGCCGCGTCGACCAGCTCGCGTGCGGTATGCGGATCGATCGTACTGCAATCGACCAGCACGGCATCTTTTCCGGCGCCGGCCAGGATGCCATCGTCCGCCAGGTAAACCCGCTTGACAAGCTGCGGCGACGGCAAGGCCGTCAACACCAGATCCGCCTGCGCGGCCACATCTTTCGCCGAACTCGCGGCAACCGCACCGCCAGCCACTGCCGCGCTCACCGCCGCGGCATTGATATCGAACACGGATACGGGCAGGCCGGCCTTCAGCAGGTTCGCCACCATGGGCGCGCCCATGTTTCCCAGACCGATAAAGCCGATACGCATTGTCACTCCCCTATTGCCTGTTATTGATGGAAACAGTAACCGCAGACGAGGCGATCAACTCCATCAGTATGTTTCTTGCGCGCTCTTCCGCATAGTCATTGCGCATCACGGCGGCCTCCCGGGCAGCCTCCGGCGATCCGCCAATAATCGCGTTGAGCTGATTGATATGCAGGTCGCAGATTTTTGCCAGGCTCGGATAACGGTCCTGATGGAAATACAGAAAGCGCCGCGCCAGCGTCTGCAGCATTGCGTAAAACTCCGCGGCATAACTGTTGCGCGACGCGTTGCCAACCTGTCTGGTCAAATTAAAATGCACGCGCATGTAGCGCCGCATATCCTTCTGCTCTTTGAGATGCTCCAGTTCGGCAATCAATTGCGACATGCCGGCCCGCTCCTGCGGGGTCGCGCACAGGGCCGCTTGCGCCACGATCAACTTTTCGATTTCGCGGCGGCTCTGGATGATCTGCAGCTGGCCCTGATAATCAATTTCGGAAATAAAGATGCCCTGCCGGGGCGCGATGTGCACCAACCGCTGGAACGCCAGCTTCTGCAGCGCATCGCGAATCGGCGAGCGGCCAATGCCAAGCCGTTCGCTCAGCGCATTCTCGGACCATTGGCTGCCGGGCGGCAGCTCGCCGGTGACGATCAGCTCTTCGAGAGCAACGTAAGCCTTCTCGGTCTGGCTGACCGCCTCCCGATCGAACAGATTTTCCGATGTCTTCACTCAGTTACCTTTATCCTGATGCCTTTTCATTATGGGGCGGCGATACTTTTCTGCAGTTCCCGCTTCAATACTTTTCCAGTGCTATTTTTAGGGAACTCGGAAACGAAAACGTAACGTTTCGGCCGCTTGAAACGGGCAATGCTCTCAAGGCATAGCCTGTCCAGCTCCGCTGCGGTTACCGTGGCGCCCGGATGGCACACCACAAATGCAACAACCGCCTCACCCCATTCTGAATCAGGCGCACCGACCACTGAGACTTCTGCGACCGCTTCATGCGTCAGCAGCGCTTCCTCGACCTCACGCGGATAGATGTTGCTGCCGCCACTAATGATAACGTCTTTCGAGCGATCCTTGAGATGCAACAGACCCCGCTCGTCCAGCAAGCCGATATCGCCGGTACGCAGTGCACCGTCCACCACGGTTTGCCGGGTCGCTTCCGGATTGTTCCAGTAACCTGCCATCACGGTCGGCCCCTTGACGACCACTTCGCCGGTCACGCCGGGCGCAACCGGCTTGTTTTCGCTGTCCACAATCGCCACATGGATCGCGGTTTGCGCAAACCCCACCGATGCCAGCATGGCCACGTCGTTCTCGACGACAGCCCGGGCCAGTTGCTCTGCCGGCAAAGCTGAGATAGTCATCGGGCTTTCGCCCTGGCCATACATTTGCGCGATGCGCGGGCCAAAGCATTGCACGGCAATTTTAATGTCTTCGACGTAAAACGGCGCCCCGCCTACCAGCATTGCACGCAGTCCGGGCCAGCTGACCGGATGCTGCTGCGCATGATGCACCAGCCGCTGCACGATGGTCGGCGCCGCAAACAGGCTCACCTTGTCGTAATGTTGAAACAAGTCAAACAGCTCGGCTTCGTCCAGGCCGCCGGATTCAGGCACCACCTGTAAGGCGCCCTTGATGAAATACGGGATGCTGTAAATACCGCTGCCATGCGACATCGGCGCGACGTGCACCAGCACATCATCGCTAGCTACAGCTTGCACATCCGAATAAAAATGCATGGCCGCGCTGACCATGTTTGCATGCGACAGCATGACGCCCTTGGATCGGCCGGTCGTGCCGCTGGTATAAAACAGCCATGCCAGTTCGCGGTCGCTGTCGCTGGCGGGTTCGAGCGCCGGGCTGTTTGCCGCCAGGCGGTACGCTTCAGACGCTACGTCGACCAGTTGCAAACCGTCGATCTGCGCCGCTACAGGCTGCAGCGATTGAAACAGCGCGCCTTGCGACAGGCAGGCGCGCGCACCGGAATCGCGCAGCATGTAATCGATTTCATTTGGATGCAGCTTGCTGTTGACCGGCACGACACCCAATCCGGCATGCCAGCTGGCCAGCATCAGCTCCATATACTCAGGGCAATTTTTCATTGCCAGCATGACGCGGTCTCCCGCCTGCAATTCCAGCGTATGGCGCAGCCAGTATGCCAGCGACCGCACCCGCTGGTTCAACTCCGAATAAGTCAGGGCGGGCTCGATGCCCCGGGCCAGCGCTGGGCGCTGCGGGTACTGTTGCACACTGCGTTGAAAGAGATGGCTCAAGTTCATGTTTGCCTCGTGACGGGTCTGCTGATAATCGGGATTCAGTCTATTGCTTGCCAAGGATGATGATCGAGGTCGATGCTTCTTCGACGCCGCGAAAGCCGCCGCCATTTTCCGCGATTGCAAAACGGGCATTCTCGACCTGGCGCGAACCGGCTTCGCCGCGCAGCTGCGTCACCATTTCATATACCTGCGCCAGGCCGGTGGCGCCGATCGGATGGCCGCGCGACAGCAGGCCGCCGGAAACGTTGATCGGGATTTTGCCGCCGAGCGTAGTGGCGCCTGATTCGGCCATCGGACCGCCTTCACCAAAAGCGCAAAAGCCGAGCGCTTCGGTTTGCTGGATCTCGGCGAACGCGGTGGCATCGTGCACTTCCGCCAGCGACATATCAGCCGGGCCGACGCCGGCCATTTCATACGCCTGCAGCGCCGCCAGATGGCACAGATGGCGTTCGTACTGATCGGCGGGGCGATCGGTGGCGCTGCGCAGCACGCTGGCGCACAGCCGCACCGCACGGCTTTTCTGCAGTTTCTTCAAACCGGCTTCGTTGCAGATGATGGCAGCCGCGGCGCCATCGCTGATCGGCGCGCACATCGGCAAGGTTAGCGGCCACGACACGGCACGTGCAGCAAGCACTTCGTCGATGGTCATTGGGTATTGGAACTGGGCCAGCGGATTGCGCGTCGAATGCACATGGTTTTTCGCCGCGACTGCGGCAATCTGGCGCTGTGTGGTGCCAAAGGTTTTCATATGCAACCGAGCCAGGCTGGCATAGATATCCATAAACACGCTACGCTTGCCCGGCTCGACATAATCTGCCGGCGGCTTGACGTCGGCAGCCAGATTCATCAGGGCCTGCATTTGCTGGCTGGCTTGATGCACATCCCAGGCGCCATCGAATACTGCAAAGCTTTTTTCCTTGTCGGTTGAAAACAGCTTGTCGACACCTACCGCCAGGCAAATGTCGCCCGCGCCCGATGACACAAACATCTGGGCCGCATTGAGCGCCGTGCTGGAACTGGCACAGGCGTTTTCGACATTAACCACCGGAATACCGGTAATGCCCGCCGCCGCCAGCGCGACCTGGCCGGCGACCATGTACTGGCCTTCGATCGGGCCCTGCCCGGCAGTGGCGAAATAGGCGCCTTGCAGCATGCCGGCATCGCATCCGGCATCTTTCAAGGCTGCGTTCACTGCCTCGCACACGAGGTCCTTGACGCTGATCTCCAGCTGCTTGGCGAAGTGCGTAATACCGACGCCGACGATGTAGGTACGGTTAGTGCTCATGTGTGACTCCAGTAGTTATAATCGATTCAACAGTTTCGCGTTGCGCTTGCAACTCGGCGGCGGTGCCGGACCAGGCCACTGCGCCGTGGTCCAGCACATACTGCCGATGCGCCAGGCGCATCGGCACCTTGAGGTTTTGCTCGACCAGCACGATGCCGGTTCCCTGCTGGTGCACCAGGGTGAAAATCTCGATCAAATGATTGACGATCAGCGGCGCCAGACCCTCGGTCGGCTCGTCCAGCAGCAGGATTTTCGGGTTACCGAGCAAGGCGCGCGCGATCGACAGCATCTGCTGTTCACCGCCGGACAATTGGTCGCCACCGAAGCCGATACGCTCCTGCAGCCGGGGAAATATTTCCAGCACGCGCTCGATGGTCCAGTAGCCGGGCTTGTGCGCCAAACCACCCATGCGCAAGTTTTCCATCACTGTCAGATTCGGAAAAATACGGCGGCTATCCGGCACCAGCGCAATACCCAGGCGGCTAATGTTTTCGACCGCCACGCGAGTAATGTCCTGCTGATGGAACATGCGCCGGCCTTGCTGCAACGGCAGCAGTCCCATCATGGTTTTCAGCGTGGTGGATTTGCCCGCGCCGTTGCGGCCGACGATGGCAATGATTTCATCTTGCGCCGCCGTGATCGTCACATCGCTCAATACGCGTGCGGGTCCGTATTGAACAAAGGCGTTTTCCAGTGCAATCATGCTTATTCATCCTCTCCCAGATAAACCGAACGCACCGTCGCGTCGGTCCGGATCTGATCTGGCGTTCCCTGCGCGATGACGCTGCCGTTGCTCATGACGACAATCTGCTCCGATAGCGACATGATGACGTCCATGTTGTGCTCGATCAGCAGGACGGTGCGGCCGGCGGAAGCGCTCTGGATCAGCCGCGTCGCCGCTTCGATTTCATGGTGGCCGATACCGGCCAGCGGCTCATCCAGCAGCAGGATGCGCGGATTTGGCAACAAGGTCAGCCCGAGTTCCAGCGCACGCTGCAAGCCGTAAGACATGGCGCCGGCAATGTCATCGCGATGCGCCGTCAAGCCGGTCATTTCCAGCATCACATCGATATCCTCGGCAAGCTTGCGATCGTAGCGAGGCGCGATCCAGAACGGCATGAAACGGGAATGCTTGATCTGGGCGGCGATGCGCAGATTTTCGAGCACCGTCATGTCAGAAAAAATCTTGGTGATCTGAAAGCTGCGGCCGACGCCATGCCGCGCGCGCTGATGCGGCGCCAGCGCCGAAATGTCCTGGCCGTGGCACAGGACCTTGCCCTGATGCTGCAACAGGCGGCCGGCCAGCACATTGAGCAGCGTGGTCTTGCCGGCCCCGTTTGGGCCGATCAGGCCGTACACCCGCCCCGCCTCGAAATCGTGATTGACGTCGTCGATCGCCTTGAGCGCGCCGAAGCTGACACTCACGTGAGCGCATTGCAGTGCGATATTGCTCATGATTTTCCTCCGCGCCGGCGGATCCGGCCTGCGAATGCCTGGATTTCTCCCAGCACCCCTTTCGGGAAGTACAGCGTCACCAGGATGAAGACGATGCCGAGGATGCCGTACCAGTATGGCGTCCTCCCGCTCAGCCATTCCTTCAGGATCTCGAAAATCATGACGCCGGCAACCGGGCCCCATAGGGTGCCGGCGCCGCCCAGCAGCGTCATGATGATGACGTCGCCCGAGGTGCTCCAGTGCAGCATCTGCGGATTCACATACATCAGCAGCGATGCCAGCAAGGCGCCGGCGAGGCCGCTGATGGCGCCGGACACGAGGAAGGTGATCTGCTTGATGCGATGCGTGTTGTAGCCAAGGTGCTGGGTGCGTATTTCATTTTGCTGGATGCTCGAGATGACGCGACCGAATGGCGAGCGGCGAATGATCGCAATGCCCGCCATCACCAGCACGAAAATCGCCGCCACGTACCAGTAAAAGTTGAACGAGCTGAAGAAATCGATGCCATGAATTTCCGGGCGGGCCACGCCAGGCAGGCCGTCGGCGCCCCCAGTCCATTCGCGCAACTTGCTGTCGGCCAGGATGTACAGCAGTTGCGTCAGCGCGAGCGTCACCAGCGCGAAGAATATGCCGGAGACACGCAGCGCGAAAAAGCTGAATATCCAGGCGCAGACAGCCGCCATCACGATTGCCGCCAGCACGCCGGCCTCGAACGGCAAGCCGAATCTTTGCGTGGTGACCGCCAGCGCATAGCCGCCGATGCCAAGAAAGCTGGCGTGGCCGAACGACACCATACCCAAAGAGCCGAACACGAAATCGAAGCCGACGGCGAAGATCGACCAGATCATAATCAGCGTCGCGAGATTCAGATAAAAGTCATCCTGCGTCAGGAACGGCAGAACAAGAATGACCGGCGCCATCAGCAGGCCGATCAGTACATCGAAGCGTGACAGATTCATGCGGACCTCACGGGACGGGAAAACAGGCCTTGCGGGCGCGTCAGCAATGTCGCGATCAGCAACGCGAACGTCAGCACATCGACCCAGCTGGGCATGAAGGTGTAGCCGATCGCGCGCACCATGCCGATCAGCAGGGCTGCCGCAATCACGCCGCGGATATTGCCCAGGCCGCCAAGAATGACGACGATGAAGCAGTCGATGATGGTATTGGTCCCCATGCCCAGTTCAATTGGAAACAAGGGGGCCGCGATGGCGCCTGCCAGGCCGGCCAGACCGGCGCCGAAGCCGAAAACCGCCGTGCGGATGGTCGATGCCGGCAAACCGAGCGCCTGCACCATCTCACTGTCGCTGCTGGCGGCACGCACCAGCATGCCGAAGGTGCTGCGTTCGAGCGCGGCGAACAGCCCGATTGCGACGGCGGCACCGAAGCCGATGACGAACAGCCGGTAGACCGGGATGGTGCTACCGAACATTTCGACCGAGCCGGACAACAGGGCCGGCATCGGCGCTTCCTTGTAGCCCAGACCCCAGAACAGCTTGACCGCTTCGCTCAGCACCAGGATGAAGCCGAAGGTCAGGACCAGCTGGTAAAAGTGCGGGCGACTGTACAGCGGACGCAATGTGAATCGTTCCATCGCGATGCCGACCAGTCCGACGATCACCGTGGCCACGATGACGCCGAGCGCAAACGACCCGCTGCGATGCGCGATATCGAAGGAAAGATAAGCGCCGAGCATGTACAAGGCGCCATGGGCGAAATTGATGACACCGAGCATGCCGAAGATAAGCGTCAGCCCGGATGCCAGCAAGAACAGCAGCATGCCAAGGCTAAGCCCGATAATAATCGTGGACATAGTGATCCCTGATAGTACGGAAGGGTGTGCAACGCCGCCCGGCCGAGACGGCCGGTCAGGCGGGAAGCAGCTGGCGGCATTGCGCCCGCCGCTTCCCGGCGCACGAGTTACTTGCGGATTACCGCTTGCATTCTTCGAAAATATCCTTCGGCGGATACACCTTGGTAATTTTCATGACGTAAGCGGGATGCGGCGGTTTGGCGGTAACTACTTCGCCCCACAAGCCATCCTGACGGGCCTGATGGTCGCATGCGCTCATTTCCTTGCGGCCTTCCAGCGAGTTGTCGCGCACGCTGCCGACAAATGCCTCGACCCATTTTTCACGGTCCCAGGAACCGGTCTTTTCCACCACATCCAGCCACCACGCCATGCCGTCGAATGCTTCGCCGGCAGCGCTCGACGGGAATTCGTTGTATTTCTTGCGATACGCTTCGACAAATTTCTTGTTCGCCGCATTCTCGACCGTAAAGTGGTAACGCACGCCGGAATTGACCCCGACCGAGGTCGGCCCCACGCCTGCCGCCATGGTTTCGTCGGCGATCACCGGACCGAAAATCTTACGGGTCTTGTCAAGGCCGACCTGGCCTGCCTGCTTCACCATGGTGACCGAGTCCGAACCGGTCATAAATAAGGCAACGCCATCCGCATTGGAGCGTGCGATCTTGTCAGCGATGGAAGAGAAATCACGGTTGCCGAGCGGCGGGAAATCCGCGCCGACGATTTCGATACCGGCTTTTTCCGCTTCCTTGCGATACCATTCCCAGCTGTCGCGCGTTGCCTGGTAATCCGCCGTCACGCCATAGACACGCTTGAGTTTCTGATCCTTGCTGTAGGCAAGCGCCATGCGCTGTTCCATGCCCAGCGTGTTGGAAGTGCGGAAGGTATAGCGCGAGCCGCCCGGCAAGGTAATCTTGTCATCGGCCGACATCGTCACCAGATGCGGGATTTTGCGCTGCTTGGCGATATTCATGATCGCAATGGACGAGGCCGAGCTGACCGCGCCGAAAATCATTTGCGCGCCGTCCGCAATCAGGCGGGTGGTCTTTTGCACCGCCGGCTGCGGCTTGGTTTCATCGTCTTCCCAAGTCACCTGGATCGGCTTGCCCAGTACCTTGCCGCCGCGCTGCGCAATGGCCAGTTCCACGCCTTTGCGCATGTCGTCGCCAAAAATGCCATAGGTGCCGGAAAGAGAAACCACCCCGCCGATCTTGAATACGTCAGGGTCGGCGCCAAACGCACTGCCGGAAAAAGCCAGGGCAGCCACCAGCCCCAATCCTGTTGCCAGACGATGACGCGATGCTTGAATACGGGATTTCATTTTGTCTCCTGAAATTGCAAATTAATAAAAAATAAATGCAAATTAATATTTAGTGATGTTTCACTATAATTTTCTGATATATCAGGTATTGCTTTATGAAATATAAGAAGTATTTTCGTGATATGCAAGAATTATTTTTTGCGGTTTTTTTAAATGCTGCAATGCAATTAGTTGGGGTCTTGGACTTGATCGCCACACATGGATCACTGGCCATGCGTGCATCCGCCATGCGTGCATCCATGGCAGCGTGCTGATGGCGCCAGCCTGCGCGGCAGGCAGGCAACACCGAGAAAATCAGGAAAGGGAAACGGCGAATTCAGGTACGCAAGGCGCTGCGGAAAGGCGCTGAAAAATGCCTGCGTGCCGAAGAGATTTTTGCGCCGCAATAACACGGTGCACGCCTTATTCGCGTCTTTTTCGGGCTTATCGGCATTGCGCCAAAGCCCATTCAACATGCTCGCGCACCATTGCCGATGGATGATCGATGCGCGCCTGCAAGGCGGTGACTATTGCCGCTTGAGAATGCCCAGCCGCAGCGGCATTGCCGAGCGCAACGGCGATATTGCGCAGCCAGCACTCGTGGCCGATGCGACGGATCGGGCTGCCTTCCAGCCTGCGGTTGAATTCTTCCTCGCTCCAGGCAAACAGTTCGATCAGGCCGGCGCCATCCAGGCCGTTGCGCACTTCGAAGTCCGGCAGGACCGCGCGCTGCGCGAACTTGTTCCACGGGCAGACCAGCTGGCAATCGTCGCAGCCATAGACGCGGTTGCCGATCAGCGGCCTCAACTCCTCGGGAATGCTGTCTTTCAATTCGATGGTCAGATAGGAAATGCAGCGCCGCGCATCCAGCCGGTACGGCCCGACGATGGCCTGGGTGGGACAGGCGTCGATGCAGGAATGGCAGGCGCCGCAATGCGCGTCCACCGGCGCATCGACCGGCAGCGGCAAATCGGTATAGATCTCGCCTAGGAAGAACATTGAGCCCGCCTGCCGGTTCAGCAACAACGTGTGCTTGCCGCGCCAGCCGAGGCCGGCGTGGCCGGCCAGCGCCACTTCCAGCACTGGCGCGGAATCGGTGAAGGCACGGTAGCCGAACGGCCCCGTCTCTTGCGCGATGCGCTCGGCCAGCCGCTGCAGGCGGGCGCGCAAGACCTTGTGGTAATCGCGTCCGCGGGCATACACGGACACGACTGCAGCGCCCGGATCGGCTTGCCGCTGCCGCTCGGTGGCGCGCCAGTCCGGCGACGCGCCCTGGGGCAGGTAATCGAGACGGGCGGAAATCACCCGCAGCGTGCCCGGCACCAGTTCGGCGGGGCGCGCGCGCTTCATGCCGTGGCTTGCCATATAATTCATTTGGCCATGCATGCCGGCGTCCAGCCAGGCTTGCAGGCCGGCTTCTTCCTGCGTCAGATCGGCGGCGGCAATGCGCACTTCTGCCAGGCCAAGTTCGCGCCCCCATTCAGGAATCGCTTGCGCGAGCGCGTGCAGGTCGGGTTGCATAGTCATCTTGGCAGGGTAATTGAAAAAATGAAAATGGAGCGGCGGTCCGTATAAACCTGCTCCATCATCGGGAATTCGAGCAATGCACCATTTTAAAACCATTCTGCACGATGAGGCCGGCACCGTGGCGCTTGGCGAATCGCTGGCCCAGGCGCTGGCGCCGGGCTTGACGATTTACCTGCACGGCGACCTCGGCGCCGGCAAGACCACCCTGACACGCGCGCTGCTGCATGCCGCCGGCTATGCCGGCCATGTGAAAAGTCCCACCTATACCCTGGCCGAACCGTATGCAGTCACTCTCGGCGGCAAGCCCGTCGAAGTGATCCATTTCGACCTGTACCGCATGGGCAGCCCGGAGGAATTCCTCGACGCCGGCTTCCGCGAGCACTTCAACCAAGCCACGGTTTGCCTGGTGGAATGGCCGGAAAAGGCCCAGGGCGTGTTGCCCGCTCCCGACATCGAAGTGTTTCTTGGCATCACCGAAACCGGACGTGATGTAGAATTGCAAGGATTGTCCGAGCAAGGTAAAGCATGCCTCGAAAGACTCCACTTCGCACCGAATCTGTAGAAAATCCTGCAACGCGCCTGTCGCGCAAGCGCCGCGTATTTCTGGGCGCCGGCGCGACCCTCCTGCTCTCCGTCCTGACGCCGCTGCCGGCCCATGCCGCGCGCATCGTCGCCGTACGCGTGTGGCCGGCCGAAGACTACACCCGTGTCACCCTGGAAAACGACAGCGACCTCAAGGTCAGCCATTTTCTCGTCAAGGACCCGGAACGGCTGGTGGTGGATATCGAAGGCATCGAGCTGAACCCGACCCTGAAGGAACTGGTCGCCAAGATCCAGTCCAACGATCCTTACATCAGGCAGGTGCGGGTCGGGCAAAACCGGCCCGGCGTGGTGCGCCTGGTGTTCGACCTGAAAGCGGCCATCGATCCGCAAGTCTTTACGCTGACGCCAGTGGGCGACTATCAGCACCGGCTGGTGTTCGACCTCTACCCTGTCAATCCGCCCGATCCGATCGAAGTGCTGATCGCCCAGAACTATGCCAAGGAAGCGGCCGCCGCAAACGCCGCGCAAGCTGCCGAAGTCCTGCCCGAGCCGAAACCGAAGCCAGCCGAGACCAGGACCGCCAGGGCCGAGCAAGCGGAACCGGCGCCGCAGCTCACGCGCATGATCACCATTGCGCTCGATCCCGGCCATGGCGGCGAGGACCCCGGCGCGGTGGGCCGCGGCGGCAGCCGTGAAAAGGATGTGGTGCTGGCGATCGCCAAGCGCCTCAAGACCAAGATCGAAGGCCAGCCCAACATGCGCGTGATGATGACGCGCGACGCCGATTTTTTCGTACCGCTGCACACGCGCGTGCAAAAGGCGCGCAAGGTGCAGTCAGACCTGTTCGTCTCCATCCATGCCGATGCCTGGGTCGAACCGACAGCGCGCGGCGCCTCGGTGTTCACGCTGTCGGAAAAAGGCGCTTCTTCCACGGCGGCGCGCTGGCTGGCGAAAAAGGAAAACGCCGCGGACCTGATCGGCGGCGTCAATATCAAGGTGCATGACAAGCAACTGGCCAGCGTGCTGCTGGACCTCTCCACCACCGCCCAGATCAACGACAGCCTCAAGCTCGGCAAGGCGGTGCTGCGCGAAATCGGCGGCATCAACCGCCTGCACAAGCCCCATGTCGAACAGGCCGGATTCGCGGTGCTGAAAGCGCCCGATATCCCCAGCATCCTGATCGAAACCGCATTCATCTCGAATCCGGAAGAGGAAGCCAAGTTGACCGACGAGGGTTACCAGGAACAAATGGCCGACGCCATCCTGACCGGCATCCGCAAGTATTTTGCCAAAAACCCGCCGCTGGCCAAAAACCGCATGACATAACAAACTGCTGCCAAGGCACAGAAAAATCCAACAGGAGGAGAAACAATGAATCTAGCAAATACCCGGGTCGGCACCCGCCTGGGCATCGGTTTTGCGCTGGTGCTGGCACTGCTGGGAGGAATCACGGCGCTGGGCATCATGAACATGTCGCAAATCCAGCAACGCCTCGAACAGGTCCTGACCGTCAATAACGTGCAAAGCAGGCTGGTGACGACCATGCGCAACTCGGTCATGGATCGCATGATCGCTCAGCGCAATGCTGCGCTGGTGCAGGATGCCGCCGAACTGGAGCGGGAAGTCGACCGTATCCGCGAGCAGGAAAGGCAATACCGCAGCGCCGAAGAACAATTCGAGCAGATGCTGTCCACCATGACGGCCGATTCGGAAGTCAAGCCGCTACTGGCCAAGGTCAGGGATGCGGGCGGCGCAGCAATGCCGCTGATGAACAAGGCGATGGAACTGGGCCAGGCGCAACAGGCAGCGGAAGCCACCCGGATTTTGCTGACCGAAGTGCAGCCGGCGCAACAGGCGTGGCTGGCCAGCCTCGACGAGCTGGTCCGGGCCGTGGACAAGCGCAGCATCATGTACGGATTCGAATCCAACGCCAGCTATGAAGGCGCGCGCAACCTGATGCTGGCGCTGGGCGGCATCGCCCTGCTGATGGGCGTCGCCGCCGCCTGTGCGATCACCCTGAGCCTGCGGCGCCAGCTCGGCGGCGAGCCGGGGCTTGCGGTGCGGGTGGCCGAGCGCATCGCCAGCGGCGACCTGACGGTTGACATCGAAACCAGGGCCGGCGACAAGTCCAGCATGCTGCACGCGCTGCGTGAAATGCGCGACAGCCTGGCGTCCCTGGTCGGCCAGGTGCGCGGCGGCACCGAAGCAATCGCCAGCGCCTCCAGCGAAATCGCCGCGGGCAACATGGATTTGTCCTCGCGCACGGAAGAACAGGCCAGCTCGCTGGAAGAGACCGCGTCCTCGGTGGAAGAACTGACTTCGACGGTGCGGCAGAACGCCGACAATGCCCGCCAGGCCAACGGCCTGGCGCAATCCGCCTCGGAAGTGGCGAGCCAGGGCGGCGCGGTGGTGTCGCAGGTGGTCGAGACCATGGGTTCGATCAATGCCTCCTCGAAAAAGATTGTCGACATCATTTCGGTCATCGACGGCATCGCCTTCCAGACTAATATCCTGGCGCTGAATGCGGCGGTGGAAGCGGCGCGCGCCGGCGAGCAGGGGCGCGGCTTTGCGGTGGTGGCGGCGGAAGTGCGCAGCCTGGCCCAGCGCAGCGCAGCGGCGGCCAAGGAAATCAAGGAATTGATCGGCGATTCGGTGGAACGGGTCGAGGCCGGCAGCAAGCTGGTCGATCAGGCCGGCACCACCATGCAGGACATCGTCGCCAGCATCAAGCGCGTCACCGACATCATCGGCGAGATCACCGCCGCCAGCAACGAACAGACCACCGGCATTGAACAGATCAGCATGGCGATTACCCAGATGGATGGCGTCACGCAGCAGAACGCCGCGCTGGTCGAGCAATCGGCGGCAGCCGCGCAAAGCATGCAATCGCAGGCCAGCAAGCTGGCGCAACTGGTGGGGGTATTCAAGATCAACAGTGCTGCCGCTGGTCGCGCCCTGCCTGCCAGGAAGGCAGCCGCGCCGGTGGCCGCCACGCCATCCAGGCCGGCAGCTCCGGCAAGCCAGGAACGCAGCGCGCCTGCCCGCGTCACGGAACCGGCGCGCAAGCCGGCGCTGCCGCGCCCCGGCAACGCCGACGACTGGGAAGAGTTTTAAGGAAGAGTTTTAAGGCAGTATTTCAGCGTATTTAAAACGCCCGGCGCATCGTCTCAGGAGGGACGATGCGCCATTTTTTTATAGAACTTCCACAAGCCGCCCAGCATCAGCGGCACGATGGCGGCGCCAATGCCGATCAGCACGATGGTATTCAAGTGGTCGCGGATCAGCGGGATATTGCCGAAGAAATAACCGGCAACGACCAGGCCGCCCACCCACAGAATGGCGCCGGCAAAATTAAACAGCTGAAATTTGCCGAAGGACATTGCCGACACGCCGGCGACGAAGGGCGCGAAGGTGCGCACGATCGGCACGAAACGCGCCAGCACGATAGTCTTGCCGCCATGGTTTTCATAAAACAGGTGGGTCTTGCGCAAAGCGGCCTTGTCCAGCCAGCGGTAATCGTGGGTAAACACTTTCTGGCCGATGGCCTTGCCGATCCAGTAATTGACGGTATTGCCGGACACGGCGGCGATCACCAGCAGAAGCACTAGCAGCCAGGGATTCATGGCGCCGGTTGCACAAAACGCGCCAGCCACGAACAGCAGGGTATCGCCCGGCAGGAAAGGCAGGACGACCAGGCCGGTTTCGCAAAAGACGATGGCAAACAGAATGAAGTAAATCAGCGTGCCGTACTGTTCGATGACGATGCCGAGTGATTTGTCGACATGCAGGATCATGTCGAGGAATTGCATGAAGTCCATAATTCTCCCTAAAGTGCGGCGTCATGATACACCACCTGAACCACCCGGCTATTGCCGCGGGCGGGCTTCACGGCGCGCTTTCGTGCCCTGCTTGTCATGCCTGCCATGTTTTCCATGCCGGCGCTTCTTCGCCGCCACGTTATAATCGCAGCATGAATGCGCCCCACCTGCCAGCACGTCCGATCCAGGCACTGCCCGACCGCTTGATTTCGCAAATCGCCGCCGGCGAGGTGGTCGAACGCCCCGCGGCGGTCGTCAAGGAATTGCTGGAAAACGCCCTGGACGCCGGCGCCAGCCAGATTACGGTCCGCCTGGAACAGGGTGGCGTCAAGCGCATCGCCATCACCGACAATGGCCGCGGCATTCCCTCCGATCAATTACCGCTGGCACTGGCGCGCCACGCCACTTCCAAGATCGCCACGCTGACCGACCTGGAAAATGTCGGCACGCTGGGCTTTCGCGGCGAGGCGCTGGCGTCGATCGCCTCGGTGGCGCAACTGACCCTCACCTCGCGCACGGCCGACGCTGCCCATGCCTGGCAAATCGACGGCGGCAGCATGCAGGTGACGCCCGCTTCCGGCGCCACCGGCACCACGGTCGATGTGCAGGATCTGTATTTCAACACGCCGGCGCGGCGCAAGTTCCTCAAGTCCGAGCAGACCGAATTCGGCCATTGCGCCGAAGTCGTGCGCCGCATTGCGCTGTCGCGCCCGGACGTGGCGTTTTCGCTCACGCACAACGGCAAGACGGTCGATCACTGGAATGTCAGCGACCCGGCGCGCCGCAGCGCCCAGGTGCTGGGCGAGGAATTCTCGCAAGCCCGACTGGCGCTGGAAGAAGCCGCCGGCCCGGTGCGCCTGTCCGGCTTCGTCGGCTTGCCGACCGCCGCCAAGGCGCGCGCCGATGCCCAGTATTTCTATGTCAACGGCCGTTTCGTGCGCGACAAGCTCTTGACGCACGCGGTGCGCGCCGCCTACCAGGACGTGCTGCACGGCGACCGCTATCCTTCCTATGCGCTGGCGCTGGAACTGGAGCCGTCGCAGGTGGATGTCAATGTGCATCCGGCCAAGATCGAGGTGCGCTTCCGCGACAGCCGCGCCATCCACCAGTTCGTCTTCCATGCCGTCACCCGTGCGCTGGCGCAGACCTCCGCGACGGCCCACGGCAATGCGCCGGCGCCGCAACCGGCGCCTTCCGCGCCGCTGCCGTGGATCCGCGAGCAGCAGCAGGCTTCCTTCCACTCGCAGTTCGCCGCCCAGCCAACCGGTGGCTTCGGCGTGGCGCAAAACACCGCGCAGTATGGCGCGCTGTTTGCCCGAGATGGCACCAGCCCGTCGGGCCTTTCGGGCGGCGCGACCGCATTCGCCGAAGCTTCCGCTTTTGCTCCGTCATCGGCAGCAGCCGCGTTCTCTTCCACAACCGGCAACGCCGGCAGCATGGATGCGCCGCTGGGCTATGCGCTGGCGCAATTGCACGGCATTTACGTGCTGGCGCAAAATGCCAGGGGCCTGGTGCTGGTGGACATGCACGCGGCGCATGAACGCATCCTGTACGAGCAATTCAAGACCGCGTTGGATGAAGATGCGCTGCAGGTGCAGCCGCTATTGATCCCCGTGACTTTCCATGCCGACGCGGTGGAAGTCGGCACTGCCGAGGAGAACCGCGACACCCTGCAGGCGCTCGGTTTCGACATTGCCGCGCTGTCGCCGACCACGCTGGCGGTGCGCTCGGTGCCGGCGCTGCTAAAGAATGCCGATGCCCAGACCCTGGCGCGCGACGTGCTGCGCGATGTGCGCGAATTCGGCGGCTCACGCGTGCTGCTGGAACGACGCAATGAAATGCTGGGCACGCTGGCATGCCACACGGCAGTGCGCGCCAACCGCGCCCTGACGCTGCCGGAAATGAATGCCCTGCTGCGCCAGATGGAGCAGACCGAGCGCGCCGACCAGTGCAATCATGGCCGGCCGACCTGGGTGCAACTGGCGTTGTCCGACCTGGACAAACTGTTCCTGCGCGGACAGTAGCCTGATGCATCGATGATATCCCGTTCTAGCTGATGCTTCCTGATTCCTCCCGATCCAAGCCGCTGGCGGTCGCGCTGATGGGCCCGACCGCCTCGGGCAAGACCGCGGCCGCGCTGGAACTGGCGCGCCATGTGCCTTGCGAAATCATCTCGGTCGATTCCGCCCTGGTGTACCGCGAGATGGATATCGGCACTGCCAAGCCGACCCCGGCCGAGCGCGCCAGTGTGCCGCACCACCTGATCGATATCCTCGACCCCAGCCAGGCCTATTCGGCGATGCAGTTTCGCCAGGATGCCTTGCGGCTGGTCGAAGAAATCCGCGGGCGCGGCAAGTTGCCGCTGCTGGTGGGCGGCACCATGCTGTATTTCAAGGCCTTGCAGGATGGCCTGGATGAACTGCCCCAGGCCGACGCAGCACTGCGCGCGCAACTGGACCGCGAAGCCGCGGAATCCGGTGTGCCAGCCTTGCATGCGCGACTAGCCACGCTCGATCCCGAGACCGCCGCACGCCTCAAGCCCACCGATGCCCAGCGCATCCAGCGGGCGCTGGAGATCATCACCCTGACCGGCCAGCCGATGTCGCAATTGCTGGCAAAAGCACCGAAGACCGAACTGCCGTTCCGGCTGCTGCCGATTGCGCTGGAGCCGTCCGACCGCAGCGTGCTGCATGAACGCATCGCCAACCGCTTCGACGCCATGCTGAAAGCACCGGGGGGCTTGCTGGAAGAAGTGGAACGCCTGCGCGCGCGCGGCGACCTGCACCTCGGCCTGCCTTCCATGCGTTGCGTCGGTTACCGGCAAGCCTGGGAATACCTGGATGGCGCATATGACTTTGCCGCCCTGCGTGAGAAGGGCATCGCCGCCACGCGCCAGCTGGCCAAGCGGCAATTGACCTGGCTGCGTTCGATGCCGCAGCGGATCGTGGTCGATTGCATCAATGCCAAGGCCACGCAGCAGGTGTGGCGCTACGTCGATGCATCCCTGCAGGGCTGAGCCCGATAATAGCGCGGTTATTTCTTTGATATGCCCCCAAGTGCCTGCGGGCGGATTGTTCACGTGCGGCATGGAATTTTCGCCTGACCGCGCTTGACAATTGCGCGCAGTCATCGCATACTAGAGGGCTAATTGGTGATATAGCTCAGTTGGTTAGAGCACAGCACTCATAATGCTGGGGTCGGTGGTTCAAGTCCACCTATCACCACCAAATACATGTTCACTGGAAACTAGGAACATCCTGAAACCCGCACTTCTCCCTCTGAGACTGCGGGTTTTTTGTTTTTCTGCGCAGTCAGGTGGTGATCATAAATCCAGGATCAGCGTCCGCGTTTTAGACCGGGAACAGCAAGGAGTAAATTGGTCATTTTTTGCATGCTCCTCATCGGTCAGATAATAATCGCGATGATCCGGCGTGCCATCCAGCACCCGGGTAATGCAAGTGCCGCAAATGCCCTGCTCGCATGAAATCGGGATGTCAATGCCCTGCTCGGCCAGTGCCTGGACCACGCTTTTGTCCGACGGAACCATGCAGGATTTACCGCTACTTGCGATCCTGACTTCAAATTCCGCATTGCCGCCTGTTTTTTGCGGCGCCGCGCCAAAATATTCAAGATGAATGCGCTCGTCCGGCCATCCCTTTGCGCGCGCTGTGCCGGTGACGTACTCGATGAAGCCAGCCGGCCCGCAGACATAAATATGCGTGTCCGGCATTTGCCGCTCCAGCACCGCATCTAGATACAGTTTCTGCTCCGGCCCGCCGGAATCGAAATGAAAATCCACTTGTCCCGCAAAGGTAGCAGTGTCAATGCGATGGCGGAAGGCAGTGCGCTCCGGCGAACGGCTGCAGTAGTGCAATTTGAAACTTGCCCCGGATTGCGCCAGCTTTTCAGCCATGCACAGAATCGGCGTGATGCCAATCCCGCCGGCAAACATCAGGTAATTCGGGGCCTCTGACAGCGGAAAATGATTCCTCGGTTCGCTGATGGTGACAATATCGCCTTCATGCAGGGTCTCGTGCATGGCGATCGAGCCGCCGCGGGAATGCAGATCCCGCAGCACGGCAATCAGATAACGATGGCTTTCGCCAGGCTCATTGCAGAGCGAATACTGCCTTACCAGGCCGGGACTAGCATGCACATCGATGTGCGAACCGGCACTGAAAGCCGGCAGCGGCCCGCCATCCATCCTGGCGAATTCAAAGCTGAAAATGTCTTCAGCTTCCCTGGTTTTTTTAACAAGCTTGACGGCGAGAGTATTCATAAGCGGGTGTGCTGGATTCTGGCGAAGATGGCCATGCCGCTCCGCGTCGGCAGCAGCGGATGGCCTTCGATTCTCGATAACAGGTCTGCAAGCGACCGGCTCTAGCTCTTCAAGAGACACTTGTCGTGGTAAGCGTCCTGGTAGCTCTTGAACGGCGTGGCGATGGTTTTCAGGTTGAGCCTGCCCTTGCCATCCTTGACGACCTGCTGCACGTGCATGTCCTGGATCGGGAAATTGTTATTGTTGAACTTGAAGCTTCCCCGCACGGACTTGAATTCCGCCGCCTTGAGCGCGCTCATGAACGCTTTTTTATCGCTGACATTTCCTTTCACCTTGGCGATCGCAGAATCCAGCAGCAGTGCGGCATCATAGCTTTGCGCCGCATAGTTAGAGGGAATGCGGCCGTATTTCTTTTCGAATTCGGCGACAAAACTCTGGCTCTGCGGATTGGCGGAGTCCGGCGCCCAGAAGCCGCCGCTGACCAGGCCGAGCGCGCTGTCGCCTATCGAGGGTAGCGAAATGGCGTCGGCGACGAAGGTGGATAGCAGCGGCGTGGTCTTCATCAGCCCGGCTTGCGCGTATTGCTTGGCAAAGCTGATGCCGAGGCCGCCTGGGAAAAAGGCAAAGACGGCATCCGGCTTTGCCGCGGAAACCTGGGTCAGCTCAGCGGCGAAATCCAGCTGGTTCAGCTGAGTATAGATTTCATCGACCACCTCGTTTTTGTAATAGCGCTTGAAGCCGGATACGATATCCTTTCCGGCCTGATAGTTTGGCGCCAGGATCAATACCCGCTTGTAGCCTTTTTCCGTCGCATATTTGCCGACCGCCTCGGCGGCCTGGTCGCCCTGCCAGGATGTGATGAACTGGTAAGGAGAGCACTGCTCCCCGGCGATCTGCGACGGGCCCGCATTGGAGCCGATGAGGAAAACTTCCTGGCTGGTGATGTACTTGTGCACCGCCATCATGACGTTGGAAAACGACATGCCGGTGATGATCGGCACCTTCTCGCGCTCCACCAGGCGCCTGGCGACCTGGTTGGCAATATCGGGCTTCAGCTGGCTGTCTTCCTTGATGATCTCGACCGGAACGCCGCCCAGCTTGCCGCCGTTGCGTTCCACCAGCAGCATGAAGCCTTCGAGCTGCTCTTTCCCGACTGCAGCCTGGGCGCCGGACAGTTCACCAATGAAGCCGATCTTGAGTTTGTCCTGCGCGCGGGCGAAGGGAGCCAGGCCCAGCATCAGCAGCGCGGCCAGCGTTTTTTTTCGAATTGCAGATTTCATGCGTGTCTCCTCGGTTTATCGTTTGATTCAGATTGCTTTCGCAGGCGCTTCTGCGCCTGTTCTTTTTATGCCTGGTCCTCCTTGAGCAGGCGTTCCAGGGCGCGCCGCATCTTTACCGGGCCGGCGTCGATGGTCAGCAGCACGGGTTTCATGTCCCAGAAGTTGGCATTGCCGAGCGCGGCCTGTTGCGCATTGAGGATCGGCGTATCCTGTTCGAGGAAGGCATAGCGGCGCATCTCGGCGAATTTGGCGGATTCCTCCGACGTCAGCCTGGTGCCGGACGGCATCGCCGCGGCAAAATGATAGTGCGTCGTCGTGGCGGTTTCCGGCGTCAGGATATGAATGCCGTAATACCAGCCATGGTCTGCGCGTGCGCCTCCGGGCGCCTGCACGCCGGAATCCAGCCGGAAGCAGCTGGGCGGAATCCATTCC
Source organism: Oxalobacteraceae bacterium (assembly GCA_003537575.1). Taxonomy (GTDB): domain Bacteria; phylum Pseudomonadota; class Gammaproteobacteria; order Burkholderiales; family Burkholderiaceae_D; genus Paucimonas. The sequence continues at coordinate 111,145 of DPRS01000038.1, forward strand.
ATGTTGGTCCACATGTCGACCGGCTTGCCGTCGCGCCTGAAGAGCATGTCGAATATGCCGGGCACGCTGATATTGGGCATCCAGCGGTTGCAGTGAATCGAATTGCCGACTTCCTTGACGACCTGGTCGGCGCCGACCTGCTCGGGGCTGCCCAGCAGGCCGTCGTGAAGATAAGTGATGTGGCTCAGGTCGAGCAGGTTCTCGGCCATGAGCTCATAGTTCGACTTGATGTGGATATAGCCGCCCGTGCTGGTCAGATAGCCGGACTCCTTGTCGAGAGCGCTGTAGTCAGGTATCAGGCTGACATCATGCTCGCGCTCGCCCATCCAGATCCAGATCATGCCGTGCTTTTCGGCCACCGGATACGAGCGCACCTTTGCGGCAGCCGGGATCTTGCCGTCGCCGTGCGGATTCTTCACGCACTTGCCGGAGCAATCGAACTGCAAGCCGTGGTAGGCGCATTCGACTGCATCATTCTTGATTTTACCAAGGCTCAATGGAATGAAGCGGTGGGGGCAACGGTCCTGCAGCGCCGCGACGTCGCCATTCTTTTTGCGGTAAAACACCACCGGCTCATCCAGCAGGCGGCGCGGGAACATGGCGTCGGCCGTGACCTGGCTGCTCCAGCACGCGACATACCAGGCGTTTCGGATAAAGGACATGAAAGGTCTCCTCGTTGAAATGGATTTTGTGAGAATGATTTTACACTCACACACAAACAGAGCAAGCGGTTTGTAAATTATTTTTATGCCGGGCGCCGCGGCGTTACAATAATTGCCAATAGAGGTAGAGATGAATTTCCAACACAATGAAAAAAATGAAGAAGGCGCAACACACTGCCGTCGCGAAAACCAGGTCCGGGGCCGCTGCGGCGGACGATGCCCAGGCCGCTAGCGAACTCGCCAGCCAACCCGCTTCCAAAAAGCCAAGGAGAACCCAGGAAGACCGCAGCCGGGAGGCGCGGGGAAAGATACTTGCCGCAACCATCGATGTCCTGATGCAGCGCGGCTATGGCGGGCTGACGACCAAGGAAGTAGCGAAACATGCCGGCATCTCGAACGGCGCCCTGATGCACCATTATGCAACCAAGGCGGAACTGGTGGTGGCCGCCACTGCGGAGGTGTACGAAGAATGGAGCAGAAGGGGGCAACGTATCGCTAAAAGCGCGAAAGCCATGGAGAGCCCGGTGGAAGGGTTTATCGACGTATGCCTGAGCGTCTATTTCGACTGGCCTTTCATCACCGCGCTGGAGGTCATCATGGTGGCGCGCACCGATGAGGAGTTAATGGCCAAGGTTCTGCCGGTGATGGAGCAGTACCGCGCGACGACCAACCAGCTTTGGCTGCAGGTATTCAGGAAGGCCGGCATGAGCGCGGCGGAAGCCAAGAGCGTTCTCAACCTGACCCTGAACATCGTGCGCGGCATGGCGGTGAACCGCTTGTGGCAGAAGGACGAGAAGAGCTACCGGCTCTACTTGAAAGACTGGATCAAGATAGTGCAAGGGCAATTTCCCTCTTTAGCCGTGCATCACAGCCCCGGCCAGTAGCCGCCGCCCCATTGATCATCGATCAGGACAAGAAGCGGCTGCGCGGCATGCGCAACCGCTTTTCCGCTCTTATTCGCTATCGGGCTGACGCGCCGGGTGCGCTGCCGCAAATGCCGGCAATGCCTGGCATGCGCGGTCGATCGCCGCCAGCGTCGGATAGGCCGCCAGGTCGATGTTGAAGCGCTGGGCATTGAACAGCTGCGGCACCAGGCAGCAGTCGGCAATGGTCGGCGTGTCGCCGAAGCAGAATGCGCCGCGCCGGACCGAGTGCGCCAGCTCGGTCTCCAAGCCCTGCAAGCCCAGCCTGAGCCAGTGCTGGATCCAGCCATTCTTTGCATCGTCACTGATGCCGAGCGTGCCGCTCAAATACTTCAGCACACGCAGGTTGTTCAGGGGATGGATTTCGCAGGCAATCGCCAGCGCCAGCTGGCGCACGTAGCCGCGCTCTTCCGGCGTGGCCGGCAACAAGGGCGCCTGCGGATATTTCTCTTCCAGGTATTCCAGAATCGCCAGCGATTGCGACAGCTGTACGCCGGGCTCGGCGAGCACCGGCACCAGGCCATGCGGGTTCAGGGCCTTGAACTCCGAGGAAAACTGTTCGCCGCCATTGCGGTTCAGGTGCACCGGCACGTAACGGTAATCCAGTCCCTTGAGGTTCAGGGCAATGCGCACGCGGTACGACGCCGAGCTGCGGAAATAGTTATGCAGCACGCGTTCTTCGTTGGTTGCTGTAGACACTTACACTCCCAGATATTGTTCGATCACGCGGGGTTCCTTTTGCAACGCGTCGGAACTGCCTTGCCACACTACCCGCCCCTTCTCCAGCACGTAATGCCGGTCCGTAAAANNGTGGCTTCATCCAGCACCAGCAGTTGCGGGTTGGTCATCAGGGCGCGGCCGATCGCCAGCATTTGCTGCTCGCCGCCGGACAATTGTGAACCGAGGTTGTCGCGGCGTTCCTGCAGGCGCGGGAAAAATTCGTACACCCTTTGCAGCGTCCAGACGCGCTCGGGGCGCTTGCCTCGCGCCGGGACCCGTGCAGTGGCCACCAGGTTTTCCTCGACCGTCAGGTTAGGAAAAACCTGGCGTCCTTCCGGCACCAGGCCGAGGCCAAGCCGGGCGATGCTGTGCGACGGCAGCCGGTTGATCTGCTGCCCGCAAAAGCTGATGGAGCCTGCCATCACGGGCAACAGGCCGAACATGCACTTGATGGCGGTCGAACGGCCCATGCCGTTGCGCCCCAGCAGGGTGATCGTTTCGCCCTGGTTGATTTCGAAGGAAACGCCGAACAGCGCCTGCGCATGGCCATAGGCCGCCTGCAAGTCCTGAACTTTCAGTAAATTGCTCATTTAGCCTCTCTTATTCGGCTTCTTCACCGAGATAGACCGCCTTGACTTCCGGATGGGCGCGGATTTCGTCAGGCGTGCCGGTGAAGATGATTTTTCCATACACCAGCACGCTGATGCGGTCGGCCAGCGCAAACACGGCATCCATGTCGTGTTCGACCAGGAGGATCGCGTATTGGCTCTTGATGCGCTGGATCAGCGACACTACCGCGCTCGACTCTTGCACGCTCATGCCGGCCATGGGCTCATCGAGTAGCAGGAACTTCGGCTGCGCCGCCAGCGCCATCGCCAGCTCCAGCTGGCGCCGCTCGCCATAGGCCAGGTTATCCGCCAGCACGTCGGCGCGCGGCGCCAGGCCGGTCAGCTGCAAGGCTTCATCGACCACGGCGGTAAATTTGGCGCGGCCCAGCATCGGCTGCCAGAAACGGAAGGCATGCTCCTTGGCGCCCATGGCGGCGAGCATGGTGTTTTCGCGCACCGTGAATTGCTCGAAAATCGAGGTGATCTGGTAAGAGCGCAGCAAGCCGCGCCGCGCGCGCTCGTCGATATTCAGGGATGTGACATCCTGGCCGGCAAACATGACGCTGCCCTGGTCGGAGCGCAACTCCCCGGAAAGCTGGTTGATCAGGGTGGTCTTGCCAGCGCCGTTGGGACCGATCACTGCATGCACCTCGCCCGGGCGCACATCGATCGACACGCCGTCGGTGACGGTCAGGGCGCCGTACTGCTTGACCAGCGAATTCGTCGATAAAAGGCTGCTCATACTGTGGACTCCCGTGTCTGCACCACCGGCTGCGCCGCCCTGGCGGCAGAGGATGTGCGCCAGCCGTCGAATTTTTCCAGCACGCCAGTGATGCCGGCCTTGCCCATCAGCGCCACCAGCACGATCATCGGGCCGAACACCGCCATCCAGTGCTCGGTGAAACCTTTCAGGACTTCTTCCAGGCCGAGGAAGACGACCACGCCCAGCAAGGGGCCGAACACCGAGCCGATCCCGCCCAGCACCACCATCACGATCAGGTCGCCGGAGACCATCCACGACATGGTGGATGGCGAGGCGAAGGCGTTCAGGTTCGCCAGCAACAGGCCCGACACGCCGCACAGCACCGAGGACATGACATACGCCAGCAACTGGTAACGCTTGCTGGGCAAGCCGATGGCGTTGATGCGGCGGGCATTTTCGCGGGCGCCGCGCAGCACCATGCCGAACGGCGAGAGCCGCAGCCTGGCCATCCACCACAGCAGCGCCAGCAGCACCGCGAACGCCGCCACGTACACGGTGGTGGTGTTGCCCAGGTCGAGGCCGAGCAGCTTGCTGGTGGCGATAATCGTGATGCCGTCGTCGCCGCCATACTGCTTCAGGCTGACGAATACGAAATACCCCATCTGCCCGAACGCCAGCGTGATCATGATGAAGGCGATGCCGGAGGTGCGCAGGCTGATGGCGCCGGTGATCAGGCCCACCAGGGCGCAGATTGCCACGGTGATGGCCAGATGCGCCAGACCGCTGTCGACTTCATGGAATGCCGCAATGGCCACGCTGTACGAACCCAGGCCCATGAAAAGCGCATGGCCGAGGCTCACCAGGCCGCCGTAACCCAGTGCCAGGTTCAGGGCGGTGGCGGCGATCGCATAGATGATGATGCGCCCGAAGAACGCCAGGTAGAAAGGCTGCTCAAGATAATTGGCGGCGAACGGCACCGCTGCCAACAGCAGCAGCACGATCGCCGGCACTACCCTGGCCAGGCCGAAGGAAGAGTTTTTTTGCATCATGTTCTCCGGGCGGGAAACAGACCCTGAGGACGCAGCGCCAGCACCACCGCCATCAGGATGTAAATCAGCATCGAGGCCAGCGCCGGGCCGGCCGCATTGGCGGCTTCGCGACTCATCATGTCGCGCAACAGGGTTGGCAGGAAGGCGCGGCCCATGGTATCGACGATACCGACGATCAGGGCGGCATAGAAGGCGCCGCTGACCGAGCCGATGCCGCCGATGACGATCACCACCAGGGTGGTGATCAGCACCGGCTCACCCATGCCGACCTGCACCGACAGGATCGGGCCGGCCATGACGCCGGCCAGGCCGGCCAGGGCGGCGCCGAGGCCAAACAGGAAGGCATTCAGCAGCTTGATGTTGACGCCGAGCGCGCCGACCATCTGTGGATTGACGGAACCGGCGCGGATCAGCATACCCAGGCGCGTCTTGTGCATCAGCAGATGGGCGCCAACGGCGACTGCCAGGCCGACGACGATGATGGCAAAGCGGTACGCCGGATAGCTGATGCCCAGCAGATCCACCGTCCCCGACAGCATTTCCGGCACCGGCAGGAAATACGGCTGCGGCCCCCAGACCATGCGCGAGGCTTCGTTGAAGAACATCATCATGCCGAAGGTCGCCAGCACATGGTCGAGATGGTCGCGCCCGTACAAGCGCGACACGGCAACCCGTTCGAGCAGCATGCCGACCACGATGCAGCCGGCCAGCGCCGCCGTCACCGCGAAGGTGAAGGACTCGGTGTGGTTATAGGCGGTTGCGGCGAAATAGGCGCCCAGCATGTACAGCGAGCCATGCGCCAGATTGACGAAACTCATGATGCCGAACACCAGCGTGAGTCCCGCCGCCAGGAGGAAAAGAAGGACCCCGAACTGGAGTCCATTCAAGAGCTGCGAGAGGATGAGACTGAAGCTCACTTTGCTATCCTTATTCAGGTGCTTATTTCAGCGGGCACTTGGTGCTGTAGGCATCGCCATGGTTGGCCAGCGCAACGCCAAGCTGGCTGGTCACGACCTTGCCGCCTTCCTTGACCACATTGAAGGCATAGTAGTTTTGCACCGGCATGTTGTTGTTATTGAAGCGGAACGGGCCGCGCACCGACTTGATTTCGGAACCGGCGGCCTTGACTGCGGCAGCCAGCGCCTTCTTGTCGTCGACCTTGGCGCCGACCTTCTTGAAGGCCACGTCCAGGATCTGGGCCGCATCGTAGGCGGCTGCCGCATATTCGCTCGGCACGCGCTTGTACTTGGCTTCGAAGGCCTTGACGAACTGGTTGTTCTCCGGCGTGTCGAGGGCGGCATCCCACATCATGCCCATGACGCTGCCGACGGCGGCGTCACGCAGCGCCGGCATGGTAGTACCGTCGACCATGAAGACCGAGTACACCGGCAGCTTCGGCAAGAGGCCGGCCTGGCTCAGCTGTTTGACGAAGTTCACGCCCATGCCGCCCGGGTAGAAGGCAAACACGGCGTCCGGATTAGCGGCTTGCAGCTGAGCGATCTCGGCCGAGTAATCGGCCTGACCGACCTGGGTATAAACTTCCTCGACAACGTTGCCCTTGTAGAAGCGCTTGAAGCCGGTCAGCATATCCTTGCCGGCCTGGTAGTTCGGCGCCAGCAGGTAGACATTCTTGATGCCCTTGTCCTGCATGAACTTGCCCATCGCTTCGGGTGCGCCATCGTTGGGCCAGGCGGTCGAGAAAATGTTCGCTGCGCAGGATGCGCCCGCCAGCGGCGAAGCGCCGGAATTGGTGGCAATGGCGACCGTGCCGGATTCGACGATCGGCTTGACGCTGGCCATCACGACGTTGGAAAAGCCCAGGCCGACGATGGCATGCACGCGATCCTTGTCGATCAGCTTGCGCACGATCTGGTTGCCCACCTCAGGCTTGAGCTGATCGTCTTCCTTGAGCACGGTGACGGCTTGTCCGCCCAGCTTGCCGCCGCGCTGCTCCACCGCCAGCATGAAGCCGTCATACTGATCCTGGCCGAGCAGCGCCACCGGACCCGACATCGCGCCGGTCACGGCGACCTTGACCTGGGCCGATGCAATCGAGGCGACGCCCATCAGGGCTGTGGCAGCCAGTGCCGGAATGAACTTGGAAAATTGCATGGCGATCTCCTTTGGTTATGATCTATTGTTTATTGCTGATTCACTCTAATGCCAGGAATACCCGGCCGCCTTCGATCCTGACCGGATAGGTGCGCGTGTCTTGCGTGATCGGCGCGCAGGTGGCGCGCCCGGTGCGGACATCGAATTTCCCCTGGTGCAGGGGGCATTCGATTTCATGTCCGTCCAGAAAACCGTCGCAGAGCCGTGCATGGCCATGCGTGCAGATGTTGTCGGTAGCGTAGATTTCGCCGTCGACGCTGTAGAGGGCGATGTCCTTGCCAGCGACTTCGACGCCGATCACATCGTCCTGCGGCACGTCATCGACTGCCACAACTTCGGTCCAGTTTTGTGTCATGCCTGTCTCAAATCGGATAAATAATGGAGTTGGGGATCATCTCGGTGTCGTAAATGCACACGCGGGATTCGAATTTCATGCCTGCCGGCGTCTTGCGGATGCGGTCGAGGTAACGGCCGACATTGAACACCGTGGTTTCCTGGCTCAGCTTGGTGCGGAACACGGCGTAATTGGCCTCGGCTTCGATGACGTCGCCTTCGATCTTCAGAATGCGCGGCAGGCCGACCACGTGGCGCTGGTAGTACGGGTCGTGGAACAGGGTTTCGCGAATGCCGTAGATGCGATCCTGCAGCATGGCGCGGCTGATCAGCGCCAGGGTCGACAGGGGAAAGCCGCGTTCATAGTTTTCGCGCGGCTGCACCTTGTATTCGCATTCTTCGGTAAAGAAATCCACCCACGTGTCCCAGTCTTCGCTGTCGATCGCGGCCGCGTAGTCGGCATACAGCTGGGTCAGTTGCTGATATGTTGCGAAATCAGTCATCGTCATACTCCCATCACTTCACGCCAGTATTCGTACATGCCGCGGATCAGCGTCTCGGTCACCATGTGATCGGTGTCGCCGACCTCGGTGCCGCCCAGTTCGGCGAGGGCGCGGTGCGCCGGCTTTTGCTCGAAGCCGAATTGCGACAGTTCGATCACTTCGCCATCGTCGGCGGAAACGAAGCCGGCCGGGCCGAACAGGTTGGCCTGGATCAGGCGGCGATTCACCATTTCCGGGGTGTCGTCCTCGAAGGCGAAATGGGTCCAGACGAAATCGAAGGAGCCGTTGCCGTTCGGCTGGATATGGCGGGTCGAGACGCTGTTGACCTGCTGCTGGAAAATCACGCTGGGGAACAGCGTCATCATCACCGCGGTCGGGCCGCCCCACCATTCTTCCGGCACGATGTCGAGCAGGCGCGGGTCGTTGACCTGCATGGATTCCTTGAAGCTGGTGACGCCGGCGGTCACTTCCGCCGACTTGACCTTGGCGTTGTTGCGCGTCGAGATCATGGCCGCATGGCGGTGACGCGCATCCATCTTCAGTTCCGACTTGTTATCGGCGCGCCAGAGGCCGTAAGTCACGAACCAGGTATGCAGCAAGCCGGGATGGTACGGGTCCTTGATGTTTTCCTGCATCAGCTTCCAGTTGCCGGGGATACGCTGGCGGTTGTAGCCGAGGATCTTGAGCTTGCGGCCGTTGAACAGGCGGTCGAAGTACTGCAGGATGACCGGGCCCATGAAATCTTCCAGCGATTCGATATCGTGGTCGAACGAGGCAAACACCACGCCGCCGCGGGTGGCCACCTTCAGCTTGGTCAAGCCGTGGTCTTCCACCTTGAAGTCTTTCGGCATGCCGCCGTTGATCTTGCCGTCCTGCTTGACGCCGCGGCGGAACGGCACGCCCTGCAGATCACCCTTGAGCGAATAGTTCCACTGGTGGTAAGCGCACACCAGTTCCTTCTTGTTGCCGTGGCGCTCGCGGCAGAATTGCATGCCGCGGTGTGCGCAGACGTTTTCCACCACGTGAATCGAGCCATCTTCGGCGCGGGTCATGATGACCGAGCGCTCGCCGACCACTGTGCGCTTGAAATCGCCGTGATTGGGAATTTCGGCTTCCAGGCCGACGTAGCACCAGTGACCTTTATAGAACAGTCGCTCGAGTTCGCGCTTGTAGATTTCCGGGTCGGTATAGGCCCAGAATGGAATGCGGCTGGTGCCCTGGCCTTGCCAGACCGGGTCAGCCGGAAAAACGGAGGGAATATCACCCATTGCTGTCTCCTCTAATAATTTTCCGCCGGCTCAGGCGGCGACCTTCACCACGATTTCGCCCAGGCCCGCGATGCTGCCGCGCATTTCGTCGCCGCGCTTGACGGCATTCACGCCTTCCGGGGTACCGGTCATGATGACGTCGCCCGGCTCGATGGTTTCGTACTGCGACAGGTAAGCGATCGACTCGGCCACCGACCAGATCAGCTTGGCGATGTCCGACGACTGGCGGGCTTCGCCGTTGACGGTCAGGGCGATTGCCGCTTCCTGTGGATGGCCGATATCGGCGGCGCGGTGTACCGGGCCGATCGGCGCCGAATGCGCGAACGACTTGCCGAACTCCCAGGGGCGGCCCTTGTCACGCGCATCCAGCTGCAGGTCGCGGCGGGTCATGTCCAGGCCGACGGCGTAACCGTAGACGTGCTCGAGCGCCTGCTCGACCGGGATATTGGCGCCGCCCTTGCCGATGACCGCCACCAGTTCGATTTCATGGTGAAAATTTGCCGTCATGGGCGGATACGGAATCGTCGCGCCTTCCGCGCCCACCGCCATGGCGGCGCAGGCCGGCTTCATGAAGAAGAACGGCGGATCGCGGTCCGGATCCTTGCCCATTTCGCGCGCATGGGCGGCATAGTTGCGGCCGACACAGAAAATGCGGTTGACGGGAAACTGCTCGCTGCGTCCGGCGACGGCCAGCGCATAGACAGGTGCGGGAGAAACGGCGTATTCCATGATCGGTTCCAGTACGGTTGATTAAATTTTTTCTTCGCGCCACAGGCCCAGCGCCATCTGGCACGGACGGTCGGAATAGCTGAACAGGATGCTGTCTTCCCTGGCGCGCAGTTCCAGCGTGTGCCAGGACGGCACCACGAACACATCGTTCGGCGTGAACTCGAAAGTAAAGTCGCCGATCTGCGCAACGCCGCCGCCTTCGAGGCAGGCATACACGGTGCCGTCGGTAGAGCGGTACGGGCGCGTGACGCCCCCCTTGGCCAGGCGCTGGGCAAAGGCGCCGATGGTCGGCATCGGCGAAGCGCCGGTGGCGGGATTGACGAAGCGGAATTTGTGGCCGAAATGCGGATCGGCCGGGGTGTCGGCAATGGCCAAAAGCGATGCGCGGGTCTGCGCGAACGGGTAGACGAACACCTTGGTGGGCTGATCCGGGGTCTGGTAAAAATCGACCGGCACCATGTTGCTGCCGAAGCGCGCCAGGGCATCGCCCTCGGGACGCACGGTCTGCTGCGATGCCGCCTTGGCAGGCTCGGCAAAACCGGCGCCGTAGAAACGCACGGTCGGGATATCCAGGCCGTCGAGCCAGACCACCGGCTCGTCGCCGAGGTTGCCATGGTCATGGAAGGTCCAGGAGGGCGTAATGATGAAGTCGCCGCGGCGCATCGTGGTGCGCTCGCCATCGACGGCGGTGTAAGCGCCCTCGCCATCCAGCACCAGGCGCAATGCCGACTGGGTGTGGCGATGCGCCGGCGCGACCTCGCCGGGCAGGATTAGTTGCAAGCCGGCGTACATCGACGTGGTAATCGCGGACTGGCCGCGCAGCGCCGGATTTTCCAGGATCAGGACGCGGCGCTCGGCTTCTTCGGCCGTGATCAGGCGACCGGCTTCCATGATCTGCTCGCGGATCTCGGCGTAGCGCCAGCCGGCGGCGACGGCATCGGTGCGCGGCGCCGGCGGCACCAGCGCGCCCAGCACTTCCCACAGCGGGGTCAGATTACGGCTGGAGATGCGCTGGTAGAACTGCTGGCGCTCTTCGCGTACGTCCTGGGGTAAGGCTCGTGCATGCATTGTTTTGTCTCCTCGATCTTGTTAAGTCGCACTCGGATAAAAGGCATCGGCATAGACATGCTCGTGCTGGATACCTTTCTGCTTGACCAGCATGGCGGCGGCATCGACCATCGGCGGCGCCCCGCACAGGTAAGCGCGCCAGCCTTCCAGGCTGCCCCAGTCCTGCGCCACCGCATCGGTGACCAGGCCGCTGCGCCATGCCGGATTGTCATTGGCGGTGGCCACCACCACGTGCACGTGCAGGTTGGCGTGGCGCGCGGCGAGTTCCTGCAGCCAGGCGAGGCCATACACGTCGCGCGGCGAGCGCACGCCGAAATACAGATGGATCGGGTTGCTCATCCCTGCCGCCAGGGCGCCGCGCACAATCGACAGTACCGGCGCCAGCCCCGTGCCACCGGCGATGCACAGCATCGGGCCGGCATGCTTTTGCCGCAGGTAGGCGGTGCCCAGCGGGCCGGAGACGCGCACGGCATCGCCTACCTTGAGCTGACGAGCGATGTAGGTGCTTACGCGGCCTTCCGGCACGATGCGCACATGGAATTCGAGTTCCTCGTCTTCTTGGATGCCGGCCATGGAATAGGGACGGATATGTTCGGGCGAAAACTGTAGCGTGGCGTACTGGCCGGCAGAAAACGCCAGCGGTTTTGCCGGACGCAGGCGTAGGCGTTTGATGTCGTGCGTCATGTCCTCGATCGCCAGCACGGTCGCCTTGACGATGCGGGCAGGATGGCTGACCACTTCATCCATCTCGGGAATTTCAATGGTGCAGCTTTCCGTCAGCACGCTCATGCAGGCGAGCACGTAGCGGTCTTCATTCGGATTGGTCAGTTTCGCTTCCGGGCCGGACTCCAGGATCTGGCCGTCGATGACCTTGCAGCGGCAGGTGCCGCAGCGACCGGCCATGCAGCTGTGCGACACCGGAATGCCGTGCTCGCGCAGCGTTTCCAGCAGATTCGCACCGGCGCTGACGGTCAATGTGCGGTCAAGGGGTTGTACGACGAGTTCCATGTCTGGCGGCAATCCTGCTTGGTGATTGGACAAGAAGGATTCTATTTACCGCAGTAAAATTAATCCATAGAATGTGATGAATGTTATGTATCACTGAAATGAATACTACTCATGGACTTGAAAGACCTGGATCTCAACCTGCTGTTGATATTCAACCAACTGCTGCTGCAGCGGCGCGTCTCGGCGGTGGCGGAAAAGCTGGGGCTGAGCCAGCCGGCAGTCAGCAATGCCCTGAATCGCCTGCGGCGGCTGCTGAATGACGAACTGTTCCTGCGCACCTCGCGCGGCATGGAGCCGACGCCGTATGCCATGCAACTGGCCGAACCGATCGCTTACGCCCTGAACACCATCGAAAACACGCTGAACCAGCGCGCCACCTTCGATGCGGCTTCCAGCAAGCGGCGCTTCACCATCGGCATGAACGACATCGGCGAGATTTATTTCCTGCCAAGGCTGATGGACAAGCTTGCCGGCATCGCCCCCGGCGTGACCATCAATACCGTGCGCAACACCTCGACCAACCTGCGTGAAGCGATGGAAGCCGGCCAGGTGGACCTGGCCGCCGGCCTGCTGCCGGAACTGAAAGCGGGTTTTTTCCAGCGCCGGCTGTTCAAGCAGCGCTATGTCTGCATGTTCCGCGCCGGCCATGCGCTGGACAAGGGAGAAATCGCCCTTGAGGAATTTTCGCGCGCCGAACATGTGGTGGTGGGCGCGTCCGAGATCGGCCACGCCAAGCTCGATGAAACGATTTCGGCCAAGGGCATCCGCCGCAATTTCAAATTGACGGTGCCGCATTTTGTCGCGGTCGGCCATATCCTCTCGCGCACCGACATGGTGGCCACGGTGCCGGAGCGCTACGCCGAGGAATGCCTGGCGCCGTTCGGCTTGAAGTCGGCGCCCTTGCCTGTCACGCTGCCGGAAATCGCCATCAGCCTGTTCTGGCATGCCAGGTATCACAAGGAACCCGGCATCCAATGGCTGCGCAATGTCATGTTCGACACCTTTGCCGACTGAGGCGGGCAGAACCGGGGCCAGCAATAGCGCCCCAGGCTTACCTGCATGCCATGAATCGCGCTTGTTGCACCGCGCAGACATCCATCGCTATCATGCAACAAGCCAGCGAAAGATTAGCGTCCATGAAAACAGACCACTCCCCGGCCGGATTGCAGGCATACCGCGGCGAGCTGCTTTACTTCACCGACGATCCGGCATTGTCAGATCATGCGTATCAGTGGCATGAGGATGGCTTGCTGCTGGTGGAAGGCGGCCTGGTGCGCGCAGCCGGCGACCATGCCGTGCTTGCACCCGGATTGCCTCCCGACACGCCGGTGCACGACTATCGCGGACGCCTGCTGATGCCCGGCTTTATCGATACGCACATCCATTATCCGCAAACGGATATGATCGCCTCACCCGCCGCCGGCCTGCTGCCGTGGCTGGAAACCTATACCTTTCCGACCGAACGCAAATTCGCCGACCAGCAACATGCCGCCGAGGTCGCCGGCTTCTTCCTCGACGAGCTGCTGCGCTGCGGCACCACGACGGCGATGGTCTATTGCACGGTGCATCCCGAATCCGTCGAAGCTTTCTTCGACGCCTCCGAAGCGCGCGGCATGCGCATGGCCGCCGGCAAGGTGATGATGGATTGCCATGCCCCCGACTATCTGTGCGATGACACCGACCGCGGCGCCGCCGCCTGCGAAGCCCTGATCCGCAAATGGCACAAGCGCGGACGGCAAATGTATGCCATTACGCCACGCTTTGCGGCCACCTCGAGCACCCTTCAGCTGCGTCTGGCAGGCGAGCTTGCGGCGGCATATCCGGATACTTTCGTGCAAACTCACGTGGCGGAAAACCGCGATGAAGTCGCCTGGGTCAAGTCACTTTATCCTGAGGCGCGCAGTTACCTGGATGTGTACGAGCAGCATGGTCTGCTGCGCGAGCGCGCCGTCTATGCGCACTGCATCTGGCTCGACGATGCCGACCGCGCGCGCATGGCGCACACCGGCGCCGCCGCCGCCTTGTGTCCGACCTCCAATCTGTTCCTCGGCAGCGGCCTGTTCGATTTCGCGCGGGCCGACGCCATGGGGATGCAATTGTCGATAGCGACCGACGTCGGCGGCGGCACCTCGTTTTCGCTGCTGCAGACCATGAATGAATTGCATAAGGTGGCGCGCATGGGCGGCAGCCACCTGACGGCGCTGCGCATGTTATACCTGGCCACGCTGGGCGGCGCGCGCAGCATGCGGCTGGAAGGCTGCATCGGCAGCTTCGGGCCGGGCAACGAAGCGGATTTCATTGTCATCGACCCGCAGGCCACGCCGCTTCTGCAGCGTCGCAGCGCGCACGCCGACACGCTGGAAGAACGCCTGTTCGCGCTGGCCATGCTGGGAGATGACCGCGCCATCGAGGCGACGTATATTGCGGGGACGCTGCGGCACCGGCGCAATGGCACGACGTGACAGGCGATACCCCTGGCGAGATGCCGTGCAAGGCCGATATTGGCATACACTACCGGCATCGAATGCAACTTGAACTAAGGAATTACCATGGATGAAGCCCTGCGGAATACCGTGCTAAACATGCCCAAGGCGGAATTGCACATTCATATCGAAGGCTCACTCGAACCGGAACTGATTTTTGCCCTGGCCGAGCGCAACAAGGTCGCCCTCGCCTACCCCTCCGTCGAAGCATTGCGCAGCGCCTATGCCTTCACGGACCTGCAATCCTTCCTCGACATCTATTACGCCGGCGCCAGCGTGCTCCTGGCCGAGCAGGATTTTTACGACATGACCATGGCCTACCTGCAACGGGCGCAGGCCGACAATGTGCGGCATGTCGAATTGTTTTTCGATCCGCAAACCCATACGGCGCGCGGCGTCGCCTTTGCCGACGTCATCAACGGCATCGACCGCGCCTTGCAGGACGCCCGGACGAAATGGCAGATGAGCGGTTTGCTGATCATGTGTTTTTTGCGCCATTTATCCGAGGAAGAAGCATTCGCGACCCTGGAACAGGCACTGCCGCACCGCGACAAGTTTATCGGCGTCGGCCTGGATTCTTCCGAGCGCGGCAATCCGCCGGAAAAGTTCGCCGGCGTTTTCGCCCGCTGCAAAGAACTCGGCCTGCACCTGGTCGCCCATGCCGGCGAGGAAGGCCCGCCGGCGTATATCCGTACCGCGCTGGACGTGCTGCAGGTCGAGCGCATCGATCACGGCGTGGCCTGTTTGCAAGACCCTGAGCTGGTGCAACGCCTGGCGCGCCAGCAGACCGCCCTGACCGTGTGCCCGCTGTCGAACATCAAGCTGCGCGTATTCGACCGCATGCAAGACCATAACCTGGCGGCGCTGCTGGAGGCAGGCATCGCCGCCACGGTGAACTCCGACGACCCGGCGTATTTCGGCGGCTACATGAATGACAACCTGGTCGCCGCATTCGAGGCCTTGCCCCTGAATAGAGACCATGCGCGCCAGCTGGCGCACAACAGCTTTGCCGCTTCCTTCCTGCCGCACGAGGCCAGGGAAAGCTGCCTGCGTGAAGTCGATGCCTTTTTCAGGCAATGAAGAGGAAAATATTGCATGCTGAAGGGAACCCCGGCGAATGCCGGAGCTTCATTAATGGTACACTTCGCCCCATTCCGCGGCATTTTCAGCCATCGCAAGCATTTGATTTCTTGAGGTTTTTGCTTGCCGATGGAAAAATCTGCCAGGCAGCCGGCTCCTGCCCCGGCCATTCATTGCAATGGAGTACGACATGAGGATACAACGCTTTCTGACCGCCGGCGTGCTGGCGCTGCTAGCTGCCTCCGCCTTCGCCATCGAGCGGCCCTTCCCGCCGATTGCCAAGCGCGGCACCTTCAGCATGGGCGCATTCCCGGAAATCGTGCTGAATGGCCAGACGCGCCGGATGTCTGCGGGCGGGCGCATCTTCAACCAGAATAACCTGATCCAGATGCCGGCATCGGTTAGCGGCAGCAACCTGGTGGTCAATTACACCGAGGATTTCCAGGGCAACATCGACCGTATCTGGCTCCTGGATACACGCGAAGCGGCACAGACGCCGGCGCAGCAAAAAATCAGCCCGGCCCGCTAATACACGCAATACCACACCTTATGCGGCAACAAGCCGCCATATTGATAGATTCATGCAAAAGAAAGTATTCATCAAAACCTTCGGCTGCCAGATGAACGAGTACGACTCGGACAAGATGGCAGACGTGCTCAATATCGCCGAAGGGCTGGTCAAGACCGACACCCCCGACGATGCTGACGTGATCCTGTTCAACACTTGCTCGGTGCGCGAAAAGGCGCAGGAGAAAGTATTCTCCGATCTCGGCCGCGTGCGCGAACTCAAGCTGAAAAACCCGAATCTCGTGATCGGCGTCGGTGGCTGCGTCGCCTCGCAGGAAGGCGAGGCGATCATCAAGCGCGCGCCTTACGTCGACGTGGTGTTTGGTCCGCAAACCCTGCACCGCCTGCCGGACTTGCTGGAAAAACGCCGCGCCAGCGGCCGCTCGCAAGTCGATATCAGCTTCCCTGAAATCGAGAAGTTCGATCACTTGCCGCCGGCGCGCGTGGAAGGCGCCACCGCCTTCGTCTCGATCATGGAAGGCTGCAGCAAGTATTGCAGCTATTGCGTAGTGCCCTATACCCGCGGCGAGGAAGTCTCTCGCCGCTTCGACGACGTGCTGACCGAGGTCGCCGGACTGGCCGCGCAAGGCGTCAAGGAAATCACCCTGCTGGGGCAGAACGTCAATGCCTACCGCGGCGCCATGAGCGCCGACGCGGCCGACGGCGAAACCGCCGACTTCTCGCTGCTGGTCGAATACATTGCCGAAATCGACGGCATCGAACGCATCCGTTACGTCACCAGCCACCCGAAGGAATTCACCCAGCGCCTGATCGACACCTACGCGAAAGTGCCCAAGCTGGTGAATCACCTGTACCTGCCGGCGCAGCATGGCTCGGACCGCATCCTGATGGCGATGAAGCGCGGCTATACCGCGCTGGAATACAAGTCGATCATCCGCCGCCTGCGCGAAGTGCGCCCGGACATCGCGATTTCCTCCGACTTCATCGTCGGATTCCCGGGCGAAACCGATGCCGATTTCGAGGCGATGATGAAACTTATCGGCGATATCGGCTACGACAACAGCTACAGCTTCATCTTCAGCCCGCGTCCCGGAACGCCGGCGGCCAATCTGGCTGACGACACGCCGCATGAAGTGAAGCTGGAACGCCTGCAGCGCCTGCAGAAAGTCATCGCCGACAATACCCGCCGCTACAGCGACGCCCTAGTCAACACGACTCAGCGCATCCTGGTCGAGGGGCCGTCGCGCAAGAACCCGGGCGAACTGCAGGGGCGTACCGAATGCAACCGCGTGGTGAATTTCGACGGCGGCCCACAGGCAGCGCGCCTGGTTGGCCAGATGCTGGACGTCAGCATCACCCAGAGCAACCCCTATTCCCTGCGCGGCGCGCTGGTGCTGCAGGATTGAGGCGACCGTGAAAGCCAGGACTCCCGTAGAACCCCTGCATTTTGTTCCGCAACCGCTCGACAACAAGCGCCTCGCCAACCTGTGCGGACCGATGGATGAAAACCTGCGGCAGATCGCCGCGGCGCTCGACGTGACGGTGTTCCGCCGTGGCGAGAAATTCATCGTCAGCGGCGCCGACGCCGCCGGCGCGGTCGCCATCCTGGAACGCTTCTATGCCCAGGCCGACAAGGCAATCTCGGTCGACGACGTGCAGCTAGCGCTGGTGGAACAGCGCGCCGGCCATGCCACGCCCGCGCGTAAATCCGCGCGGACGGCGCGCCCGGCGGAAGAAGATACCGCCGGCGAAGCTGAAGCCGAAACCGCAGCCGCAGGCGAACAGCTGGTGCTGAAAACCCGCCGCCACGACTTGCGCGGCCGCACTCCGCACCAGAACCAGTACCTCAAGGCCATCCTCGAGCACGACGTCACTTTTGGCGTCGGCCCGGCCGGCACCGGCAAGACTTACCTGGCGGTGGCGTGCGCGGTCGATGCATTGGAGCGCGACGCCGTGCAAAGGATCGTCCTGACCCGCCCGGCGGTGGAAGCCGGCGAGCGCCTGGGCTTCTTGCCGGGCGACCTGGCGCAGAAGGTCGACCCTTACCTGCGGCCGCTGTACGACGCCCTGTACGACTTGCTCGGCTTCGACCGCACGCAAAAAATGTTCGAGAAACAAGCCATCGAAATCGCCCCGCTGGCCTACATGCGCGGGCGCACGCTGAACCACGCCTTTGTCATCCTCGATGAGGCGCAGAACACCACGCCGGAACAGATGAAGATGTTCCTGACCCGCATCGGCTTCGGCAGCAAGGCCGTGATCACCGGCGACGTCACTCAGATCGATCTGCAGCGCAACCAGAAAAGCGGCCTGGTGGACGCCATCCAGGTGCTCAAGAAGGTTCGCGGCATTGCCTTCACTCACTTTACCAGCGCCGACGTGGTGCGCCATCCGCTGGTGGCGCGCATCGTCGATGCGTACGAAGCCGCCAACAAGCCGGCGCGCACAAAAATCACTGAAAAATGACCAGCTCGACCAGATCAGCCGCCAAGCCAGCGCTTTCGCTATCGGTGCAATACCCGGATCCGCGCCTGCGCGAAACGATTACCCGCGCGAAATTGCGACGCTGGCTGCAGGCGGCGCTGCTGGCGCCGGCCGAACTGACGATCCGCTTCGTCGACGTCGAAGAAGGCCGCACACTCAACCGCGATTACCGCGGCAAGGACTATGCGACCAACGTGCTGACTTTCCCCTATACCGAGACGGCGGACGAGATCACCCGCGCCGACATCGTGCTGTGCACCGACGTGCTGGAAAAGGAAGCCGCCGAGCAGGGCAAGGCCCTGGAGGAGCACGCTGCCCACCTGGTCGTGCACGGCGCGCTGCATGCGCAAGGCTACGACCATGAGGATGACGAGGAAGCCGCCGAAATGGAACAGCTGGAAATCGACATCCTGGAAGAGCTGGGCTTTCCCAACCCTTATGAGCCTGCCTGATCTGGGCGTCCCGAGTCAGAGATTCGTCGAAGAAAACTTTTCTTATTAAACGAATCTCTGGCCCTGGGCACTAGCGCCGGGTTGCTGCAATGGCCATGCCAGCTTGCCAATTTGCGGCGCCCACCGGGTTTTGGTGTATGCTATCAAGCTTTGAAACAACGGCTTCCCGCCATATGCAAGAGCACCCTAGTAGCGTCAGATCGTTCGACGCCAGCGTCAAGCCTCACCGGCCGCCGCACCGATCCCTGTTCGAACGACTGACCGCCCTGATTTCTCCCGAGCCCGACAATCGCGCGGAATTGCTCGACATTCTCCACGACGCCCACGAGCGCAAGCTGATCGACGCCGACGCCCTGTCGATGATCGAAGGCGTGTTCCAGGTATCCGACCTGTCCGCGCGCGACATTATGGTGCCGCGGCCGCAGATGGACGTGATCGACATTGCAACACCCATCGAGGAGTGGATGCCGCTGGTGCAGAAAACCGGCCATTCGCGTTTCCCGGTGGTCGACGGCGACCGCGACAAGGTGGTCGGCACCTTGCTGGCCAAGGACTTGCTGCGCTATTACGCCGACGAATCCTTCGATGTGCGCCACATGGTGCGCCCGGCAGTGTTCATCCCGGAATCGAAGCGCCTCAATGTCCTGTTGCGCGATTTCCGTGCCAACCGCAACCACATGGCGGTCGTGGTCGATGAATACGGCGCCGTCGCCGGCCTGATCACCATCGAAGACGTGCTGGAGCAGATCGTCGGCGATATCGAGGACGAGTTCGACATCGACAAGGAAGACGACAACATCCTGCGCGTGCGCGACGGCGTGCGCGGACCGCGCTGGCGCGTCCATGCCATCACCGAAATCGAGCAGTTCAACGAAGCGCTCGGCACCGGGCTGGCCGAGGACGCGGTCGACACCGTCGGGGGCCTGGTGGTCACCCGCCTGGGCCGGGTGCCACACAAGGGCGAGGAGTTCGAGATCGGACCGCTGCATTTTCAGGTCTTGCGCGCCGACGCCCGCCGGGTGCACATGCTGCTGGTTGAAAAACTGCCGGCGGCGGCGGAAGCCACGGCAGCCTGAGGCCTGCATGCAGGCTTTCGAAGGTGCCCTGCTCCGCCCTGCCCGCCCCGTTCTCGTCGCCAAACTGCTGATCGCGCTGGCGGCCGGCGTCTGTAACGTCTTCGCCTACGCTCCCTTTGGCCTGTGGCCACTGCAAATCCTGCTGCTGGCAGTACTGTTGCGGCTGCTGCCGGCCGCCGGCTCGGTGCGCCAGGCCGCACTGCTGGGCATGGCTTACGGCTGGGGCTGGGCGGCAGCCGGCGTGCACTGGCTGTACATCAGCATGCACCATTACGGTGGCATGCCGGCGTGGATGGCGGCGCTGGCGGTGGCGCTGCTGGCAATCTGGCTGGGTCTGTTCGCGGCCCTGTCCACCGGTCTCGGCGCCTGGTTGCGCCGGCGCTGGAACCTGTCTGCCGTCGCTACCCTGCTGCTGGTTATCCCGGCATTGTGGGCACTGGGCGAATGGCTGCGAAGCTGGATCTTCACCGGCTTCCCCTGGATTTCCTCCGGCTATGCCCATGGCAACGGCCCCCTGGCGGGCTTTGCGCCGCTGGCCGGCGTCTACGGCATCGGCTGGCTGGCGGCGCTGGCGGCCGGCGCATTGGCCCTGCTGCCCACACACAGGCGACCGGCGTTGCTGCTGCCGATCCTGCTGCTGGGCGGCTGGGCCTTGCAGGCGGTTTCCTGGACCGACAAGCATGGCGAGCCGGTCACGGTGCGCCTATTGCAAGGCAACGTGCCGCAGGAAATGAAATTCGACCCGGACCGTATTGCCAGCACTCTGGCCGATTACGAGTTCATGATCCGGCAAAAGCCCGCCGACCTGATCGCTACACCAGAAACCGCGATTCCCCTACTGTCAACCCGCCTGCCCGAAAATTACCTGGAAAGGCTGTCCGCCTTCGCGCGCCAGTCCGGCAGCCATATCATCGTCGGCCTGCCCATGTCCGACGGCCCGGGGCGCTATGCCAACAGCGTGCTGGGGCTGGCGCCCGGCGCGCAGAGTTTGCAAAATGCCGACTACCGCTACGACAAGCACCACCTGGTGCCATTCGGCGAATTCATCCCGCCGGGATTCCGCTGGTTCGTCGACATGATGCACATGCCGCTGGGCGACTTCACCCGCGGCGCGCCGCTGCAGCCGCCGTTCCAGGTGAAGGATCAGTGGGTACTGCCGAACATCTGCTACGAAGACCTGTTTGGCGAGGAAATCGCCGACCAGCTGGCGGCTGGCTATTTCGGCGACATCCCGCAAGCCACCGTGCTGCTGAATGTCTCCAACATCGCCTGGTTCGGCGACTCCATCGCCCTGCCGCAGCATTTGCAAATCTCGCAAATGCGCGCGCTGGAAACCGGCCGCCCCATGCTGCGCGCCACCAATACCGGCGCTACCGCCGTCATCAACCACCGCGGCCGGGTGACGGCGCAGCTGCCGCCCTTTACCAACGGCGCGCTGGAAGCCACCGTGCAGGGCTACGCCGGCGTCACGCCCTATATCGTGCTCGGCAACGGGCTGGTGGTCGCGCTGGCCCTGCTGGCGCTGGCAATCGCACGTTTCTTGAGCTGGAAAAAGGCCCGAAACCAGCCGGAGATGGGTAAAAACCGCTAAAATCTTGGGTTTTACCGATTCCATTTCTCCCCGATAGCGGGGACGGGAAACCCACCATGCTCACATTTCAACAAGTCATACTGAAGCTGCAGGAATACTGGGATGCGCAAGGCTGCGCCCTGCTGCAGCCCTACGACATGGAAGTCGGCGCCGGCACCTCGCATACCGCGACCTTCCTGCGCGCGATCGGCCCGGAGCCCTGGCGCGCCGCCTATGTGCAGCCGTCGCGCCGTCCCAAGGATGGGCGCTACGGCGAAAACCCCAACCGCATGCAGCATTACTACCAGTACCAGGTGGTGCTCAAACCCGCGCCGGAAAACATCCTCGAACTCTACCTCGGCTCGCTGCAGGCATTGGGACTGAACCTGCAGCAGAACGACGTGCGCTTCGTCGAGGACGACTGGGAAAACCCCACCCTGGGCGCCTGGGGCCTGGGCTGGGAAGTCTGGCTGAACGGCATGGAAGTCACCCAGTTCACCTACTTCCAGCAAGTCGGCGGCCTCGACTGCAAGCCGACGCTGGGCGAAATCACCTACGGCATCGAACGCCTGGCGATGTATCTGCAGGGCGTGGAAAACGTCTACGACCTGGTGTGGACAGAATGGGAAGAGCATGGCGTGACCAAGCGCCTGACCTACGGCGACGTGTTCCATCAGAACGAAGTCGAGCAATCGACCTTCAACTTCGAGCATTCCAACACCGATTTCCTGTTTTCGCTGTTCGGCAATTACGAAACCGAGGCCAAGCGCCTGATGGAAGTGCCGCTGGCGCTGCCGGCCTACGAAATGGTGCTGAAGGCTGCGCATACCTTCAACCTGCTGGATGCGCGCGGCGCCATTTCCGTCACCGAACGCGCTGCCTACATCGGCCGCATCCGCAACCTGTCGCGCGCGGTGGCGCAAGCCTACTACGAATCGCGCGAGAAGCTGGGCTTCCCGATGTGCGGCGACAGCCGCCAGGCTGCGTAATATGGCAACAATGCGCCACCAACGCGCCGACAATGAATAACGAGAATGCAATGAACCAGACCCTGCTAGTCGAACTCCTTACCGAAGAATTGCCGCCCAAGGCGCTGGCCAAACTGGGCGAAGCCTTCGCCGCCGGCATCGCCAACGGCCTGAAATCGCGCGACTTCCTCGAAGCCGGCGCTGTCGCCACCGCCTACGCCACGCCGCGCCGCCTGGCAGTGTCGATCACCGGCGTGCGCGCCACCTCGCCCGACAAGGCGATCCGCGAAAAAGTGCTGCCGGTGACGGTGGCGCTGGATGCCGAAGGCAAGCCGAGCGCGCCGCTGGGCAAGAAGCTCGCCGCGCTGGCCGCCACCGCCAAGGTCGAGTCGATCGCGCTGGAACAACTGGAACGCGCCCAGGACGGCAAGGCCGAAAGCTTCTTCTTCAGCTATACCGCGGCCGGCGCCCCGCTGCACATCGGCCTGCAGGCGGCGCTGGAAGAATCCATTGCCAAGCTGCCGATCCCGAAAGTCATGAACTACCAGCGCCCGGATGGCTCGGACGTGCAATTCGTGCGCCCGGTGCACCGGCTGATCGCCCTGCATGGCACGGAAGTCGTGCCGCTGGCGATCCTCGGTCTGGCCGCCGGCCGCACCACGCTCGGTCACCGCTTCCTCTCCCAAGGCGAAGTGGCGCTGCCGAATGCGGAAAGTTACGAAACGCTGCTGGAATCCCAGGGCAAGATCGTACCCAGCATCACCGAGCGCAAGGAAAAAATCCGTGCCGCCCTGCTGGAGCGCGCCGGCCACGACAAGGTGCTGATGCCGGAAGCCTTGCTGGATGAAGTCACCGCGCTGGTCGAATGGCCGGTGGTGTACGAATGCCACTTCGAGGAAGAATTCCTCGCAGTGCCGCAGGAGTGCCTGATCCTGACCATGCAGACCAACCAGAAATACTTCGCCCTGACCGACATTGGCGGGCGCCTGCGCTCGCGCTTCCTGATCGTCTCCAACCTGGAAACTGCCGATCCGCAGCACATCATCGGCGGCAACGAGCGCGTGGTGCGCCCGCGCCTGTCGGATGCGAAATTCTTCTTCGAGCAGGACAAAAAGAAGAAACTTGCCGAGCGCCTGCCCGGCCTGGCCAGCGTGGTCTACCACAACAAGTTGGGCACCCAGGCGCAGCGCACCGAGCGCGTCAAGGCGCTGGCCGCCGGCATCGCCCGAACGATGGGCGCGGATGTCGCGCTGGCCGAACGCGGCGCGTTGCTCGCCAAGGCCGACCTCTTGACCGACATGGTGGGCGAATTCCCCGAGCTGCAAGGCATCATGGGCACCTACTATGCCCGCCACGACGGCGAACCTGAAGAAGTCGCGCAGGCGGCCTCGGAACATTACCAGCCGCGCTTTGCCGGCGACGCCCTGCCCGCCACCGCCACCGGCACCGCGGTGGCATTGGCCGACAAGCTGGAAACCCTGGTCGGCATCTGGGGCATTGGCCTCTCGCCCACCGGCGACAAGGACCCGTTCGCGCTGCGCCGCCATGCGCTGGGCATCCTGCGCATGCTGGTCGAAAAACGCCTGCCGCTGTCCATCGGCGACCTGCTCGCGCAGGCCGCGCAACTGTTCGCCGGCAATCCGCAATTCAAGCAGGCTGATGCCGACATCCGCGCCTTCCTGTACGACCGCCTGCGCGGCCTGCTGCGCGAGCGCGGCTTTACGCAAAACGAAGTGGAAGCCGTGGTTTCCCAGGAGCCGAATACCCTGGACAATATCGTCGAACGACTGGAAGCGGTGCAGGCCTTCGCCGCCCTGCCGCAAGCCGAAGCGCTGGCCGCCGCCAACAAGCGCATCACCAATATCCTGAAGAAGTCCGAGGGCGCCGCCGGCGCCGTGCAGACCGGCCTGCTGCAGGAAGAAGCCGAACGCGGCCTGCATGCAGCCATGGCCGAACTGGCGCCGAGAATCGACGCCGCCTTCGCCCAGGGCGATTTCACCGGCACGCTCAAGGCGCTGGCGCGACTGCGCGAGAACGTCGACGCCTTCTTCGACGACGTGATGGTGATGGCGGAAGACCTGGCGTTGCGCAACAACCGCCTGGCGCTGCTGGCGCAACTGCACGGCATGATGAACCGCGTGGCCGACATTTCCAAGCTGGCGGCATGACGGCCATCGGCCCGGCAGTATGCACACCCCAAGCATGAAACTGATCGTCCTCGACCGCAACGGCGTGATCAACCAGTGCGCCGAAGGCTACATCAAGTCGCCGGAGGAATGGGCGCCGATCCCCGGTTCGCTGCAGGCGATCGCGCGCCTGAATCAGTCCGGCTACCGGGTGGTGGTCACCACCAACCAGTCCGGCATCGCGCGCGGCAAGCTGTCCGTGGTGGCGCTCAACGCGATCCACCAGAAAATGCACGAAGCCGCCAAGATGGTCGGCGCCGAGATCGACGCGGTATTCTTTTGCCCGCACGCCGCCGAGGATAATTGCGACTGCCGCAAGCCCAAGCCGGGCATGCTGCGCGCCATCGCCAAGCGCTACGGCATCGATTTGAAAGACGTGCCGGTGGTGGGCGATTCGCTGCGCGACCTGCAGGCGGCGTTCGTGTCCGGCTGTTCTCCCTACCTGGTCCTGACCGGCAATGGCGAACAGACCCGCGACAAGGGCGGCATGCCGCCTGGCACGCAGATTTTCCCGGACCTGACCGCCGTGGTCGAGCATATTCTGGCGGCAGCGCCATCCGCCTCCGACGCCGCTTCCTAACCCTCATATTCAATCAAGATAGGCTTAAATTCATGTCGCGCATTTCGCTGTTTCTGCGTTCACTCCTGTTTGCCGTGCTGATGATCCTGGCCACTCTCATCTGGGTGCCGCTATGCTTTATTTTTGCGCCGCTGCCCTACGCCCGCCGCTACTACTGGACTTCGCGCTGGAACGTATTCGTCATCTGGGCCGCGCGCGTGGTCTGCGGCATCCGCTACCAGATCAGAGGCTGGGAAAACCTGCCCGATGCGCCGGTGATCCTGCTGTCGAAGCATCAGTCGGCATGGGAAACCATCTTTTACCTGGCCGCCATGCCGCGCCCCCTGGTATTCGTCTACAAGAAAGCGCTCAACTACATTCCTTTCTTCGGCTGGGGCATTGCGCTGTTGCGTATGATCCCGATCGACCGCAGCAAGGGCCGCGACGCTTTCGGGCAAATTCTCGAGCAGGGCAGGAAACGCCTGGCCGACGGCCAGTGGATCATCATGTTCCCGGAAGGCACGCGCATCGCGGTCGGCAAGCGCGGCAAGTACAAGACCGGCGGCACCCGCCTGGCGGTGGAAACCGGCACCCTGGTGGTCCCCATCGCCGTGAATTCCGGCGAATGCTGGCCCAAGAATTCCTTCGTCAAGAAACCCGGGGTAATCACGGTCTCGATCGGCAAGCCGCTGTCGCCGCAAGGCCTGAACCAGACGGAATTGATGCAACAAGTTGAAAATTGGATAGAATCGGAAATGCGGGTAATCTCGCCCGCAGTGTATGCACGCCGGCCCGCCAACCACGCGACTGAACCTTGAAACTGCGACGCCAGAGCCCGCCCGACCCTGAGCAGCTCGCGCTGCAGCTGGACCTTTTCGCCGCCGACGCGCCGGCGGCTACCGCTCCGGCGGTAGCGCTCCCCTCCGGGCCGGCTGCTGGCAACACGCTCCCGAACACAAGTCTTCCTCCCCCTGTCCCTGCAGCCCCCGGCAAGCGCCGCCTTCAGGTCGGCAGCCATCTGCTCGACTACGCCCTGATACGCTCCAAGCGCCGCACGATCGGCTTCCTGATCGATGACGATGGCTTGCGGGTGACCGCGCCGAGGTGGGTCGGCATCGCCGAGATCGAAAACGCAATCCATGAGAAGCAGCGCTGGATTTTCGCCAAGCTGAACGAGCGGCGCGAGCGTTCGGCACGCCGCCTGCAGCCGCAGATGCAATGGCGCGACGGCGCCACCCTGCCCTACCTTGGCGGCGACATCACCCTGAAGATCGCCGCCGGCCGCGCCGCCGGCATCGAATTCACGGACACGGTGCGCGAGCTGACCGTATGCCTGCCGGCCGACGCCGGCGAACAGCAGCTGAAAGACCGCGTGCAAGGCTGGCTGCAAGGGGAGGCAAAACGCATCTTTGCAGAACGCCTGCCGCTGTACGCGGCAAAGCTGGAAGTCGTCTACCGTTCGTTCTCCCTGTCCTCGGCCACCACCCAATGGGGTTCCTGCACCGCCGACGGTCGCATCCGCCTGAACTGGCGCCTGGTGCACTTCGCCCTGCCGCTGATCGATTACGTGATCGCGCACGAACTGTCGCACCTGCGCGAAATGAACCACAGCCCGCGATTCTGGGCGACGGTGCAATCGGTCTTCCCCGAATTCCAGTCCGCCAAAAAAGCCTTGCGCGAACAGGCGGCGGAAACCTTGCCGGTGTTTTAGAGCAGATTCAGCCAGGCATACTCATTCATGCCGGGTGCGGAAATCGCCTTCCAGCTGAACCGACACGGTCAGTCCGTCGGGCGCAACAGCGCCGGTTGCGAGATGCCTGAACTGCTATAATTACTGAAGAGCAACGCGTCTCTGGCCGCGTCGCACGCCGACCCTGCAATCCCGATACAATCCCGACTATCATGAATGCTAAAGTCTCCACACTGGCTGCCTTCGCCCTTTTGCTGGCAGCGACGCAAGTTCCGGCCCATGCGGTCGATTCCTTCTCGCTCGAACTCGGCACCGGCAACAAGACCGACCTGGCGCGCATCGGCGCGCAATGGCAGTGGGAAAATCGCTGGTGGCAATCCAACGGCACGCACATCGGCGGCTACTGGGACCTCAATCTTGGTCACTGGCGCGGCGATGCCTTCCAGGGCGTTGCAGGCAGCAAGCAGAACATCACCACTCTCGGCATCACCCCGGTATTCCGGTTCCAGAAAGACAATCTGCAAGGCTGGTACGGCGAACTCGGTATCGGCGCCAATCTCCTGAGCGGCTATTACGACAACAATCGCCGCCGCTTCTCGACGCGTTTTCAGTTCGGCGACCACATTGGCGTTGGCTATGTCTTCGCCAACAAGCTGGATGTCAGCTTCCGTTTCCAGCATTTCTCCAACGCCAGCATCAAGGCGCCCAATCCCGGCGTAAACTTTTCCGTCCTGCGGGTGAGCTACCCGCTCTGAGCGAAGGTCACTGCATGCGCATTCTTCACACCATGCTGCGGGTCGGCAACCTGCAGCGCTCCATCGATTTCTACACCCGGCTGCTCGGCATGCAACTGCTGCGCACGGTCGACCGGCCCGAACAGCAGTACACCCTGGCCTACCTCGGCTACGGCAGCAATCCGGAGCACGCGGAACTGGAGCTGACCTACAACTACGGTGTGGACAGCTACGACATGGGTAGCGCCTACGGCCATATCGCCATTGCGGTGGACGACATCCGCGGCACCTGCGACGGCGTCAAAGCAGCTGGCGGCACGGTCACGCGTGAACCCGGCCCGGTCAAGGGCGGCAATACCATGATCGCCTTCATTCAGGATCCCGACGGTTACAAAGTCGAACTGATCGCGCACGGCGCCTTGTAATAAGCAGACGGCGCCATCGCGCCGCCCCCAAGGAGGCCGGCTTGGATTTCCTCATCGTTCTTTCAGCATTGCTGCTGCTGATGCTGACTGCCTATCGCGGCTACAGCGTCATCCTGTTTGCCCCAATGTGCGCCTTGCTGGCGGTATTCCTGACCAATCCTGACGCCGTGCTGCCGATGTTCAGCGGCGTGTTCATGACAGGGATGGTGAGTTTTCTCAAGTTGTATTTCCCTGTGTTCATGCTCGGCGCGGTCTTCGGCAAGGTGATCGAGCTCTCCGGGTTTTCCAAATCCATCGTCAGCGCAGTGATCCGCCTGCTCGGCAAGCGGCATGCCATACTTTCCATCGTGCTGGTATGCGCCCTGCTGACCTATGGCGGCGTGTCGCTGTTCGTGGTGGTGTTCGCGGTTTATCCATTTGCCGCGGAAATGTTCCGGCAAAGCGGCATTCCCAAGCGCCTGATTCCCGCCACCATTGCGCTGGGCGCCTTCACCTTTACCATGACAGCGCTGCCCGGCACGCCGCAGATTCAGAACATCATCCCCACCACCTTCTTCAAGACGACCACCTGGGCAGCGCCATGGTTCGGCCTGATCGGCGCTGCATTTATGCTCGGCGGTGGCATGCTCTATCTGGAATGGCGCCGCAGGCAAGCCGCTCGTGCTGGCGAAACCTATGGAGAAGACCACCGGAACGAGCCGGAACCGCTGGGTGAGATGGCTCTGCCGAATCCCTGGCTGGCGCTGCTTCCGCTGGTGCTGGTGGCGGTGCTGAATAAGGTGTTCACCAGCCTGATTCCCATCTATTTCGGTAGCACCGCGACAGTGAACATGGGCGCCAAGGCGCTTTCGATCGACGTCAATTCCCTGGTCGCCATCTGGGCGGTGCTGGGCGCGCTGCTGTCAGGTATCGTGTGCGTGCTGTTGTTCGCCTTCAAGCCCATTGCCTCGCGCTTCGCCGACGGCTCGCAATCCGCCATCGCCGGCTCGTTGCTGGCATCGATGAATACCGCGTCAGAATACGGATTCGGCGCGGTGATTGCGGCGCTGCCAGGCTTTACCCTGATTTCCGAAGCGCTCAGGCAGATTCCCAACCCCCTGGTGAATGAAGCCGTCAGCGTCAGCCTGCTCGCCGGAATCACCGGATCGGCTTCCGGCGGCATGAGCATTGCGCTGGCTGCCATGGCCGATTCCTTCATCCAGGCGGCCAACGCGGCCGGCATTCCGCTGGAAGTGCTGCACCGCGTCGCCGCCATGGCCAGCGGCGGCATGGATACCATGCCGCACAATGGCGCGGTCATTACCTTGCTGGCAGTCACGGGACTCACCCACAAACAGTCTTACAAGGACATATTCGCGGTCTCGGTGGCGATTGCTACTACCGCGGTGTTCGTCGGCATCGCCGTCTATTACCTGTTCGGAATTTATTAATTCAGGGCAGGCGCCTGGCCAGCGCGACGAATTGCGCCACCGGCACGGTTTCCGGCCGCGCCTGCGGATCGATGCCGGCATCGACCAGATCTTGCTCGGTAAACATCCCGGCCAGGCAATTACGGATCACCTTGCGCCGTTGCGAAAAGGCCTTGGTCACCACCTGCGCCAGGCGCGACTCGTCGCAGGCCAGCGGATTCTGCAAGGGGATCATGCGCACGATGGCC
This sequence comes from Oxalobacteraceae bacterium, assembly GCA_003537575.1. Lineage (GTDB taxonomy): Bacteria > Pseudomonadota > Gammaproteobacteria > Burkholderiales > Burkholderiaceae_D > Paucimonas. Next base: position 140,723 of record DPRS01000038.1, read on the forward strand.
GAGTCGACCTGCGGCGGCGGATCGAAGGCGGTGGGCGGCACCACGAACAGCAGTTCCATGTAATAGCGCCACTGCAGCATCACCGACAGCCGCCCGTACGCCTTGCCGCCCGGCTCCGCCACCATCCGCTCCACCACTTCCTTCTGCAGCATGAAATGCTGGTCCTGCACCCGATCGGCAATCTGCGCCAGGTGGAACAGCAAGGGGCTGGAAATGTTGTAGGGCAGGTTGCCGACCACGCGCAACTTCTTCTCGTCCGGTACGGGAATGCCGGCAAAGTCGAACTGCAAGGCATCGGCCGAGTGGATGAGCAGACGCGCCGGCTCGAAGTTCTTTTGCAGGCGCATCACGAGATCGCGGTCGAGCTCGACCACATGCAATTGCCTCAGCGATTCCAGCAGCAGCCTGGTCATTGCCGCCAGGCCGGGGCCGATCTCGACCATGGCATCGTCGGGCTGCGGGTCGATCGCGCGGATGATATCGTGCAGTACGCCCTGGTCGGTCAGGAAATTCTGGCCGAAGCGCTTGCGGGGAATGTGTTTCATGGATTTCTTGAAGAAGCCGCAGCTGCCGCCATGTGCGCTGCCGCGCGAAGAGCTTCGATCATGCTGCCGCAATCGGCATGGCCGATGCCTTGGGCCGCCAGGTCGAGCGCGGTGCCATGGTCGACCGAAGTGCGGATGATCGGCAAGCCGAGGGTGATATTGACGCCGCGCCCGAAGCTGGCATGCTTCAGCACCGGCAAGCCCTGGTCGTGGTACATCGCCAGCACGCAATCGGCATCCTGCAGATACTTCGGCTGGAACAGGGTATCGGCCGGATACGGGCCGCGCGCATCGATGCCGCGCTCCTGCGCGACCTTGAGCGCCGGTTCGATGACGTCGATTTCCTCGCGGCCGAGATACCCGCCTTCGCCGGCATGCGGATTCAGGCCTGTCACCAGGATGCGCGGGCTGGTGATGCCGAACTTGTTTTGCAGGTCGGCATGCACGATCCCGATCGTGCGCAGCAGGGAATCGACCGTGATCGCCGCCGGCACGTCCTTCAGCGGCAAATGCGTGGTCGCCAGCGCCACCCGCAGCGGCTGCGGGTCATTGCTCCCGGAAGCCAGCATCATGACAACCTGCGGCGTGGCGGTCTTTTGCGCGAAGTATTCAGTGTGGCCGGTAAAGGCGACGCCGGCATCGTTGATCGTGCTCTTTTGCAACGGCGCGGTGACCACCGCCTCGAACAGGCGCGACTGCGCCCCCTCGATGGCGATATCCAGCGTCTGCAGCACGGCGCGGCCGTTGCGCGCATCCAGCTTGCTTGGCACCACCGGTTCACTTAGCGGGCAGTCGATGACCGCTAGCCGGTCGGCCGGAAAGCGCGGCATGCCGGCAAAGCACACCGCCTCCCAGGATACCGCCGCCAGGCGCATGGCTGGATCGATGGCTTCAGCGGTCTGGGCGAGCAGCGCAGCGTCGCCGATCAGCACGCTGTTGATTTCGCCGCGCAGCTGCCATGCCGCCCGCAGGGAAATTTCCGGGCCGATGCCGGCGGGTTCGCCGATCGTGATGGCAATTGCCGGCCGGCGCGGTGGCGAAACGTGTCCAGGCATTATTTCTCTTCGTTGCGATATTCGACGTAGGCGCGGTCGCGCACCTGGCGCAGCCATTCCTGCGTCGCTTCTTCCAGCTTGCGCTCGCGCAGCACCTGGCGCGCCACCAGGCGCTTGCGCTCCTGCGAGACATCTTCGGTCTTGCGTTCCAGCACCTGGATCAGGTGGAAGCCGAAAGGCGATTCGATGGGTTCACTGATCTGGCCTGGCTGCAAGGCATTCATGGCGCGCTCGAATTCCGGCACGGTGTCGCCCGGATAGATCCAGCCGAGGTCGCCGCCCTTGGACGCGGTCAAGTCATTGGAATAGGATCGGGCCAGTTCTTCGAAGGTCGCAGCCTTGTTGTCGAGGCGCTGCTTCAGATCCTGCAGCTTGCGCTGGGCATCGAGCGAAGAAACGATCTGGTTGACCTTGATGAGGATGTGACGCGCATGGGTTTGCGTGATGGAAGTCGGCGCCGCGGCAGAGGAGGAGGCGCGCACCACGCTGGGAGTGCGCTTGCCGACCAGCTTCAGGATATGGAAGCCGTTGGCGCTCTTGACCATCGGCGCCACTTCGCCCGGCTGCAGGTTGGCGACCGCGTCGACGAATAGTTGCGGCAGCCGGTCCTGGCTGCGCCAGCCGAGTTCGCCGCCCTTCAAGGCATCATCGGCATCGCTGGAAGCCGCCGCCAGCTTGGCGAAATCGGCGCCCGACCTCAGCTGCTGCATGAGCTGCTCGGCGCGCTGGCGGCGCTGCTCGATCTGTTCGGGCGAGGCGTTTTCCGGAATCCGCACCAGAATCTGCGCCACGTTCCACTCCTGCTGCGAATGCCCTGCGCCGGCTTCTTCCGCCAGGTAGTTTTCAATTTCGGATTCGCTGATCTGGATCTTGTTATCGACTTCGCGCTCGCGCAGGCGCTGCATGATGATCTCGCTGCGGATCTCTTCGCGGAATTTCGCAAACGGCATGCCCTGCCGTTCCAGCTGGTTGCGGAACTCCTGCAGCGACAGGCGATTCTGCTCGGCGATGCGCGCCACCGCCCGGTCGAGCATGCCGTCATCGACCTGGATATTCATTTCCTTGGCCATTTGCAGTTGCGCGAGCTCGACGATCATGCGTTCCAGCACCTGGCCCTGCACCTCGGCGCGCGGCGGCATGCTGCCGCCCTGGCTTTGCGACGCGATCCGCCGAAGGATCATCTCGGTGCGATCGTCCAGCTCCTGCTGGGTGATGACGTCATTATTGACCACCGCAACGATGGCATCGACGGTGCGGATGGGCGCCGGGCTTGTTGCGGCGGGCGCAAGCGGGCCCGCCGCAGGCTTGAGCTGCGACCAGGCATTCGGCGCCGCGGCAACCGCCAGGCAGGACAGGATGCACGCAAGCGCGCTGCGGGAAAACGGAAGAAGGGTGTTTCGCATAATGTGCAGTGAATCCATGAGATAGGTAAAAGCCTAGCGGAAATCGCCGGAAGGCTGATTGATCATCTGGTAACCCGGAATATTCTTGCGCAAGGCATCCAGCGGATTGGAGCCGATGCGCGACAGGCCGTTCAATTCGAGCTGGATGAAAAAGCCGGTGGTGGCGGTATTCGACGAGGTCGGCGTGCGTTGCGCGACCACGCGGAAGATCCAGCAGTCGGCCTTGTATTCCAGTCCGAGCAGGGCTTCCGCAATCTTGCTGTTGCGCGGCGAGTCGACCGAATTGACAAGGCTGGGCCTGTCGTTGCGCAGCGAATAATTGATGCGGCCGACGCCATACCAGCGCTGCGCCAGCGGCCATTGCGCCGAAATATCCACCTGCTCCAGCGGCGTCAGCAAGTTCGAGACGTCGCGCCGGTATTGCACGTTCAGCACGCGCATCGGTCCCGGCTGCCAGCGCACGCCATAGTTATCGCGCACCATGGTGCTCACGCTCTGGCTGTACTGCATGTTGGCTTCCACGCTGACCGTCGGCGAGACTTTGCCGGCGGCAGCCAGCAACAGGTCGGAACGGGTCTGGCTATTGAGTACGCCCGGCAGGGTAACGTGCTGGTCGGCAAAGTAATAGCGCTGGCCGACCGCAAGGCGCGCCCGCTCGATCCCCGAAGGTTCGATGAAGCGTGAAACCAGGGCCGCCGTCAACTGGTTGGCGTCGCTGATGCGATCATGCCCGACGAAGCGGTTTTCGGAAAATAGTTGCGCGTAGTTGAAGTCGGCCAGGCCGGTGTCGAACAGGGGGAGCCGGCTCTGGTCGCGGTACGGCGTATACACGTAGAACAGGCGCGGCTCGAGCGTCTGGGTGACGGCATTGCCGAACAGGCTGGCGTCGCGCTCGAACACCATGCCCGAGTCAAGCGAGGCGGTCGGCACCATGCGGTTGAAGCTGCTCGGCGTGCCTGCAATCGGGTTGTCGAGCGAATAGGTGGTCGCATGCAGGGCAAGCTTCGGCGTAATGAAAAAGCTCGGGCGGATGACCGGAAAGGACAGCTTCGGATTGATCACCAGGCGGTCACCGACCAGGGCCGTGGGATGCGAGAAGCGGGTGGCATCGAGATCCGCAGACCAGTCCCAGCCATTGACGTCCAGCTGTTCCGCATGGAGCAGGAACTGCGGCAGGCGGTCGTAGGGCCGGGCGATCGGCACCAGCGGATCCTGCAGCACCTGGTAATTCGACGCGCGCAGGGAGGCGTACCAGAACGATCCGCCATAAGTCAGGTTCATGTCGCGCGTCAGCAGTCGCTGCTTGCTGGTGGTGATCGTGCTGGCGAAGTCGTCCGGATAGCGGTCGTCCGAAGCCGTATTCAGGTTCCAGTTCAGGGTCCAGGCCGGCGCGAAATTCTGCGTATGGATCGACGACACCGCGTAGCGGTTGGTATCCGTCTCGCGGTCGTTGCGCAGGTATTCGGCCCGGGTTTCGCCGCTATAGGTCTGGCCCAGGTAACGCGCTTCGGCGCCCATCTGCAAGCCGCGCTTGGAAATGATTTTTGGGTACAGGGTCAGATCGCGGTTGGGCGCGATATTGAAATAGTACGGCACCAGCACTTCGAGACCGCCCTTGCTGGTGGTGCCGATCGTGGGCGGCAATACCCCCGATTTGCGGTCGTCCGACAAGGGAAAGGACATGGCAGGCGTGCCGAGGATGGGCACGCCCTTGAAATACACCACCGTGCCGGTGGCAAAACCGGTATTGCGCCCCTTGTCCAGCCGCAGCCGCGACGATTTGAGATACCAGTCAGGATCGGGCATTTCGCAGGTGCTGTAAGTCCCGTCCGATACCATTGCCTCGTCTTTCGACTCGAAATCGATGCGTTCGGCGCGGCCCTGTCCATTGTTCTGTTCCAGGTGGTAGGTCGGCTGGGTGACGAAGCCCTCGCCGGAATCGATGCGCAGCCTGGCCGCATCGCCGGTGTAGCGATCGCCCATGCGCTGCATGCGGATATTGCCGCTGGCTTCCACTTCATCCTTGAGGATGTTGTAAGTGGCGCGATCGCTTTCGATGACGGTGGTGCCCTGGACGATTTCGACATTGGTGTCGAAATGGACTTCACGGTCAGGACGGCCGGTCATGCGATCGGCGCTGATGCTGACCGGCTGATCCTGGTCGCTGACTTGCGCCGCGGCGACGCCGGGCAAGGCGGTAGCCGCCACGGTGGTTGTCACCATGCAAAGCAATAGCGGCGAATCAAAAAATGGGGGAACCCGGATCATGAAAAAAACAAAATCATGCTATAGCCTGTTGACCATTGTTAGCGTTATCGGCATGCGCCGCCCTCCCTGCCGTAAGGCTGCCACGCAGGTTTGCGGCAGCTGCTCGGCGTGCATTAGCAGGCGATTTTTTGAAACGAATCCCTTATTATATGGGAATCTGTCCCCACAACCGCATTCCTGCTCGTTCCATGTCCTCATCAAATCCCGTAGACTTGCGTTTAAAGCAACTAAAACACTGGCTAGGTACCCTTGTGACGCCCGCTGTGCTGGTCGACTCGATCCGGCCAGCCTCGGCCGACGCCAGTTTCCGCCGCTATTTCCGTGTCGACAGCGCGGACGGTGCCACCTATATCGCCATGGATGCGCCGCCGCCGCAGGAAGACGTGCGCCCCTTCATCCATGTGGCCGAGCTGTTCGGCCAGACCGGCGTATCGGTGCCGCACATCCTGGCGCAGGATATCGAGCAGGGATTCCTGCTGCTGTCCGACCTTGGCGTCACGACCTATCTGAACCAACTCAATCCAGACACGGCGCACCAGCTCTATCTGGATGCGATCGATTCGCTGGTGCTGCTGCAGGCGCATAGCCAGCCCGGCGTCTTGCCGGAATACGACCGCGCCATGCTGCTGCGCGAACTGCAGCTCTTCCCCGAGTGGTATGTCGGCAAGCACCTGGGCGCCACGCTGACGGACGCTCAGCAAGCCGACCTGAATAAAGTATTCGACGTACTGCTGGCCAACAACCTGGCGCAGCCGCAAGTTTATGTGCACCGAGACTACCATTCGCGCAACCTGATGGTTTTATCCAAAGGCAATCCGGGTATCCTGGATTTTCAGGATGCGGTATACGGCCCCATCACATACGACCTGGTGTCGCTCCTGCGCGACGCCTATATCCAGTGGGATGAGGAAATGGTGCTCGACTGGGCGATCCGCTACTGGGAACGCGCCCGCCGTGCCGGCCTGCCGGTGAACCCGGACATCGATGCCTTTTACCGCGATTTCGAATTCATGGGCGTGCAGCGCCACCTGAAAGTGCTGGGCATCTTCGCGCGGCTGTACCACCGCGACGGCAAGGATGGCTACCTGAAGGATCTGCCGCTGGTGATGGAATACACCCGCAAGGCCGCGGCCCGCTACCGCGAACTAGTGCCGTTGATCCGCCTGATCGACACGCTGGAAGAGCGCGGCCCGCGCGTGGGGTTCACGTTCTAACAAATTGCGGGACTGAGTTAAGCGCAGCGGTACTCTGTCCCCAACTCACTATAACTGGATGGGGTTTTACTAAACCGGCACACTATCCAATAAATTATTGGCTGTTATGAAAGCTTTACTTTTCGCCGCCGGGCGCGGCGAGCGGATGCGTCCGCTGACCGATGCCTGTCCCAAGCCTTTGCTGAAGGTGCGCGGACGGCCGCTGATCGTCTGGCACATCCTGAATCTCGTGCGCGCCGGCATCACCGACATCGTCATCAACCATGCGCACCTGGGTCACATGATCGAGGAAGCGCTCGGCGACGGTGCGCAGTTCGGTGCGAAGATCGCCTATTCGGCCGAGGGCACGGCACTGGAAACTGCCGGCGGCATCGCCCGAGCGCGCCATCTGCTGGGAGAAGAGCCATTCGTCGCCATTGCCGCCGACATCTATTGCCCGCATTTCGATTTCCGGCAAGTGCTCGAAGCCCTGGAAGACAATGACGTCTGGGGTAATCCGCACCCGGCCGAGCGCCGCGACGTCGCCTGGCTGTACCTGGTGAAGAACCCGCCGCACAACCCGAACGGCGACTTCGCGCTGAACAGTTTCTCCATCACCAGCGAAGGCGAGCCGCGCTACACCTTTTCCGGCATCGGCGTGTATCGGCCGGAAATGTTCGATACCGTCACGCCCGGTGAGAAAGCCGCGCTGGCGCCGATCCTGCGCGAATATGCCGCGCGCGGCCGGGTCGGCGGCGAAGTCTATGGCGGCGACTGGACCGATGTCGGCACGCCCGAACGCCTCGAACAATTGAACGCCCCCCTCTTTCCTGCGAGGTCGAAATGAAATCCTTTGCCGCCCGCCGCGCCGCGCTGATCGCCCACATGCAATCGCGGGGAGGCGGCGTGGCCGTCATCCCGACCGCGCCGGAAGTGGCGCGCAACGCCGATGCCGACTATCCCTACCGGCACGACAGCTATTTTTACTACCTGTCCGGTTTTTCCGAACCAGAAGCGGTGCTGGTGCTGGCAGTCGGCAAGACCGTGCAATCCATTCTGTTCTGCCTCGAAAAAAACCTCGAGCGCGAAATCTGGGACGGCTACCGCTACGGCCCGGAAGCCGCGCGCACGACTTTCGGCGTCGACGCCGCCTTCCCGATCGCCGCGCTGGACGCCGAAATGCCCAAGCTGCTGGCCAATGCGCCCTCGATCTTCTATGCGCTCGGCGCCGACGGCAAGCTCGACGCCAAGGTGCAGGGCTGGCTGCACGCGGTGCGCCAACAGGCGCGCGCCGGCGTGGTCGCGCCATCGACGGCGCACGACCTCCACGGCTTGCTCAATGAGATGCGGCTGGTCAAGGATGCCGACGAAATTGCCATCATGCGCCGCGCCGCCGTGATTTCTTCGCAGGCGCATGCGCGCGCCATGCGCACCTCGCGCCCGGGCATGCACGAGTACCAGATCGAAGCCGAACTGCTGCATGAATTCCGCCGCCACGGCTCGCAATTTCCCGCCTATACCTCGATCGTCGCCGCCGGCGCCAATGCCTGCGTACTGCACTACCGCGCCGGCGACGCCGTCATGAAGGATGGCGACCTGGTGCTGATCGACGCCGGCTGCGAGCTCGACAGCTATGCCGCCGACATCACCCGCACCTATCCGGCCAACGGCAAGTTTTCCGGGCCGCAGAAGGAACTGTATGAAATCGTGCTGGCGGCGCAATACGCCGCCATCGCCGAAACCAGGCCGGGCAAGCGTTTCCCCGATGCCCATGACGCCGCTGTCAAAGTCCTGGCGCAGGGCATGCTGGACACCGGACTGCTTGATGCCGACAAGGTCGGCACCCTTGACGACGTCATCGCCAAGGGCGACTACCGCCAGTTCTACATGCACCGCACCGGCCACTGGCTGGGCATGGATGTGCATGACGTCGGCGACTATCGCGAGCCGGGCGAAGCGCCCGTCGACGGTGAAAAGCCCTGGCGCATCCTGCGTCCCGGCATGGTCACCACGGTTGAACCCGGCATCTACGTGCGGCCGGCGCAAGGCGTGCCGGAACAATACTGGAACATCGGCATCCGCATCGAGGACGATGCGCTGGTGACCAAGGACGGCTGCGAGATCCTGACGGCGGCCGCTCCCAAGACTGTGGCCGAGATCGAAGCGGTCATGCGCGAGGGCTGAGGCAGGCATGACAGATCGCAACGATTTCGACATCGCCATCCTCGGCGCCGGACCGGTCGGTCTGGCGCTGGCGAGCATGCTGGTTGCGCGCGGCGCGACGGCTTCGCGCATCGCCCTGGTCGATGCCAAGACGCTCGACCAGGTGACGCAGGACCCGCGTTCCATCGCGCTGTCGCACGGCAGTCGGCAAATCCTTGACGGTATCGGCGCTTGGCCCCGCGTGGCCGAGCCCATCCATCAGATCCACGTATCGCGCCGCGGTCATTTCGGCCGCACCCTGATCGACCGCGCCGAATTCGGCGTGCCGGCGCTGGGCTACGTCACCCGCTACGGCCATATCGTCGCCGCGCTATCGGATGCGGCCTACGGTGCCGGCGCTCACATCATCCGGCCGGTTCATGCCAATGCCGCCAACGAGACGGCGGATGGCGTCGAAGTACGGCTGGAAAACGGCACGACGATTTCCGCGCGCATCCTGGTGCAGGCCGAAGGCGGCGTGTTCGGTGCGCAAACGGCCAGGTCGCTGCGCCGCGACTATGGCCAGACCGCCATCATCGCCCATGTCAAAACCAGCGCGCCGATCCCGCACCGTGCCTTCGAACGCTTCACCGACGAGGGGCCGCTGGCGCTGCTGCCGCAGGACGATGGCTACGCGCTGGTGTGGTGCTCGAGTCCTTCGCGCACGGAGCGCCTGGCGGGCCTGTCCGACGCCGCTTTCCTGGAGGCGCTGGGCGAAGCCTTCGGCAGCCGCCTGGGGCGCTTTACCCAGGTTTCGCAGCGCAATGCCTTCCCGCTCGGCCTGAATGCCGGCGCGGCCGCATCGGCGCGCACGGTCGCCATCGGCAATGCCGCGCAAACCCTGCATCCTGTAGCGGGCCAGGGGATGAACCTGGGCTTGCGCGACGCCGCCGTACTGGCGCGACTGCTGGCGCAGGAAGCCTCTCCCGCCATGCTGGCGCGTTTCGCGGCGGAACATAAAGCTGACCGCGACGTGACCATTCGCCTGACGGATGTGATGGCGCGTATTTTCGCCAGCGCGCCGCAAGGAAGCCTGTCGCAGTCCATGCTGGGCCTGTCGCTTGGCCTGTTCGACAGCGTCAAGCCGGCCAAGAAAATTCTCGCCGAACAAATGATGTTCGGCTGGCGATAAAAAAACCCGCCACATGGGCGGGTCGTTGGGGCTTTGCGTTACGCTTAAACGTTCTTACGGCGGCGCATGAAGGCGAATGCGGAAAGTCCCAGGCCGAGCAATGCCAGGCTGCCCGGCTCAGGCACTTCCGACGGCAAGCCGCCTTCCAGGTTGAACCAGCGCGGCGTATTGTTGCTCAGAGTGGTGCCGTTGACCAGCGAAGCGAATGCCACTTCACCCGGATTGATGGAGCTCAGGCCGTCGCCGAAGCCGGCGGAAGTATTCCGGGGATCGGTGATATCACCGTAGAAAAAGCCGATTTGACCTTCGCCGCCAGCCACAGCCGTCTGGTCAGAGCGGATCACCAGCTGGAAGGTGCTGCGAACGCTGTAATCATAGTTGTAATGTCCCAGGCGATCCCAGGTAACGATGATTTCACCTGGCGCGGACCGGTTCACGAACACGTTGGAAGCGATGTCACCGCGCGAATCCAGATCGGTAAATGAACCTGCGATCATCGGACGGACGTTCTGGGTATTGAGCGCCTGGCTGATGAAACTGCCCGAGCCGGCACCGAAAGTTACGAAACCGTTCGAGCCGACAAACAAGCCGTCATACGCATTACCAAAGAAATTGATGCTTTGGTCGGCACCGGAAAAATTCCAGGCGCCGGAAAAGCAATCGTCACAATCGCTCGGCGTGCCGGCATTTGCGCCAAAGTCGGCGGTGTACAAAGCAGCCTGCGCAGTTGAAACGCTGCCCACGAAAATTGCTGCGATCAAAAGCAATGAGCGTAATTTTTTCATCGAAAATCCCGTTAAAAAGTTTAATCATTGGATATTCNNCCAGCGCGGCAAAAAAAAACCGCGTGGCAGGCACGCGGTTTTTTTACTCTACAATTGCCGATCACGCCGTCTTCAACGCCACCAGCACTTCTTCCAGCATCTTCTTGGCATCACCGAACAGCATGCGGTTGTTATCCTTGTAGAACAGCGGATTGTCCACGCCCGCATAGCCGGANNTAAAAAGTTTAATCATTGGATATTCAACAAGAAAGCACATTACATGCCAATATGAAATATTGTGTTAATTCAATCACTTAGGATTGCTTTCTGAAATAAATGTAAATTTTTTCGACTATCATTCAGCTCAATATTCTTCGCACACTGCGCTGTCTGGTGATCATGCGTGACCACAGCACGGCCAGCGCGGCAAAAAAAAACCGCGTNNTCCAGCACCGGCATGCCGGCGATCGGGCTGGCCGGATCCTCCGCCGCCGACGGATTGACGATGTCGTTGGCGCCGATCACCATGGCCACATCGGTGTCCGGGAAATCGGCATTGACTTCATCCATCTCCATGACGATGTCATACGGCACACGAGCTTCGGCCAGCAGCACGTTCATGTG
>DPRS01000059.1 GCA_003537575.1 Oxalobacteraceae bacterium
GACACCGTCGGCACCGGCGGCGACTCGCACACCCGCTTCCCGATCGGCATCAGCTTCCCGGCCGGCTCTGGCCTGGTCGCCTTTGCCGCCGCCACCGGCACCATGCCGCTGGACATGCCGGAATCGGTGCTGGTCCGCTTCAAGGGCAAGATGCAGCCTGGCGTGACCCTGCGTGACCTGGTCAACGCCATCCCGCTGTACGCCATCAAGGCAGGCACGCTGACCGTTGCCAAGCAAGGCAAGAAGAACATCTTCTCGGGCCGCATCCTGGAAATCGAAGGCCTGCCAGACCTGAAGGTCGAGCAAGCGTTCGAACTGTCGGATGCTTCCGCCGAGCGTTCGGCCGCCGGTTGCACGGTCCACCTGAACAAGGAACCGATCATCGAATACCTCAACAGCAACATCACGCTGCTGAAGTGGATGATCGCCCAGGGTTACCAGGATCCGCGCAGCCTGCAACGCCGCATCAAGGCAATGGAAGCCTGGCTGGCCGACCCGCAACTGCTGCAGCCGGATGCCGACGCCGAGTACGCCGCCGTCATCGAAATCGACCTGGCTGATATCCACGAGCCGATCGTTGCTTGCCCGAACGATCCGGACGATGTGAAGACGCTGTCCGATGTTGCCGGCGCCAAGATCGACGAAGTGTTCATCGGTTCGTGCATGACCAACATCGGTCACTTCCGTGCCGCGTCGAAGCTGCTGGAAGGTAAGCGCGACATCCCGGTCAAGCTGTGGGTGGCTCCGCCGACCAAGATGGACCAGAAGCAGCTGACCGAGGAAGGCCACTATGGCGTCTTCGGCACCGCTGGCGCGCGTACCGAAATGCCGGGCTGCTCGCTGTGCATGGGTAACCAGGCACAGGTGCGCGAAGGCGCGACCGTCATGTCGACCTCGACTCGTAACTTCCCGAACCGCCTGGGCAAGAACACCAACGTGTACCTTGGTTCGGCGGAACTGGCGGCAATCTGCTCGCGCCTGGGCAAGATCCCGAGCAAGGAAGAGTACATGGCCGATGTTGGCGTGCTCAACGCCGACAGCGGCAAGATCTACAAGTACATGAACTTCGACCAGATCGAAGACTTCAAGGAAGTTGCCGACACCGTCAAGATGTAAGTGTGTTGCCAGGCTACGGCGAGTTGTTCTCGTCGTGGCGCCACGCAAAAAGCGCCGCAGGCTGAACGTCTGCGGCGCTTTTTTTTGTGCGGTACAGGAGGGGCAGGGGATTCCGGGCGATAACAACACGAGCACGGCTAAACCAAGCCAGTCTTTTCTTATTCGCAATATAGGCTTCGCTGGCACACGTTACTATCGCTGGAATACGGTTGCTTATATGGAGGCATGATGGGAACAATCAATCTGGGACCGTTCGTCATTTCACTCTGGCTTGTTTTACTCACGGTTGCCATGTTCTCTAGCCTGGCGGTCGGCCGCTGGACGGCACGGTCGTGGAAAGTGGATATCGACCCGATCCTGTGGACCTTGCTGGTCGCCGCAGTGCTTGGCGCAAGAATCGTTTTTGTCGCAAAGTACTTCGATGGATACAAAATCGCACCGTGGAGCATTGTGGATATCCGCGATGGCGGGTTTTCCAAGACCGCTGGCATTGTCCTGCTGATTGCTCTGGGAATGTGGTTCGCATGGCGCCGCAAGGAAGCACGCAAGTCATTGTTGCTCGCCGTAAGCACCGGTATTGTGATCTGGTACCTGGGTATGGCAGCCATGACGGGGCGCGATACCGGGCAGGTCAGACTACCCCAGGTAGAGCTGGCACGGCTGGACGGCGGCACGGTCCAGCTGGGCGCCCTGGCGGGAAAACCCATGGTGGTGAACTTGTGGGCGAGCTGGTGCCCGCCTTGCCGGCACGAGATGCCGGTACTGCGGGAAGCGCAGGCGCAATATCGCGACATCGTATTCATTTTCGCGAACCAGGGGGAGGCCGCGGATGCCGTGCGCCAGTATCTGAAAACTGAACAGCTTTCTCTGGACAACGTACTGCTCGATTTTAAGCTCCAGGTGGGAAGACAGACTGCCTCAATGGCTTTGCCGACCACTTTGTTTTTCAATGAACAAGGAATTCTCGTAGAGCGGCGCATCGGCGTACTTTCTGCCGCGACGCTGGCGCAACGTATCGAGTCCTTGCGGATGCCAGGTCGTCCTTAATCCTTATGCCGATCGACCGTCCATGGAACCGGCGCGGATTGCGGAGGATCGAACCACTTCTCTTATCACCCTGCCACTGCGTCTATTGGACAGCCGCATCCGTCTGAGTGCCCGTTAGGCGCAAACCAAGGAGGCAAGCATGACGCAGTTGCAGCAAGCAAATATCGACGAGTTCAAAACGCACTTCCGGGGCGAAGTGCTTCTTCCTGGTAATTCAATCTACGACGAGACGCGCCAGATCTGGAACGCCATGATCGCCCGCAGGCCCGCGCTGATCGCTCGCTGCAAGTCGCCGGATGATGTCGTCCAGGCCGTCGGGTTTGCTCGCAAGCACAGCCTTCTCGTCTCGGTCCGCGGGGGCGGACACAACATCGCGGGCAATGCCGTCTGCGATGACGGCATCATGATTGATCTCTCGTTGATGAAGAGCGTCCAGGTGGATCCGAACGCCCGCCGGGCGACCGTCGATCCCGGTTGCACACTCGCCGATTTCGATCAGGCCGCGCAGGCGCACGGTCTCGCCACGCCGTTGGGCATCAACTCGACTACGGGTGTGGCCGGACTGACGCTGGGAGGCGGCTTCGGCTGGCTGAGCAGAAAGTACGGCATGACCGTTGATAACCTGCTCTCCGCAGAGGTCGTCACGGCGGATGGCAGCCGGGTGCGCGCCAGCGAAACGGAAAACGCCGACCTCTTCTGGGGCCTGCGCGGTGGCGGCGGAAACTTCGGCATTGTTACCAGTTTCCAGTTCCAGCTCCATCCCGTCGGACCGGATGTGCTGAGCGGGCTCATCGTCTTCCCGTTCGACCAGGCAAAGTCCATACTCGCGCAGTTCGCCCGTTTCACCGAGACGATGCCTGACGAGCTGAATGTCTGGATGATCACCCGGAAGGCGCCCCCGCTGCCTTTTCTGCCCGAAAACATCCACGGCAAGGAAATCATTGCGCTCGCAATGTGCTATGCGGGTGATCCCGCCGCGGGCGAAAAGCTGATCGAGCCGCTGCGCGGATTCGGCACGGCGCTCGGCGAGCATGTCGGCGTGCAGCCGTACTGTGCCTGGCAGCAGGCCTTCGATCCGCTTCTGACGCCGGGTGCGCGAAACTACTGGAAATCGCATAACTTCTCGCAGCTCAGCGATGGCGCGATTGACGCCATCCTTGAATACGCCGCCAAGCTGCCGTCGCCGCAGTGCGAGATCTTCGTCGGCACGATCGGCGGCCAGACGGCGCGCGTAGCGCCCGGAGCGATGGCTTATTCGAGCCGGGAAGCCAATTACGTGATGAACGTGCACGCACGCTGGGAGTCGCCGGCGGAGGACGAGCGCTGCATCACCTGGGCGCGCGAGTTCTTCGCCAAGTCACAGCCGTTCGCCAGCGGCGGCGCGTACATCAATTTCCTCACCCACGACGAGGCCGATCGCATCGCGTTCGCTTACGGTGCGACGTACAACCGGCTCGTGGAGCTCAAGAAAAAATACGACCCGACGAACTTCTTCAGGATGAACCAGAACATCAAGCCGGTCTGAGAAGGCATCATGCGCCTGACATCACCAGTGCAAAGCTTACTTGCTTGTGCGTCAGATTTTTATATATCTGTATTGCCGCACTCGGTGCAAGTTGTGTTGGCGGACAATTGGGCACCTCGCCATCCGATTGCCGACGCACCTTTTGCAAGACCTTGCTCATGGAGGCAGGAGAATGGTGCAGTTACCCTTGATCTTGCTACCTGGCGCGAGTGACAGCCTGTCGACCTTGGCGGCCGTTGAAGACAACATCCGGAGCGCGCAGGGGCCGAGCGGATAGCGGATGTCAGATGTGGCTGCCGCTCGCCGGCGCCGTGTAGCGACGCGAAATCGCGGCAAGGATGCCGGTGCGGCTCTGCTCCGCGTCGAGGCCCGTGTCGGCTTCAATCGCAGCCGCCTCGCGCGCCAGTTCGTCGTCCTTGATCACCTTGCGAAACCAGCTGGAATAGTCACCGGCGTGGCGATGATATTCCCATGTTTGCGGGTCGACACCTTCGGCCATTTCCGCGAACAGCACCAGATTGTACGCGCGTAGCTTGAGGCGGTTGTCGGGCCCGCGGAAATAGAAGCTGATGTCTTCGCCCAGCTTGCCCTCGGCGTATTTGCGCACGTGCCGGTTGAGAAGCTGCCGTGGCTTGATCGCCTGCACCGGGCGAGGCGGTCCGCCTGCATCCAGGTCGAAGTACAACACCTCGCCGATACGCAGCGGAGGCGAGGGCGGCGGCGGCGCCACGCCGATCGCGCGGCAGAACTTGCCCAACGTGTCGGCGGCTGCTTCGCCGAGCGCCAGTACGCTGCGGACCGCCTTGAGCGCCTCGGCAGCCACGGCTTCCGGGTGCACTGTAATCAGGATCGTCGCTTGCACGTTCTCCGGCAAAAACTGGCCGACGTTGTCGCGCGCGGCGCCAAGGACATGGTGCGCCTCGTCGATGATGAGCCAATGCGGGCGCCCGCTGCTTGCGCGCAATGATAAGAGCTGCGGCAACATCGCGGCGAAGAAGTCCGGCCGCTCGGCAGGATCGTACGCCTGGGTGTTGATGACGACATTGGCCGCCCGCTTGCGCAGCAGGGCAAGCGCTTCCGCTTCGTTCGGCACCATGTGGGCGTCGCCGATACAAATCGCGGTTTCGAGCTGGCTGTAGTCGCCCTCCGGATCGAAGATGCAGAACTCGAGTTCCTTTTCGAGCATGCGTTCGGTCAGTGCGATGGCAAGCGTCGACTTGCCGATGCCGGAACTGCCCGCGATCAGCACACCGCCGCGCTGCGGCGCGAGATAGACTTCACGTCCGCCGCGGTCGATGCCGACCAGCAGCCCGCTGCGCCGCGGCGGCACCATGTGGCCATCTTCGCGCATGATGCGCTGCATGAGTTCCACCACCCCCGCGCCATGGTCGGCGACCAGCCGCAGGTCGGCTTGCTCGTGCAGCGCGGGCAATGCGTTCGCGACTGTCGCTGCGCAGCCGCACATGCGCAGGAATGCATGGTCATTTTCCGCATCGCCGACGCCGACCACGTTGGGGGCCGACAGGTCCAGCTCTTCAAGCGCGGCCGTCAGGCCAAACGCCTTGTTCACGCCGGCCGGCAATACCATCACCGCCCCCTTGTTGAAGATGATCTGCAGTTCGAGCCCGAGCTCACGGATCGCCTCGAGCACCGCCATTTCGTTGGGCTCCCAGGTGGCGACGATCGAGCGTCCCACGGTAAGCGGCGAAACATTGCGTCGCTGCAGCGCCTCGACGAAGTGGGGCGGCGGTGCCGGTGCAATGCAGCGTTCGCGCTCGGTAGCCGGCTCGTAGATCAGCGCGCCGTTTTCGGCAACGATCAGGTCGAACAGATCCGCCTGCGGAAAGACGCGCAGGAGATCTGGCAGATCCCGGCCGGTGACGAGGATCAGTCGCCGCCCTGTCGCTTTGAATGCCTGCATCGCTTCCAGGGTCGCGTCGTCCACGACACCGTGCGTAGCCAGGGTCCCGTCATAGTCGGTCGCGAGGGCGAGGAAGTACATGGATATGGACTGTCGTTGACTTCAATCGGACCATCGCAATGCGTCATACAAAACAAGAGGCCATGGCGCGGCCCACTCGCATGACTAAATCGACACGAATTACGGTTGTGAGTTCCGGCACAGAGCTGAGTCAGTCATTGCCTTATATGCATAAAACGCATAAGGAATGCTGAAAGTATTCGTTCTTTTTTCAACATCCTCTCTTTAATCTTCAGTTTCCCACAACTCATTTGCTTTAGAGGAAAACAAGATGCTGTTCAAAAAATTGCTCCAGGTTGGTGCCGCGCTTGCGCTTACCGTGTCGGCCGTCCATGCGGCAGAAGTCTCCCTGCTGAACGTGTCTTACGACCCGACGCGTGAGCTGTATCAGGATTTCAATGCCGCCTTTGCCAGGCACTACAAGGCCAAGACGGGCGACGACGTCAGGATCCGCCAGTCGCATGGCGGCTCCGGCAAACAGGCGCGTTCCGTCATCGACGGCATCGATGCCGATGTCGTGACCCTGGCTCTTGCTTACGATATCGATGCCATCGCCGACAAGAGCGTACTGGCCAAGGATTGGCAAAAGCGCCTGAGCCTCAATAGTTCGCCGTACACCTCCACCATCGTGTTCCTGGTCCGTAAAGGCAATCCGAAAGGCATCAAGGACTGGAATGATCTGGTCAAGCCGGGCGTCAGCGTTATTACCCCGAACCCGAAGACTTCCGGCGGCGCCCGCTGGAACTACCTGGCGGCCTGGGCCTATGCCCTGAAGCAGCCAGGCGGCAGCGATGCTACTGCCAAGTCATTCGTGGCCAGGCTGTTCAAGAATGTTCCGGTGCTGGACTCCGGCGCACGCGGATCGACCACGACCTTTGTCGAGCGCGGCATTGGCGATGTTTTCATTTCCTGGGAAAACGAAGCTTTCCTGGCAGTCAAGGAACTCGGCCCGGATAAGTTTGAAATCGTGGTGCCGTCGATCAGTATCCTGGCTGAGCCGCCAGTGACTGTGGTGGACAAGAATGTCGACAAGCGCGGCACGCGCAAGGTCGCCACCGATTACCTGCAATACCTGTATTCCGAAGAAGGGCAGGAAATCGCCGCGAAGAATTACTATCGTCCGACACTGGAAAAGGTCGCCAAAAAATATGCCGCGCAATTCCCCAAGGTAAACCTGGTGAAAATCGATGACGTGTTCGGCGGCTGGCGCAAGGCGCAGGCGACGCACTTCGGCGATGGCGGCAGCTTCGATCAGATTTACCAGCCGGGCAAGTAAATTCCAGCGTTCGCCGATCGTGTATTGCAGCCGTAAAGGAGCGCGCCATGTCATTCCCTGCATTGGAAGATTATCTGGGCCGTCTGCGCCATTCAGCGGGTGCGGCGACCAGGGTCTGGATCGATACGGAAGGGCGTGCGCAAGGGCGCTATTTCAGCTGCACCCTGACTTCCGCCTTCCAGCCGATTCGCGAGCTCGGCTCTGGCCGCGCCATCGGCTTCGAAGCATTCGCGCGCAGCTACTCGGAACAGGGGAGTGGCTTGGCGATCTGGAAATTTCTGGACCATGTCGCCAACGACGACGAATCGATCGAGCTGGATCGGCTTTGCCGCATGCTGCATGCGATTAATTTCTACCGCCAGCCAGAAGCTGAAGGAAGAAAGCTTTTCCTGAGCGTGCATGACCGTCTCCTCGCCGCGGTGAGCGGCAATCACGGCATGGCTTTCCGGCGCATTCTTGCCGGGCTCGGCTTGCCGGTCGAGCACATCGTTTTGCAATTGCCCCCGATTACGCTTAATCAGGGTTGGCTACTGAATTACGTGGCAAACAATTATCGCCTGAACGGTTTTCGTATCGCGATCAACGCTGCGCATGCTGCGGAAGCCTTGCATTTGCTAACCCAGGTAAAGCCGGCGGTGATCAAGATCGATGCGCGTGAACTTGGCGACCAGGATTCCGTTCGCTATTTGCTTGAAGCGGCCTATGCCGACGGCATTGAGGTCGTGTTCAAGCGGGTAGAAAACCTGGCCGTGCTGGAAAAATTGCAAGAGTTGTCAGGTAAGCATGGTGCAATGATATTTGTGCAAGGATATTTTCTTGATACACCTGCGCTTGCACTGGACTTGTCAGAGGGGATACAAAAAAGTGATGCAATTTGTTAATATGTTAGTGTACGTGACCTAAATGAGACAGATTTGTTTGAGGATTTTGATCCGTGATAAGCGCAGTAACTGAACTGAGTGGATTTGCTTCGAAGTCCATTTCAATTTGTCTTTGTCTTGCACAAAATTCCAATAAGCGGCCAATGACTGTTGTATTTCTGTATGTCAATTAGTTGCTTGTAATAATCCTGTCATCTGGGGTGCGTAACATCCTGATATCGCTAACAAGCGAGTAATTGATAGCGTTTTTCCAATGAAATTATCTGAACCTGGCGACAAGCGTGGAACATTTTTCGCGTCGCGTGGCTGAATTCAAGGTTTTTAACGGAAAGATTGTTAAAACGTTTTTTTGCTTCACAACTCTGGGAGAAATTGAATGAAGAAGTCCCTTATTGCACTGGCAGTTCTGGGTGCAGTCGCAACCGGCGCACAAGCGCAATCGAATGTTCAGATCGGCGGCCTTTTTCAAGTCGTGGGTAAGAGCTATAAGGTCAGCGACGTCAATGTTGCTGCTCGTCCTGCTGGCCAATCCCTGAAAAACGAATTCCGCCTTGACGACGACCACGGTTCCCGCCTCTGGTTCAAGGGCACGGAAGATCTGGGTAACGGTCTGTCGGCTCTGTTTTACATGGAAAGCCGCTTCAGGACCGATACCGGCAGCGGCGCCTTCGCCGATGGCAATACCTACGTTGGCCTGAACAGCAAGTCCTTGGGTCAACTGACTTTTGGTCGCCAAACCCTGATGGATGGTCAAGGTTCTTCTGTTGAAACCGGCCTGAACGGTGCGCCGGCAATGTCGCTCGGCATGTATGCAGGCAAAACGATCCTGAGCTATGTCAACGGCTTTGGCATCGATACTAGCCGCTCCAACAACGTGATCCAGTACGCATCGCCGAATTTCAGCGGCTTCAGCGCGACTGCAGCAGTGGCAACTTCCAATGGCTCTACTGAAGGTACTGCTCCTACAACTGGCACTGCGAACAATAACTACGATGAAGGCCGCAAGCTGTTCCTGGTTGGTAATTATAAAAACGGCCCGATCTATGTCAACCTGGCATATTTGACTACCAAGACTGACGGTCAGCCGAACCTGGTCAACCTCACTACTGCTAATATGCCCGACAAAGAAGAAATTCGTCTGTCGGCTTCTTACGTGTTCGGTGGTTTCAAGACCGGTTTCCAGTTTGACCGCGCAACACTGGAAAAGGTTGGCCGTACCAATGCCGGCGTCGGCGGTAACGATCAAACCCGTAACGCATGGCAGATCCCGGTCAGCTATACCTTTGGCCCGCACACCATCCAGGCCAGCTTCACCAAGGCTGGTGATGTGAGCAATGCAGCTACTGCGGATACTGGCGCCAAGATGTGGGTGCTCGGTTACGATCACGCCTTGTCCAAGCGTACCAACGTAGGCGTGTTCTACAGCAAGGTCGACAACGAGCGTAATGGCGTTTATCAGCCGAACGGTGCCGGTACCACCAACGGTTCCACCCTGCTGGCTGGCGAATCGGCATCGATCGTCACCCTGGGCATGATGCACAAGTTCTAATCCGGCAGTCAGTCACAAGCCAGATACCTGGCTTTTCAGGAAAACGGGCACTTCGGTGCCCGTTTTTTTTGCATCAAGCGCGCAATGCAATAGCTCTGCACTTTGGCATATGCGTTTTTATTCTATAAACATGCGGAAAAATTCGTTCTCTTTATAACGTCCGAGTGTAACTATTGCCTCCCGATATTCGCAAACGTAATAAGAGGACGTTTCATGCAGGAAGCAATCATTTCACATAGTACTAAACATAGTACTAAAAGCAGGATGGTTCCCCGGGTGATGCCCGGATTTAACCTGTCCCTGGGATTCACTTTGTTCTATCTGGGATTGATCGTCCTCATTCCCCTCTCTGCTGTCTTTCTCAAGACCTTTACTCTCAGCTGGCAAGATTTCTGGAGTGCCGTGTCGTCCGAGCGCGTCGTCGCTTCTTATCGGCTGACCTTCGGCGGCTCGCTGCTGGCCGCGATGCTCAACGTCGTCTTCGGCGGCATCGTCGCCTGGGTGCTGGTGCGTTATCGCTTCCCCGGCAAGAAAATCATCGATGCATTGGTGGATCTGCCTTTCGCGCTGCCGACCGCCGTCGCCGGCATCGCCCTGACTGCGCTGTACGCACCGAACGGCTGGATCGGGCAATACCTGGAGCCGCTCGGCATCAAGGCCGCCTTCACGCCTCTGGGGGTCTACATCGCCCTGACCTTCATCGGCTTGCCCTTCGTCGTGCGCACGGTGCAGCCGGTGCTGGAAGAATCCGAACGCGAGTTGGAGGAAGCCGCTGCCAGCCTGGGGTCGAGCCGTTGGCAAACTTTCGCGAAAGTGATCTTCCCCGGCATTATGCCCGCCTTGCTGACCGGCTTTGCGCTGGCATTTGCCCGCGCCACCGGCGAATACGGCTCGGTGATTTTCATCGCCGGCAACATGCCGATGGTCTCGGAAATCACGCCGCTATTCATCGTCACCAAGCTCGAGCAATACGACTATGCCGGCGCCACCGCGATCGCCGTGGTCATGCTGCTGGTGTCGTTCGTGCTGCTGCTCGCCATCAATCTGCTGCAAGCCTGGGCCCGCCAGCGTGGCCAGCCCGGCAAGAAATAAGCAAGGAATAAGGAACATCATGTCTGCTGTAGCCACTTTTCCCATCGCCAGCCAAAGCCGGACTGCGGCCGCCTATGTGCCGGCGGCGACGCAGGAACCGTTCTGGGTACGCGCCCTACTGATTTCTGTCGCGCTGGCCTTTCTGACGCTGTTCCTGTTCATACCCTTGGCGGCGGTGTTTGCCGAAGCCTTCAAGAAAGGCTGGGATGCCTACGTCGCGGCCATCATCGAGCCGGATGCCTGGGCCGCGATCAGGCTGACCCTGCTGACAGCGGCCATCGCCGTGCCGCTGAACCTGGTGTTCGGCGTGGCGGCTGCCTGGACCATCGCCAAGTTCGAATTCCGCGGCAAGAACATGCTGCTGACCCTGATCGACTTGCCGTTTTCGGTGTCGCCGGTGATTTCCGGCCTGATTTACGTGCTGATGTTCGGCGCCCAGGGCTGGCTCGGCCCCTGGCTGCAGGAGCACGACATCAAGATCATCTTCGCCGTGCCCGGCATCATCCTGGCCACCATCTTCGTCACCTTTCCTTTCGTCGCGCGCGAACTGATCCCGCTGATGCAGGCGCAAGGCACGGAAGAGGAAGAGGCGGCGCTGGTGTTGGGTGCCTCCGGCTGGAAGACCTTCTGGTACGTGACCCTGCCCAACATCAAATGGGGCCTGCTGTACGGCGTGATCCTGTGTAACGCCCGCGCCATGGGCGAATTCGGCGCGGTGTCGGTGGTGTCGGGCCACATCCGCGGCGAGACCAATACCATTCCGCTGCAAGTCGAGATCCTCTACAACGAATACGCCTTCGCGGCAGCCTTCTCGGTGTCTTCGCTGCTGGCCTTGCTGGCTCTCGTGACGCTGGCGCTGAAGAGTTTCATCGAATGGCGGCTGCGTGATGAAACCGGCCGGCCCTTGCAGGAACATTGAAGCTAATTTACGAAGTGATGAAGTGAGTGCACATCATGGCAATTAAAGTCAGCAATATCAACAAGCGTTTCGGCAATTTTGTCGCCCTCGACAATGTCTCGCTGGATTTTCCCACCGGCGAATTGACCGCGCTGCTGGGGCCTTCCGGCTGCGGCAAGACCACGCTCTTGCGCATCATCGCCGGGCTAGAACAGCCGGATGCCGGCCAGGTGATCCTGGATGGTGAAGATGCCTCGGCGCGCCACGTGCGCGAACGCCAGGTCGGCTTCGTGTTCCAGCATTACGCCCTGTTCAAACACATGACCGTGTTCGAGAACATCGCCTTCGGCTTGCGCGTCAAGCCGCGCCGCGAACGGCCGTTGGAGCAGGAAATCCGCAAAAAAGTGCATCGCTTGCTGGATCTGGTGCAGCTGGACTGGCTGGCCGACCGCTATCCGCCGCAGCTCTCCGGCGGCCAGCGCCAGCGCATCGCCCTGGCGCGCGCGCTGGCGGTCGAGCCGCGCGTGCTGTTGCTCGACGAACCATTCGGCGCGCTGGACGCCAAGGTACGCAAGGAATTGCGCCGCTGGCTGCGCCGCCTGCACGATGAATTGCATGTCACCAGCATCTTCGTCACGCACGACCAGGAAGAAGCGCTGGAAGTGGCCGACCAGGTGGTCTTGATGAACAAGGGCAGGGTGGAGCAGATAGGCGCTCCGGCCGAGGTGTACAACCATCCGGCTTCGCCTTTCGTCTATGGCTTTCTCGGCAACGTCAATCTTTTTCCGGGGCGCCTGCATGAGGGCATGCTGGATACCGGCGGGGCGATTTTCCACGCCCCTGATCATGCCCAGATCCGCGATGGCCAGGGCATCGGTTTCGTGCGTCCGCACGAACTCGAGATCGTGCGTCTGGTGCCTGGCGCCGAGGGCATTGCGGTGCGTCTCAAGCGCGCCCATGCGATCGGGCCGCTGGCGCAGCTGGAGCTGGAACGCCACGACAACCGCCAGCTGATCGAAGCGGTGATTTCAAGCGAGCGCTATGCGCATCTGCGCCTGCAGGAGGGCGATGCCCTGCTGGTGCGGCCCAAGCGCCTGCGCGTGTTCGTTGACCAGGCGGTAGAGGAGATCGCATGAACTTTCAGCAATTGCGCTCGGTGCGCGAAGCCGCCCGGCGTGGCTACAACCTGACGGAAGTGGCGAATGTCCTGTTCACTTCCCAGCCCGGCGTCAGCCGCCAGATACGCGAGCTCGAAGAAGAGCTCGGGGTCGATATCTTCGAGCGCAACGGCAAGCGCCTGACCGGCCTGACCGAGCCCGGCAAGGGCATTCTCGACATCATCGAGCACCTGTTGCTGGAAGCGGAAAATCTGCGCCAGGCTGGTCTGGAGTATTCCGGCAAGACCAGCGGCACGCTGACGGTCGCCGCTACCCACACCCAGGCGCGCTATGCCCTGCCGAAGGTGGTGCAGGCGTTCCGCGCGACGTTTCCTGATGTCCGCATCGCCCTGCAGCAAAGCTCGCCGGAACATATCGCGCAATGGGTCATCTCTGGCAAGGCTGACGTCGGCATCGCCACCGAGGGCCTGAGCCAGTTCGAGGAACTGGTGTCGTTCCCGTGCTACAGCTGGAACCACGTGGTGGTCGTGCCTGAAGGACACCCGCTGCTATCGGAAGAGAATATTTCCCTGCAGGCGCTGGGCGCCTGGCCGCTGATCACGTATGACATCGGTTTTACCGGCCGCGGCCATATCGACGATGCTTTCCGCCGGGCAGATATTGCGCCCGACATCGTGCTGACAGCGATGGATTCCGACGTGATCCAGCAGTACGTCGCCCTCGGCCTTGGCGTCGGCATCGTGGCATCGATGGCGGTCGAGCAGGGGTTCCATACCGGCCTGCGCCATATCCAGGCAGAAGAACTGTTCGCCGCCAATGTCACTCGCCTGGCGGTGCGGCGCGGCGCCTATCTGCGTTCCTACACGTACGATTTCATCCAGCAGTTCGCGCCGCAGCTGACGCGCAAGGAAATCCAGACTGCGCTGCTGGGCGGCGGCGACTAGCGGCCCGCGCCGCGCAGCGCCGCCGCGCATTCGCGCACCAGCGCCGGGCCGCGGTAGATCAGGCCGGAATACAGTTGCACCAGCGATGCGCCGGCTGCGATCTTGGCGCGCGCGCTGTCGCCGTCGAGGATGCCGCCCACGCCGATGATCGGCAGTGCGTCGCCCAGTTCGGCCTTCAGGCCGCGGATCACGGCATTGGAAAGCTCGAACACCGGCGCGCCCGACAGGCCGCCGGTTTCTTGCGCGTGCGGCAGGCCTTGCACCGCATCGCGCGTAATGGTGGTGTTGGTGGCGATCACCGCGTCGATCTTGTGGCGCAACAGCGCGCCGGCGATTTCCTTCGTCTGTTCGGCATCGATGTCCGGGGCAATCTTCAGCGCCACCGGCACGTAGCGCTTGTGCAAGCCAGCCAGGCTCAGTTGCGTCGCCTTCAACTGCGACAACAGGGCATCCAGTTCCGAAGCGCCCTGCAGTTGCCGCAGATTCTTGGTATTCGGCGAAGAAATGTTTACCGTGACATAGCTGGCGTAGGGATAGACTTTTTCCAGGCACAGCAGGTAATCATCCACCGCGCGCTCGATCGGCGTGTCGGCATTCTTGCCGATGTTCAGGCCAATGATGCCTTCGCGGTTCTGGTAAAACTTCGATGCCTGCACATTGGCAACGAAGGCATCGACGCCGCCGTTGTTGAAGCCCATGCGATTGATGATGGCATTGGCCTGCGGCAGGCGGAACATGCGCGGCTTCGGATTGCCCGGCTGCGCGCGCGGCGTCACGGTGCCGATCTCGATGAAGCCGAAGCCGAGCGCGGCCAGCGCATCGATGTAGGTGCCATCCTTGTCCAGGCCGGCGGCCAGCCCGACCGGGTTGACGAAAGTCAGACCCATGACCTGGCGCTCGTCGCGCGGCGGCCGTGGCAGCAGCCGGGTCAGGCCGAGCGCATCGGCTTTCTTCAGGGAAGACAGCGTGAGGTGGTGGGCCGATTCAGCATCAAGCGAAAACAGGCAGGGGCGGGCAAGCGAGTACAGGAGATTGTCGGACACGGGAAATCCAGCGCAAAAATGAACGGTTCCGCAAACAGGGCGGAATGTAAAGTCCGCTATTTTAACGCGCCGCAATCATGTCGGGCAGCCGTCATGTTGCCGCGATGCGCGGCAAAGAGGATCGGCTCGTTCTTACAGTGCTTCCCAGCGTCCCATGCGCAATGCCTGCAGCGGCTGGAAATTGATCTTGTAGGCCATTTTCCGGCTTTCCCTGATCCAGTAGCCGAGATAGACGTAATGCATGCCGAGCCGGCGCGTCTGCTCGATCTGCCACAGAACGTTGTAAGTGCCGTAGCTGGCGCCTTTCACATCCGGATCGTAGAAAGTGTAGACGGACGACAGTCCATCGTCGAGCACGTCGATGATGCTGACCATGCGCAGGGTGCCGTCCGGCTCGCGGAATTCCACCAGGCGCGTATTGACCTTGCTCTGCAGCAGGAATTGCGCATACTGATCGCGGCTGTCCTGATCCATGCCGCCTCCGGCATGGCGCGCCGACTGGTAGCGCAGGTACAGCTCGTAATGGTCGTGCATGTAGGCCAGGCTGGTGATCTGGGCAATCAGGTTGCCATGGCGGCGCCAGGCCCGTTGCTGGCTGCGGTTGGGGATGAATTCATGCGCCTGCACGCGCACCGGCGTGCAAGCCTGGCAGCCATCGCAATACGGCCGGTAAGTGAAGATGCCACTGCGGCGAAAACCGTTCTGCACCAATCCCGAATAGACATCGGCATTGATCAGATGCGATGGTGTCGCCACCTGCGAACGGGCCTGCCGATGGTCCAGGTAGCTGCACGGATAAGGTGCAGTCGCATAAAACTGCAAGGTGGAAAAAGGAAGATCCTTCAGGTGCGTCATGGGCGTTCTGTCACCAGCGGGTTGACGGCGTATGAATCGATGTTAACCGATTGCGTGCCGGATTTCACACTGGATTCAAAATAAAGGAATTGGTTTCCATTCCGTGATGCTGGGCTGGGCCACCGCCTGCCGCAAGTGGCTTAGAAAATTTTTCCGCGAGATCGGCACGGCGCCCAGCGATGCCAGGTGATGGGTCTCTTGCTGGCAATCGATCATGGCAATGCCATTGCTTTTCAGGAAATGCACCAGGTAAGCCAGGGCAATCTTGGAGGCATCGCTGACCCGGGCGAACATGGATTCGCCATAAAACATTTGTCCGATGCACATGCCGTAAGCGCCGCCGACAAGCGTGCCATCCAGCCAGGCTTCGGCGCTATGGGCAAAGCCTTGCCGGTGCAGCGCGACGTAGGCGTCGATGATGTCATTGGAAATCCAGGTGCCTGGCCCATCGGCCCGCGGCGCCGCGCAGGCACGCATGACTTCCTCGAAAGCGTGGTCGAAGCGGATCTCCCAGCCTCCTCCGCTGGTTCTGCTGCGTTCCACCTTTTTCAAGGTTTTTTTCAAGCTGGCGGAAATATGGAAACGATCTGTCATCAAGATCATG
The DNA here is from genome assembly GCA_003537575.1 of Oxalobacteraceae bacterium. Taxonomy (GTDB): domain Bacteria; phylum Pseudomonadota; class Gammaproteobacteria; order Burkholderiales; family Burkholderiaceae_D; genus Paucimonas. Next base: position 15,930 of record DPRS01000059.1, read on the forward strand.
CGCGGGTCGGTGCTCCACCAGAGGATGGGCTGTCCTTCGGAAAACCAGGGAAAAATACCGTGCCGATAGGCATCGAGCAGGCGCTCCGGCGACAAGTCAGCGCCTGCCGCCAGTAAGCCTGCCGCGCCATCCTCCTCGGTCAGGGCCAACGAGACATCTGGAAATGGCGTATTCACTTCCAGCCAGGAAATCATAGCCATGCCCTAATTTGAATTGCGAAATTGCACAAGTACGGTGCGGATATGAAATGATAAAAATGAAATCAAGAAATTTCTCCTTAAAAACAAAGACTTGCAGCGCTGCACCAAAAGGGAATAGAAATTGCTTTAAAGAAGTCTATTTTCAAAATCGTGCACATTTATTGGGAGAAGTTTTGCATGGATGAGATTAAAAACGGTACGGATGCCTTGTTTATTTTGCTTGGCGCCATCATGATTTTGGCAATGCACGCCGGCTTTGCCTTCCTCGAACTCGGCACCGTACGCAAGAAAAATCAGGTCAATGCGCTGGTTAAAATCTTAGTCGATTTTGCCGTATCCACGGTGGCGTATTTTTTTGTCGGCTACAGCATTGCCTACGGCATCAATTTCTTTTCCAGCGCCGAAGTGCTTGCGGCAAAAAACGGTTTTGAGCTGGTAAAGTTCTTTTTCCTGCTGACGTTCGCCGCTGCCATTCCGGCGATTGTGTCCGGCGGCATTGCGGAGCGGGCTAGGTTTTATCCGCAATTGGCGGCCACTGCCATGCTGGTGGGCCTGGTCTATCCCTTTTTCGAAGGTATCGTCTGGAACCATCATTTCGGCGTGCAAGCCTGGTTAAAGAATGCATTTTCTGCTGAGTTTCACGATTTTGCCGGTTCGGTCGTGGTGCATGCGGTGGGTGGCTGGATTGCCTTGCCTGCCGTGTTGCTGCTGGGCGCGCGGCGCGGACGCTATGCCAAGGATGGCGGCATCACGGCGCATCCGCCTTCGAGCATTCCTTTCCTTGCTCTTGGCGCCTGGATTCTGACGGTCGGCTGGTTCGGCTTCAATGTCATGAGCGCGCAAACCGTCGGCGCCATGAATGGGCTGGTGGCATTGAATTCGCTGATGGCCATGATCGGCGGCACGCTGGTGGCGCTGGTGGTGGGCAAGAACGATCCGGGCTTCGTGTATAACGGTCCGCTGGCCGGCCTGGTGGCTGTGTGCGCAGGCTCCGACCTCATGCATCCGCTGGGCGCACTGGTCACCGGCGGTATCGCCGGGGCGATTTTTGTCCGGATGTTTACCCTTACCCAGAACAAATGGAAAATCGACGATGTACTGGGCGTGTGGCCGCTGCACGGCTTGTGCGGCGCCTGGGGTGGCCTGGCGGCAGGGATTTTCGGCTTGCAGGCTTTGGGTGGCCGCGGCGGCGTGGCTTTTGCGTCGCAACTGGTCGGCACCCTGATGGGGGTGGCGATTGCGCTGGCCGGCGGCGCCATCGTGTACGGCATCCTGAAGGCGCTGGTAGGATTGCGGCTCGATCCCGAGCAGGAATTCGAAGGCGCCGACCTGTCCATCCACAAGATCAGCGCTACCGCCGAGCGTGAAATCAGTCGCTAAAGGCGTCGGCTAGGCGTCGGCTGTTAAAGGCGTCGGCTGCCAAGGGAATCGGCCGCTATGAGAATCAGCGGTCGGCAAACTTGCGAATATCCTCGGTATGGAAGCCGAAAGACGCGCCTTCACGGGTTTTTGCCAGATCGGCGAAAAAGAATTTCAGGGTGCGGGAGACGGTGGAAAATGCGAGGTCTTCCCACGGGATTTCGGTCTCGGTAAACAGCCGCACTTCCAGGCTTTCCGTGCCGGCGGCATAGTCCAGGTCCAGCAGACGTGCGCGATAAAACATGTGCACTTGGTGAACATGTGGAATATTCACCAGTGAAAACAGCGGCAGCAAAGCAATACGCGCTCCGGCTTCTTCCTCGGTCTCGCGGATAGCCGCTTCCGCGGTGGTTTCATCGTTTTCCATGAAGCCGGCTGGCAGGGTCCAGTAGCCGTAACGCGGTTCGATGGCGCGCTTGCACAGCAACACGCTCGTCGTGCCATTTTCTTCCCACACCGGGATCGAGCCGATCACCATCTTGGGATTTTGATAGTGAATGACACCGCATTGCTGGCAAACATAGCGGGGGCGGTTGTCATCCGGCGGAACCAATAGCGCGACCGGATGCGCGCATTCTGAACAGAATTTCATACGGGACGATAAGGCGTCAAAAAGGGCGATGGGCCGCAGCGTGATGCGCGGCTTGCAGTTGCCGGCAAGTGTAACATTTGTGCCAATGTCACCTGTACATATCCTGATTTGCAATATCTGGCGATTCGTTGTATAGTAACTGACTCAGACGCGGGGTGGAGCAGTCTGGCAGCTCGTCGGGCTCATAACCCGAAGGTCGCAGGTTCAAATCCTGCCCCCGCAACCAAAGTCTTGAAAATTCCCGCCCATTATTACTTCCTCACGGGCGACGGAACGCAGCATCTGCGGGTTCTCTATCAGCGACATCTGGTATCAGTCGCTTAAAACACTGCGAAACTTACTAATAACCAGCCGTGCAAGAGCCGTACATGATTACAGCTGAGGCGAAGAAAGTCCTCGAGACAGCATTGCTGTGCGCGCATGAGCCACTGTCGATCAATGATCTGAAAAAGCTGTATCTTGCCTATGGCGATGCTGGGGAAGAGATCGGCGCGGACGCCATTACGCAAATGCTTGGGGAACTGCGCGGCGATTGGGCCGACAAAGGTATTGAACTGGTTTGCCTGTCGACTGGCTGGCGTTTTCAGAGTCGTCCCGAGATGAAGGTATATCTTGATCGCCTGAATCCTGAAAAACCGCCAAAATATTCCCGCGCCACCCTTGAAACACTGGCGATCATTGCTTATCGTCAGCCGGTTACCCGGGGCGATATCGAAGAGATTCGCGGTGTGACGGTCAATTCGCAAACCATCAAGATGCTGGAAGACCGTGGCTGGATCGAATCCATTGGCCACCGCGATGTGCCGGGACGGCCTTCGCTGTTTGCCACGACCAAACAATTTCTGGATGATCTGGGGCTGACGTCGCTGGATCAGTTGCCGCCCTTGCAGCAAGTCGCTGCGGGGCATTTGCAGGAAGGAAGCTTGCTCGAAATCCAAGCGTTGGAAGCAAGCCTGCAAGAAAATCTCGAGCGGGCGTCTGAAGAAAACCCGCAGCCGGCGGAGCAATCCGCGCCGGCGCAAGCCGATGCCGAACAGCAGGACCTCGCCGCTGAACAGCCGGTCGACATGACAGGTGAGGCCGTAATCGCAGGTGCGGCAGGCATTACCGAGACGGCTGAGGCGATAGAGGCCGAGGCGGTCAAGGCTACCGAGGCCATTGAGGCTAACGAAGTTGCCGGCATCGCTGAAGCCGCGGCAGCTACCGATATTGATGAAGTGACAGTCGGGAAGATATCCGCAGCTGTCGCTAACCCGGCTGACTCCGTTGGCAACATGGCGCCCGCAGCGGCGGCATCTGCTGGAATTGACCAGGATAACCAAGAAACAAACGATGAATCTGCCCAACCCTGATGACGTAATGGTGGCGCCTGCCGCTTCTTCCTCTTTGGATGCCTCGACGCAAAATAGCGAGCAGCCGGCGTCCGATGAAAACCGCCAGGACGTAGCCGGCGCCAAACCTGCCAAGCGTGGCTTGCGCGGGCCGCGCAACATGCGCCGCAACCGTGCGGCCCAGCGCGCAGCTGCCGGTCAAACCGCGGCGGGAGATGCTGGCGCCGCGGAAGCTGGCGTAGCGAATATTCAGGAGTCGTCCGAGGCCTTGCCCGCCGCGGGGCAACAGCGGCGCGCTCCCAGGGAGCCGCGCGAAAACCGTGCGACAACGGGCAAAGCCGCCGGCAAACCGGCTGCCAAGGGGCAGGCAAGAGGCAAGCCGCAGGCAGCCAAGCCGGGTGCAGGCGATGCCGATGACGTATTTTCCTTCGTGACTTCCGCTACGTTCGATCAGGCGATGTCGGAGGCCGAATCTGGTTTCGGCGGTCGCCGCCAAGCGCCTGCCAAAAGCGTGCGGCGCGACCTGACCGCGGATGACGATGCGCCCAAGCTGCATAAGGTGCTGGCCGATGCCGGTCTGGGTTCGCGCCGCGACATGGAAGAGATGATCATCGCCGGCCGGGTCTCGGTCAATGGCGAACCTGCGCATATCGGACAGCGCATCCTGCCGACCGATCAGGTCCGCATCAATGGCAAGCTCATCCAGCGCAAGGTTAGCAAGCGGCCGCCGCGCGTGCTCATCTACCACAAGCCGGCCGGCGAAATCGTCAGCCACAGCGACCCGGATGGCCGCCCCTCGGTGTTCGAGCGTTTGCCGACCATGAAGACCGGCAAATGGCTGGCGGTCGGACGACTCGATTTCAATACCGAAGGTTTGCTGCTGTTTACCACTTCCGGCGATCTCGCCAATCGGCTGATGCACCCGCGTTACGGTATCGACCGCGAATACGCCGTGCGCACCCTGGGCGAACTGGAAGAGGGCATGCGTCAGAAACTGCTCGCCGGCGTTGAGCTCGAGGATGGCGTGGCGCAGTTTTCCCGTATCGCCGACGGCGGTGGCGAAGGCATCAACAAGTGGTATCGCGTCACCATCGGCGAAGGCCGCAACCGCGAAGTGCGCCGCATGTTCGAATCGGTCGGGCTGACGGTTTCGCGCCTGATTCGCACCCGCTATGGCATGTTGACTCTGCCTCGGGGCCTGAAGCGCGGCCGCTGGGAAGAAATGGAAGAAAATGCCGTGCGCGACCTGATGGGCATGACCGGCCTGGAAAAGGGCGCTGGACAGAATTCGCCTGCCAAGGGGCGCGGTCCGCGCCAGGGGCAAGTCCAGACCGAAGGCGGCAAGGGGCAGCGCCGCGGGCCGGCCCAGGGACAGAATCATGGCCAGGGCCAAGGTCAGGGGCGCCAGCAAGGCCAGGCGCGCAGCCGCCAGCCGGATCCCTTGCAAACCGCGCTCGGGTTTGCCGGCATGGAGCAGCCGCGGCATCGTACGGGCGGCACCGGCGGGCAGGGGCGAGGCCGGAGCCAGGGGCAGGGAAGCTATGGCTATGGCGGCAGTGGCGTCGGCGTGACGCATGGCGCTGGATTGCGCCGTCGTTCGCGGGGCTGACAGGAGTGCCGCCGGCTAATGGCGGCGGCAACTGATTTTCCTCCCGGGAAAATAAATTTGCTGGAACATGTTTTCTCATTCGTATTCCTGCATTGCAGGCGAGCCCTCTATCGTTTATAATTTTGTGTTTACAGAAGTTGGTGCGCAAGTTCTTCCTGGGCTAGATTCCAGCAGAGCTTGGATCAATAAAAAAGATGGGCGGAAGGCCCATTTTTTTTTGCTCGATTTTTTGCTCGATCCGCTTGCGGGTTGTGCGTCCGGGCGGCGCACCGGCATGGAACGGAGAATCTCGTGCATTTGCAGCAACTGATCGAAACAAGCCTTGCCGGCATGGGCTACGAACTGGTCGATGTTGAACAGGCCGGGCGCGGCCTGTTGCGTGTCTATATCGATCTCGCCGAGCCGGGCGAGGAAGGATACGGCAACATCACGGTCGAAGACTGCGAAAAGGTCAGCCATCAGCTGACGCACGTGTTCACCGTCGAAAATGTGAATTACGAACGGCTGGAAGTGTCGTCGCCCGGCCTTGACCGTCCCCTGAAAAAGCTGGCGGATTATGCCCGCTTCGCCGGTCAGGAAGCGCAGGTGAAATTGCGCATGCCGATGGCTTCGGCCGCCAACCGGAAAAATTTCCAGGGCATCCTGCTGGCGCCGGAAGGCGACCAGCTGAAACTCGAATTTGAAACAAACGATGGCTCGGCGGTGCTGGAGTTTACGCTCGCTGATGTGGATAAGGCACGCTTGGTGCCGCAGGTGAATTTTAGGAGTCGCAAAGCATGAGTCGCGAAATTTTATTGCTGGTGGATGCGCTGGCACACGAAAAAAACGTCGATAAGGAGGTCGTGTTCGGTGCGCTCGAGCATGCGCTGGCACAAGCCACCAAGAAACGCTACGAAGGCGACGTCGATATCCGTGTGTCCATCGATCGCGATACCGGCGAATTCGAGACTTTCCGCCGCTGGCATGTGGTGCCGGACGAAGCCGGCCTGCAATTGCCCGACCAGGAAATCCTGCATTTTGAAGCCAAGGAGCAGATTTCCGACATCGAGGTGGACGACTATATTGAGGAGCCGATCGAGTCGGTCGATTTTGGCCGCCGCTTTGCCCAGGATACCAAGCAGGTTGTCCTGCAGCGCATTCGCGACGCCGAGCGCGAACAGATCCTGGCCGACTTCCTCGAGCGCGGCGACTCGCTCGTGACCGGCACCATCAAGCGCATGGAGCGCGGCGATGCCATCGTCGAATCCGGCAAGATCGAAGCCCGCCTGCCGCGCGATCAGATGATCCCGAAAGAGAATCTGCGTATCGGCGACCGTGTGCGTGCTTACATTCTGCGTATCGATCGCAATGCGCGCGGCCCGCAGGTGATTCTGTCACGCACCGCGCCGGAATTCATCATGAAGCTGTTCGAGCTGGAAGTGCCGGAAATCGAGCAGGGCCTGCTGGAAGTTAAATCGGCGGCGCGCGACGCCGGCGTACGCGCCAAGATCGCCGTCTTCACCAGCGACAAGCGCATCGATCCGATCGGCACCTGCGTCGGCATGCGCGGCTCGCGCGTGCAGGCTGTGACCGGCGAACTGGGCGGTGAGCGTGTCGATATCGTTTTGTGGTCGGACGATCCGGCGCAGTTCGTCATCGGCGCGCTGGCGCCGGCCAACGTCAGCTCGATCATGGTCGATGAAGACAAGCATGCCATGGATGTAGTGGTGGACGAAGAAAACCTCGCCATTGCCATCGGCCGCGGCGGCCAGAACGTGCGCCTGGCGTCCGAGCTGACCGGCTGGCAGATCAACATCATGACGGCCGAGGAATCGGCCGACAAGGCAGCCGCCGAAACCGCGGTGATCCGCTCGCTGTTCATGGACAAGCTCGACGTTGATCAGGAAGTGGCCGACATCCTGGTGCAGGAAGGCTTTTCCACCCTGGAGGAAATCGCCTACGTGCCGATCCAGGAAATGCTGGACATCGAAGCCTTTGACGAGGACACCGTCAACGAGTTGCGCAACCGTGCGCGCGACGCCCTGGTGACGGAGGCGATCGCCTCCGAAGAAGGCATGGAAGGCATGGAAGAGGCGCTGACGAGTCTGGAAGGCATGGACCGCATCACCGCGGGCAAGCTCGGCCTGGCCGGCGTCAAGACGCTGGAAGCCTTCGGCGGCCTGGCTTACGACGAGTTTGGCGCTATCCTGGCCCTGCCAGCGGAACGTGCCCGGCAATTGATTGACAATGCATTTGAAGATGTGACCGATGAAGAGATGAAGTTCATCGATGCGAAGTACGATGAAAATGCCAAGGCCTTGCAGGCCCGAGCGTGGAGCCTGGCGGAAGCGAAGTAATCCACAGGTTTTTTCATCCACGAGTCACATAGAAAAGAGGACTGAATGGCGAGTAACAATGTAGCCCAATTTGCCACCGAACTGAAAATGCCGGCGGATTTACTGCTGACGCAATTGCGCGCGGCCGGCGTTGAAAAGAGTTCGGCGTCCGATACGCTGTCCAAGGAAGACAAGGACAAGCTGCTCGGCCACCTGCGCCGCGCCCATGGCGCGACTGCCGATGGCGAGAAAAAGAAGATCACCCTGACGCGCAAGGAAACCACTGAGATCAAGCAGGCCGATGCCACTGGCAAGTCGCGCACGATCCAGGTGGAAGTGCGCAAGAAGCGCACTTTCGTCCAGCGTGAAGAACCCGCTGCGCCCGCCGCTGAGGCCGCGCCGGCAGCGCCGGTGATCGACGAAGCGGAGAATGCCCGTCGTGAGGAAGAAGCGCGTCGGCAGGCCGAGCTAATCGCCCGTCAGGAAGCCGAGTTGCGCGAAAAGCAGGAACGCCTGGCCAAGCTGGAAGCCGAGAAGGCCGAGCAGGAAAAGGCCCTCAAGTTGCAGCAGGAGCAGGAAGCGAAGAAGGCAGCCGAAGAAAAGGCCGCCGCCGCAGTCGCGGCCGCAGAGCCTGCAGTCGAGAAGAAGGCCGACAACGCCGAGGAAAGCCGCAAGAGGGCAGAACAGCAAGCCCGGGAAGCGCAGGAAGCCAAGGATGCCGCCGAGCGTGCCGCCGCCACCGAGCGCGCGCGCAAGGCCGTGGCCGATGAAGTGGCGCAGATCCGCGCCATGATGAATGCGCCGCGCAAGGTCATCAAGGCGCCGGAGCCGGCCAAGCCTGCCGAAACCCTGCACAAGCCGGCGGAAAAGAAAGCCGTCGAGAAGAAGGACGAAAAGAAACCGGCAGTCGGCGACAAGAAATCGATCAAGTCGGCCAATGTGTCGTCGACCTGGCAGGACGATGCCGCCAAGCGTCGCGGCGCCGGAATGAAAACCCGCGGTCCGGGCGCCCCTGCTGGCGGCCGCGACGGCTGGCGCTCGGGTCCGCGAGGCCGCCGCCATGGCGGACACGATGAAGACCGCGAAAGCAACTTCCAGGCGCCGACCGAAGCTGTCGTCAAGGACGTGTATGTCCCCGAGACGCTGACGGTTGCCGAACTGGCCCACAAGATGGCAGTCAAGGCATCGGAAGTCATCAAGCACCTGATGAAGCTGGGCCAGATGGTCACCATCAACCAGGTGCTGGATCAGGAAACCGCCATGATCCTGGTCGAGGAAATGGGCCACAAGGCGCATGCCGCCAAGCTGGATGATCCGGAAGCGCTGCTGGCAGAAGGCACCGAGCAAACCGATGCGGAACAGTTGCCGCGCGCGCCGGTGGTTACCGTCATGGGCCACGTCGACCACGGCAAGACATCGCTGCTGGACTACATCCGCCGCGCCAAGGTCGCTGCGGGCGAAGCCGGCGGCATCACGCAGCATATCGGTGCTTACCACGTGGAAACCCCGCGTGGCATGATCACTTTCCTGGATACGCCGGGCCACGAAGCATTTACCGCCATGCGTGCGCGCGGCGCCCAGGCCACCGATATCGTGATCCTGGTGGTCGCTTCAGATGACGGCGTCATGCCGCAAACCAAGGAAGCCATCGCCCACGCGAAAGCTGCCGGCGTGCCGCTGGTCGTGGCGATCAACAAGATCGACAAGCCGGGCGCGAATCCGGAACGCGTGACGCAGGAACTGATTGCCGAGCAAGTCGTGCCGGAAGCCTACGGCGGCGATTCGCCTTTCATTAATGTTTCGGCCAAGACTGGTCAGGGCATCGATGAACTGCTGGAAAACGTCCTGCTGCAGGCTGAAGTGCTGGAGTTGACTGCGCCGATCGATGCGCCGGCCAAGGGCCTGGTGGTGGAAGCCAAGCTGGACAAGGGCCGCGGCCCGGTCGCCACCATCCTGGTGCAGTCCGGCACCCTGAAGCGTGGTGACGTCGTGCTGGCCGGTTCGAGCTATGGCCGCGTGCGCGCCATGATCGACGAGAACGGCAAATCGATCGCCGAAGCCGGTCCGTCGATTCCGGTGGAAATCCAGGGCCTGACGGAAGTGCCGGCAGCAGGCGAGGAAGCCATCGTGATGACGGACGAGCGCAAGGCGCGTGAAATCGGCTTGTTCCGTCAAGGCAAGTTCCGCGACGTCAAGCTGGCCAAGCAGCAGGCCGCCAAGCTGGAAAACATGTTCGAGCAGATGGCCGAAGGCGAAGTCAAGAACCTGCCGTTGATCATCAAGACCGACGTGCAAGGCTCGCAGGAAGCGCTGGTGCAATCGCTGCAAAAGCTCTCCACCAACGAAGTGCGCGTGCAGGTCGTGCATGCGGGCGTGGGCGGCATCAGCGAAAACGACGTCAACCTGGCCACCGCATCGAAGGCGGTCATCATTGGCTTCAACACCCGCGCCGATGCATCGGCACGCAAGCTGGCCGAAACCAACGGTGTCGACATTCGCTACTACAACATCATTTACGACGCCGTGGATGAAGTGAAGGCAGCGCTGTCGGGCATGCTGGCGCCAGAGAAGCGCGAACACGCCCTGGGTCTGGTGGAAATCCGCCAGGTCATCATGGTCAGCAAGGTCGGCGCGATTGCCGGTTGCTACGTGCTCGAAGGCCTGGTCAAGCGTGGTTCCTCGGTCCGCCTGTTGCGCAACAATGTCGTGACCTGGACTGGCGAAATCGATTCGCTGAAGCGCTTCAAGGATGACGTGAAGGAAGTCAAGGCCGGTTTCGAATGCGGCCTGACCCTGAAGAACTACAACGACATCCACGAAGGCGACCAGCTCGAAGTGTTCGAGGTGCAGGAAGTCGCACGTACGCTGTAAGACGCACGCGTCTTCGGCAAGCAGCCAGGGCGGGCACGCAGTGCCCAACCTGGCTTTATTAATTCCAGTCCCCTAGAAGGGGTGGAGCAAGATCATGGCCAAACACAGCAAAACCATTCCCGGCCGCAGTCTGCGCGTAGCAGATCAGATCCAGCGCGACCTGGCCGAAATCATTGCCTACGAATTGAAAGACCCGCGCGTGGCGATGATCACCATCACCGAAGTGCAGGTCACGCCCGATTACGCCCATGCCAAGGTGTTTTTCACGACATTGCCGGACGATCCGACCAGCGTGCAGAACACGATCGAAGGTTTGCGCAAGGCATCCGGCTTCATCCGTGGCCAGCTTGGACGTCGCCTGACTATCCATACGACCCCGGATGTGCACTTCGTGCACGACACGTCCACTTCGCGCGGCATAGAATTGTCGCGCCTGATCGATGAAGCCAATGCCACCCGTGCCGCGGATGCAGACGAAGAGTGAAAAAAAGCAGCGCTTGTTGCTGGATGGCGTGCTGCTGCTGGACAAGCCGGTTGGCCTGTCGAGCAATGATGCGCTGATCAAGGCCAAGCGATTGCTGAATGCGAAAAAGGCCGGGCATACCGGCACGCTGGACCCTTTTGCTACTGGCTTGCTGCCGCTGTGCTTTGGCGAGGCGACCAAGTTTTCGCAGGATTTGCTGGAGGCTGACAAGACCTACGAGACGGTGGTGCATCTTGGGGTGAAGACTTCGACCGCGGATACGGAAGGCGAGGTGCTGGAGCGATGCGAGGTTGCAGTAACGCCTGAACAGATCGAGGCTGTGCTGGAGCGGTTTCGCGGCGAGATCGACCAGGTGCCGCCGATGCATTCGGCATTGAAGCGGGACGGCAAACCCTTGTATGAGTATGCTCGGCAGGGGATTACGCTGGAGCGGCAGGCGCGGCGGGTGACGATCCATGCGCTGGAAATGCTGGGGTATGAGGCGCCATACCTTCGCTTGCGCGTCACTTGCAGCAAGGGGACGTATATTCGCGTGCTGGGTGAGGATATCGGCGCGGCGCTGGGGTGTGGGGCGCATTTGCAGGCGCTGCGGCGCACGCAGGTGGGTAATCTCACACTGGACGGTTGTGTGACGCTGGAGCAGTTGGCTGAGACGGATGAAAACTTAAGAACTGGGATACTGGCGCCGGTGGATGCCTTGCTTTCTTCCTTTCCGGCGGTGTCGCTGCCTGAGGAGTTGGCGAAGCGGTTCCTGCATGGACAGCGGCTGGCTTTGGGCAAGGAGCCCGTTGAACTGCCGGATGATTGGCAGGGAAGGGTGCGGGTTTATGCGCTTGATGGCGGCAGGTTGCTGGGAACGGCGTTGCTGCAGGCGTATGGGGTGCTGGCGCCGGAGCGGCTGGTGGCGGCGGTTAGCCCCGGCTAATATTGCCTTTGCTTATGGTAAAAATACTTTTTGCCAGTTTCCCCTCCACCGCTACCTGTCCGAATGCATGTGGCTAGCGTAAGTCTGGAAATACGTGGGTGGCACGCCAGCTGTGGTCGAAGGCCTTTTCAAACGAATCGCGTGTTTTCCATTTTTCCTTCCCGTTCGGGGTACCATAGACAATATCTGCAAATTCAATACTGGTCTTTTTAAATTTAATCAGGCCTACCAATGGATAGCGCTCCCGATTCCAGCTGATCGCAACTAGCTTGTACTTTCCTTTTGCATCCAGTTCATACACCCGGTGATAAATTTGATGACCAGTCAGGGTGATGCCTGCATTAGCGCTCAATTGTTTGTCGTCAACGTCGGGATGCGGTCCTGGCCGAGGCTGACGGTAGTCGTTGATTGTAATGATGCGGGTAACACGTCCTTTTTCATCTAGTTGCTCATGCCGAAGCAGTAAGCCATCAAGAGTGTAATAACGATGCCGGGAAATATGCTCATTGGCCTTGAATAATTCAAACAGTGTAATGTGTTGACCATCTACGTAGGTGCGACGGCGACGCTCGTACTGGTAGATCAAGTTGGGATTTTCCAGCACCGCGAGCGGTACGGGCGGTTTGGTGAAAAAATAACTGGCACCACTCCAGCTGTTGAATACATTGAGTACGGTATTCGCTGCGTTGTCATCCAGTTTGCCGTAGTTGGAGCCATAGATCTCAGTGACACCCTTATAGGAGTCAGCTTTGGCGACGCCACTCGCATCATCGGGTGCCACAGCGGCGCTCACATGATCAAATCTCTTTTTCCATGTGCCATCCGCTTTGCTTGTGTGAGTCTCCTTGAGCAAAACGACCGGCTGACCTTTATGTTCGCCAAACTTGTAGCGCGTCCAAGAGTCCCACACGTCAGGTTCTCCATTAGTGCAGGCCTTGGTTGTTGTGGGTTCCAGCGATAGAATGACACGGCTTTGCTCGTCGTAACGGAAGCACCGCACATCAATTGGTGATGCTTTATCATTTGACAATCTGGACCATTCTGTTTCACGCTCGCGTCTACCATACGCATCGTAAAAGTATTGTTTGCTATACCAAAGCGAATAGTCCGCAGGTAATTGTTTCAGATTTTTGCTAGATGACTTATATTGCCGCAAAGCGTCAAGTGCTACGTTTGTTGGCGCATCGGTGCCACCCGCTCTATTGATCTCCCATCGATCTTCTCGACAAATTCGCCATTCACCTTCCCCGTCTGGTTCGTAATAAATAAGATTTGCACCATCCTCTGGGAAATTAACTTTCTGTCCTTTATCACGCAATTCTTTTTCGAGAGGAATTGGATATGGATCGATGTACCCGACTGCAGGAGAAGCTAGCCAAGATTTTCGATAATAAACTTTCGACTCTTCGTCAATAAAAAATTTTGTCTCGCTACCAGGGGCTTCAAGCCAGTTTTTGAGGTTATTGCAGGCTGCATAAGCAGGCAGAACAGTCCAGAAAGCTAATACTGCGACTACGCTGATATTTCGTTTTAATATTGTATGGCTCATGTTGATGCCAACCCATGCACGTCGTTTGAATCCTGATTTTCTCCATAGCTGCGGCAAGAAATTGGTGCCGTTCTGGAACGGGCCTCTGGCAGGCACAGGTCATTTATTCTTGGTGCGAATCATCGTATTAAAACGCTCCTGGGCGTAAGCGTACTGTGCTCGTGATACTGTCCCATAATTTGGTGGCTTCCTGATCGGAGTAGGGAGAAGCCATTTTATTGGTCGGGCCGCCTGCAGACAGTTCTATTTGAATCGCCGGACGACGATTGTCGGCACTGCCGTGAGAAGACTCCCACGTGAAAAGATGAATGTCGTCGCCCTGATTATTGGTAGTGCGCAGTAACGATTCTTCCCCATCTATGCCATTGATAATGCGTTTGCCGCGGCGCAGCTTCGTAAATGATGAGAAAAATCCATTCACTTTGTCTTCCCGCGCCAGAAGGCCGGGTGCGATGGCATTGGGTGTGCTGGTATTGAAATTGATGCGGACTGCCGGCTGATCAGCAGGGGCCATGCCAATGGTGACGCTTTCATAAACGTTTTCGTTACCTTTGATGAATCCACCATCGATGCAAAAACCTGGTTCAGTCGGGATTTCGCCGGGAGCGCGTTCCCGTACTCGGACAAGGGTGTCGGCGACCCACTTGGTTCCTGATTCTAGCTTGCTGGTACTCGTGCCGCTATTAAACTTATACATTGCCTTTCCGGCGAGGACATAACCATCGAGCTCGGTAATGTATGGATTAGGGCCCCTATTATAGTAACGGATAATTTTTTTGTTTGGCGCATAAACAAGTGTATCGACGTACCAGCTTTTTCCTTCTCGATTGAGGGGTTTGGCTTTAAAGTGTGCCACTCTTTGCTCTATAAGTTCTTCAAACGAACGTTGATTCGAATGCGGAATAAAATCGATATCTCCTGCACGATGCGCATAACTTTGTGCGAACTTAAAATTGGTCGGCACTTCGATTAAATAACGACCGAAGCAATGCGTTGTGGCTAAGGCAGATTGAGGGTTCATAGTCATTTCTTTATCGGGTGTTCGTACAGTTGCCATCTTGTTGGCGCAGCCGATCAACAGTAAAGTGATCAACCATAGAAAAAGGCGTGGCAAGCGGCAGTTAATCGCATTTTTTATTGGCATCGAGGGTCGTCCTTCACAAACTGCACAATGCTGTAGAGCACCGCCCATCGTGCATGGGCATTCCCGTAATTCATCTGATGGTTGTAGCCGGGCTGCTCAAAGGTTGCAATTGCACCATCCTTCGCCGCCATGGCCGATTCAACGGGAACAGTGCCTTCGCCCTGCCCATCCGATCGACGTAATTTCAAAGTGAAAGCCTTGCCATTGGCTTGTAGATTAATGGTTCCCTGCAAATTGTCCTCGACCAGCTCTGCTGTACGCAAGGCCGCTGCGTCTATGTCAAGTGGAATATTTCCTTCCCAGACACATTCCTTATAGGTGGGATATTCTTTTGTATTATTACCCCATAAGACAGTGCGGGGCGTCGGAAAAAAATCAGCGTGCATTTGCTGAAATTCCTTTACAAAGTACATTTGTTCTCTGAATACATCAGTGAGGGTCTTATCGGGATTTGCCTTTCTCACCAATCCAGCCGGATCATACCGGATGTTATTGCCGTTACTATCAACCTCTTTTCCCCGCAAAGGCAACATGCCATACCATGCGCTTGTGTCGGTGTAGACATCATTATAAATAGCATCGCCACCAATCGAAAATTGCTCCTGGTTGGCGGTGTTGACGACTCGTAGCCATGGTTTGCCGTTATTGTAATTTCCCCAAGGGGCGAGTTCGAGAGCGCCGGGGGAGTTGGCAACAACGGCCGCGGTAGCGGCAGCATCTGGTCCCAGCATGGCGGCGACTGGATCACCATAGCCAGTGATTATTTTGCTGATGCCACGCACAAACATGCCGTCTTCGCTTTCACCGCCGAATCCAGCCCGTAAACGTTTATAGAACACTGGCGCACCGGTTGCAGGCATTACACCATGCACGACACCTAACACCTTTTCCATCGATTGTTTTGTGTAGGCGCGCGCCACTAGCCCGCCCATGGAGTGCGTGACAAGGATTACCTTGTTGCAGCTCGGGTCTTGTTTCTGGCAGTCGGCAAGGATTTTATCAATACGTGTATCTAATTTCTCGGCAGAGACTGCGTTCGATTCCAGCCAGTTATAGCCGCAGGCATAGACCGGATAGCGATAACATGTCGCGTATTCAAGTTGTGATTTTTCAGTGGTTTTGTTTGTATCACTGCTACCATGACCTTCCGTTTTCTCCAGCAATTCTTCTTCCCAATTTGCGCGCCCGGGAACAGGCTCCCGATTGAGTGTGTCTTCGAGCCAAGCGAGAAAACCACCATAGCTGTCCTTATGCAGTTCACCCCAAAACCGCTTATCGCGGTACAAGGCCAACTTCGCATCAATCATGTCTTTTCGGTTGTTTGCTTTTATAGGAATAACCTTGATGGAAGGAAATTCTATCTCGTCAGTATTATGGACAGTTGTAGTTGAAAGATTAAGGATGCGTTGGCGTTCTGCGGGGCTGCGTTTGCTCCAGACATTGACCGCGGCAACGCTGTCGCCCATGCCATTAGGTGGTCCCCACGCTGGTGCACCTTCTTTATGGTCGCCGACATCCTTGGCGAACTTCAGGTTCGTCCCCATAATCCCCGGAATGACCACGACGGGAATGACTTTGTTACGAAAAATCATTTCGCAACGCTGCGTGTTGTCGTCCCGCGTAAGAGTCGTCGTCGCAGTGACTTCGCCATTCGTATTGAGCGAAGTGCTCAATACTTGGTTACCCTGGTTATCGGCCATTTATTCAACGTTTCCTAATATACGAATGGTGTAACTCTCGAGTGCAATGCTTTTTTGTATTTTGGTGCTGCCATCAGGGCCGGTAACGCCTCGTATCTTGGTGCCATCGGCCCGGATGAGCTCAAATTTGACACCCTGTAAAGGTTTGCCATTTGGCTGTTTAATGAAAATCTCTTGATCGAATTTGCTGGTTGGCCAGGTGTTCATTTCGCGACTTAGGCTGGTCGGCCCCGTAAAGCTCTTGCTGCTGGCCTTGATCGAAATCGTCCCCGGGCAGGCAAATGTAATATTCCCGCCATCGATCTTCAGACTCGCCCCACCTTCCGTGCATAACTCGATACTCTTGGCCGCAGCAAAGTCAATTTGACTGTTCGCGGAAACCAGTTTCACCAGTTCCTTCGCCGCAAAGGTCATCGCATCGTTCTGTGCCTGCAGATCCACATCGCCCTGGCCCGCATACAGTTTGATCCCCGCATCGCCATCCCCCGCGCCAACAGCCCCCGCCAGCACGCCGATGGCCTGGCCGCTATGCACCGTCAGCGCTTCCCCCACCGCCACATGCATGTCCCGTCCACTGGCAAAATGCGCCGCTTCCCCTGCCGCTACATGCAAGCCATCGGCTGCCGTCATGCCCAGTCCCGCTTGCGCCGCCACGGTGACCAGGGGAGCGGTGCTGTGCGGCACCTTGTCGCCGGCACCATCCTCGCTGCCATCGATGGCAGAAACCTGACCTGAAGCTTTCTTCAGCATGGCTGCCAGCGGCGGGATTTCATCATCCAGGTTGCTCTGGCTAGATTCGCCATTCAAAGTCTTGTTGCCCTTGGCCGCCACCATCTGCACCGTCTGGTGCGTTTGTGCTGCTTGAGAAAATGTGTCGGCAAAGCCTTGCGCCTGCTTTAACAGCGCAACACCGGCGGCATTGTCGCCCGCCGCTTCCGGCTGTCCGCCCGGCGCACTGCCGTAATAGGTGGACAAGAGCAATCCCTTGCCTGCCCGGACCGCTCCCCAGGCATCCGTGCGCAATTCCCACCCGGTGCCGCGGAAGCTGCCGCGATAGTTATCCGCCTGGTGGATCAGGTGTCCCAGGTTCAGTTGCGTCGATGCCGTGTCCGATGACAGTTGCGTGCGCAGGCGCCCGCTGGTGTCGTCGAACACCAGCTGGTTGGTTTGCCTTCCATAGCCATCGCTGCCCAGCGCCACGCTCTTGAAGCCGGACAGGAAAGCACCATGCTGATGCTCGCCGGCTGCCGCGCCATGCCAGGCGGGCGCGGCGCCCGCGCCCATCTTGTTGTCCTGGCCCGCCGTCACATGATCCTTGGCGGCGGCAAAGGCCGCGGCGTCATCCTGCCCCTGGCCGTTGTACAAGACGCCATTGACGATCGGGCGGTCGATGTCGTTGCCGAAGAATTTCACCAGCACTTCCTGGCCGATGCGCGGGATGAATTGCGCGCCGTAGCCAGGGCCGGCAAACAGCTGCGTTACCCGCACCCAGCAGGTATTTGATTCTTCCGTTTGCCAGTGAAAACGGATGCGGATGCGCCCGAGGGCATCGGTGTGCACGGTACCGGCATTGGCAGTGTTGCCGTCCGGGCCGACCACGATGGCGGTCTGGCTGCCCAAAGCGGTCGGCTTGGGATTGAGCAAGAGGCCGGTGCCATCCAGCAGTGCCGGGCGCCAGATCACATCGGCGCGGATGGCCGTGAACCGGTTGGCGTAGCCGCCCTTGGCAGCCTCCGTCAGCAAGTCGTTCCAGGCGGTCCGATGCAAGTGCGTGGCAGCAATGGTGCCGTCGTTCGAGGATGCTGCCAGACCACGTGTGCGTGATTCGTTGCTGGTAAAACTGTCTTCCGCCCATTCCTCCCAGCCCGACTCTGCAGTGGAGACGTCACTCCATGGCGCGCCGACATGGAAACCATCTTCGCGCCAGTCCGGGGTGCGGCGCTGGCCCGGGTAAGCCGGTGTCGGACCCAGCCGTGCCGCCAGTTCCGCCTTTAATCCCGTGGGCAAATTATTGATCCCCGCATGCAGCATCCCCTGCAGGGCAAAGCGGCGGTGCTTGTCTTCCTCGGCATCGGCTGCTTGCCGCGGGAAGGGCGCTTCCGTCAAATCGAACACCGTGCCGGTGCGGAAGGTGCGCACCGTGCCTTGCCCGAACCAGGTCTTGGTGCGGGCATCCATGGCTTGCCGCAAAATGCGCACGTAATGCTCGGCTTCCTCCTGGCTGGCGAAGGGATACAGGCCGAGCCAGTCGGCGCTTTCGACGAAGGGAATGTTCTTGTTGATGCTGGGATGGGCCGTCGGGCAAGAGGCGGCAATCACGCGCTTGGCCTTGTAATCCCAACCGGACAGGGTGGTGAGCTCCGGCTGCGACAGGCGTTCGCAGCCGAACTGCTGGATGGCGTCCTGGACTTCGACGGCCGCGTCGCGGTGAAAGCGGATGCCGCGCCCGCCATTGGCGTGTTGCGAGGACGCGTCTTCGGGAAAAGAAGCGACCGAATCGGCAAACAGCACCAGGCGCTGTTTCGACAGGGAGGCGTCTTCCTCGTCCTCCTCGAAATAAAAGCCGATGCCTTCCTCAGCCAGGATGCGCGTCAGGAAAGCATAGTCGGATTCGCGGTATTGGCAGCAGTAGCTGCGCGGGCGCAGGCTGTCGATGAAGTTTTGCGCCTCGGGTGTCACGCGCCAGTTGTTGCGGGGCACATCGGCAGCCAGCACGGCTTCGATAATGTGCAAGACGGTGGCGTCCTGGAAGACGCGGGACGTGCGGCGCTGGGGCGCCAGCCAGAGCCAGGGTACGAGCGTCAGGCGGTAGCGCGCCAGGCCACCGTCGGCGCCCAGTTGTGCCGCTTCGGCAACCCAGCCGCTGCGCCGGCTCTTGGTGCCATCGGCCAGGGTGGTACTAAGGCTGACTTGCTGGGCCAGCAGGCTTTTGAGTTCGAGATGGCAGTCGGTGGAGAGACAAGTAATATGCCATTCGTAAAGGCTGGAGAGCTCCTCGCGGCCGACCCAGCTTTCCACCAGTAACGTATTGCCCCCCAGCGGCGTGTCAAGTTCGTACAGGCGCGTGTCGGCACTGAAGGCGGCAATGCGGTCAAACAGGCTGCCTATACCGGTCGGAATCTCGGACATGTGTTATCTCAGAGGAATTGTTTTTTTATCAATTGAAAAGATAAAACAAAATTGTGATTTTTGCAATTACTCCTTGTGCCTTGGTGTGAATTGCCAAGAGGAAAGTCTTGATGCATTTCCGGGCAGCGTTTGAAGTCAGCTTGTCATCTCTGCTACTCGCATATTTTCCCTATAGAAATATGTCTGTAATTTCAGCAAGCCATTGAAATGTCAAGGATTTTCTCGATTCCCCGCGCCGCAGCATGCTATAATTTTGGGTTGCCCGAATTTCGGGCCCCGTACACTTACGATCTGAACGCCTATGTCCAATACCAAACGCGCCCTGCGCAATATCGCCATCATCGCCCACGTTGACCACGGCAAGACCACCATGGTCGACCAGCTGCTGCGTCAATCCGGCACCTTCCGCGAAAACCAGCAAGTCGATACTCGAGTCATGGATTCGAATGACCTGGAAAAGGAACGCGGCATCACCATCCTGTCGAAGAATTGCGCGGTCGAGTACAAGGGCACTCACATCAACATCATCGACACCCCGGGCCACGCTGACTTCGGCGGCGAGGTCGAGCGTGTTCTGTCGATGGTCGATTCCGTGCTGCTGCTGGTCGATGCGGTCGAAGGGCCGATGCCGCAGACCCGGTTTGTCACGCGCAAGGCGCTCGCTCTTGGCTTGAAGCCGATTGTGGTGATCAACAAGGTCGACCGCCCGGGCGCGCGTACTGACTGGGTGATCAACGCCACTTTTGAATTGTTCGACAAGCTGGGCGCGACTGAAGAGCAGCTGGATTTCCCCGTGGTCTATGCTTCGGGTCTGAACGGCTATGCCGGGCTCACCCCGGATGTTCGTGAAGGCGACTTGCAGCCACTGTTCGACGCAGTGCTGAAAAACGTGCCGGTGCGCGACGACGATCCGGACGGTCCGCTGCAATTGCAGATTTGCTCGCTCGATTACTCATCCTACGTCGGCAAGATCGGCATTGGTCGTATCACGCGCGGCCGCATCAAGCCGCTGCAGGATGTGGTGGTGATGAACGGTCCTGACTCGACCCCGATCAAGGCACGCGTCAACCAGGTGTTGATGTTCAAGGGCCTGGAGCGCGTACAGGTTGACGAAGCTCAGGCCGGCGACATCGTGCTGATCAATGGTATCGAGGAAGTCGGTATCGGTTCGACCGTATGCGCAACGGACAAGCCAGAAGCCTTGCCGATGCTGACCGTCGATGAACCGACTCTGACCATGAACTTCCTGGTGAATAATTCGCCGCTGGCCGGCCGCGAAGGCAAGTTTGTGACTTCCCGCCAGATTCGTGACCGTCTGGATCGCGAACTGAAGTCGAACGTGGCGCTGCGCGTGACGGATACCGGTGACGATACGACCTTTGAAGTTGCTGGCCGCGGTGAATTGCATCTGACCATCCTGCTGGAAAACATGCGCCGCGAAGGCTACGAGCTGGCCGTGTCCCGTCCGCGCGTGGTGTTCAAGGAAATCGACGGCGTCAAGTGCGAGCCGTATGAGAATCTGACGGTGGACGTGGAAGACGCGCACCAAGGCGGCGTGATGGAAGAACTGGGCCGCCGCCGTGGTGACCTGCAAAACATGGAACCGGACGGCAAGGGCCGCGTGCGCCTGGAATACCGTATCCCGGCGCGTGGCCTGATCGGCTTCCAGTCGGAATTCATGACCCTGACGCGCGGCACCGGCCTGATGAGCCATGTGTTCGACACTTACTCGCCGGTCGATAACAGCAAGGGTGAACTGGCCGGCCGCCGCAACGGCGTGCTGATTTCGCAGGATGATGGTCAGGCTGTCGCCTATGCGTTGTGGAAGCTGCAGGATCGTGGCCGCATGTTCGTCGAGCATAACACGCCAGTGTATGAAGGCATGATCATCGGCATCCACTCGCGCGACAATGACCTGGTGGTCAACCCGATCAAGGGCAAGCAGCTGACCAACGTGCGCGCTTCCGGCACCGACGAAGCGGTGCGCCTGGTGCCGCCGATCCAGATGAGCCTGGAATACGCAGTCGAGTTCATCGAGGATGATGAGCTGGTCGAGATCACGCCGAAGAGCATCCGCCTGCGCAAGCGCTTCCTGAAGGAGCATGAGCGCAAGAAGGCATCGCGCGAAGCAGCGTAAGCTTCGTTGCACTGACAGACCGGGGCCGTCGCATCACTGGATGCGGCGGCCTTGTTTTTTGTGCAGGCGAATTCGGTTACACTGTTTTTTTCATAACGCCAGAGGAGATGCGCCATGCCCAGGTTCCTTGTCTTTAAAGCCGCAATGCTGCCGCTACTGTCTATGGCTGCTTCACTTGCCTTGGCCGCGTCCCTGGCGGACTTGTCGAATCAGGAAGCTGCCAGCGGCTTGAAGGCTGCGCTGGAAAAAGGCTCGGTGGCAGCCGTGGCCAAGCTCGGGGTCAAGGATGGGTTTCTCGGTAACGATAAGGTGAAAATCCAGCTGCCAGGGATACTGGAGCAGGCGCGCCCCCTACTGAAAATGAGTGGCCACGGACAGCAGCTCGACGGGCTGGTGGTGTCGATGAATCGCGCTGCCGAAGCGGCAGTGCCTTTGGCCAAGCCATTGCTGATCAATGCTGTGAAATCGATGTCGGTGACCGATGCCAAGAATATCCTGGCCGGTGGAGAGACGTCCGTTACCGATTTTTTTCGAGATAAGACTTCAGGATCACTGGCAGTGAAATTTCTCCCAATCGTCAAGGGTATTACGGATCGCTCCGGCCTTTCCTCAAAATACAATGCGACGATGGCACAGGCATCCAAATTCAACCTGGTCAATGAACAACAGGCCACGGTGGAAGGCTATGTGACGCAGCGCGCGCTCGATGGCCTATATTACATGATCGGTGAAGAGGAAAAGGCGATCCGGCGTGATCCGCTAGGCGCAGGCAGCAAGATCATAGGCAAGGTGTTCGGCACCCTGCAGTAGCGCATGCCGGCTGTTATGGCGGTTCGATGAGTGAAAGTAAAGCCGGCATGCCTTGTGGAGGTGGCCGGCTTATTTGATAGGATCGCAAATTTTCTGTTTTGTTCTGTTTTGTAAAGGCTCTGAAATTCGAAATTGGTGCTTAATGCATCAAAAATTTCGTGGCCCAGGCTATTCAGCTATTTGCCACCTTATTGCCGGGGCTGCATGCCGGGTTTATTGACCTTGCCGCGCCATGCGCCGGTTTCATGCCCGCTCGACTCCAGGAATTTCTTGAACCGTTCCAGGTCTCCTTGCACGCGCCGGGAAAATACCCCAAGCGTATCGCCGACATTTTCGGTAACTCCTTGCGGCTCATAATCCATTTGCAGCATGACGCGCGTGGTGTCGTTGTTGATCCGGTGGAAGGTGACGACGCCGCCATTGGGGGCCCCGGTCATGCTGCGCCAGGCGATGCGCTGGTCGGGAATCTGTTCGGTAATTTGCGCATCCCATTCCTTTTCCTTGCCGGCGACTTCTGCGCGCCAGTGCAGGTGGGTATCATCCAGTTGCCGGACTTCCTTAATGCCTTCCATAAAAGCCGGAAAATCTTCGAACTGTGTCCATTGGTTATAAGCTGTACTGACGGGAACATTCACTTCAATCGATTTTTCCACGGTTTCCATTTTGTATCCTC
The DNA here is from genome assembly GCA_003537575.1 of Oxalobacteraceae bacterium. GTDB lineage: Bacteria > Pseudomonadota > Gammaproteobacteria > Burkholderiales > Burkholderiaceae_D > Paucimonas. The sequence goes on from DPRS01000059.1 coordinate 38,818, forward strand.
CAGTGAGTAGTCATACTGATGGGACACAAGTAGACAGTGCAACTAGGCAGAAGTTTGAATAAACAAACAATAAGTTGGTTACAGAGGCAATCCGGCATCAAGTCATTGCGCCTTCAAGACTTCGCTGAGCGCATCGAACAATTGCCCTATTTGTGCTTCGTTGATGATCAGCGGCGGCGACAGGGCGATGATGTCGCCGGTGGTACGGATCAGGATATTTTTCTCCCAAAAGCATTTCAGGAAAACATCGAAGGCGCGCGCCGTCGGTCGGCCAGGAATGCTTTCCAGTTCAATGCCGCATATCAGTCCTAGATTGCGGATATCCTTTACGCAGGGCAGCCCCTTGAGACTGTGCGCAGCTTGTTCGAAGAACGGCGCCATGGCGGCTGCCTGCTCGAACAAGCCTTCGCTCGTATAGACATCGATCGTGGCGATTGCGGCAGCTGCGGCCAGGGGGTGGCCGGTATAGGTGTAGCCGTGGAAGAATTCGATGGTGTTTTCCGGAGCGGCTTCCATGAATGCATCGTGGATTTCCTGGCGCACCAACACCGCGCCCATCGGCACGGCGGCATTGGTCAGGCCCTTGGCGCAGGTGATCATGTCCGGTACCACGCCAAAATAATCGGCGCCAAAGGCTTTGCCGAGACGGCCGAAGCCGGTGATGACTTCATCAAAGATCAGCAGGATGCCGTACTTGTC
>DPRS01000007.1 GCA_003537575.1 Oxalobacteraceae bacterium
AGCCCGGCAAGATGTTCCTGATCGATCTGGATGCCGGCCGCATCATCGACGACAAGGAACTCAAGGATACCTACGCCAACGCCAAGCCCTACAAGCAGTGGATCGACTCGGTGCGCATCAAGCTGGGCGAACTGCCGGCCGAGCCGGTCGAGCCAAAATCGACAGTGACAATGCTCGATCTGCAGCAAGTGTTCGGCTATACCCAGGAAGACCTGAAGTTCCTGATGTCGCCGATGGCTGCGACCGGCGAGGAAGCAGTGGGTTCGATGGGTAATGACTCGCCGCTGGCGGTCATGTCCAACAAGAACAAGACCCTCTACAACTATTTCAAGCAATTGTTCGCGCAAGTGACCAATCCGCCGATCGACCCGATCCGCGAAGCGATGGTGATGTCGCTGGTGTCTTTCGTCGGTCCGAAGCCGAACCTGCTCGACACCAACAACATCAACCCGCCGATGCGCCTGGAAGTGTCGCAGCCGGTGCTCGACTACGCCGACATCGCCAAGCTGCGCAATATTGGCGCCCATACCGGCGGCAAGTTCAAATCATACGAACTGAACATTTGCTATCCGCTGGCCTGGGGCAAGGAAGGCATCGAGGCGCGCCTGGCATCGCTGTGCGCCAAGGCCGTTGACGCAGTCAAATCCGGCCACAATATCCTGATCATTTCCGACCGCAAGATCGACGCCGAACACGTGGCGATTCCGGCGCTGCTGGCAACTTCGGCAATCCACCAGCACCTGGTGGCCAAGGGCTTGCGCACCTCCACCGGCCTGGTGGTGGAAACCGGTTCGGCCCGCGAAACCCATCATTTCGCGCTGCTAGCCGGCTTCGGCGCCGAAGCTGTGCACCCGTATCTGGCGCTCGATACCCTGGCAGATATGGCCAAGGGCCTGCCGGGCGAGCTGGCGCCGGAAAAAGCCATCTACAACTTCCAGAAAGCAGTCGGCAAGGGCTTGATGAAGGTGATGTCGAAGATGGGCATCTCGACCTACATGTCTTACTGCGGCTCGCAAATCTTCGAAGCCATCGGCTTGAGCCGTGCCCTGGTCGACAAGTATTTCAAGGGCACCGCGTCGAACGTCGAAGGCATCGGCGTGTTTGAAATCGCCGAGGAAACACTCCGACTGCACAATCTGGCATTTAGCAACGATCCGGTGCTGACCAATGCCCTGGACGCCGGCGGCGAATACGCCTTCCGCGTGCGCGGGGAAGACCACATGTGGACACCGGATGCGATCGCCAAGCTGCAGCACTCGACCCGTTCCAACAATTTCAATACGTATAAAGAATACGCGCAGATCATCAACGACCAGAGCAAGCGCCACATGACCCTGCGCGGCCTGTTCGAATTCAAGATCGATCCCGCCAAGGCCATCCCGCTCGACGAAGTCGAGCCGGCCAAGGAAATCGTCAAGCGCTTTGCCACCGGCGCCATGTCGCTCGGCTCGATTTCGACTGAAGCGCACGCTACCCTGGCCATCGCCATGAACCGCATNNGGCGGCAAGTCGAACACCGGCGAAGGCGGTGAAGACGAGGCGCGCTACCGCCAGGAACTGAAGGGCATCCCGATCAAGCAGGGCACCACCCTGGCAGACGTGATCGGCCATGACCGCATCGAAATCGACACGCCGCTCTTGGAAGGCGATTCGTTGCGCTCGAAGATCAAGCAGGTTGCCTCGGGCCGTTTCGGCGTCACCGCCGAATACCTGACGTCGGCCGACCAGATCCAGATCAAGATGGCGCAAGGCGCCAAGCCGGGCGAAGGTGGCCAGCTGCCGGGCCACAAGGTGACCGAGTACATTGCCAAATTGCGTTTCTCGGTGCCGGGCGTAGGCCTGATTTCGCCGCCGCCGCACCATGACATCTACTCGATCGAAGATCTGGCGCAACTGATCCATGACCTGAAAAACGTCAACCCGAAGGCATCGATCTCGGTGAAGCTGGTGTCTGAAGTTGGCGTCGGCACCGTCGCCGCGGGCGTCGCTAAGGCCAAGGCCGATCACGTCGTGATCGCCGGTCATGACGGCGGCACCGGCGCGTCGCCGCTGTCGTCGGTCAAGCATGCCGGTTCGCCGTGGGAACTGGGTCTCGCCGAAACTCAGCAGACGCTGGTGCTCAACCGCTTGCGCAGCCGTATCCGCGTGCAGACCGACGGTCAGATCAAGACCGGCCGCGACGTGGTGATCGCCGCGCTGCTGGGCGCCGACGAAGTCGGCTTCGCCACCGCGCCGCTGGTGGTCGAGGGCTGCATCATGATGCGCAAGTGCCACCTGAACACCTGCCCGGTCGGCGTGGCCACGCAGGATCCGGTGCTGCGCAAGAAGTTCTCGGGCAAGCCCGAGTACGTCGTCAACTACTTCTTCTTCGTCGCCGAGGAAGCGCGCCAGATCATGGCGCAACTGGGCATCCGCAAGTACGACGAGCTGATCGGCCGTTCCGACCTGCTTGACAAGGCCAAGGCCATCTCGCACTGGAAAGCCAAGGGCCTGGATTTCGCGAAAATCTTCTATCAACCGGAAGTGCCGGCGGAAGAGCCGCGTTACCATGTGGAAGAGCAGGACCACGGTCTCGAAAAGGCGCTCGACCACAAGCTGATCGCCCAGGCCAAGGCGGCGCTGGAAAAAGGCGAGAAGGTGTCTTTCATCTCGCCGGTGAAGAACGTCAACCGCACCGTCGGCGCCATGCTGTCGGGCGAAGTGGCCAAGCGTTACGGTCACGAAGGTCTGCCGGACGACACCATCCACATCCAGCTGCAAGGCACTGCGGGCCAGTCGGCCGGCGCCTTCCTCGCGCATGGCATCACGCTGGATCTGGTGGGCGAAGGCAACGACTATGTCGGCAAGGGGCTGTCGGGCGGCCGCATCATCGTGCGCCCGAATACCGAGTTCC
>DPRS01000033.1 GCA_003537575.1 Oxalobacteraceae bacterium
GACCTTTTCCAGCGCCTGGTAAATCGGCACGGTACCGATCGGCACCGGCGAATTACGGATGATCCACTCGCGGGTTTCATGGATATGTTTGCCGGTGGACAGGTCCATCACGGTATCGCCGCCCCAGCGGATCGCCCAGGTCATTTTCTCGACTTCCTCGCCGATCGACGAAGTCACCGCCGAATTGCCGATGTTGGCATTGATTTTCACGAGGAAATTGCGGCCGATGATCATCGGCTCGATTTCCGGGTGATTGATGTTGGCGGGGATGATGGCGCGGCCGCGGGCGATTTCCTCGCGCACGAATTCCGGCGTGATTTCAGCCGGAATCGAGGCGCCGAAGTTCTGCCCCGGATGCTGGCGGCCCATCAGGTCGGCCAGCTTTTGCCCCATCGGGCCGGAAGCTTTCAAGCCTTCCAGGTATTCCTTGCGGCGCAGGTTTTCGCGGATGGCGATGTATTCCATCTCGGGCGTGATTAGCCCCGCGCGCGCGTAGTGCATTTGCGAGACATTCTTGCCGGCCTTGGCGCGGCGCGGCTTGCGCAAGAGGTTGAAGCGCAACTCGGCCAGCTTCGCGTCGTTCAGGCGCTCGATGCCGTATTGCGACGTCGGCCCAGGCAATTCCTCGGTGTCGTCACGTTCGGCAATCCAGCCGGCGCGCAGGGCCGGCAAGCCGGAGCGGATGTCGATCCTGGCAGCCGGGTCGCTGTAGGGACCGGAAGTATCGTAGACATAGATCGGCGGATTTTTTTCGAAACCCATCGATGCCGGCGTATCGCTCTGGCTGATTTCGCGCATCGGCACACGGATGTCCGGGCGCGAGCCCTCGACGTATATCTTGCGCGAATTCGGCAAGGGCTGGATGGCGGCTTCGTCGACCGTGGCGGTGGCGGCCAGGAATTGGGGGTTGGCGTTCATGTCTTCCTTCGCTCTTGCTTGGAGGGGCAGCATACTGCCCCGCAAATTAATCAAATCGCGAAGGAAAGAGGGAATGTAGCAAAAATACAATACTTTCCGACTGCTTCCCTTCGCTGGCATTACCCAGATCAGGTTCGAGGGTATTTCTCACCCGGCGCTGCAGTTGGGAGGCTGTCAAAGACAGCCCAAACTCCAGGAAGCCAGGACCCCTAGCATCGACCAATCACACGGTCTGTCCGAATTATAACCCGACTTAATCTTCGGTTAGCGGCTATTCAGTAACGCGTACCTTATAATGTGAGGTTTCGCAAAAGACACTGCAAAGTCACGATCAATCATGGAACTAGCCAAATCTTTCGAGCCCGCCGACATTGAAAAACACTGGCGCGCCGAATGGGAACAGCGCGGTTATTACACCGCCACCACCGACGCCGGCAAACCTTCCTTCAGCATCCAGTTGCCACCGCCCAACGTGACCGGCACCCTGCACATGGGCCATGCCTTCAACCAGACCATCATGGATGGCCTGACCCGCTATTACCGCATGCGTGGCCACAACACCGCCTGGATTCCCGGCACGGATCACGCCGGCATCGCCACGCAAATCGTGGTCGAGCGCCAGCTCGATGCGCAAAAGATCACGCGCCATGACCTCGGCCGCGAAAAATTCCTCGAAAAAGTCTGGGAGTGGAAGGAACACTCCGGCTCGACCATCACCGGCCAGATGCGGCGTCTGGGCGCCTCCACCGACTGGAGCCGCGAATACTTCACCATGGACGCCAAGATGTCCAAGGCCGTCACCGAAGTGTTCGTGCGCCTGTTCGAGCAAGGCCTGATCTACCGCGGCAAAAGGCTGGTCAACTGGGATCCGAAGCTGCACACCGCCGTCTCCGACCTCGAAGTGGTGTCGGAAGAAGAAGACGGTTCGATGTGGCATATCCGCTATCCTCTTGCGGACGGCTCCGGTCACCTGACGGTCGCCACCACCCGCCCGGAAACCCTCTTGGGCGACGTCGCCGTGGCGGTCGATCCGACCGACGAGCGCTACGCCCACCTGGTCGGCAAGCTCCTGCAACTGCCGCTGACCGACCGCCAGATCCCGGTCATCGCCGATGATTACGTCGACAAGGAATTCGGCACCGGCTGCGTCAAGATCACCCCGGCGCACGACTTCAACGACTATGCTGTTGGCCAGCGCCACAAGCTCGGGCAAATCAATATCTTCACGCTCGACGCGAAAATCAATGAAAACGGCCCAGCCAAGTACCAGGGCCTGGACCGCTTCGAGGCACGTAAGCAGATCGTCGCCGACCTCGATGTCCAGGGCTTGCTGGCCGAAGTCAAGCCGCACAAGCTGATGGTGCCGCGCGGCGACCGCACCGGCGTGGTGATCGAACCGATGCTGACCGACCAGTGGTTCGTCGCCATGAGCAAGGCTGCCCCTGAAGGCACCCACTTCCCCGGCAAGTCGATCGCCGAAGTGGCGCTGGAAAAGGTTGCCGACGGCTCGATCCAGTTCATCCCGGAAAACTGGACTACCACCTACAACCAGTGGCTCAATAATATCCAGGATTGGTGCATCTCGCGCCAGCTGTGGTGGGGCCACCAGATTCCCGCCTGGTACGATGAAGAGGGCAATATCTACGTCGCCCGCAACGAGGAAGATGCCAAAGCGAAGGCTGCGGCAAAGGGTGTCACCGGCGTCCTGCGCCGCGACGAGGATGTGCTTGACACCTGGTTCTCCTCGGCACTGGTGCCCTTCTCTTCGCTTGGCTGGCCGGAAGAAACGCCGGATTACAAGCTGTTCCTGCCCTCCTCGGTGCTGGTCACCGGCTTCGACATCATCTTCTTCTGGGTGGCGCGCATGGTCATGATGACCACGCATTTCACCGGCAAGGTGCCGTTCGAAAAGGTCTACGTGCATGGTTTGGTGCGCGACGCCGCTGGCCAGAAAATGTCCAAATCCAAGGGCAACACGCTTGACCCGATCGACCTGATCGACGGCATCGAACTCGACAAGCTGGTCGCCAAGCGCACCACCGGCCTGATGAATCCCAAGGATGCGACCAAGATTGAAAAGGCCACGCGCAAGGAATTCCCGGCCGGTATTCAGGCCTACGGCACCGATGCGTTACGCTTCACCATGGCCAGCTATGCCTCGCTGGGTCGCAACATCAACTTTGATCTGGGCCGCTGCGAAGGCTACCGCAATTTCTGCAACAAGCTGTGGAACGCCACCCGCTTCGTGTTGATGAATACCGAAGGCAAGGATTGCGGTTTCGACCCGGCTACCTGCGGCCCGGAAGGCCGTGACTTCTCGCAAGCAGACCGCTGGATCGTGTCGCTGCTGCAGCGCGTCGAGGCCGAGGTGGAAAAAGGCTTTGCCGATTACCGCTTCGACAATATTGCGTCTGCCATCTACAAATTTATCTGGGATGAATATTGCGACTGGTATCTGGAAGTCGCCAAAGTCCAGATCCAGAACGGCAACGAAGCGCAGCAGCGCGCCACCCGCCGCACCCTGTTGCGCGTGCTGGAAACCATCCTGCGCCTGGCGCATCCGATCATTCCCTTCATCACCGAGCAACTGTGGCAAACCGTGGCGCCGCTGGCAGGGCGCACGCTCGATCCGGCCGGCGACTCGATCATGCGCCAGCCGTATCCGCAAGCGGAGCTGAAAAAGATCGATGACCAGGCCGAAGCCTGGATGGGGCAATTGAAAGCGCTGACCGATGCCTGCCGCAACCTGCGTGGCGAGATGCAATTGTCGCCGGCGCAGCGCGTGCCGCTGATTATCGAGACGGTCGGAGACAAGGCGGCAGCACAGGCATTTGCCCCCTATCTGCAGGCATTGGCCAAACTGTCGGAAGTGCAGATCGTCGATAGCCTGCCGCAATCGCCGGCGCCGGTCTCCATCGTCGGCGACGTAAAATTAATGCTGAAAGTGGAAATCGACGTAGCAGCGGAACGCGAAAGACTGTCTAAGGAAGTGACGCGACTCGAAGGCGAAATAGCCAAGGTCAATGCAAAACTCGGCAATGAAAGTTTTGTCGCCCGCGCGCCCGCCCAAGTGGTAGCGCAGGAAAAGGAACGTCTGGTTAATTTCAGCGCAACCCTGGATAAATTGCGCGAGCAATTGGCCAAACTAAAATAGCAGGCCGAACTTGAATGTCCAGGCCTCGCACGCAAGCCGGCAGCATGCGCTGCGGTTTTGCGTGCAACACTGAAAAAGGGGAACGGGATGGTATTGAAGGACCGGAATTAAACGGGTTGGCCGTGAAACCCATTTCCAGCTTGGCATTCTATTGCTGTGGCGTGCGGATGCAGGATGCGCAAAGCGTCCGTCCGGTGTGCGGAGATAACTATGCCCGCTTGTTCATGTCGGATTATGGCGCCGATATTTACGAGCTGTTCAGGGAAGAAGAAAATTCCAATGCCAGCATCCTGGTGCGCCACCGCGTCATCGACGAGCTTTTGCAGGATCAATTGCAGCAGCGCCCGGATAGTTGCATCATCACCATCGGCGCCGGCTTCGACAGCCGTCCCTACCGCCTGCAAGGCGGCAGCTGGTTCGAACTCGACGACCCCCATGTCGTGGCCTGGAAAAACGAACGGCTGTCGACGTCCGACTGCGCCAATCCGCTGCAGCGCATTTCCATCGATTTCACCAGCGAGCCGCTGGAACACAAGCTCGCCGCGCTCCATCCCGCCGGACCGGTGATCCTGGTCATCGAGGGAGTTTTCATCTATCTATCGGAACAGGAAATCCTGCAGTCGCTTGCTGCGTTCCAGAAGCTGTTTCCGGACCATCTCATCATTTGCGATCTGGTCAGCCGCGCAATGGTGGCCAATTACGGCCACAGCCTGCACGCAAAAATCCAGTCCCTCGGCACGCGCTTCCAGGCACTCGATCGACCTGAAACCGTTTTCACGCTGAATGGCTATTCCATGCGCGATGGCATCTCGATTGTCGAGCGCGCCGTGGATTTCGGCATCAACAGGATTCCCAAACTGTGGCTGCGCTTTTGCCTGAACTGCGATGTGATGGGCAACGCCGTCTATGTCTTCGAACCGGCCGACCCGTATGGCGACCTGGTGATTTGAGAAGGTGATCTGAAAGGCGCCTAAGTCAGCTTCAGGCCGACGATGCCGGCAACGATCAGGGCAATGCAAGCCAGGCGCGCCGCAGTCGCCGGCTCGCCATACAGCAGGATGCCGATAATGGCGCCACCGGCCGCGCCGATGCCGGTCCAGACCGCATAGGCGGTTCCTACGGGCAGGGTTTTCAGGGTCCAGCCGAGCAAGACGAAACTGAGCAGAGACACCGCCAGGCCGGCGCTGGCATAACCCCAGCGGCTGAATCCTTCGGATTGCTTGAACAGGATCAGCCAGACGATTTCCAGCAAACCGGCAAACAGCAACACTCCCCAGGCCAAGACTTTCCCCTTGTATGCATTTCCTTGCCGGGATTATACAAATGAAATGCTTAAGCCCGGCAAGCTTACCCCGGAAAACGCCGTAACCCAGGTTTGCTCCGGCATCACCGGATACGCCTCCGCCCAGGCACCGGTGCAAATGATTTCGCCAGCAGCAAGCGGCGGAAACTCCGGGTGAGCTGTCAACAGGCGCTGCAAGCGCTTCAAGGCGAATACCGGGCTACCCAGCACATCGCTGCCAAAACCGGCGGCGCGCAAGCTCGTTTCATCGTCATCGCTGCGCGACAGCGATACGCTGGAATCCGCCAGCACCTGCACCAGGTGGTGGCGCGATGCCTGCGACAAGGATTTCGGCTCGCCGATCAGCAAGGCGCCATGCAAGCCGAAGGCGGCAATCGCATCCGCCACCTCGAATTGCCAGTCGGGATAAGGGCAGATGACGATTTCCAGGCCATGGGCCATCCATTCGATACAGTCAGTCAAGCCATGAATGCTGGCATGCGGATCGGGTGCCGTCCCCAGTTTGAAAACGATTTCCGGTTGTATGCGCGGCTGCAATGCCCCCGCCAGGCTCTGGACACCATGGTTTTCTTCCACATACCGCACGGTTGTATCGAACAGTGGCGACCAGGACGGCGCCCCGGCCAAGCCGATCAGGCCATGCTGCGCATGGAATTTGCGGTTGGCAAAACCAATCTTCCGCCCCACCATGATTTCTCCGTGGGCAATGCGGATATCCGCAATCGTTTTGGCGATTTCATAGGCATCGGACATCGACAGCGGCGCACGGGACGATAGCGGCGCCAGCGGCTTACCCTTGTTGCGCGCTTCCAGCAACTGCAGGGCATAACGATTGGCTAGGGTGGACAACAGCATGACAATCTCGCGCTGGAAACAGTCTAGGGTTGGACTATTTCCAGAGCAAAGGATTCGATTTTATTGACCCCACAGGTCGCCGCTGCTGCTGTTACGCGGCGCCGTCACGCCGAAATGGGCATAGGCGGCGGGCGTGGCAATGCGGCCGCGCGGAGTGCGCTGGAGAAATCCTTGTTGGATCAGGTAAGGCTCCAGCACATCCTCGATGGTATCGCGTTCTTCACCGATCGCCGCCGCCAGATTATCCAGCCCGACCGGGCCGCCATTGAATTTGATCAAGACCGCCTCGAGCAGCTTGCGATCCATGATATCGAAACCGACCGGATCGACATCCAGCATTTTCAAGGCGGCATCTGCCATTGCCTGCGTAATTTCACCGGTGCCTTTCACTTCCGCATAGTCGCGCACCCGGCGCAACAGGCGATTGGCGATACGCGGCGTGCCACGGCTGCGGCGGGCGATTTCCAGCGCGCCGGCATCCTGGATGGGCGCATTCAGCAAGGCCGCGCTGCGGCTGACGATGCGCGCCAGCTGTTCCGGCGAATAAAATTCCAGGCGCGCGACGATACCGAAACGATCGCGCAAGGGATTCGTCAGCATGCCGGCGCGCGTGGTGGCGCCAACCAGGGTAAACGGTTGCAGGTCGAGCCGCACCGAGCGTGCCGCCGGCCCTTCGCCGATCATGATATCGATCTGGTAATCCTCCAGCGCCGGATACAGGATTTCCTCGACTACGGGCGAGAGGCGATGGATTTCATCGATGAACAGCACATCGTTGGCTTCCAGATTCGTCAGCAGCGCCGCCAGATCGCCGGCGCGCTCCAGCACCGGTCCGGAAGTCTGGCGCAGATTGACGCCCATTTCGCGCGCGATGATATGCGCCAGGGTGGTCTTGCCCAGCCCGGGCGGGCCGAACAGCAAGGTATGATCGAGCGCTTCCTGGCGCTTTCTGGCTGCGCTGATGAAAATTTCCAGCTGATCGCGGATCTTTTCCTGACCGACGTATTCCTCCAGCTGTTTCGGCCGCAAGGCGCGCTCGATCGCTTCCTCGTTGGGCGAAGATGGCGTGGCGGAAATAATGCGCTGCTCGGTGAAATTGTCGGTCTGGATACTCATGGTGTCATCTCTTGCGGGACAGCGTCCTGGCGATCAGGGACAGCGTTAAATGAAGTGGCATGCTGTCCTCAAGCGATCAAGGTGAAAGCGGTACTCTGCCCTCAACATTTATTAAGCATTACTTCGACAAGGCCTTCAGGGCCAGCTTGATGCCCTCGGACACCCCCGTGCCAGCCGGCACCTGCTTCAACGCCAGCGCCGCTTCCTTGTCCGAATAGCCCAGCGCCAGCAAGGCATTCAGGATATCGGAAGTGGCGTCGCCATGGGCCGCTACGCCAGCCGCGCCGAGATCCGCGCCCAGCTTGCCTTTCAGTTCCAGCAAGAGCCGCTCGGCGGTTTTCTTGCCGATCCCGGGCACCCGCGTCAGGCGACCGGACTCTTGCAGGGTGACCGCCTGCACCAGATCGGCCACCGACATGCCGGAAAGGATGGACAAGGCAGTCCGCGCACCGACGCCGGAAATCTTAATCAATTCCTTGAAAACATTCCGCTCCTCGACGCTGGCGAAGCCATACAGCAGGTGGGCATCCTCGCGCACCGTCAGGTGGGTCAGCAGCACCACTTTCTCCCCCAGCGCGGGCAAATTATAGAAGGTGCTCATCGGCACCCCGACCTCATATCCCACGCCACTGCAATCGATTAGCAGTTGAGGTGGATTTTTCTCAAGCAAGATTCCGGAAATACGGCCTATCATATCGACACATTTTGCAGTAAATTGCATCCATCATACAGGACAAAGAGCCAGTCCCATGCCCATTTCCGCCCCTCTTCGACGACCTGTGCGACACCGGCAAGTGCTGTCCGAGCGGATCATCACCATGCTGGGCATCCTGTGGGCGCTGCCCCTGACATTGCTGGGGGCCTTGCTGCTGATGCTGCCCACTCTGCTGCTGCGCGGCCGCATCGACGTGGTCATGCGTCCGACTCCAGCCCTGCTGGTGCGAGGCCCCTTGGCCGACCGCTTGCTGGAGCATCATCCTTTCGGCGCCATGTGCGCCATGGCCATCGGCCATATCGTGATCGCCCAGCGCCAGGGCCTGACTGCCCGCGTCCTCACGCATGAACTGGCGCATGTGCGCCAAGCGGCTCACTGGGGATTTGTATTTCCTCTGGTGTATCTTGCCGCCAGTTTCTGGGCACTGTTGCACGGAGAAGATGCATACTGGAACAATCACTTCGAGATCGCCGCACGTCGGGCAGAGCAGGAAACTTGAAATTTTCTTAGTGGGAAATAATTAAGCCGTCGCCCGCCAGCTCACGGTCCGCCAGCTTATCTGTCGCCAGCCCATCAGTCGTCAGCCTACCAGCCGTCCGCCGCGTACCCGCAATCCCTTCTTCGCCAGCGCTGGCGCCAAGCCGCCCAGCACGCCCAGCACATCGTGATTATTGGCATGGCAGATTGCCACGCCGAGCGCGTCAGCCGCATCGCGCCCCGGCACGCCGGGCAATTGCAGCAGGCGCTGCACCATGTCCTGGACCTGCTGCTTCTGCGCCTTGCCATGACCGACCACCGCCTGCTTGACCTGCAGCGCGGTATATTCGGCCACCAGCAGGTCGGCCGCCACCAGCGCGCAAATCGCCGCGCCGCGCGCCTGCCCGAGCAACAGGGTCGATTGCGGATTGACGTTGACGAACACTTTTTCAATCGCCGCGCAATCCGGGCGATAGGTTTGCACCACCTCGCCGACGCTGGCAAGAATGGTTTTCAGGCGCTGCGGCAAGTCGGCGTCCGGCGTCTTGATGGTGCCGGACGCGATGTAGGAAAGCTTGTTGCCCTCCTTGCGGATCACGCCGAAACCGGTGATCCGCAAGCCAGGGTCGATGCCGAGGATTTTCATGACAGAGGCCCCGGCATGCATCTACCGGGGCAGGTTTGCCTCAATGACGGAAATGACGGATGCCAGTGTACAGCATCACCACGCCGCGCTCGTCGGCAGCATCGATGACTTCCTGGTCACGCATGGAGCCGCCCGGATGGATCACGCAAGTCGCGCCGGCATCGACCACCACGTCCAGACCATCGCGGAACGGGAAGAAGGCATCCGACGCCACCGCCGAACCGGCCAGCGACAGGTTAGCATTCTGCGCCTTGATCGAAGCGATGCGTGCCGAGTCGACCCGGCTCATCTGGCCGGCGCCCACGCCCAGCGTCATGCCATTGCCACAAAACACGATAGCGTTCGACTTGACGAACTTGGCCACGCGCCAGGCGAACATCAAATCCTGCAACTGTTGCGGCGTCGGCTGCTTCTTGCTCACCACTTTCAGATCGGCCGGCAAAACATTCTTTGCATCCGGCGACTGCACCAGCAAGCCGCCGCCGACACGCTTGAAATCGTACTGGTTAACGTCCTTGCCGAGCGGGATTTCCAAGAGGCGCACATTCGCCTTGGCGGCGAACACCTGCTTCGCTTCCGCGGTAAAGGAAGGCGCGATCAGCACTTCGACGAATTGCTTGGCCACGGCCTGGGCGGCAGCGCCGTCCAGTTCGCAATTAAAGGCAATGATGCCGCCGAAGGCCGACGTCGGGTCGGTCTGCAGGGCCTTGCTGTAGGCTTCCAGCGCATTGACGCCGATCGCCACGCCGCAGGGGTTGGCATGCTTGATGATGACGCAGGCGGTGGATTCAAAAGTCTTGACGCATTCCCAGGCAGCGTCAGAATCGGCGATATTGTTGTACGACAGTTCCTTGCCCTGCAGCTGGGTATAGTTGGCCAGCGCGCCGGTCACAGGTTGCGCGTCACGATAGAACGCCGCCGACTGGTGCGGGTTTTCGCCGTAGCGCATTTCCTGCACCTTGACGAATTGCTGGTTGAGCGTGGCCGGATAAGGACTGCGGGTGGCGTGCGCCTTGTCGGCGCCCAGCGCGGTGAAGTAATTGGTGATGGCGCCATCGTAGGCGGCGGTGTGGGCAAACACTTTCTTTGCTAGGTCGAACTTGGTTTCGTAGCTGACTTCGCCGCTGCCGGCCTTCAGTTCACCCAGCACGCGGGCATAGTCGGCCGGATCGCAGATCACCACCACATCCTTGTGGTTTTTGGCGGAGGAGCGCAGCATGGCCGGGCCGCCGATATCGATGTTTTCGATGGCGTCTTCCAGCGAACACGCTTCCTTGGCCACGGTTTGCTGGAACGGATACAGGTTCACCACCACCATATCGATGGTCGGGATGCCGTGCTTGGCCAGCGCCGCCTGGTGTTCCGGAAAATCGCGGCGCGCCAGGATGCCGCCATGCACCTTCGGATGCAGCGTCTTGACCCGGCCATCCAGCATCTCGGGGAAACCCGTGTAATCCGCGACTTCGGTGACCGCCAGGCCGTTATCGGCCAGCAATTTAGCGGTGCCGCCGGTGGACAGGAGCTTGACGCCCATGGCGGACAGTTCGCGCGCGAATTCCAGCACGCCGGTCTTGTCGGATACGGAGATGAGAGCTTGTTTAATCATGGTCAGACTCGGAAAAGAGGGATAAATTGGTTGAGCGCCCGGTCAAGCGCGGCAAGCTGCGGCAAGGTGCAGCAAAAGGTCGGCGGCTAGAGCAAACCGTGCTGCTGCAATTTCTTGCGCAGCGTATTGCGGTTAATGCCCAGCATCTCGGCCGCCTGCGACTGGTTGCCGTCGGCGCGCGCCATCACTGCTTCAAGAATAGGCTTTTCGACGGTGAATACCACCATCTCGTAGACATTCGTCGGTTGCTGTTCGCCTAGGTCCTTGAAATACCGTTCCAGGCTTTTCCTGACGACGTCTTGAATATTGTCTTTGCTCATTTATGTACAGGTAGAAAATTGCTGCCGCTCAAGCTGTTTTAAATTGTCTTAAGCTGCAAGCAGCTTGGCAGCCAGGCCATATTGTAACCGCTCGCCATACCGTAATTGCCGTTCGAAAAAACTATCCAGTGCCGCAAGCTGGTCGGCGCATTGCTCCAGCACATTCATGCGACGACGAAAATCTTCTCCCTCAGGCAACTCTCGCACATACCAGCCGATATGCTTGCGCGCGGTCCGCACGCCCAGATAGTCGCCGTAAAAGGCGTAATGCGCCTGCAAATGCTCGGCCATGACCTGCCGCGCCTCGGTCACGGTGGGCGCCGGCAAATGTGCGCCGGTACGCAGGTAATGCGCAATCTCGCGGAAAATCCAGGGTCGCCCCTGCGCCGCCCGGCCGACCATCACGGCATCGGCGCCGGTAACTTGCAGGACGTATTTGGCTTTTTCGGGCGTATCGATATCGCCATTGGCCACCACGGGAATCCGGACAGCCGCCTTAACCGCGGCAATGGTTTCATACTCTGCCTCGCCGCTGTAACCGTCGGCACGCGTGCGGCCGTGCAGTGTCAGCATGGCAATGCCGCTCGTCTCCGCCATCCTGGCGATCGCTAGGGCATTCTTGTTCAGGCGATCCCAGCCGGTGCGAAATTTCAGGGTAACCGGCACGTCGACCGCCGCCACTACCGCGTCCAGGATTTCGCCGACCAGTTTCTCGTTTTGCAACAGGGCCGAGCCGCACCAGTTATTGCACACCTTCTTGACCGGGCAACCCATGTTGATATCGATGATCTGGGCGCCGCGCTCGACGTTGTAGCGGGCGCATTCGGCCAGCATGCCCGGATCGGCGCCGGCGATCTGCACCGCCTTCGGCTCCATCTCGCCATCATGGTTGGTGCGGCGCGCGCTTTTCTCGGATTGCCACAGGCGCGGATTGGACGCCGCCATCTCCGACACCGCGTAACCAGCGCCCAGCTGCTTGCACAATTGCCGAAATGGCCGATCGGTCACCCCCGCCATGGGGGCAACGAAGACATTGTTGGGCAATGAATAAGGGCCGATTTTCACGACAGGGGGATGAGAAAGGGGAATCTGCTATTTTACCCCTGAAACACCCGGTTTTCGCCGGTTTTCCCTGTTCCGCGAGCGCGGAAGGAGAGATTTTGGCCTGCTGCGCCGGCAACCGGCTCAGCTGCAGCTCAGTTGCGGTCCACCTCATCCAGCGCATCCTGCCGCAAATGCGTGATATCCCCCCAGTCCAGCACGCGCAGGGCGCTGCCGTTCCAGTGCAGGCGATTGATGCTGGCGTTGCGGATATCGAAGTCGCGCGGCTTGCTCCAGCCGATGCCGCGGGCCTCGCGGCAGATGCATTCCAGGAGGCCGCCATGGGACACGATGGCAATACGCCGCAACTGGTGCGCTACTGCCAGCCCCACCACCGTGCCGACCGCGCGAGCGGCAAACTCACGCAGGGTTTCTCCCGGCCGCTCGCCCGGCGGCATGCGCGCATCGAACTCGCGCGCTTGCCAGGCAGCGTAGGCTTCTGGATAGCGCTGGCGAATATCCTCATGGCGCAATCCCTCGAAAGCGCCATAGCAGCGTTCGCGCAAGCCGGGCTCGATCTGCACGGAAATGTCGCGCCCGGCGGCAATCGCCTCGGCAGTCTGCCGCGCACGGGAAAGATCGCTGGCGAAAATCGCCTCCAGCGCTTCGCCGCGCAAGGCCTGACCGAGCGCTTGCGCCTGACGCACGCCTTCGGCATTGAGCGCAACATCCAGATGTCCCTGCAGGCGGCGTTCGGTATTCCAGTCGGTTTCGCCGTGACGAATAAGCAATATCTCGGTCATGCAATTTCCATTGGTTCTTCAGCGCGCCGGCGGCACCTGCAGCCAGAACGTCACCGGCCCGTCATTAACCAGCGCCACCTGCATATGAGCGCCAAAGCGGCCGGTTTGCACCTTGTCCTGCCCATGCAGCTCCTGCGCTCGGGACACCGCGTAATCGAACAGTCGACGCCCGTCCTCCGGCGCTGCGGCCGGCGTAAACGAAGGGCGCGTACCGGAGCGGGTGTCGGCTGCCAGCGTAAATTGCGGCACCAGGAGCAAACCGCCGGCCACATCAGCCAGGCTGCGATTCATGCGTCCAGCATCGTCGCCGAACACGCGGTAAGCCAGCAGCTTGGCCAGCAAGGCATCCGCTTCCTTTTCGCTGTCGCCGCGCTCGGCGCACAGCAAGACCAGCAAGCCGGGACCGATCGCGCCGACGATGTCGCTATCGACGCTGACGCTGGCTTGCGCCACGCGCTGCAGCAAAGCGATCATGCCGACAGCCTTACGCCAACGTCACGCGGGCGAACTTGCGCTTGCCGACCTGCACGACGAAGTTGCCGGCCTCGACCTTCAAGCCCTTGTCGCTGATTCCGGCGCCATCGATGCGCACGCCACCCTGCTCGACCATTCGCAACGCTTCCGACGTTGAAGCGCACAGGTTGGCCTGCTTAAGCAGCTGACCAATGCCCAGCGGCGCGCCGGACAGGCTGACTTCCGGAATGTCGTCGGGAATGCCGCCGCGCGCGCGGTTGGTGAAATCCGCCAGCGCTTCCTCGGCTGCCAGCTTCGAATGGAAGCGGGTGACGATTTCCTGCGCCAGCATGACCTTGATGTCGCGCGGATTGCGACCTTCCCCGGTTTCGCGTTTGAAGGAAGCAATTTCCTCCAGCGGGCGGAAGGACAGCAATTCATAGTAGCGCCACATCATCTCGTCCGAGATGCTCATCACCTTGGCGAACATGGTATTGGCCGGCTCGGTGATACCGATGTAATTGCCCTTGGACTTGGACATTTTTTCCACGCCGTCCAGACCTTCCAGCAGCGGCATGGTCAGCACGCATTGCGGCTCCTGGCCGCTTTCTTTCTGCAGCTCGCGTCCGACCAGCAGGTTAAACTTCTGATCGGTGCCGCCCAGTTCCAGGTCGGAGCGCAAAGCCACCGAATCGTAGCCCTGCATCAGCGGGTACAGCAATTCGTGCACGGAAATCGGCGTGCCGGCCTTCAGGCGCTTGGTGAAATCGTCGCGCTCAAGGATCCGGGCGACGGTATATTTGGCCGCCAGCTGAATCATGCCCGCCGCGCCCAGGGCATCGCACCATTCCGAGTTATAGCGGATCTCGGTGCGCTCCTGGTCGAGCACCAGGCTGGCCTGGGCGAAGTAGGTGCGCGCATTCTGCTCGATCTGTTCTCTTGTCAGCGGCGGGCGGGTGACGTTGCGGCCGGACGGATCACCGATCATCGAAGTGAAGTCGCCGATCAGGAAAATTACTTGATGCCCCAGGTCTTGCAGCTGGCGCAATTTGTTCAAGACCACGGTATGACCCAGGTGCAAGTCTGGCGCGGTCGGATCCAGCCCCAGCTTGATGCGTAGCGGCTTGCCAGTCTGTTCCGCCCGTACCAGTTTCTGGATGTATTCGGATTCGATCAGCAATTCCTCGACGCCACGCTTGGTGACGGCAAGAGCTTGTTTTACATTATCAGACAAGACCGGCATTTGCTGCGCCGCAGCATAACCGGTCAAATCTTTATCTTCTGTCAATTTCAGATTTTCTGTCATCGGTATAAAGTTCATTTGAGAATCTTCCCTGTCTGAGTATAATTACCGATCCGCTATTTAACATTACCGTTGATCAATAAGAGCAAAAACCAGGGAAAGAAAAACGGTTGATTTTAACTGATTGCATGTTCTCTAGAGATAAATTGATTGACCTGAGCGCAAGAGCCAAGTTGCTGTTCGGCGCCACCCGTAAGTCGCGCATCGCATCCAGCTCGGCGCTGCTGCTGGCGGTCTTCGCCTTTGGCGCCGCCGGTGTCGCGCCGATGGCACCGGATGCCGCCGACCTGCCGGTGAAAACCGTCTTGCTCGACCTCGCCTTGCCGAATCTGCAAGACCAGATCGCTGCCCAAGTGGATGCGCAGGAATTCTACTTGCGCGAAGAAAAGGTCCGCTCCGGCGATACCCTGGCCACGCTGCTCAAGCGCCTGGGCGTGGAAGACGCCGCCGCCGCCGAATTCATCAAGAATGACCGTGCCGCCTATCAGGTGCTGCAACTTAAACCGGGCAAGCAGGTGCAAGTCCAGACCGCCGCGGATGGCGAATTGCGATGGCTGCGCACGACGCTGGGCAACGGTCGTAATGACGCCACCAACCTGCTGATCCAGCGCGAAGGCGACCACTTCAAGGCAACCCAATTGCCGGCAGCGCTGGAAAAACGCGTCGAAATGCGCAGCGGGGAAATCCGTTCCTCGCTGTTTGCCGCCACTGATCAGGCGCTGATTCCTGACAATGTCGCGATGCAGATCGTCGACATGTTTTCCACCGATATCGATTTCGCTTCCGACCTGCGCCGCGGCGACCGTTTCAATGTCGTTTACGAAACCCTCTGGCAGAATGGTGAGTATGTCAGTGCCGGCCGCGTGCTGGCCGCCGAATTCATCAATGCCGGCCGTCCCTACCAGGCGGTCTGGTTCGACGAACCCGGCAGCCGCCAGGGCGGCGGTTATTACGGCTTCGACGGTAAGTCGCTAAAAAAGGCCTTCCTCAAGTCGCCGCTGGAATTTTCCCGGATCTCGTCCGGCTTTTCGATGCGCAGGCATCCGATCTCCGGCAAATGGAAAGCGCACAAGGGCGTTGATTTCGCCGCTGCGACCGGCACGCCGATCCGCGCTGCGGGGGAAGGCGTCATCAATTTCGCCGGCGTCCAGGGCGGCTACGGTAACGTGGTGGTGATCAAGCACTGGGGTAATTACTCGACGGCCTATGCGCACATGAGCCGTTTTGCCAGCGGCATTCGCAAGGGCACCAAGGTCAGCCAGGGCGACCTGATCGGCTACGTCGGCAGCACAGGCTGGTCCACCGGACCGCATCTGCATTACGAATTCCGCGTCAACAATGAGTCGCGTGACCCCATGAAGGTTGACATGCCGACGGCCCAGCCATTGGCCGGCGCGCAACTGGCGCAATTCCGCAACAACGCTGCGGACATGCTGCACCGCTTCGCCCTGCTCAATCCGCAAGGTGCCGGCACCCAGCTCGCCGCCAGCAAATAATACCTTCCGCCGCGAGGCGGAAAATCGCACTTGACCGTTCGTGTCGCAAGGCTTGTAGAATCAAGCCTTCACGAACGGTTTTTTTATGTCCGCACTCCAGCTCACTTCCCCCCTCGCCGCTCCTGTCTATATCGGCCTGATGTCCGGCACCAGCCTGGACGGCGTCGATGGCGCACTTGCCGCCTTCCCCGATGATTATGGCGGCGGTCCGGTGCAGACGCTGGCCAGCGCCTATGTGCCCTTTCCTGATGAATTGCGCGCTGAAATGCTGGCGCTGCAGACGGCCGGCGAGAATGAAATCCACCGCGAAGCGCTGCTCGCCAATATCCTGGCCGGCTACTATGGCCGCTGCGTCGCCGAGCTTCTGGCACAGGCCGGCCTGACGCCGCAACAAGTCGCGGCGATCGGCGTGCATGGCCAGACCATCCGGCATCGTCCCGAACTCGGCTTTACCCGCCAGACCAACAACCCGGCCCTGCTGGCCGAATTAAGCGGCATCGATGTGGTGGCCGACTTTCGCAGCCGGGATATCGCTGCCGGCGGCCAGGGCGCTCCGCTTGTGCCTGCCTTCCACCAGGCGGTATTCTCCGCCCCCGACACGATCAGGGTCGTCGCCAACATCGGCGGCATCAGCAATATCAGTGTGCTGCCGCCACGGGATGAGCGCGACGGCGGGACCATGAAGGTCAGCGGCTTCGACACCGGTCCCGGCAATGTCCTGATGGATGCCTGGATAGGAAAGCATCTGGGGCAGGCGTATGACCGCAATGGCGACTGGGCGGCCGGCGGCACGGTGCTGCCAGCCCTGCTGGAAATCTTGCGATCAGAGAGCTTTTTCAACCTGCCTCCGCCGAAAAGCACCGGGCGGGACCTGTTCCATCTTGACTGGCTGCTCGACCAGCTTGCCAAGGCCGCTTTCAAGGACACGCCTGCTCACGCGCGGGACGTGCAAACCACCCTCGCGGCATTCACCGCTACGACCCTGGCTGACGCCATCGCCCGTTATGCGCCAGGCGCCGCCACGGTCCATGTCTGCGGCGGCGGCGCCTGCAATCATCACTTGATGCGTCAGCTGCAAGATGCGCTGGATCGCTGCCAGGCAGGCATTTCGGTCGACACCACGGCCGCGCTGGGCATGCCGCCCAACCATGTCGAATCTCTTGCCTTTGCCTGGCTGGCGCAGCGCTTTTGCCTGCGCCGCGCCGGCAACCTACCCGCAGTCACCGGCGCCAGGGGAGAACGCATTCTGGGCGCCCTGTACCCGGCCTGACCGAGCGGTTTGTCATGGTCATTCGGTGGGAATTTTCCGCGAATGGCAATATGATGAATGTACCATTGCTACAGGCGCAAAAAAAAGCGCAGACTGCGCTGCGCTTTTTTGATGAAAAGAAAAAACTTCAGACTGAGAACGACGAGCCGCAACCGCAAGTGCTGGTAGCGCCCGGATTCTTGATGACGAATTGCGCGCCTTCCAGATCATCCTTGTAATCGATTTCCGCGCCCACCAGGTACTGGTAGCTCATGGAATCGATCAGCAATTGCACGCCATTCTTGGTCATGGTGGTATCGTCTTCATTGACGATTTCATCGAAGGTAAAACCATACTGGAATCCGGAGCAGCCACCGCCCTGCACAAATACGCGCAATTTCAGGTCGGGATTGCCCTCTTCCTCAATCAATTGCGCAACCTTGGTCGCGGCGCTGTCGGTAAAGACAATGGGT
The DNA here is from genome assembly GCA_003537575.1 of Oxalobacteraceae bacterium. GTDB lineage: Bacteria > Pseudomonadota > Gammaproteobacteria > Burkholderiales > Burkholderiaceae_D > Paucimonas. The sequence goes on from DPRS01000033.1 coordinate 17,929, forward strand.
GCGGGCATTTCGGTAACGGCATTCATGTTCACTCCTACTGAAAACGTTTCGGCTGATGCGTCATTATAACCCGATATAAATACTCAGGTATTCGACCCGATCAGTTTGGCTGGCGCCGCCAGCTTCAGCACCGGCTCTTCCGTCTGCTCATGCGTCAGCTTGCCGGAAACCAGCGCGCCGCCGTGCATTTCCAGCGCCTTGTAATTGACATCGCCGGTGATGCGGGCCTTCGGTTGCAATTCCAGCAACTCATAGGAATAGACCGGCCCATTGATCTGGCCATTCACCACCATATGCGCGGCGCGCACCTCCCCCTCGATCATCGCATGCTCGGAAATGACCAGCATGCTGGGCAGACTGGGATCGGCAATCACATTGCCGCGAACCTGGCCATCAATGCGCAAACCGCCCTTGAAATGCAAGTCTCCTTCGATTCTGGTAGATAGGCCGATCAAGCTATCGATGGTGCTTTTGCTTTTGCTGCCAAACATGATGGCACTCCTTAAATAATTTTTTACAGCTTGGCCGCTTGTTGCACGCGCAACTGGCCTTTTTCAAGAATGCGTGCCTGCAGGGCTTGCATGGTAACGCCTTCAGGCAAAGTCAACACGCCTTCGACTCGCTGGTAATGCTGGAAGGCAAGCTTGAATTTATCCAGCTCACCCGATTTGCTGTCAGGAAAAATTATCATAGCACTTTTCCCGTCCTGCACCACCGTAACAGCCAATTGCAAGTTTCCGACAAAATTACGTTCGCCCTTACCGCCTTGCATCACTAACAAGCGATATTTCAATTGATTTGGCGCAATCATTTCCGCTACCAGACGACGGATTGCAATACCTTGCGAGCCTGTGCTTGTTGGTAACAAACTTTCAAAGAATGCCAAGTCTTCCTTTAGACGGGCGTTTTCCGTCACCAGGTTTTTAACTTGGGCTGCCAATTGTTTTTGAGCGGATCGCTCAATCTGCAGCTGACTTTCGGCGGTATCCATACTGCCGGAGTATTTATCGCGTTCGGTGCTCACCTGCGCAAGCTGCTCGCGCAAACTGCTCACCTCTGCCGGATCGATGCCATTACTGCGGCCAGCGAGATGGCGGCCCAGATCATAGGTAGCAAGCGCAACCGCTCCTGCCAGGCCCAGCATTGCCGCCGCCATCACGAGGCGCAGCGGCCAGGGGAAATGGTGCCGGATACTGACCTTGGGCGCAGCCACCGACAGGCGCCGGCGCCACAGTTTTAAGCGTAGTGACGACCCAAACAACTTGCTTAAACTCATAAGTAATAGACAGGGGACTTAAGGCATCACCGGCACATGTGCCAGGCCGGTTTTCTCATCGAGGCCAAACATGATATTCATGCATTGCACGCCTTGACCTGCCGCTCCTTTGACAAGGTTATCCTCGACGACCAGGATCACCAGCAAGTCACCGCCGGCGGGCCGGTGCACGGCGACGCGCAGCATGTTCGAAGCGCGCACCGAACGCGTTTCCGGATGACTGCCGGCCGGCAGCACATCGACGAATTTTTCACCATCAAAATGCTTTTCGTACAAGGCTTGGAAATCGGTGTCGCGCGCTTCCGGCAGGATGGTGGCATACAGCGTCGAATGGATACCGCGGATCATCGGCACCAGGTGCGGCACAAAGGTGAGCCCAATCTTGCGCCCGCCGGCAATCGCCTGCAAGCCTTGGGTAGTTTCCGGCAAATGGCGATGCCCCTTGACGCCATAAGCCTTGAAATTATCCGATGCTTCGGCCAGCAGCGTGGAAACTTCAGCCTTGCGGCCGGCACCGGATACGCCGGACTTGCAATCGGCAATCAATGCCGCTTCATTGACTAAAGGCTTTCCTTGCGCCAGCAAAGGCGCAAAACCAAGTTGCATCGACGTTGGATAACAGCCAGGCAAGCCGATCAGCCGCGCTGTTTTAATGGCGTCGCGGTTCACTTCTGGCAAGCCGTACACCGCTTCCCGCAGCAAGTCCGGGCAGGAATGCGGCATGCTATACCATTTCTCAAATTCGGCAGTATCTTTCAGGCGGAAGTCCGCCGCCAGGTCGATGACCTTTACGCCGGCCGCAAGCAACTCCGGCGCCTGCGCCATGGCGACGCCATGAGGTGTAGCAAAGAATACGACGTCGCAGTCGGTCAGCCTGGCCTTTTCCGGCGCAGAAAAAGCCAGCGACACATAGCCGCGCAACGAAGGGAACATGTCCGCCACCGGCAAACCGTCTTCCTTGCGCGAAGTGATGGCACGGAGCTCCACATCGGGATGAGCCGCCAGCAGACGCAACAACTCGACTCCGGTATACCCGGTCCCACCGACAATGCCGACCTTGATCATGGCTTCCTCGCTTTTTGACAAGCCAGTATTTTAGCAGGAGGAAAGGACGCGTTGCGGCGGTAAGGGGAAATGCTTGCCTGGCGAAGCGGGCATATGGAATCTGCCGATTTCGCAGCCTGCGCGCGAGACATGAACAAACAGCTTACAGGCGGATATTCAAATCAGGATACCGCGGATACTAAGCAAAAAAAAACGGCCACCCGAAGGTGGCCGTTTGCACATAAGTGCTACAGCAGACTAAATTAGAAGCTGTGCTTCAGGTTCAGAGCAGCTACAGAGGCCTTTTCGCCGGCGAACAGGGACGAACCGTTGTGGGTCGAAGTCTGGCCTGAGGCGAACGGCTGATAGGTACCGTTACGCTCGTTGTCGATCACGGTGTAGCTCACGCCAACAGCGGTGCGCTTGGACAGAGCATAATCCCAGGCCAGCGAGTAGTACTTGGCGCCGGTGTCGCGCTGGGTCCAGTTGGACAGGTTGCCGGCTTGGCCGTACTTGGCGTAGAAATTGTTGGCACCCATGGTGTAGGTGACCGGGATAGCCCAAGCGGTACGGCGAACCTTGCCAGCTGAGGAAACAGTGCCACCACCGGTAACCGCGCTGAAGGCAGCGTTAGTGAAGTTACCCATTGCAGCGCCGGCAGCCAGGTTGTCGATCTCGGTACGGTCAACGGAGAAGCCGACCTTCAGGCCGAACGGCAGCGCGTAGGAACCGCTGATACGGAGCGAAGTGTTGTCCGCGTTAAACCAGTTGGTCTGCGGAGTCGTGACACCCTCGACTTCCACATCGAAGTAAGCCGCATTCAAGTACAGCGGGCCGTTCGCGTAGCTCAAGCCCAATTGAACAGCTTTACCATCATTGTATTCGTTGTTAGCGGTGCCAGTAGTCGGCGCCGTGCCTTCAGCATTTGCACCGAAAGCGCCGCTCGGCGAGATAGCGCCTTGAACGGTAAAGCCGCTGAAGTTCGGCGACTTATAACGGATGAAGTTGTTCAGACGACTCTTATTGACACCGAAGCCACCGACATCAGACAAGAATGTGGTGGTGGCAAAGTTATTGCCGCTACCAGTACGATCCAGTTCAATCAGGATGCCTTGGGTGTAGTTGGAGATCGACATGCGTCCGAAATCCAGGGTACCCAGCGAGGTGCTGCCCAGACCGACGAAGGTGTCGCCGTTGGCAAAGCCGAAGGTCGTGGAACCGGAGCCGGTATCGCCACCGAAACGACTTTCCATGTAGAACTGAGCAAACAGGCCTTGACCCAAATCTTCCTTACCAGTGATCCACAGACGGGAACCAGCGTCGTCATCCATGCGGAGTTCGGTTTTCATGGCTTGGCCGGCAGGGCGGGCACCAGCATTAACATTGCTAACCTTGTAAGCTTTCGGCTGCACGTGGAAGAAGCCGCCAATGGTGACATTGGAGGTTTGTGCTTGTGCGCCAGCTGCAAATGCGCCCAGAACTGCGAGAGCGAGAAGCGATTTTTTCATTAAAATTTCTCCGAGAGTTGTGAAGCTAAAGATTTTTATTGCTTCCAGCAAGGCCACTAGTGGAAACGTCCCTGCCGGCACTTCTAATCCCATTGGTCAAGAAGCTATGTGACATTTCAGCAAAATCCAGCCGGCAGGGCAAAGCAATTTTGGCTTTTATGGCAATATGGCGAGAGTTATGTCGCTTCAATGCAACAATACATTGCTCTTTGATAAGTCTTTGATAAGTTTAATTAAAAAGGTAACAACGGAATGGATAAGCTGGATCAATTCATCATCGGCCTGGACAGCGCCCTGAGGACCGTCACGGGAATCACCGCGGCGGGCAGGCTGAATCCGGCACGCGGTGTCGCTGAAAGCGAGCTGGACATCACCGAGCGCCGTCACAGCGCGGGATTAATGAGAGTCAACCATGTCGGAGAAGTCTGCGCCCAGGCCTTGTATTCTTCGCAAGGACTGTTCGCCAAGACCCACGGAGTACGCCGGCAACTGGAGAAATCCAAGCAGGAAGAGGAAGACCATCTGGCCTGGACGGCAGAGCGCCTGCGCGAACTGGACTCCCGTCCCAGCCTCCTGAATCCGCTCTGGTATGCCGGCGCATTTGCCATCGGCTTGGTCGCGGCGCGCCTGGGAGATGCGCAAAGCCTGGGATTTGTGGTGGAAACGGAGCGCCAGGTCGAAGCCCACCTGAACAGTCACCTGGAGCGCCTGCCCCCGCAGGATGCCAAGTCGCGCGCCATCGTCGAGCAAATGCGCCAGGACGAGGTGGAGCACGGCGCGGCAGCCGATGCCCTTGGCGCCGCGGCTTTGCCCGCGCCCGTGCGCGGACTCATGCAAGGAATGGCCAAGGTGATGACCTCCAGCGCCTATTACGTATAGTGCTTATGCTTCCTGTACCGGCGCATTATCCTCGATGATCTCGAAAGAATGCGTCAGTTCAGCGGTTTTTTCCAGCATGATCGACGCAGAACAGTACTTTTCATGCGACAGCTTGATCGCCCGTTCGACCAGGTTGGGTTTCAGGCTACGACCGCGCACGGCAAAATGGAAATGGACCTTGGTAAAGACCTTCGGATCCTTTTCAGCCCGCTCGGATTTCAGGGTAACGTCGCAGCCGCGGATATCCTGACCGCTTTTTCGCAAGATCAGCACCACATCGTAGGCGGTGCAACCGCCGGTGCCAGCCAATACCACTTCCATTGGCCGCGGCGCCAGATTACGGCCGCCCCCCTCGGGGGCGCCGTCCATTGTCACCACATGGCCGGAACCGGTTTCCGCCAAAAAAGTCATTCCCGACAAACCCGCCCAGCGTACGGTGCACTCCATGACCAATCCACTCCTTTAATAAAGTGCCGTCATTGTAACTGTTCCCGCCCCATGGATTAATAGCCAATCGGGACAGGTTATGACTCTCAAAATTCTTGCAAACATCAAATCCGCAGGAAATTTGCCATGGCGCAGCAATATCAATCAGAAAATAAACAACACATTAAATCATTGAATTAAAACAAATAAATTTGGATTTATTGATTATCCAGATATTTTTCAGCAAATATTTCGATTATTTTCTTGCACTGCACAATAAGCTTGACTATACTGGTTTTCATCGATTGCTGATGTTTCAACGGAACGGATGCAATCAAGCTTTGTCTCCTCCACCCTCCTCCTTTGGTGTGGATTTCAGCCCGAGGCCTCGTTGCTTCGGGTTTTTTTATGGGCAATGAAAAACTTTCTGCCTCATGAATTTGACGCCAAGCCTTTGAAAAGGCTATAATTTTCGGTTCTTCCATTTGCTCAGGAAGAACACAACAAGGTCGAGTCCGCAAAACAATGCTGTATGTAACGAGCGGAACCGCCATCAAGTGAGCATTTATCCCTTTAGGAAGTCAACATGAAAACCTTTTCCGCAAAAGGCCACGAGGTCAAGCGCGACTGGTTCGTGGTTGACGCGACGGACAAAGTCCTCGGACGTGTTGCCAGCGAAGTGGCACTCCGACTGCGCGGCAAGCACAAACCCGAATTTACTCCGCACGTCGACACGGGCGATTTCATCGTCGTGATCAATGCAGGCAAGTTGCGCGTTACCGGCACCAAAGCCCTGAATAAGAAGTACTACCGTCACTCCGGTTATCCGGGCGGTATCTACGAAACCAATTTCGAGAAAATGCAAGCGCGTTTTCCCGGCCGCGCGCTGGAAAAGGCTGTCAAGGGCATGCTGCCCAAGGGCCCGCTCGGCTACGCAATGATCAAGAAGCTGAAAGTGTATGCGGAAGGTTCGCACCCGCACGCTGCCCAGCAACCCAAAGCACTCGAACTGTAAGGAACGGACATGATCGGTAACTACAACTACGGGACCGGCCGTCGCAAGAGTGCAGTGGCTCGCGTCTTCATCAAGGCTGGCAGCGGCAAGATCACTGTCAACGGCAAACCGGCTGCGGAATACTTTTCGCGTGAAACCGGCCTGATGGTCATCCGCCAACCGCTGGAACTGACCAACAACCTGGAAACGTTCGACATCATGGTCAACGTCCATGGTGGCGGCGAATCCGGCCAGTCGGGCGCCGTGCGTCACGGTATCACCCGCGCCCTGATCGACTACGATGCCACGCTGAAGCCGGAACTGTCGAAAGCAGGCTTCGTGACCCGCGATGCACGTGAAGTCGAACGTAAGAAAGTCGGTCTGCGCAAGGCACGTCGCGCAAAGCAATTCTCGAAGCGTTAATCCACGTTTCGGAACATCAAAGCCGCCAGGTTTGCGCCTGGCGGCTTTTTTTTATGCCTCAGGCCATTTTCACGTCTTGTATTCAAGCCCTGTTGCGCGGCGGACGGAACACCTGCGCATCGGCATAGAAGGCTTCATCCTGCCCATCCCACCAACCTGGCACGCCGAGCACGGGCAAGGGCGTGAAATCGCCGGTATGCAGCCCTTCCCGCAATTGCCGCGTGACGGCCTGGTCGGTCCAGGCACGCTGATCTTGCGGCGACAGCGAAAAGAATCCAGCCTCCGCCGGCACCACCCAGATATGCGCCGTGATCGCCTTGTACGGGGTGACCAGTTTCTCCATCAGGGCGTGGCCGAAAAGGAAAATGTCAACCGAACTTCCGAATGCCAGGCGCTGTTCCAGCAAGGTTTCGCGCCAGCGATGCGCACGCAAGGACGCAGCCCATTCCCTATCGGCGCAGATTAGCAGCGCTGCATTTTCATCGAAAATCGTCGCGGCATCGCGCACCTTACCGCGCGTGCCGGGGACGTCGCCCTTGGCCGCTTCCGCGTGCGCTACCCGACTGGCGATTTCAGCGGCCTGCAAGGCATTCAACTGGCGTTTGATGGCGGGGAAAGTCAGCCAGACCAGTGCATTGAAAAAATCGTGCAGATTATCGCGGGTCGGCACGGCGCCAGTGGCACTGATGAATTCCTCATAGGCGACGCCTACCGGCAGATCGGCTTGCGGCACAAAGTGGATCGGGAAGCCGCGATGGTTGCAAAGTTCGGCAAGGCGGGCAGCCTCATTCAGGGCGACGCGCCAGTCCGGGGCGGCCAGGACTGGACCTGCCGCAGCCCGCAAATGGGCGAGCCACGGCCGGCTCCAGTCTATCGACTCCAGCAAAGGTGCGGCCACGGTCCTGGAGGATGCAATTGATGCGATGGCGCCAGCCGTCTCAGGCCAGCTTCCAGGCGATCGTCTCGCCGGCATTCAACGGCACCAGGCTGGTTTCGCCGAAAGGCAGTTCAGCCGGCAAGGTCCAGGATTCGCGCTGCAGGGTCACGCTGCCGGCATTGCGCGGCAAGTCATAGAACGCCGGGCCGTTGAAGCTGGCAAAGGCTTCCAGCTTGTCCAGCGCGCCGGCGGCGTCAAAGGCTTGCGCATACAGTTCCAGCGCATGCAGGGCGGTGTAGCAGCCGGCGCAACCGCAGGCGTGCTCCTTCAAGCCTTTCGGATGCGGCGCCGAATCGGTGCCGAGGAAGAACTTGGCGCTGCCCGAGGTAGCCGCCTTGATCAGCGCCTGGCGGTGCACTTCGCGCTTCAAAATCGGCAGGCAATAGTAATGCGGACGGATGCCGCCTTTGAAGATTTCGTTGCGGTTGTACAGCAGGTGATGGGCGGTGATGGTGGCGCCGACGAAGCGGTCGGCCGCCATCACATAATCGGCGGCATCGCGCGTGGTGATGTGCTCGAACACCACTTTCAATTCCGGCAAGGCACGACGCAAGGGTTGCATGACCCGTTCGATGAACACTGCCTCGCGATCGAACACGTCGACAGCCGGGTCGGTCACCTCGCCATGCACCAGCAGCGGCAGGCCCAGCTCCTGCATCACTTCCAGGGTCTTGTAGCATTTCGTCAGATCAGTGACGCCGGCATCCGAATTGGTGGTGGCGCCGGCCGGATACAGCTTCAGCGCCTGGATGAAGCCGCTGTCCCTGGCGCGGCGGATTTCATCGGGCGGCGTATTGTCGGTCAGGTACAGTGTCATCAGCGGCTCGAACTGCAATCCCTCCGGCAGCGCCGCCAGGATGCGCGTGCGGTAGGCGGCAGCCAGCTCGGTGGTGGTCACCGGCGGCTTCAGGTTCGGCATGACGATGGCGCGCGCAAACTGGCGCGCAGTATGCGGCAAGACGTCAGGGAGCACGGCGCCGTCGCGCAGGTGCAGGTGCCAGTCGTCGGGACGGGTGATGGTGATGCTTTGGGGCAGGCTTGCTTGAGTAGGCATAGCGGATCTCTGGCTCTTTCTGTCGAACCGCCATTTTACCCGCCTCGCTCTTCTCGCGCGATGCGTGCGACCGACTTGATCGTCGGCGAACGCCTCAGGGATACAGCCCGCGCATCTCGTGCGCCTGCAATACCCGGCTGCAGCCGACGATGAATGCGGCGGTGCGCAGCGACACCTTGCGCTCTTCGGCAAGCTGCCAGACCGCGGCGAAGGCTTCGCGCATGATGCGGGCCAGGCGCTGGTTGATTTCCTCCTCGGTCCAGAAGAAACTGGAAAAATCCTGCACCCATTCGAAATAGCTGACGGTGACGCCGCCGGCATTGGCGATCACGTCCGGCACGATCAGCACGCCTTTGTCGTGCAGAATATCGTCGGCGGCAGGGGTAGTCGGGCCATTGGCGCCTTCGACAATGATGCGGGCGCGGATGGCCTGCGCGTTGGTTGCCGTGATCTGCTGCTCCAAAGCGGCCGGCACCAGGATATCGCAATCGACTGACCAGAAGGCATCCTGGTCCGCCAAGGCATCGCCGCCGGCGAAACCCGCCACCGAGCCATGTTCGCCGGCATGCGCCAGCAATGCCGGAACATCCAGGCCGCTGTCCCGCACCACGGTGCCGAGATGGTCCTGCACCGCAACGATTTTCGCGCCGGCTTCGGCAAACAGGCGCGCGGCGACGCCACCGACATTGCCGAACCCCTGGATGGCGATGCGCGTCCCCTTGATATCCAGCCTGCTGCGAGCTGCGGCTTCGCATGCGACCACGTACAACCCGCGTCCGGTGGCAGCTTGGCGTCCGAGGCTGCCGCCCAGCGAAACCGGCTTGCCGGTGACCACGCCCGACACCGTATTGCCTGTGTTCATGGAATAGGTATCCATCATCCATGCCATGACTTGCTCGTTGGTGTTGACGTCCGGAGCCGGAATATCCTTGGTGGGACCGATGATGATGCCGATTTCACTGGTGTAGCGCCGCGTCATGCGCTCCAGTTCACCGCGCGACAAGGTCTTCGGATCGACACGGATGCCGCCCTTGGCTCCGCCGTACGGCACGTTGACCGCCGCATTCTTGACCGTCATCCAAGCCGACAGGGCCATCACCTCGGACAGGGTCACGCTCTGATGGAAGCGCACCCCGCCCTTACCCGGGCCGCGCGCGGTATTGTGCTGCACCCGGTAACCTTCGAAATGGGCGATCGTGCCGTCATCGCGCCGGATCGGCACATCCACCGCCAGGATCAGCTTGGGACGCTTCAAGGTTTCCACCAGCGGCGCCAGCGAACCCAGGTAAGGCGTGACACGGTCGATCTGCTCGAGATATACGCCCCAGGGGCCGATGTCATGCTGAGTCAGATAACTGGGAATGTGATGGGAAGTGGACATGCATCTCCTCCGTGGCGGCTAGCGCGGCAAATGCCCATGATCGCTCGTATTTGCATGTATCGAGGCACTGCCGGCACATTGACAGGAACTTTGAAGCTCCAATACATGAGCCATCTTAGCAAGGATAGGACTGAAATGTCCGCATCCCTCATTCCCTAGGGCATTTAAGCAACAGCGGTGGACGGATCAGCCATATCCGCATCAGGCTCGCTCGAGTCGACTTCGGAGGTCCCGGGAGTTTTGCGCGCCTGCTGCCTGGCCCACATTTGCGCATAAACGCCTTGCGCCGCCAGCAAGCCGGCATGCGTGCCGCGCTCGACGATCCGGCCATGGTCCATTACCAGGATCTGCGCGGCATCGGCAATGGTCGAAAGACGATGGGCGATCACCAGCGTGGTGCGGTCTTTGGCGATCTCTTTCAACTGCGCCTGGATCGCCTGTTCCGAGCGGGAATCCAGGGCTGAGGTCGCTTCGTCGAAAATCAGGATCGCCGGGTTTTTCAGCAACGTGCGGGCGATCGCCACGCGCTGCTTTTCGCCGCCCGACAGTTTCAGGCCGCGTTCGCCCACCATGGTCTCGTACCCCTCCGGCAGCGATACGATGAAGTCATGGATCGATGCTGCCCGCGCCGCGGCGATGATTTCCTCTTTCGTCGCGCCCGGCTTGCCGTAGCCGATGTTGTATTCGATCGTATCGTTGAACAGCACGGTATCCTGCGGCACGATGCCGATCGCCTGGCGCAGGGAACCCTGGGTAATATCCCGCAATTCCTGGCCATCGATGGTGATACGGCCGGCCTCGATATCGTAAAAACGGAACAGCAGGCGCGCCAGGGTAGATTTGCCGGAGCCGCTGTGGCCCACCACCGCGGTGGTAGTGCCGGCGGCGATGGTGAAATCGACATCGAAAAGGATCTGGCGGTTCTTTTCGTAAAAAAAATCGACATGCTCGAAGCGCACAGTCGCGCCGGAAATCGCCAACGGCATGGCATGCGGCGCGTCATCCACCTCGCGCTCCTGCTCCAGAAGGGAAAACAGACGTTCCATGTCGGCCAGGCTTTGCTTGATCTCGCGATAGATCACGCCGAGGAAATTGAGCGGGATGTACAGCTGGATCATGAAGGCATTCACCAGCACCAGATCACCCAGGCTCATGCTGCCGTCGATCACGCCGCTGGTAGCGCGCCACAGGATCAGGGTCACGGCTGCCGCGATGATCAGCGACTGCCCGGTATTTAGCAGGGAAAGCGAGGTCTGCGACTTGATGGCGGCGCTTTCGTAGCTTTGCAAGCCCTGGTCGTAGCGGCGCGCCTCCAGTTCCTCGTTGCTGAAGTACTTCACCGTTTCGTAATTGATGAGCGAATCGATGGCCTTGCTGTTGGCCTTGGAATCGAACTCGTTCATGCTGCGTCGAAAATGCGTGCGCCACTCGGTCACCACCACGGTGAAAGCGATATAGGTCACCAGTGCGCCGGCCGTAATCACGGAAAACCAGATATCGTATTGCAGTACCAGGTAACCAATGACCAAACTGATTTCGATCAGGGTCGGCAGTATGGAAAACAGGGTATACGACACCAGCGAAGACACGCTGCGCGTGCCGCGCTCGATGTCGCGCGTCATGCCGCCGGTCTGGCGATTCAGGTGAAAACGCAGCGACAGCGAATGCAAATGCCGGAACACTTTCAGGGCAATGGTGCGGACCGCGCGCTGCGTCACCTTCGCGAAAACGAATTCGCGCAATTCGGTAAACAGGGTGGTGGACAGCCGCAGCAAGCCATACGCCAGCAGCAGGCCGACCGGCATGACCAGCAATGCGCGCGCCTGGTTGGGGCCGAGAGTGAGATAGTCGACCAGATGCTTCAATACCAGCGGCACGCCGACATTGGCCAGCTTGGCGCCGACCAGGAATGCCAGCGCCAGCAGCACGCGCCCCTTGTACGCCCACAGGTAAGGCAGCAGGGTCTTGATGGTGGCCCAGTCCTTGCGCTGTTGACCGGGCAGCATGGCGGGTGCGGGTTCGGAATGAGAGTAGCGGCGCATTACAGGAAAGAAAAATAATTCAGAATGATTTATGCTTCGACAATACCAGCATTTGAATCCAACCATTCTATCAATCCGGCGTCCCTGGATGCCCGTAATTGAAAACAGTATTTTTTGGAAAGACAGCATGCCGAACGACCATCTCACAGAACTTCCAGCAGGAAAAATGCCGGAGTTACGCATCATGCCCATGCCGGCGGACGCCAATATTCATGGCGATGTATTCGGCGGCTGGATCATGGCGCAGGTGGATATTGCAGGCTCGCTGCCGGCGGCGCGACGCGCCAATGGCCGGATTGCGACGATTGCAGTCAATTCCTTTGTCTTCAAGCATCCGGTTTTTGTTGGCGATTTGCTGACTATTTATGCCGACGTCATCAAGGTCGGCAAGACTTCGATCACCGTCAGCGTCGAGGTGTATGCTGAGCGTAACCTCTTGCAGGCGGAAATCGTCAAGGTAACGGAAGCCGTCCTGACCTACGTGGCAACCGATGAGAAACGCAAGCCGCGCCACTTGCCGCCACTGAATACCTCTGGCCCCGCACAAGCGCACGATTAAAAACAAACCGCCTGTCTGGCAGACGGTCAGAGGCAAGGATGAAGCGGGGATCAGCCTTCGATGGGGAGGCTTGGTGACGAAGTCGGTTTGTTTTCCTCGCGCAATTCACGCCGCAGGATCTTGCCGACATTGGTTTTGGGCAATACATCACGGAATTCAATGTATTTTGGCCGCTTGTAGCCGGTAATTTGTGTTTTGCAATACGCCATCAGCTGTTCAGCTGTCAGGGATGGGTCCTTGCGGACCACATACAATTTGACCGCTTCGCCGGAATGGGGGTCGGACACGCCGACACAAGCGCATTCCAGCACGCCGGGATGTTCGGCAACCACGCCCTCGATTTCATTCGGATAGACATTGAATCCCGAGACCAGGATCATATCTTTCTTGCGATCGACAATACGGATATAGCCTTGCTCATCCATAATGCCGATATCGCCCGTCTTGAAAAAACCATCCGTCGTCATGACTTTGGCGGTCTCGTCTGGACGGCGCCAATATCCTGCCATGACTTGCGGCCCTCGCACCGCAATCTCGCCAGGCTGACCTACCGGCAGGATCTTGTCAGCATCATCGAGAATCACCACTTCAGTGGATGGAAAAGGCAGGCCGATGGTACCAGTGTATTCCTTGGCCATGGCGAGATTGCAAGAAACGACCGGTGAAGTTTCCGACAAGCCATAGCCTTCCGCAATAGGGCATCCTGTCACCTTGACCCAATGGTCGGCGACCGCTTTTTGCACCGCCATACCGCCACCGACGCTAAGTTTCAGCCCGGAGAAATCCAGCTTGGCAAAATCCGGATCATTCATCAGTGCATTGAAGAGCGTATTGACTGCCGGGAGCATGTTGAAGCGATACTTCGACAAGGTTTTGACGAATCCCGGGATATCACGCGGATTGACGATCATCACGTTCAATGCGCCGACTCGAACACTCAGGAAGTAACACGTCATCAACGCGAAGATATGGTAGAGCGGCAAGGCGCAAACCATGATGGTCTGGTCGACCCTCGGTTCCTTGTTAAGCCCTGGTGTCAGCCATAGATCGGCCTGCAGCAAATTCGCCAGGATATTGCGGTGCAGTAAAGTTGCTCCTTTGGCGATGCCTGTAGTACCCCCCGTATATTGCAGGAAAGCTATATCCTCCTGAGTCAAGGCGACCGGCCGAAAGCTCATGTGAGAGCCTTCTGCCAAAACTTTGTTGAAAGACACCGCGCCGGGCAAATCATAAGCAGGCACCAGTTTCTTCACATGGCGCACGACAAAATTGACTAGCAAGCCTTTAGGCCCGCCCATCAAGTCGCCCATGCTTGCCACCACAATGTGCCGAACCTGCGTTTTGGCAATCACTTGCTGAAGGATGTGCGCAAAATTCTCCAGGATGATGATGGCCTCGGCACCTGAGTCAACCAGTTGATGCTCCAGTTCGCGCGGCGTGTACAAGGGATTGACATTGACGACGATATAGCCGGCACGCAGGAGCGCGGTAAGCGCAACAGGATACTGCAGGACATTCGGCATCATGACGGCAACGCGCGCACCTTTCTGCAGCCCTTTTACTTGCAGCCAGGCAGCCAGTTTTTTCGCCATCGCATCAACTTCTGCAAAAGTAATGGTTTTGTCCATGCAGACATAGGCTTGACGCTTTGCGTATTTTTGCAGCGATTCATCCAGAAAGTGCGCCAGGGATTGATACTGGCTCAGATCAATTTCTGAAGGAATGTCAGGCGGATAGGATTTCAGCCAAAACTTGTCCATGTCTTTCCCCTTGTCTCTCTTTATAAGTTTTTTTTAGAACAAATATAGTCGAGTGGTGCACGAGATCGTGATGGCCGAACATTTGTTATCGTTCAAGCACGATGCTATCGGGGGCTGCCTTCCAGTGCAAGAGGGGTAAGGCAATAATGAAACAAATCTTCTCATCATATGATGATGCCGCAATGCAACACGCCTATAAGCGACAACATCCCTATGAGCAAGCATGCCGAATAAACTTTACATCCGTGGCATGCAAGCGGTATTTGTGCAGAGAGGTGCAAGTGCATAACACCTCTCTGCACATTGCGGCCGCCTAATTACGTGCCGGCAGCTCGCCCTCATCCGCCATCGCTGATTGTACCGGCGCGGTATTATCATGCGCAAAACCAGCCAGCTGCCGATACCGCTGCGACCGCTCCTGCGATGAGAGCGTGCGGACGGCCACATAGAATTTGCCGAGATCTTTTTCCCGCTTCAGCAGTGCCCGGAATCCCGGCACCAGGTCATGATAAGTCGCTATCAGCGCCAGGTGCGCATTGCTGAGAGGTTCGGCAAACCAGCGGTCGTATCCAGCATATCCGCCCCATTGCTGCTTGAGGACCTGGTAATCGTCCTGCATCGCCTGGAAAATTTCCGCCTTGCGCGCGAGCTTCTGCTTGTCGCCAGCGGCGCTGGCATAATTGGCTTCCAGCGCCTTGCGTGTCTTCAGCAGGAGCGCGAGGAAATCGCTTTTGCGGGCCATCTGCGCACGGTAGCTGGCCTGCAGCTTCTCGTCACCATGCACGGCGATCCAGCGCTTGACGCCATACTCTTCGACCGCGACAGCAAAGGCTTCGTTGAAGCGGGAATCATCCGGAGAGTAGGCGACCTGATGTGCAAGCTCATGGAATATCAGGCGTGCCAGCTCTGCTTCCGGGTATTCGACAAAAGTCGACAATACCGGATCGTTGAACCAGCCCAGGGTTGAATAGGCAGGAACACCAGACACCTGGACATCGTAACTCTCGCTGCGCAGTTCGGCTGCATACGCCTGCGCCTCTTCCTTGCTGTAATAGCCCCGGTAATTCACGCAACCGGCGATCGGAAAACACCATTGCCTGGCTTTTAAAGACAATGCTGGCGTCGCCACGACATTCCATAATACGTAGGGACGCTTGAGCTCGGCATAGGTAGTGAAAGTGCCATTGTCAGGCAGGTCCAGCTCGCTTGCGGCAAAGCGGCGTATCTCCTTGACCCTGGATAATTTGACCTTCAATTTGTCCGTCACTGTCGGATCTGCCAGCCATTCATCGATCGGTTTTGCCTGCGCCATCAGCGAAAGCTGTCCTTGCGCAGCCTGCACGAAATAACCGAGCTGCGAGCATCCGCTCGCCAGAAGCGCCATCCCGCACAACAAACCGATCCGCCATCTTTTTCCCATGCTTTATTCCACTCCTGATAACGACACCACACATTGCTTCCCATCTCGCCAATGCAACTGGCGAGCACGCATTCAATCAGACTTGATTAGGCGAAAAAGTTCATCCAGTAAAAAAACATGGTGCCGCTTATCAGAAGCGATATGGCCGGCGTGGCATCTCATCAGCGTTTGATGAACAGCCTGACGGGCAGCTGCGCAGTAGCGTAATATATATGCAAATTATTCAAGTTAACCGGCAGTGGATGACATGGCATGCCGATCACCATGTCGCAATCCGCACTGGCCACAGTCATGAAACTGATCGAATCGATACTCCAGTCACAGGCCGATATCCAACAGATACGGCGCGATATTCATGCTCACCCGGAGCTGGCTTTCGAAGAAAAGCGCACCGCCGACATGGTGGCAAACAAACTCGGCGAATGGGGCATTCCCGTATTGCGTGGTCTCGGCGGCACCGGCGTGGTTGGCATCCTGAAGAATGGCGACAGTAAGCGGGCGTTGGGGCTGCGCGCCGACATGGATGCGTTGCCGGTACAGGAAATCAACAGCTTTCCGCACGCTTCCCGGCATGCCGGTAAGATGCACGCCTGCGGCCATGATGGCCATACTGCGATGCTGCTGGGTGCAGCCCACCACTTGGCGCAGCATCGCGATTTCGATGGTACTGTCTATCTCATCTTCCAGCCGGCCGAAGAAGGTGGCGGCGGCGCCAGGCGCATGATCGAAGATGGTCTATTCGTTCAATGCCCGATGGAAGCCGTGTTCGGCATGCATAACTGGCCAGGCATGGCAGCCGGCAGCTTCGGCGTGGCTGCCGGCCCGATGATGGCATCCTCGAACGAGTTCGAGGTGGTAGTCAAAGGCAAAGGCGCCCATGCCGCGCAGCCGCACAAGGGCATCGACCCGGTCCTGGTCGCCATCCAGATCGCGCAAAGCTGGCAAACTATCATTTCGCGCAACTGCAATCCGCTCGATGCGGCAGTGCTGACCATTACGCAAATCCATGCCGGCAGCGCCACTAATGTGATTCCCGACGAGGCATGCCTGATCGGCACGGTGCGAACGTTTAACACCGCCACCCTGGACATGATCGAAAAGCGCATGGGACAGATCGCCGCCAATACGGCTGCAGCCTTCGATGCGCATGCCGAGTTCCGCTTTCATCGCAACTATCCGGCGCTGGTCAACCATGCGCGCGAAACGGAATTCGCTGTCGAAATCCTGAAATCGCTGGTGGGCGAGAATAATGTCGATACCGGGGTCGAACCCACCATGGGAGCGGAAGATTTTTCCTTCATGCTGCAGGATAAACCTGGCTGCTATGTCTTCATCGGCAACGGCGAAGGCCAGCATCGCGCCTCCGGTCACGGCATTGGACCATGCAACCTGCACAACCCCAGCTATGACTTCAACGATGCCCTGCTGCCGATCGGCGCCAGTTACTGGGTGCGGCTGGCGCAAGCCTGGCTTTCACGTCCGGCGGAATAGGGACTGTCGGAAGGAACTGACGTAATAAAGGCTATTTGTTCTGCGACAGCAGGCGGATATCGCCGTACCAGGTTTCCACTGTTTCGCCGGTGTAGTCACTGTCGGTAATGATGCCGACTCCGATCAGACGTCCGGGCTTTTCGCCATAGGCGCGCTCGAAATCCTCGACGATGTTGCGTTCGAAATCGCGCCACTTGCCGACGGTGCCGGAGCCGCTTTCCACCACCAGACTACGAATGCGGCTGGAACGCTTGCTCTGCCTCACAGTTCCAGCGGGCTCCTTGCCATGCCATTCGTACATCAGGGTCGCGTAGGGAAAATCATGACCGGTAATGATTTTGGCGGTCTCGAACAGTATTTGCTCGGAAAACGACAGTTCTCCCTTGTCACCGTCAAAGCCAAGAATGATGCGTGCCGGCGTATCTTCCATCAGATCTTGTGCCTGCGCGATCTGCTCACCCAAGCTGCCAATTTTCCATTGCCAGCGCAACCAGGGTCGATGCTGCGGATCGATGCTGACTTGCTGCATCAGGCCGGACGAGGCACTCGAGGACAAAGCATGCAAAACGGTCCTGTCCTCCTCCTTTACAAGATTGTAGTCGGTGCGTTTCTTGTTCTTGAAGATCACCATCGGCTTCCAGCCTTGCGGCAATCCGCCGGTTGGACCGGCGGAAAACGTCGTCACGCGCTCCGGCATCTGCCCCGTCTGCTCGCCATGGTTATCATGTAATGTTCGCTCTCCCGATGGTTTGGTCGCACAACCGCCGATTGTCAATAACATAGCGAGTATCAAACAAAGTCGATTCATAGACGTCAACTTCAAAATCCGGAAAATGCGGCAAGGTGAAAAATAAAAAAACAGCTCTCGAAAATGCGCAATCATCCACCGCCATGGCTGCCCGCCTGGTGATGCATCCGTTCCGGGTCAGACGGCGCCTGGGCTGACGTTGTCTGGATTGTTTGCTGCGCCGTCTGCAGATACGTCTGATTATTTCTATGGCAGTATATCGGGACGAGATCCAACCCGTACGCCCTCGTTGATTCTCTCCAGCGCCAGCAAAGCTGCCGACTGATCGGCTTGCGGCAACTCTTGCAGGATGCTGCGGTAACGTTCTGTCACCAACTCCGTCACCGGCAGATGAACACCTGCGGCAGCCGCCGCAATGAGAACATTTTCCAGATCCTTGGTCTGACTCTTGACTTGTCCGCCAGGCAGAAAGTTGCGCTCCAACATGCGCTCTCCATGCACTTCGAGAATACGGCTCTCGGCGAATCCTCCTCGAATCGCTGCCCGCATCGCCGCCGGATCAGCACCACCAGCCTGCGCCAGCAACAAGGCCTCCGCGATGATATTGAGTGTGCCGCCAACGATCAGCTGGTTGCACAGCTTGGCCAGCTGGCCGCAACCCGCGGGACCAACCAGGGTCGCTCGACCCATCACTTGCAGCAGCGGTTCAACTCTTGCGAAGTCATGCTCGGCCCCGCCAGCCATGATCGCCAGGGTTCCAGCCTCAGCACCAACCACTCCTCCCGAGACAGGTGCGTCGATGAATTTCACTCCCAGTGCCTGCAGTCTGGTGTGCAAAGCAAGCGCTTCCGCTTGCCTGGTTGAGCTCATGTCGACCACCAGCATCCCCGCGCGCAAGCCTCCCGCCGCTTGGTCCATCACATCAGCAACCGCTGCGCCGTCCTGCAGCATGGTGATAACGATATCCGCTTGTTCAACTGCCTGTGCCGGTGTGCGTGCAAGCGTCGCGCCCAATCGCACCAACTCGTGCGCCTTATCTAGCGTACGATTCCAGGCAATGAGGGGATATCCAGCTCGCAGCAGGCGCGAGGCCATCGGGTTGCCCATTAAGCCGATTCCCAGAAACGCTACGCGTACTAATGCTGTCTTCGTCATCACCTCATTCCTTTTCGAGTGCGTTGTTCTTTTATTTTAATTACCATTCATTTTTTGATATTGAAATTGCCGCCAGTAATTATAATTTTAGCAACTACCGTTCACTTACATGTTCTTGGTCATGTTTGGTGTTTAGCAAATCATTTATTTTTATTTGTGAAACCTGAATTTATTACCTATTTTGAAATAGCCAACAGCAATAATTACATACTGCAACTAACCTTAATTTTTCGCAAATTCATATTTCGGGGCATTCATCATACTGTTTCCAACGTAATTCAAGGGGAAGAAAATGGTTATTTGCCATCATCACAGCATTCAAAAATGCCTTTTGGTGTTGTGTGCGACCATATTTGTCTACCCGACTTTAGCCCAGGCCGATTCGCCCTATCGGTTACTTCCATCGAAGCAACACAAGGCTGGTCAGCTTGGCTTCCAGTCAAAGTGGCAATCTCAATGGTTTCAAGGTGACAACGGTTATCTTGGAGGGTATTGGAATGCTTCTTTTTCCCAAGAGTTGATAGCTGCAAGTCCTCATCTGCATAGCTTTTCCGCTGTTCCCAAGGATATTGGTCTTGCTGCGGTACTACGATATCAGCGAAATGATGGAACAGGATTTTATGCGGAAGCCGGTACGGGACCGCAATACCACTCTGCTTCCTATGATTTGATTAGCGGAAGTCAAGGCAGTCATTTTGCTTTGAATACATTGGCAGGTGTCGGTTTCGTTTGGAAAAACGGCGTGGATCTTGGCTTTAAGGCGGTTCACTACACGCGTGGCCCCGGTGGGGATGGGTCTGCCGGGGGCAGCCGGGTGAGCCTGGGGGTGCATTACCACTGGTAGGGGGCGCTTTTCAGGCAGTGCTGCGGCCCACGGCGGCGAAGCGCAAAGCAAAAAGCCCCAGACTC
>DPRS01000056.1 GCA_003537575.1 Oxalobacteraceae bacterium
AGAGCACTGCCTTCACACGGCAGGGGTCGCAGGTTCAAACCCTGCACCGCCCACCAACGATTACTGCTGTAACGTCCCTACTGCCCCACTCGATTGGGTCAAGAATTAGCCTGCTGATGCAGGCTTTTTTCATTTTAAGCTGCCGTGCAGTACTTGTGTCCAATCTGTGGGCCGCCGCGTTCCCGATCATGATTGAATATTAGGAAACACCCACACCGTTTGTCGCCGATAACTTGACTGGCGGCTTACCTGCCGCTTGTGGCGATTGGCGCAATGGCGACGCAGATTCAATGGCGGCACGGACCCCCAACAGAGTCCGTATCAGATGCCGGAAATACGACCGCAGGCTTATCCCTCATGCCAGATCTGCCGATGAAGATCGATGGCTGGCTATGCATGCTGCGTTCGTGTTGTACGAACTCAGGTATTTGCAAGGGGCCGTACTTAGCAGTTGCCCTTTTTGGCTTGACCCGGCGGGCAGAACTTTCCATTACCTGCGCCTTGGGGGCCAGCAGGATCGATGACGACGGAGCCCGATGGGGTGTAAACCGCGCAGCCCGCCATACATGATGCAAGTACAACCAGTGCAATTAGTGTTTTCATACGTACGACCTCTTGTGATGTGGTGCGACTCAGTTTATCAGGGTGAGGCTTAATTGTGTATTCATTGGGAAACATAAGAATTCCAGAAAGACGGACACCGTTGGCGTCGATCATTTTCACGCCCAGTGCAGGAAAATATTGCAATTAAGGCAGTAATCCGCCCAGCCTGAGAACTTCAACGCCCGCTAACGAGATAATTGCTGAATGCTAGGAATTGGCCCAGACTGTCTTCGCGCTCCTATGCCTTCAGCTTTTCTTTATCAAAAGACTCACGCAAGTAATCGATAAACAGGCGGACACGCGCCGGGACGTACCGGCGCGACGGCCTCACGGCAAAAAGACCGGATGAGGGCGGGCTATACGCTGCCATGACTTGCCGCAGCTGTCCATCCTTCAGGGCGTCCTCGATCACAAAACGCGGTAACAAGGTGATGCCCATTCCACCGATGGCGCATGCCTTTAAGGCTTCGGCATTATTCGCCGATAGTGAATTTTTGATCTGGGCCGCTTCAGCAGCGTCGCCAAAAAGAAAACCCCATTCCTCGCGCAAGCTCAGCAGGCTGTAATGCAGGCAGCGGTGCTGCTTGAGCTCCTCGGGGGTGTTCGGCTCGCCATTCTTTTTCAAATAGCCTGGAGCAGCGCAAAAAACGCGGTCGATTGAGCCAATGCGCACGGCGACCAATGACGAATCGGGCAAGGATGTGCCAATGCGAATGGCGATATCGATGGCTTCGCTATGGAGATCGGTGTAGCGGTCCTCGAGGAGCAGCTGCATTTTGAGAGCCGGATGCCGTCGCATAAACTCCGGGAGCACCGGCGCTACCTGCTCGACTCCGAAACTTAAGGGCGCTGCCACCCGCATGATTCCCGTGGCGGCCTCTCGTCCGATACGGACCCGCTCCTCTGCTTCGCCAAGCAACTGAATGATATTCACGGCATCTTCGTAGAAGCGCCGCCCGGCCTCCGTGATGTCGATCCGTCGTGTCGTCCGATTAATCAGCTGGCTGCCCAAAGCCTGCTCCAGGGCGGCAATGCGCCGGCTGATCGCGGCCGTACTTGCATTCAGCTGTTCTGCACCGCGAACGAAGCTGCCAGATTCGACAACGGCGATGAAGCTACGCAGGGCGATGAGATCGTATTGTTCCATTTTGCGTAATTATGTTTCACGACGTGGCTGCTTTATTACGGAAGTTTAAACATTTATTCTTGCTCCATCAACTCACTGGAGCACTAAAAAATGGCCTTGCAATACCGACAAATCGACGCCGCATCTTTGCATTACCTGCCTGCGAGCGCCCAGCATCCGGCAGATACGTTTTTCCATTTTTCATTCGCCAATTACTGCAATCCGGAGAACGTCAACTTCGGCGTGCTGCGTGTCCTCAATGACGATGATGTGCTGCCGCATAGCGGCTTTGACAAGCATCCTCACCGCAACATGGAAATTGTCAGTTATGTTGTCAGTGGCAAGTTGACCCACTGGGATAGCGCGACCGATGTCGAAGACGTCCTGCAGCGCGGCCATGTCCAGACGGTTACTGCTGGCGCCGGGGTATGGCATTCGGAGATGAACAATTATGACGAGCATTGCCGTTTCCTGCAGATCTGGATACTCCCGCCAGCCAGCGGCCTGCCAGTCCGTTACGAGAACCATAAATTCGATGCGGCGGATCGCCTGAATAAGTTGCTGCACATCGTCGGCAATCCGACCAGCCAGAATGAGGCGCCTCTGTATCTCAATCAGGACATCAATTTCTACGTGTCGGAATTGACGGATCTGGAAGCCCGGGTTTCCTTCTCTCTTAAAGCCGGCCGGCAAGCCTATATCAACAATTTTGAAGGCGCGGTGGACATCGACGGTGTCGCCACGCTGGAAGAGCGTGATGCACTGGAAATCGTCGGACCGGCAGAGATGACGTTTGCCCTGGCGGCTGAAGAAGCCCATTTCATCATCATCGAAATGGAAGCGACGGAACCGCAGCAGTGAGTTTTTGAAAACGCAAATGGCAGCGCTTTGCCACATTTCCCTGTCGCCGGATTCGTGTGTGCGGCAAACAGAATCGATTTATGTCTGCTGGGGGCTTCATCTCTTCTGGTGGTAAAGCTCATTCCCGATTTTGCCTCCATTGCCAGGCATTGGCAGGGACACTCAATACGCGGCCTGCAGTTTTTATTGTGTTCGATGGCCTGGGTGCTGCCCTCTGGGCCGTTTCGAGCCGGTCGGTTTCTGCCACCTGAGTCACTTCACCACAAGGCTCGCCTTCATGGTGGGGTGCAGCGTGCACATGTAGGAAAATGTGCCTTTCTTGACTGCCTTGTACTTCCAGGAGCCATCAGGCGCAATTTCCTTCGATTGGAAACTGCGATCGCTGGCAACTGCGTTATGCGGAAACGGGTCCTTGTTGCGCCATATAACGGTGTCGCCGGGATTGACTTCAAGTACCTGCGGAGTAAATTGCATGGCCTCGATCACGACGGTGTGCGTTTTGGGTTCGGCAAACGCATTGGGCCCGACCCCGGCGCTGAACAAGACCATGGCCAACAGCAAGGCCCACCCGCCGGGGCGGACCTTTTTCGCTAGTGATAGAAAGGCATCCATTTTTTTCTTACTTGAATGAAGCCTGCAATTGCTTGGCATGCTCCAGGTGCGCGACAAAAGCCGGGCGCACTTTCACCAGCAAGGCTTTTAACTCTTCATTTTTTGCGTTGGGTATCAGGGTCTTGTCGAGCGCATCGATGACCGTCTGATGGTAGCTGACTTCATTGTCGACATACGCCTTGTCGAACTCTTTACCCTTGAGTCCATCAAGTTTTGCCATGGTATCGGCGCCACCTTGCTTGAGACTCTTGCTGGTGTCGTTTTCTTCCGGCGTGACTTTCAGCTTCTTGACCAGGGCAACAGCCTGCTTGTTGACGCCGGTATGGTCGGTGATCATGAGCTGGGCGAATTCTTTGACTTCCTTGTTCTTCGTCTTGGCCTTGGCTTGTTTGCCAGCATCGATATCTACTGAATTGGCGGCGACGACGATTGCAGCAATTTGCGCATCGTTCGGTCCGGCCGACTGGGCAAAGGAAGCGGTGCTCAGCATGGCCAATAAGCTTGCGGCCATAAAACTAATTATATTTTTCATTTTAATCTCCTTGAGGATGGGTAAAGGGAAGTTGCTGCAACATTAGATGATGTAATTCTTTGTTACGTTCCCGGAATAATAGGTGGAAGCTTTTTCTGCATGGTCTGGCCGTTCTAATTTTTTGCCAGTGCCAGGAATTCGCTCCGAAGTCCCAGGCTGTTTCGCATTTCTCCAAGCAATGCGGATGTGACGGTTTCTTCGCCAGTGGCCTGGATGCCACGGCTTTCCATGCACATGTGGCGGCAGCGGATGACCACGCCGACTGATAGCGGGGCGACATGCGTCATCAATGCTTCGGCCACTTGCATTGTCAAACGCTCCTGAACCTGCAGACGTCTGGAAAAGCATTCGACCAGTCGGGTCAGTTTGGACAGGCCGATGATCTTGCCGTTGGGCGTGTAGCCAATCGTTGCCGTGCCGAAGAATGGCGCAAGGTGATGTTCGCAATGGCTATACACCGGGATATTGCGGACGACGATCAACTCGTTATATTGCTCGGCCCCGTCTTCGAATGCCTTCAGAATTTCGGCGGGATTCTGCTGGTATCCCGAGGTCCAGTGCTTCCAGGCTTTTTCAACGCGTTTGGGTGTTTCGGCCAAGCCCTGGCGATTCGGGTCTTCGCCGAGATGGGCTAGCAAGCGGCGCCAGTCATGCTCGCCAAACCCCTCTCTTTCGGTTTCGGAGGAAGTCCATCGTTGATGCTCGTGTAAATCCATAATGTATTCAAGCCTTTACCAGGTTGCCGGTCGTGTGAAATGGCCGGGAAAAGTATCTTCAAGCAGCGTTTTCAAACACACAGTAGTTCTCTTCTTGCAATATTAGATGGAGCAACTGTTCGGGACGTTCCCCCTCTTTCCCAGGAACGCCTCGCTCTTTCGGCCCATCCAATGGAAGTCTTGTGTCGCCTGGCTTCGGCTGTGCACTGAAAGCCAAGGTTTGTCTCACTGAATGAAGAGTGCTAATCCATGGTTCAGTCAAATAAGAAGCGTGTTCGGCCAGGCAAGCGTTTGACCCGGCCCGCGCAGGTCACGGCCCTGCCAGGACAAGTGGTGCTGGCGCTGCAGGGCGGCGGCGCACTGGGGGCCTACCAGGCTGGTGTCTATGAAGCATTGCATGAAGCAGGGATAGAGCCTGACTGGGTGATTGGAACCTCGATCGGCGCGATCAATGCTGCGCTCATTGCGGGAAACAAGCTGGAAGATCGCCTGCTTCACTTGCGCGCATTCTGGAAAAATATCGAACAGAATGTCGGTGAAGCATTGCCGGCTTTGAATCCGTTTCTGGCAAGCGCAATGATGAAGTGGATGACGATAACAAGGGGCATTCCCTCATTTTTTTCGCCGAATCCGCTTCTCTTGCTGGGACAGTATGCGCCGGTCGGCGCCGAGAATGCCGCCTATTATTCGACATCTCCCTTGCGCGCCACCCTGGATCACCTGGTAGACTTCGAATACATCAATAGCCGGCGCATGCGGATTTCACTTGGCGCAGTAAAAATCTGCAGCGGCGAGATGATTTATTTCGATAGCCGCAAAGATACTTTGTCGATCGAGCACGTGATGGCTTCCGGCGCCTTCCCGCCCGCATTTCCAGCCGTTTGCGTGAATGGCGATTTCTACTGGGACGGCGGCATCTATTCCAATACGCCGCTGGAAGCAGTGCTGGATGACAGCCCCCGCCGCGATTCCCTGATCTTTACCGTGGATGTGTGGAACCCGGACGGCGCCAAGCCGCAGTCTCTTTGGGAAGTGTTTGGCAGGGAAAAAGATATTCAATATGCGAGCCGCGCCACCAGTCATATTGCCAGGCAAAAGCAGATTCACCATCTTCGCCACGTGATCCTCGAACTGACGAAGGCGATACCGGTAAAAACGCGGGAAACGCCAGAAATGAAAGAACTTGCTTCGTGGGGATGCAAGACAAGAATGCATGTGGTGCGGCTGGTCGCCTCCAGTTTTCCCGGCGAGGATCAGATGAAGGATATCGACTTCGCGCCATCCCACATTCATAACCGCTGGCAGGCTGGCTACGCGGACACCCGTCGCATGCTGGAGCTGGCGCCATGGACATACCCTGTGGATCCGATTGAAGGTTTGATCATCCATGACGCGCCGCCCGGCGCTGCCCCGCCCGTGGCGGAAGGCGTCGACGGATTTGCAGGGGGAACCCGGTAAGATTGTCCGCATCCGTTTCGATGGATATGTTCTGGCCGGTTTGCCGGACAGCCCTTGCGCTAGTGGTATCCCATATCCGCGCGGACCTTGCCGCGGAATACCCAGTAAGACCAGAATACATACAGCAGGATCACCGGTAGCAGGAACATTGTGCCGACCATCAGGAACTGCTGCGACATCGGCGCGGTTGCCGCATCCCACAAGGTAATCGACGGCGGCGCGACGTAAGGCCAGAGCGAGATGATAAGCCCGGTGTAGGACAGGAAGAACAGGCCCATCGCGCACAGGAAAGGCTGCACGTCGCGTTGCCGGACCAGGGCGTACCACAGGGTCACGGCAAGCGTGAGGGTGAGGACGGGTACCGGCGCAAAGTACAGCAGATTAGGAAAGCTGAACCAGCGCTCGGCGATGCGCGGCTCTTCCAGCGGCGTCCAGACGCTGACGATGAAAATGAACGCCAGCAGCCCGAGCAGGAACCAGTGCGCCATTCTCCGCGCCCATGCTTGCAGCTCGCCTTCGGTTTTCATGATGAGCCAGGTGGCGCCGAGCAGGCTGTAGCCAACCGCCAGGCCGACGCCGGTCAGCAGCGGGAACGGCGCAATCCAGTCCCAGCTGGTGCCGGCAAAGGCTCTGCCGTTGACCGGGAAGCCCCGGATGAAATTCCCCAGCACCACGCCTTGCGCCAAGGTGGCGATCAGCGAGCCCCAGGCGAAAGCGCTGTTCCAGAGGTGCTTGCGGGCGTGCGGCACGTCGCGGAATTCGAAAGCCACGCCGCGAAACAGCAGGCCGAGGAGCATCAGCAGGATCGGAAAATACACCGCCGGCATGATCACCGCGAACGCCAGCGGGAACACCGCCAGCAAGCCGCCGCCGCCAAGAACCAGCCAGGTTTCATTGAAGTCCCAGATCGGCGCAACCGATGCCACCATCAGATCGCGGTCCTCGTCATGCCGGCGAAAGAAGAACAGGATACCGACGCCGAGGTCGAAGCCGTCGAGCAGCACGTACATCAGCACCGCAAGAGAGAGAATGCAGGCCCACAGCGGCACGAGATCAAGCATCATGGCGTCCTCCCAAGCCCCGCGCTGCAGTGGCGGCGGTATCGTCGTGTCTGGTGACGGCCGACAGCGGCCGATTCGGATGCGCCTGCATTTCATGCGCTTCATCTTCCGGACCGCGCGGCGGCCCGATGCGCACCAATCGGCGCAGCAGAATGAAACCGCCGCCGAAGATGACGGCGTAGCTGAGCATGTAGCCGAGCAGCGAGATCGCCACGTCGGTCGTGGTCAGCGAGGGCGTCACCGCGTCGCGCGTGCGCATCAGGCCGTAGATCACCCATGGCTGGCGGCCTACTTCGGTGGTAGTCCAGCCGGCCAGCACGGCGATGAAGCCTGCCGGCGACATCAGCATGCACCAGCGCAGGTAGCGGCGGCTGTCGAACAGCCGGCCTTTTTTCCATAGCAGCAGCCCGGCAATCACGGTCAGAAGCATTAGCACGCCGATGCCGACCATGGTGCGAAAGGCGAAGTAAACGATGGCCACCGGTGGACGGTCTTCCCTGGGCCATTCCTTCAGGCCTTTGACTTCGCCGTCCATGCTGTGCGTGAGATAGAGGCTGGCCAGGTTGGGTATGGCGATTTCAAAATGGTTCTTCTCGGCTTCCTCATCGGGGATGGCGAACAGCGAGGCCGGCACGCCGCGGCTGGTTTCCCAGATGCCTTCCATCGCCGCCACCTTGGCCGGCTGGTGCTCCAGCGAATTCAGGCCATGCAAGTCGCCCACCAAGACCTGCAGCGGCACCATGATGGCCAGGAAGGCCAGCGACATCCGTATCATGATCCTGCTCTCGGCGGGGAAGCGGTTCTGCCGCAGGTAGTAGGCGCCGACGCCGAGGATCACGAAAGCCGTGGTGACGAGGAAGGCGATCACCGTATGCGTCAGCCGATAGGGAAAGGAGGGCGTGAAGATGACATCGAACATACTGGTGGGGAAAAACCTGCCATCGATGACTTCGTAGCCGCGCGGCGTCTGCATCCAGCTATTGACTGCAAGAATCCAGAAGGACGACAGCAGGGTGCCGAGCGCCACCAGCACGGCGGACATCGCATGCGCCCATTGCGGCACCAGCTTGCGGCCGAACAGCAGCACGCCGAGAAAGGCAGCTTCCAGGAAAAACGCGGTAATCACTTCATAGGCAATCAGCGAGCCGATGACATTGGATGCGCTGTCGGAAAAGCGGCTCCAGTTGGTGCCGAACTGGAAAGGCATGACGATGCCGGAAACGACACCCATGCCGAATGAAATGGCAAAGATCTTGATCCAGTAGGCCGACAGGCGGCGCACCGTGTCGTTTTTGGTGATCCACCAGCGCACTTCCAGCGTGGCGATATAGCAGGCCAGACCGACGGTAAAGGCCGGCAGCAGGATATGAAAAGCGATGACCCAGGCAAACTGTATTCTGGAAAGCAGCAATGCATCCATGGAAAGCCCTTCGTTTGACAGCGATCAATCAAGACAAGATGGGCAACCCGTGGGCCGCCGTGGCATCGAAAAGCATGCCGGATTTGCAATCCTGTTGATCAGACTGCAAGGCTGCAGAGGTGGTTCATCGCCGGAATCTGGCTGCCTGAAGGAAGCTGTCGCGCATGAGATAGCGCAAGTGCCAAGGCTTATCGATACCTGGGAGGTAGCGGAGGAAAGGAAGGAAAATCGTCCCGCGGCATGAACATCTGTTCCGACGTGAAATGGCCGCCCGCAGGAATGCGATGTCCCTTCGCATACATGCATTGCATGAAGGCGACATCGTAGCGCTGCTGTACGCCGTAAGCCGAGGTTTGCGCTGCTCCCGTTCCGCTCAGGCCGCCGAGCGCCATCCCGGCGCCGGCGCCGACGGCGGCGCCGCGGCCGCCATTGGCGGCCGCGCCGGCGGCGGCTCCCAGCAAAGTGCCCACGGCGGCGCTGCGCACGCCGCTGTCAGCGGCATGGGCCGATGCGCCGCCTTTGCCGACCTGCAGGGAAGCGTAGTGCTTGCATTCGAAATCGTCGGCGCGGAACTGGTCGAAATTCTTGCCGGTTCCGGGCAACACCATCACGCTGGGGCCTTCCGGCATGGACACGCAGGCGCCAAGCGAAAGAGCAGCTGCTGCGATGAGAAATGTCCTGGTCGTTTTCAGCATGGAGAGTTCCTCATTGTTGCGGCTGCTGCGGCAGCCGTTGCCGGTCGGTCGGGCGGGGCAGCGCGAGATCGCATATGCCGGCGGCCAGCAATGCCAGAAGGAGGAGGTGGAGCTGTTTCATCATGAATCCCGCAGTGGGATAAATATAAAATTAGACTGGCGTCATGAATCATCGTTCAGCCGCCCGAACCGACAGGGACGCCAGCGGTCATGGTAAATTCACTGCTGATTAACAACTTATTCGTTCTCAAATGACAGCCAAGAACAATGCAAAAACCGTGTCGCTGGTGCTCGGCAGCGGGGGCGCGCGCGGCATGGCGCACATCGGCGTGATCAACTGGCTGGTCGAGAACGGTTATCAGATCAAGTCGATCGCCGGTTCCTCGATGGGGGCGCTGATCGGCGGGGTCTACGCCAGCGGCAAGCTCGAGCTCTACGCCGAATGGGTGCGCGCGCTGCAAAAGATCGATGTGGTGCGCCTGCTCGATCCGGCCTTGAGCCGCGCAGGGCTGATCAAAGGCGAGCGCATCATGGAATTGATGCGCAAGATGGTCGGCGACGTCAACATCGAGGACCTGCCGGTTTCCTTCGTCGCGGTGGCGATGGATTACCACTCGGGGAAGGAAATCTGGCTGCGCAAGGGCAATCTGTTCGATGCCATCCGCGGCTCGATCGCCATCCCCATGGTCTTTACGCCCTTCAAGACCGGCGGCCGCTACCTGATCGATGGCGGCATCATCAATCCGGTACCGATCGCGCCCACGCTCAACGACCATACCGACCTGACGGTCGTCGTCGGCCTGAGCGGGCGCGAGGAGAACCGCATGCCACCGCCTCCACCAGCGCCGGAACCGGAGCGGGAAGCGGCAGAGCAAGCCAGCCCGTACCGCAAGCGCATCCGCAGTTTCATGGAAAGCCTGACGCCCGCCACGTCGAGCATGCCTGCATCGATCGGCATGCTCGACGTGGCGCTGAAAGCGATGGATACCATGGAGGCGGCGATCACCCGTTTCAAGCTGGCTGCCTATTCACCCGACGTGATTATCGAAATTCCCCACAATGCCTGTCAGATTCATGAATTCTGGCGCGCCGAGGAATTGATCTCGCTGGGCAGGGCGCGCGCGGCGCGCGCCTTCAGCCGGCAGCAGATCGATCATGCGCCGGATTATGGGCACGCCAGGCTGCGGGCGGAGGCTTCTCCAGAGAGGGATGCGGAGGCGTGAAGCAGGTTCGCTCAACAACAAGCGCTTTGGCCGGGTTGCGATGGATCAAGCGGAATCGGCGTGCCGGCACTTAGCATGGATTTTTCAGAATGACACCCGGAGAACCTGATGGGCAAACGCATACTCCTGCTGCAGGGCCACCCGGACGCCAGCCAGCGCCACTTCGGTCATGCGCTGGCGGATGCTTATGCCGCCGGGGCGGCGCAGGCCGGGCATGATCTGCGCCGCATCGAAGTGGCGACGCTGGAATTTCCCTTGTTGCGCAGCGAGCGTGAGTGGGAGCAGGGCGGCTTGCCGCCCGCCCTGGAGGATGCCCAGCAATCGCTCAAATGGGCCGAGCACCTGGTGCTGTTTTTTCCGCTGTGGCTGGGCGACATGCCGGCATCGTTCAAGGGTTTCCTGGAACAGGTGGCGCGTCCCGGTTTCGCCTTCACTGGCGATCGCAAGAATCCCTTTTTGCAGAAGGGCTTGACTGGCCGCTCGGCGCGGGTGGTGGTCACCATGGGCATGCCGGCGCTGATCTATCGCTGGTATTTCCGGGCGCACAGCGTCAAGTCGCTGGAGCGCAATATCCTCGGTTTTGTCGGCATTGCGCCGGTCCATGAAACGCTGATCGGCAGGGTCGGTGAGCTGTCGCAGAAAGATGCCGCCAAGTGGCTGGACAAGCTGGCGGCGCTGGGACAGGAAGCCAGCTAGGCGCGCCGGTCCGGCTCGGGGTGCGTGAGCACCTGGCTGTCCGGCACGATGCGATGGATATCCCGCTCGATTTCATCGAGCAGGTCATGGGTCTGGACGATAGTCCAGAACGGCGGCACTAGCACATTTACGTACACGAAGCTTTGTGCGCCGGCGCGGCGGGTGCGCAGATTGGCGAAGCGCACGCCGTGGCCGGTGTGCTGTTGCAGCGAGGTTTCGATTTGCGCCACCGTTTCCGCCGGCAGCGCGGCATCCATCAAGCCATCGGCCGAAGCATGGATCAGGCGCCATCCTTCGACCAGGATGTGCAGGCCGACCGCGATCGCAATCACCGCATCGAGCCACAGCTGCCCGGTCAGCGCGACCACCAGCACGCCGGCGATCACGCCGGCCGACGTCCACACATCCGTCATCAGGTGGCGCGAGCCCCCCTCCAGGGCAATCGAGCGAAAGCGCACGGCGGCGCGACGCATGATCTGCGCCACCGCCAGGTTGATGACGCTGCTGGCGGTGGAAAAAGCCAGGCCAAGCCCGACCGACTCCAGCGGCTGCGGCGCAAACAGGCGCTGCACCGCCGCCCAGATGATGGCCGCCGCCGCGACGAAGATCATCAGCCCCTCGGCGCCGCTGGAAAAATATTCGGCCTTGCTGTGGCCGAGCGGATGTTCCGCATCCGGCGGGGATTGGGCGATGGTGATCATGGTCAGCGCGAACAGCGCGGCAGCCAGGTTGACGAAGGATTCCAGCGCATCCGACAGCAGGCCCATCGAGCCGGTCAGCCACCAGGCGATGCCCTTGAGGGTAATGGTGAGGACGGCGGCGGCGGTCGAGAGCCAGAAATAGTGGCGGACTTCCATGATCATGATCTGGCGGATGGTTCGGTTCGGGATACGTTATTGCCCGGCAGTATACATCCGCTTTGCAGACCCCGAAGCGCTACAGCAGGTCGGGCACGAGCGGCGCGCCCGACTGCTGCCTTGCCCTGATCTCCCCGACGGTTGCCATCAGCCCGGAAAAGTCTGCATCGGTGAGGGGAGAATTGCCCATCCTTTGCCAGAAAGCCGGGGCGCTGTCGATGCCATAACCGGCCCGCG
This sequence comes from Oxalobacteraceae bacterium, assembly GCA_003537575.1. Taxonomy (GTDB): domain Bacteria; phylum Pseudomonadota; class Gammaproteobacteria; order Burkholderiales; family Burkholderiaceae_D; genus Paucimonas. The sequence goes on from DPRS01000056.1 coordinate 12,098, forward strand.
CCAGCAGGTAAAGAGCCAGTTTCCTGGCGCGCAGGTCGACATCGGCGGGGACGGGCGGGAGTCCTCCTGCAGTGGCTGCAGTGGCGCCATCCGCCGCTTGCGGCGCCAGCGTATGCAGGCGATCGATCAGGGCGGCCGGTTCCGGCAGCGGTTCCTGCGCAAGGATGTTGCGGGCGACTTCCGGCGCCAGCACGTAGGCCAGCTCCTCATCGGATTGCAGCAGGTTCAGCATGCCGCGCGTGACCATGACGCGCTGGCCATCGGCGAAACTGCCGGCGAAATCGGCATTGCCGAGGTCGATGATCATCGCGCAGGAGGGCGTCAATGGAATATCGAAGCCCATGCGTTCGCCATCGCGCAGGACTGCCAGGCTGACGCCGTTGCGCCCTTGCAGTTCCGAAGCGATGATGGAGGCGCTGGCGCTTTCCGCATCCGGCCCCTGGGGCAAGGGCTCGATCTCGATTGCCAGCAGGATGTCGCCCTTTTTCAGGCCGGCCTGTTCGGCGCCGCTGCCCGGCAGGACGGACATGACGCGCAGGCGCTCTTCCAGGCCCAGGTCGGATTGCGCCGTGTCTGCAAATGCCTCCGAATAGGAATAGCGGTTCTTGGCGGTGAAGCCGAGCAGGTTGCGGGCGTGGCGCGGGCACAGTTCGGTATTGTTGATCAGCAGCGGCGCGGCGACCCGATATAGGTGCCCTTGTTGTGCGACCCATGTGCGCAGGATGTCCGCCTGGTCCGGTGCGGTGGCCTGGACTGGCGCCGGCGGCGCTGCTGGTATGGCCGGGGCTGTTGTTTGCGGCGGAGCGGCAGGCGACGGCGCCGGTGTCGGCGTGGAAGCGGCTGCGGCGGATGGCGAGGGGGCGGCAGACGGAACCGGCCGCATGATTTGCCGCGGCGCCTGCTGCATGGCGCAGCCGGCCAGCGCCGCGCTCAGGCAGGCGGCCATAAGCTGCCCCTTGCCTGGCAGGGCAAGACATCGCTGCCGGATATGCGTGTTTTTATTCAACGGCTTTCTCCCGTGGCGCCTGTTTTGAAAGATGGCAGCTGATTTTAAGAGGACCATCTTAGCTCAGGCTTAAGGTGCTTTTTTCAGGTGCTTTTGTTTATCCTGCATCCCTACTTCCTTGGCGGCGTGGCCTTCGATGACGGCATTGATCTCTGCGCCGAACAGGAATGTGGCGGCAGAAAGGTTCAGGTATACCAGCAGCACGATCACCGCCCCGATGCTGCCGTAAGTGACGTTATAGTTGCCGAAGTTTTGCACGTAAAAGCTGAAGCCCAGGGAGGCGGCTAGCCAGATCACGACCGCGAGCAGGGAACCAGGAGAAATCAGCTTGAACTTGTGCGGGATCCCGGGCGGAACGTCCGGCGCCACATAATAGAGCAGGGCAAACGCCAGGCTGACCAGCAGCAGCGCGGCCGGCAGGCGCAGCCAGGTCCATAGCATGACAAACAGCGATTCCAGCCCCACCTGTTGCGCCAGCCATTGCATTGCCTGCGGTCCGACGATCAACAGCCCCGCTGCCAGAATCATCATGACTGCAATACCCAGGGTGATAAAAACGGAGATCGGATAGAGTTTCCATGCCGGGCGGGTTTCCCTGGCATCGTAGGCGGCATTCAATGCCGTCATCACCGCGCGGATGCCGCGCGCGGCCAGCCACAACGCCGTAATGGCGCCCAGTGACATCAAGCCTTTTTGCGGCAATTGCATTTCATTGATGACCCGGTTGACCTGGTCCATCGCCGGCGGCGGCAGGAATCCCTGCGCCTGTTCGCGCAGCCAGTTGAAAAAATCCGACAGCTCAAAAAAACCGAACAGGGCAATCAGGAAAATAATGAAGGGGAAAAGTGAAAACAGGACGTGGTAGGCCAGCGCGGCGGCATAGGTCGCCATGTCATGCTGGATAAAATTCCGGATTGCCTTGTAGAGGACGGCGACGGGATCGAATCCTTCAAAGCCCGCAATTTTCATGACCAGCTCCTGTTCAGGATGTATGCGCTCAAGCCGGTTGGATCAACTTGCTTGCCGGCGGTTTGATAGACATGATGCTACCTGTTTTGCTGATGTGCGTCACTGGATTGTGCAAGTGCTATTCCTGATGCTAGATCATGTGCCGATTGAATTGCTTTCCGGCTTCTGCCAAGAGGAACATCGTGTTCGTCAAGGTAGCAATATTGCTGCGCTATACTTTGCGGTAGTACAGGAAGTCCAATGCTTGTCGATCAAATGAATAATAGGCATATAGCGCCAATGAATCCTTACCTGTCATCCAGCACATATATCGATGCCGACCACCCTGTGGTCGTTCAGAAAGCGGCGGAACTGGCGCGCGGCTGCGCTTCAGAGGAAGCGCGGGTAAGGGCCTGCTTCGAATTCGTGCGCGACGCCATCCGGCACAGCTGGGATTACAAACTCAATCCGGTGACGTGCAAGGCTTCCGAAGTCCTGGAACATGGCACCGGGTATTGTTACGCAAAGAGCCACTTGCTTGCGGCTTTGCTGCGAGCGAATGGTGTGCCCGCAGGGCTATGCTATCAGCGCCTGTCTGTCGGTACGGAAGGCGGTCCCTACTGCCTGCACGGCTTAAATGCCGTTTATTTAAAGGAATACGGCTGGTATCGGCTGGATGCAAGAGGAAACAAGGCGACAATCAATGCGCAATTCTCTCCGCCGCATGAACGATTGGCTTTCGTCATCAGGGACGGCAACGAGAGGGATCTGCCGGAAATATGGGCCGAACCCTTGCCCCTGATTGTCCATACGCTGACGTCCTGCGCTACGGTGACAGAGGTGGCCGAAAATCTGCCAGATATCGAATTGGTCGACGCCGGCGTGCCGCCTGGCGCCATCACGAAGTCCTAGCCGCCGCCAATTCCTTCGACGATCCGCCCGGTGCCGCCGCAGTTGCGGCATTCGGCGCCATTCAGCTTGCCGGTGCCTTTGCATTCGGGGCAAATATCCTCGCCGGTGCCTGGCGTGCCGGGAAGCGCGGCGTCGCCTGGATGCATCTCGGGTACTGCATTGCCGGGTTCGCCCGGCTGGGTAGGCATGCTCATGATTTTATTGCCCTAAACTAGAGAAGTTGATGGAAAAGTACTTGATTCCAGTATTCGTCAGCTTGGATGGTTGGCGCATGCGCGAGTTCAAGGAAGCTTGACTCGGCGCCGGCGCCAGAGTGCGTTTCCCCGAATAATTCAAATCCCGATTTTTTCAAGGCGGAATCAGTGTATTGCAGGTATGATCTCTATCCCTTGTATTTGCTTCGTACAGCAAACCTATGAGCGCTGGAAATATCAAGTCACAGGAATTTTTGTCGCGTCTGCCCCTTTTCAATGAAATGGCGCCGACGGAAATCGACCGTATCGCCAAGGGCACTACCGAGGTCCGCATCGAGCGTGGCGAGACGCTGTTCCGGCGCGGCGACCCGTGTGTCGGCTTTCACCTGGTGGTGTATGGCCAGATCAAGCTGGCCTTCATTTCCGCAAACGGCGATGAAAAAGTGATCGAACTGGTCGGCCCTGGCCACAGTTTCGGCGAGGCACTGATGTTCATGGAAAAACCGTATATCGTCACGGCGCAAGCGCTGGCCGACTGCCTGCTGCTGCATGTGAACAAGGATGTCGTGTTCGGTGAACTCCAGCGCGATCCGGTGTTCGCGCGCAAGATGCTGGCCGGCTTGAGCCGGCGGCTGCATGGCCTGGTGGGCGATGTGGAAGCGTATTCGCTGCGTTCAGGCACTGAACGGGTGATCGGCTATCTGCTCCAGGGCGAGACGGAAGGTGGCACGATCACCTTGCAGGCGAATAAGTCGATCATTGCTTCGCGCCTGAATCTGACACCCGAACATTTCTCCCGCGTCCTGCACATGCTGGCAGCCAAGCAGCTGATCTCTGTCAGCGGCAAGTCCATCACGATTCTGGATGTCGAGCGCTTGCGCAATTATCGGGACTAAGCGACATCTGGCGGTAGATGCGCGCCGCCTGCGCCAGGTTATAAGCCAGCCAGCCGGCGGATACGCCGAATGCGAGGGCGGCGGGGCGCGCCAGCAGATGCGGCCAGAGCGGCGCCGCGGTCATCAGCGCCAGCGCGGCAAGATGGGCATAAAACTGCCGGCCTGCCATTTCTTCCGTGATGATTTGCCTGACGTTCGGGGCTTTGCGCCCTTGTCCGGCCAGGCGATTCTGCAAGTGATACCAGGCCAGGAAGGGCACGATCTTGTAGAGCATGCCATTGACCACCGAACAGGCAAAGCCGACGATGAAGAGCACGCCGGCCATCAGCGGCAGCCATTGCGCTTGCGCCAGGTCCGGCCATTGACCGGCGAGGCCGAGCAGGGCGGCGGCCAGCAGGCTTGCCATGCTGGTGCGCCAGAAGCGGGTGGTGGTGTCAGGCGGGCGTTTGCGCTTTTGCAGCAGGCGCAGAGTGGTTACGCCAAACGCCAGAAAAGCCAGACCCAGCACCAGCGCAGAGGCCGGTTGCAGCCAGCCGCGCAGGCCGGTAAATGCTCCCAGCGAAACCGAAAATGCCAGCAATGCCAGTACGATCGTCCAGGACAGCCAGCGGCCAAGGCGGGGAGGATAGGTGGGCGTTACCTGGAACATCGGCACGACCTGGTAAGCGACGCCGATGGTCAGCAAGCCGACCCAGGCGAGCAGGCCCCAGGCGGCGTGCGCATTAGTGATCTCGATGACCGGCAGTTGCAGCGGCCAGGCAAAGACGCTGGCGGCTGCCGCGCCGAGCACCACGGTAACGGCCAGGCCGGCCAGGGCAAGGCGGATGGCGGTGACGGTCGGCGTGGGCTGGGCGACGCGCCACAAGCCGATGGCGCACGCCGCCAGCAGCCACAGGAAACCGGCCAGCAGGCAGATCAGCGCCAGCCTGAATGCCGTTGGCCCGGATGACAGAAAGCCCGTGGCCAGCAGGAGCGTGCCCAATGCCAGCATCGCATGCACAAAGGCAGCGCTGCCGCGCGGCCATGGCAGATCGATGCCGACCACTACTTGCAGAATCTGGATCAGCGCGCCCACCATGGTCATGCTGAGAAAACCGAGCGTCAGCAGATGAGTGAGCGCCAGCGTGGCGGGCAGCCAGCGCGAGGCGAAGGCATCCGGGCCATGCCAGAGCAGCAGCAGGGCGGCCAGCAGGGCGAACAGCGGCGCGCTCAGAAAGAAACGCAGCGGCACCGATAGCGGCGGGGATTGTTCGAAAGACAGGACGCGTTGCATGGCGCATTCCCGCGCAGCCGGGTTCAGCCGCCTTGCGGGACTTTCCAGATAAGGATTTCGTAACGATAGTCCGGCAAGGAACTGGTCTGGTGCGCATAGCCGTTGTTGGCCAGGATGCGGTAGAGCGGCAGCGGTTCGCGGTCGATCAGCATGCGCAGGCGTTGCTGCGGCTGGAGCCGCGAGAGCGCTTCCATCACGCGCTCGAGCGGTTCGGGCGGCTCCAGGCCGCAGACGTCAAGTTCAACTATGTCAGTCATGGATTGATTTCCGCACAGGGGGCCAGTTTGCTCATCGCATCCAGCACCTCCTCGCGCGTATTGGCCAGCACACGGTCGGTCATCGGATACAGGATGCCTTCTTCCTTCATGTTGTGCTGTTGTAGCATGATATTCAGGGTGTCGGCAATCCCGGCGAAGTCTGCGGGGGCGCGCTGCGCCAGCGCATCGTCCAGCTCTTTGAGGATCTCGCGCATCTGGACGTGTTCCGAACGCATGACCACCGTCGGTCCCATGCTGTTGCCGGTGGCCGCTTCGAAGGCGGGAAACAATATCTCCTCTTCCATGGCAAAGTGCGTGCGCATGGCGCCGGCAAATTCGCGCATTGCCCGCTCGGCGGCTTCCCAGCGTCCTTCGGTGACATCCGTTTCCAGCGCGGCGAAGATGTCATCGCATTGCTTGTGGTCGGTGCTCATGTGTTCGGTGATCGTGTTCATTTTTTCTCCAGGCAAGCTTGATGAACGATTTTCCGGCCGCAAGTGCTTCTGCTTCCTTGATGCAAGTTAAGTATTCCGGCGCGGCCGCTTCATTGCCGCTTGATCGCTGCCTGATCGCCGCTGCCTGAATCTTGCTCAATCGCTAATTAATCGCGCCGCAGGGTAAATGCCGGGAACAGGGCCGATACCTGATCGACCAGTTGCATGGAGGGGTAGCCGGAGCGCGCCGCGGCATTCAGTTCATCGCTGGCGCAGCCTTGCTTGCGGAAAACCTGCAGGGCGTAGTTGCGCGCACCCATTTGCGCCAGGGTATGGGCGAGATCGAGGAGCTCCGGTTCGCTCAGCAGGCTGGCGTGGACCGTGGTGCGAAATTCATGCGCGACGCCGGACGCCAGCACGGCTTCGGCACATTGCCGCGCCTGCCGGCCGCTGTCGGGAGCGCCGGTGATTTTTTCGTAGAGATCGAAGGGGGCCTTGATGTCGAGGCCGATCCAGTCCAGTAGCGGCAAGACTTCGGCAAGCCGCCGCGGGTAGATGCCGCCGCTGTGCAAGCCGATGGCAAAGCCGAGCTCGCGCACGGCGGCAATCGCCTCCGGCAGCGCCGGATCGATGGTCGGTTCGCCGCCGGAAAACACCACGGCATCGAGCAGGCCGCGCCGACGCTTGAGAAAATCCAGCACCTGCGGCCATGCCAGCGGACTTTCCGACGGGCGCGGCTGCAGGTGTGGATTGTGGCAATACCCGCAACGCCACGGACATCCCTGCACGAACAGGACTGCCGCCAGCTTGCCCGGATAATCTGTGGCCGAAAATGGCGCCACGCCGCCGACCTGAAAGTCGCGCGCTGGAATATCCGCGCCGGCTGGCTTGAGCGCGATGACGGGATGCAGTTTCATGGCGTGTCCGCGAGATCGGTCGAGGTTTTAGCCCAGTTGCGCCGAACGCTCGGTAAAGTACTGGCGCTCGTGGAACTCGCCTTTCTTGCCGATGTTGAACGACGACATTGGACGGTGATAGCCCATCACGCGGGTCCAGATCTCGCAAGGCTGGCGTTCTTCGTTGGCCAGCTGGATAGTCTGGCCGGATTGTTGATTGTCGATGCAAAGCTGATTCATGCTGTTCTCCTTGACAGGGTTGGGGGGTAAAAACAGGGTGCTTTCTTGCTCTTATGCCGGCAACTGCATCTTGCGCGCGATGAGTTCCTCGTCGCATTTCGGGCAGTATTCATGCTTGCCGGCCAAGTAACCGTGTTTTGGGCAAATCGAAAAGGTCGGCGTGACGGTAATGTAGGGCAGCGTGAAGCGGGAGAGCGCGCGCTTGACCAGGCTGCGGCAGGCCTCGGCGCTGGACAGCGCTTCGGTCATGTACAGGTGCAGCACCGTGCCGCCGGTGTACTTGCGCTGTAGCTGATCTTGCCGCTCGAGCGCCTCGAAGGGATCGTCGGTGAAACCCACTGGCAGCTGCGAGGAGTTGGTGTAATAAGGCATGTCCTCTGTTCCCGCCTGCAGGATGTCGAAGTAGCGCTTCTTGTCTTCCTTGGCGAAGCGATAGGTGGTGCCTTCCGCCGGCGTGGCTTCGAGGTTGTACATGTTGCCGGTCTCTTCCTGGAATTCCAGCATGCGCGCGCGCACATGATCCAGCAGGCGCACAGCGAAGGCATAACCCCAGTCGGTAGTCAGGTCGTGCTCGCCATTGGTGAAGTTGCGGATCATTTCATTGACGCCGTTGATGCCGAGCGTAGAGAAGTGGTTGCGCAGCGTGCCGAGGTAGCGCTTGGTGTAAGGGAACAGGCCATTGTCCATGTGGCGCTGGATCACCTTGCGTTTGATTTCCAGGCTGGTCTTGCCCATATCCATCAACTGGTCGAGGCGGGCGATCAATGCAGCCTCGTCGCCGCGGTACAGGTAGCCCAGGCGCGCGCAATTGATGGTCACCACGCCCAGCGAGCCGGTCTGCTCGGCCGAGCCGAACAGGCCGTTGCCGCGCTTGAGCAGTTCGCGCAGGTCGAGCTGCAGGCGGCAGCACATCGAGCGGATCATGTTGGGCTTCAGTTCCGAATTGATGAAGTTCTGGAAGTAGGGCAGGCCGTAGCGCGCCGTCATTTCGAACAACAGCTCGGCGTTAGGGCTGTACCAGTCGAAATCCTCGGTGATGTTGTAGGTCGGGATCGGGAAGGTGAACACGCGGCCCTTGGCGTCGCCGGCCATCATGACTTCGATGTAGGCGCGGTTGATCATGTTCATCTCTTCCTGCAGGTCGCCGTAGGAGAACGGCATTTCCACGCCGCCGATCACGGGAATCTGCTCGCGCAGGTCTTCCGGGCAGACCCAGTCGAAGGTCAGGTTGGTGAAGGGCGTCTGCGTGCCCCAGCGTGACGGCACGTTGAGGTTGTAGATCAGCTCCTGCATGTACTGCTTGACTTCCCTGTAGTGCATTTCGTCCTTGCGGATGAACGGCGCCATGTAGGTGTCGAAGGAACTGAAGGCTTGCGCGCCGGCCCACTCGTTCTGCAGGGTGCCGAGGAAATTGACGATCTGGCCGACCGCGCTCGACATGTGCTTCGGCGGGCCTGCTTCCACCTTGCCAGGCACGCCGTTCAAACCTTCGTGCAGCAAGGTGCGCAGCGACCAGCCGGCGCAATAGCCGGACAACATGTCGAGATCGTGGATGTGGATGTCGGCATTGCGGTGCGCTTCGCCGACTTCCGGCGGATAGACATGGTTGAGCCAGTAGTTGGCGACCACCTTGCCGGAGACGTTCAAGATCAGGCCGCCGAGCGAATAGCCCTGGTTGGCGTTGGCGTTGACGCGCCAGTCCAGTTGCTGCAGGTATTCGTTGATCGAGGATTCGACGTCCACCAGGGTCTTCTTGTCCGAGCGCAGCTTCTGGTGCTGCTCGCGATAGACGATATAGGAGCGCAGCGTATTCCGGTAGCCGGCATCGAACAGGACCGACTCCACCACATCCTGGATTTGCTCGACCTGCGGTGGTTCGTCGCCCTCGAGCTGCACCCGCCGCATCACCACCTTCAGGCTCAGTTCCTGCGCTTCCTCTTCGCCGAATTCGCCGCTGGCCTGGCCGGCGCGCCGGATCGCCGAGAGGATTTTGCGGGGATCGAAGGTGGCGAGGCTGCCGTCGCGTTTGATAATGTGAGTTAGGAAGGAAATGGCTTGTGGATTCATGGGTTCTCCGGTGGGCACAATATATTGATGTGATGGAGAGGTTATGCACTAAATGTAGTGGCGTCAATTGAGTGAAAATGATTTGTTTGAAATTCTTGATCTAGGATAATTTTCAATTCGACTAGCCTTCAAGCCATGAAATCGGCGCATCGCACGGGTAGATGGCGGTGTCATGAAACGGGCTCATCGCGCCGATTGAATTGACAGCGTGAGTCGGTAAAACCCAGCTTGGAATTACTTGATACCTATCAATTTTTTAAAATGCAAACAAAATGTATGATTTGTTCCAGCCAGATCGAATAACCTGGCACGACAAACAAATCATTCACCTGATGGAGACCGAACGGTGAAGGGCAACAGAGCGGGCGCGGACGATGCGCCAGAAAACCGATGCGAACGATCCGTTAAGGAAAACAAGATGAAATCCAACATTTTTCACAAGACCATTGTGGCGGCGGCTCTGGGCGTTGCCTTCATCGCGCCGGTTCATGCAGCGCCGAACCCGCACCAGCACCAGCAGGCCAGCGCGGTCAAATACCGGCCTGACGTCACCTTTACGCTGCGTACCGATATCGCCGACGGCAAGCTGGTTTTCATCGGTGAAACCGGCGCCATCAAGGGCAAGGTCAATCCGCAGCTGAATGTCGCCGAAGGCGCAGTGGTGCAGATCAACCTGGTCAATGGCGACGGCGCCATCCACGATATCTCGGTGAAGGATTTCGACGCCAAGTCGGATCAGGTGACTGCCAAGGGCGCCAGCACCACGATCGTGTTCCGCGCCAACAAGAAAGGCGAATTCACCTATATCTGCACGCTGCCCGGCCACGTCGCGGCCGGCATGATCGGCAAGATCGTGGTCGGCGATGTCCAGAAGGCGCAGGCGCCGAAGGCAGCCGAAGTGTCGCAGAACCCGCTGAACGTGGGGCAGGCGGTCGGCAAGCGCGGACCGCAGAAGCTGACCGTCAACCTGGAGACGACCGAAGTGGTCGGCCAGCTGATGGATGGCTCCACCTACAAGTACTGGACCTTCAACAACAAGGTGCCGGGCCCGTTCCTGCGCGTGCGTGTCGGCGACACGGTGACCGTCAACATGGCTAACGCCAAGGACAGCAAGATGATCCACTCGGTGGACTTCCACGCCGTCACCGGCCCTGGCGGCGGCGCGGCAGTGACCCAGGCGGCGCCGGGCACGGAAAAGAGCTTCACCTTCAAGGCCATCAATCCGGGCTTGTACGTCTACCACTGCGCCACGCCGATGGTGGCCCAGCACATCTCCAACGGCATGTACGGCATGATCCTGGTCGAGCCGGAAGGCGGGTTACCGATGGTGGACCGCGAGTTCTACGTCATGCAGGGCGAGCTGTACACTGCCCAGCGCCATGGCACGGCCGGGGAAAACGAGTTTTCGCTGGAGAAGCTGCTGGATGAAAAACCCGAGCACATGACCTTCAACGGTACCCACGATGCGCTCACCAAGACGCACCGGATGGAAGCCAAGGTCGGCGAGACCGTGCGCATCTTCTTCGGCGTCGGCGGCCCCAACGCGACTTCGAGCTTCCACGTGATCGGTGAAGTGTTCGACCGCGTCTACAACCTGGGCGACCTCACTTCACCGCCGCTGCAGAACGTGCAGACCACGAGCGTGCCGCCGGGCGGCGCCACCATGGTGGAATTCAAGGTCGAGGTGCCGGGGCGCTACATCTTGGTCGACCATGCGCTGTCGCGCCTGGAAAAGGGGCTGGCCGGCATCCTGCACGTCACCGGCCCAGAAAATCCGGAAATCTTCCATTCGGCCACCAAGGCCGATCCGAACTCGGGCCACTAAAACCGTCGGCGCCACGTTGCCCGGAAAGTCCCGGGCGGCGTGGCGCCGCACGCGCAAGCAATGCCATCATGGCATGCATGGCAAAAGTTCAGCACTGGCCACTGGATGCATCCGAATCCGTGATCGCCAGTCGCGCCAGTCTGTGGCTTTCCACCACACCGCCACCGCACCTCTGTCACACATCTGACACACATTCACGTTTTGTTCGTAAAATAAGCCTCCTATTCATTCGAGCTGGTGGTTCCCGATGCGATTGCTGCTGGTTGAAGACGACTCCATGGTAGGCGAGGGGTTGCGCAAGGCGCTGCGCCAGGACGGTTTTACCGTCGACTGGGTGCAGGACGGCCGCGCCGCCGAACTCGCGGTCAAAAATGGAAATTACGATTTGATGCTGCTTGATCTGGGCTTGCCCAAGAAAGGCGGCCTGGAAGTGCTGACTTCGATCCGGCAGGCCGGCAACCGCCTGCCCGTCATGGTGCTGACCGCGCGCGACGCGGTATGCGACCGCGTCAAGGGGCTCGACGCCGGCGCCGACGACTACCTGGTCAAGCCTTTCGATTTTGAAGAGATGGAGGCGCGCATCCGCGCCCTGTTGCGGCGCCAGGCAGGACGCGCCGACACGGTGATCAAGCAGGGCGAACTGACCCTCAATCCGGCCAGCCGGGAAGTCTGCTTCAAGGGTCAGCCGGTAGCCGTGTCGGGGCGCGAGTATTCGCTGCTGGCGGCTTTTCTCGACCGCCCCGGCGCAGTCTTGTCGCTGACGCAGCTGGGTGAAAAGATCTACGGCTGGGACGACGATGTCGGCAGCAATACGGTGGAGGTTTACATTCATTCGCTGCGCAAGAAATTCGGCGCGGATTTCATCAAGAACGTGCGCGGCGTAGGCTACATGGTGCCGCGCCAGGCATGAAGTCGATCCGCAATACCCTGCTGGTGTGGCTGCTGGTCGGCGTCACCACTGCCATCGGAGTGGCGGCGCTGATGGTCTACGACCGCGCGCGCAAGGAAGCCAACGAACTGTCGGACAAGCAGATGAAGCAGCTGGTGGCGTCGCTGCCGCAGCCGCCCGGCCCGGTGGCTACCACCCGCACCAACGAAACCAGCCTGCGCGACGATTTTGTCGTGCAGGTATGGGACATGAGCAACGGCTTCCAGCTTTTTAACTCGCACGGCATCTACACCCTGCCGCTGACCAGAGAGCCTGGGTTCCACGACATCTATGTGGAATCCACCGAATGGCGCATCTACAATATGCGCCTGGGCGAAACCACGGTGCAGGTGGCGCAGCTGGCCAGCGTCCGTCACGAACTGGCGGCGGCGGTGGCATGGCGCACGGTCGCGCCGCTGATCCTGCTGCTGCCTTTTCTGGGCGTGCTGATCTGGGTCACGGTCGGACGCAGCCTGGCGGCGGTGCGCAGGGTAGCGGCCCAGGTGGAGTTGCGCGACGCCGACGCGCTTACCGACGTCACCGACGGCGAACTGCCGCGCGAGATACAGCCGCTCACCCATGCCTTCAACGAGCTGCTGTCGCGGCTACGCATGGCGGCGGCCGCGCATGGCGCCTTTATCGCCGATGCCGCGCATGAATTCAAGACGCCGCTGACGGCGCTGAAACTGCAGGCCCAGTTGGTCGAACGCGCGGGCACCGATGAAGAGCGCCGCCAGGCCCTGGCCGACCTCAAGGGCGGACTGGAGCGCACCAGCCACCTGGTGAATCAGTTGCTGACACATGCCCGCCAGGACCCGGCCGTGCCGCGCCGCGTCAGCGACCGCGTCGATCTGGCGGCGCTGGCGCGCAGCGTGGCGGCCGATTTCGTGCCGATCGCGGCCGACCGCGGCATCGACCTCGGCATGAAGGCCGCCGACCCGGCCTCGGCCTGTATTCACGGCAATCCGGAATCCCTGCGCATCATGCTGAACAACCTGGTGGACAACGCCATCCGTTACACGCCCGCCGGTGGCCTGGTGGATATCACGGTCCGTTCGCGCCCGGGCAGCATCGCCGTGGCGGTCGAGGATACCGGCCCCGGAATTCCGGAACAGGACCTGACACGCGTGCTGGACCGCTTTTACCGGGTGCCGGGCACTCCTTCGGAGGGCAGCGGACTAGGCTTGGCCATCGTGCGCCAGATCGCCGATGTCCATGGCGCCGAAATTCGCTTGCGCAATCGCAAGCGTGGATTGGATGCTGAAATCATTTTTCATACGGCAAATTAACCGTTGTTAAATATTCCAGGCTGTTTTCTTTTATACAAAATTTTAAGTCTGTTTTAAATCTTCGCACCTATGATGGGTTTGCCCCATTCATGTTCCTAGCGGCAACTAAGCCTGCACTGAACATGAGACGCCCGCCAATGGCCCCGTGTGGCGAGATGCGGGAATGGACTTGAAATAATAAACATTAATTGATTTGGAGATAGCATGCGCAACACGATGAAAGTCATGACCGCCGCAGTATGCGGCACCCTCGCATTCGGCATTTCCGCTTCCGCCTCGGCCCAGATTTCCGGCGATACCATCA